>NZ_JBFAMZ010000012.1:0-116554 GCF_040674635.1 Nonomuraea sp. NPDC049758
CTGCGCCGGGCAATGCGCAGGTTCCGCAGCGCCTCGATGCGGCCATCGCGCTGCTTGGGGGTGCCGGTGCGGTTGCCGGCGAGTGCGGCCTTGGCAGCCTGGATCGCGTCGATCGGGTCGGACTTGCCTTGGAACCGTCGGGTTTTGCGGTCGGGTCGATCGATCTCGATCACGTCGATGTGCTCGGCCTGTAGCAGGCGGGTGAGCCCGGCTCCGTAGGCGCCGGTGCCTTCGACCCCGACCCGTGTCAGGTGCCCGAAGGTGCGCATCCAGGTCAGCAGGGCGGTGTATCCGGCCGGGGTGGCGGGGAACTGTTCGGTTCCCAGCACTCTGCCGACCGGGTCGATCACGGCTGCGGTGTGAGTGTCCTGGTGGGTGTCCACACCGCCGGTGACTTCGCTGATCGGGGCGGTGTCGGGTGTAATGGAGGTCATCGTCGTCCTGTCGTCTTGACCGAGGGGCAGGGCGGCACGCACCAGCCGGGCAAGGCGGACAAGACAGTGATGGGGCCTCTGGCCAGGCTCCTATGAAGTCACAGGTGCCGCGTCCGGTGAGTGCACATGAGTGCTTCCCGGCCAGGGCCGACAGATCCCGTTGAGGACCCAGAGGTCAGTCAGGCCATGGGTCAAACCCTGGCGGGAAGCACTCATCTACATCATCACTGTCAGGCCAGGCCGCGCGCTGGGTCTCCGTCATTGACGTCGCCTTTCTGCCGAAACTAATTCCGCGAAAAACGCTAGACCCGGCGGCGGTGAATTCCGGCCTATTTTCGCTGGGGGCGCATTTCACTCAAGGCGCATTACTCCCAGCGCGAAAAAGTATCGACATACAATCCCTGATGTGAGAAGGAACCTCCCCCGCCGTTGGGCATGCCTCATCCTGGGCGGGGCGCTGCTGATGCCGTACATGATGGCCGGGGTGCTGGTCGCCGGGTTGTGGCGCGGCGTGTCGTCCGACCTGCTGATGCCGATCCAGGTCGGGGTGTTCGTCGCGGTGCTGCCGGTGGTGGCGGTGACCGGGCTGTTCCTGCCGGTGCGCGCGCTGGAGGTCAACGCCGCCCAGGGGCTGCTCGGGGCCCGCGTGGAGACCCCGCCGCGGCAGGCCCGCCGGTCGTGGCAGGAGCGGCGGCGCACCGCCGCGTGGTTCACGCTGCATCTGGCGGTGGGCGGCGTGGTGAGCGGGTTCACGCTGGCGGTGGCGCCGTTCACGGTGTTCACGATGGCGCTGCCGTTCATCGGGGAGCCGATGCCGGTGCTGGGCCTCACGGCCGAGCCGGGGTGGCCGTCCGTGCTGTGGGCGGCGGCGGGTGTGGGGGCGCTGGCGCTGCTGGTGGCGGGCGCGGCGGGCGCGGGCGCGCTGCTGGCCGCCCTGGCTCCGCCGCTGCTCGGCCCCACCCCCGCCGAGCGGCTGGCCGCCGCCGAAGATCACGCCCGTACGCTGGCCGAACGCAACCGGCTGGCCCGCGAGCTGCACGACTCGGTCGGGCACGCCCTCAGCGTCGTCACCCTGCAGGCCGCCGCGGCCGGACGCGTCCTCGACCGCGACCCGGCCACCGCCAGGACCGCACTGGCGGCCATCGAGCAGTCGGCCCGCGCCGCACTGGAGGACCTCGACCACGTGCTCGGCGTCCTGCGCGAGGACGGGCGCGCGGACGCACGCGCGGACGGACGCGCGGATGCAGGCGAGGGCAGGCGGGAGCGGCGCCGCAAGGGCGACGGGGAGGACGGCGAGGACGGGCGGCGGGCGCCGCAGGCGACGTTGGCCGACCTCGCGGCGCTGGTGGCCGGCTCCGGCGCCGAGGTCCGGCAGGACGTGGGCGACCTGTCCGGCGTGCCCGCCGTCGTCTCCAGGGAGGCGTACCGCATCCTGCAGGAGGCGCTGACCAACGCGATCCGGCACGGCGGCGGCGCGGTCCGGCTGGCTGCCGCCGTCCAGGGCGACGACCTGCGACTGGAGGTCAGCAACCCCGGCGGGAGGGATGGTGGGAGGCGCAGGCGGGGCGGCGGCCGGGGCGTCGACGGCATGCGCGAACGCGTACGCCTGCTCCGCGGCGACCTGCGCGCCGGCCCCGACGAGGACGGCTGGACGGTCTCGGTCCGCCTCCCCCTGCGCCCGACCCCATGACCCCCCACACCCCACCGCCCCCTCCGGACAGCTCGCTCCCGGAACAGGCCCCCGCCCCCGTCAGCCCAGGACACCCCCGAACCCTCCCCACCCAGGTGCCGCTACGGTCAGGGGCATGACACTCAAGGTCGTGATCGCCGACGACGAGGACCTCATCCGCGCCGGGCTGCGCGTCATCATCGACGCCGAGCCCGGCCTGCGCGTGGTCGGCGAGGCCGGGGACGGCGCCGCGGTCCTGCCGGTCGTCCGCCGCGAGCGCCCCGACGTCGTGCTGATGGACGTCCGCATGCCCGCCATGGACGGCATCCAGGCCACCCGCCGCCTCGTGGCGCTCGACGACCCGCCCAAGGTCCTGGTCGTGACCACGTTCGAGAACGACGACCACGTCTACGACGCCCTGCGCGCCGGGGCCAGCGGCTTCCTGCTCAAACGCACCAGACCGGACGACCTGCTCCAGGCGATCAGGCTGGTGGCGGCCGGCGAGTCGCTGCTGTTCCCGGCCGCGATCCGCACCCTGGCCGGCCGCCGCCCGCGCGCCCACGTGCCGGGCATCGACCGGCTCACCGGCCGCGAGGGCGACGTGCTGCGGCTGATGACCAGGGGCATGTCCAACACCGAGATCGCCGCCGAGCTGGTCGTCAGCCAGGAGACCGTCAAGACGCACGTCGGCAACGTCCTGGCCAAGCTGGGCGCGCGCGACCGCACGCAGGCCGTGATCGCCGCCTACGAGTCCGGGTTCGTCTCACCCAGCTGATCGAGCAGCTGCGCGGCCGGCAGCAGGGTGGCCTCGGCGGCGCTCAGCCCCTTCGCGGCCAGGGCCCGGTCCACCAGCCGCAGCCCCACCGCGTACCCCGCCATGTCGGGAATGCCGCGCGGCTCCTGGCCGAAGCGCCGCATGGCGCTGTCGCCCAGCACGTACGCCGGGGTGTTCCCCATGCCCTCCAGGTCGAACGCGTCCATGATCAGCTCGTGGGCGCGCTCCAGCTCCTCCCCCGTCACCATCCGCGACCAGGGCCCCATGGCCTCCGGGCCGGACAGCTCCCGGACGAACGCCTCGGCCAGCCCCTCGGCCACCACGTGCTCGCCCACGGTGACCTTGCGCGGGTCCCACTCGACGTTGGTGTAGCGCACGTTGTGGTGGAACTCGTGCACCGCGCAGTGCGCGATCCGGCCGATGACCTCCTCCGACGGCCAGCCCAGCAGGTACAGCCAGCCGGGCGAGCCGCCCATCCCGTAGTAGCCGCCGCTGACCTTCATCAGGTGCTCGTTGTCCGGGTCGCCGAGCACGAACATCACCTGCAGCGAGGGGGCCTGCCTGGCCTCCTTCAGCGCGTGGGAGGCGCGCTCCAGCTCCCTGCGCACCTGGCCGAGCACGTCGGCCTCGATCATGGCCCGGACGGCGGGCAGGTAACGGGCGTCCTCGGCGTCGACGCGGAAGCCGCCGCCCTGGTGGTGGATGCCGACGATCTCGCCGGGCACCGGGATCGCCGGCCGAATCGGCGCCAGCATCTCCCGCAGCGCCTCGGGCCGGTCGGCGAGCGGCCGGGCGAGCAGGTCCGCCATGGCCGTGAGCGTGTCGTGAACGATGAACTCCATGCCGCGGACGCTAGAGCCTCACGTAACGTGAGGCTCAAACGCATTAAAGCGGCGACTCGCCGAGCTCGTCGCCCGGCGACTGCCCCGGCGTGCCGGGACCGGTGCGCGTCGGCGACGGCGACTGCGACGGCGAGGGCTCCGGCACCGGCGTGGCGGGCGTGGGCGGCGGCGTGGGCACGAACACCGTCGGCGGGAGCTGCCGGGGCATCGGCTCGCTGTCGCCCCTGCCGAACAGCAGCAACAGCAGGATGGTCGTGACCAGCACCAGCAGCAGCGCCAGCGCCAGCGCGGCCAGCAGCACCCGCCGCCGCGTCTCGGTCAGCGGCAGCCGCCGCGCCAGCGGCCCCGGCAGCGCGGGCGCGCGGTCGGTCAGCCAGTACGGCACGAAGTCCGGCCCGTGCGCCTGCCCGATGAACGTCCCGCCCACCATGACCGGGTCCAGGAACCGTTCGGCCCCCGGCTGCCCCGGCGCGTACGGCACCGCCACCCACGGCGCCGGCCCGTCGTGCACGTCGAGCACCTCGGGCGTCCCGTCGAGCACCGAGGCGCGCGCCCGGCCGAGCCCCAGCCACCCGCGCCCGCCGGACCGCCCCGGCGCCTCCTTGATCGCGGTCAGGAACCGGTCGCGCGCCGCCGCGTCGAGGGCGGCGCCCCGGGTGAGCACGGCCAGCGACACCGCGCGCCCGTCGGGTCCCTGTCCCAGGTAGACGAACCCGGCCGGAGCCGTGTGCAGGCGGGCCTGCACGACGTAGCGCCCCAGCTGGGGCGGATCACCGTACTGCAGGGGACTTGCCACGTTTGCCATGAAAGCACAGACGTGGCGTCGTGCACGTTCGCGGCGCGTTTGGTGGAATGGCGTCATGAGCGTCGCCGAAGAGTTGCCAGGCGGAAACGACGCGGCAGTGCTGCGTCGAAGTCTCGACGAGGTCCGGCGTGTCATCGTGGGACAGGAGCACATGGTCGAGCGGCTGGTCGTGGCCCTGCTGGCCCGCGGTCACTGCCTGCTCGAAGGTGTGCCGGGAGTCGCCAAGACCCTCGCCGCCTCCACCCTGGCCACCGTCGTGGGCGGCACGTTCGCCCGGATCCAGTTCACCCCCGACCTCGTGCCGAGCGACATCGTCGGCACCCGCGTCTTCCACCCCTCCAACGAGAAGTTCGACGTCGAGCTGGGTCCGGTGTTCGTCAACTTCCTGCTGGCCGACGAGATCAACCGCGCCCCCGCCAAGGTGCAGTCCGCGCTGCTGGAGGTGATGGCCGAGCGCCAGGTCACGCTGGCCGGCGTCACCCATCCGCTGCCCAGGCCGTTCATCGTGCTGGCCACCCAGAACCCGATCGAGTCCGAGGGCGTCTACCCGCTGCCCGAGGTGCAGCGCGACCGGTTCCTGTTCCGCGTGCGGGTGCCGCACCCCAGCGCGCACGAGGAGCTGGAGATCCTCCACCGCATGAGCGTCACGCCGCCCGTGCCCGACCGCGTGCTCGACCCGGCCCGGCTGCTGGCCCTGCAGCAGGCCGCCGAGCAGGTCTCGGTGCACCAGCTCGTGGCCGACTACGTGGTGCGCCTGGTCATGTCCACCCGCGCGCCCGCCGACTACGGGCTGGGCGACCTGGCCGAGACGATCGAGATCGGCGTCAGCCCCCGCGCCACGCTCGGCCTGGTCTCGGCCGGGCGCGCGCTGGCCCTGCTGCGCGGCCGCGACTACCTGCTGCCCGACGACGTGCGCGACGTGGCCGTCGACGTCATGTCCCACCGGCTCATGCTGACCTTCGACGCCCTGGCCGACGGCGTCGATCCCGAGCAGGTCGTCAAGCAGATCCTGCACGCCGTGCCGCCGCCCCTGGTCGTCTGGAACCAGAACCGTTGAACACCGCCGAGCAGGCGCTGCGACGGCTGGAGCTGACCGTCACGCGGCGGCTCGACGGCCTGCTGCACGGCGCCCACCAGGGGCTGCTGCCCGGCACCGGCAGCGAGACCGGCGACAGCCGCCTGTACGTGCCCGGCGAGGACGACGTGCGCCGCATGGACTGGGCCGTCACCGCCCGCACGACCGTCCCCCACGTCCGCGACCTGATCGCCGACCGCGAGCTGGAGACCTGGGCGCTGGCCGACCTGTCGGCCAGCATGGACTTCGGCACCGCCGACACCGACAAGCGCGACCTGGTCGTGGCCGCCGTCGGCGCGATCGGCTTCCTGTCCAGCCGCATGGGCGACCGGTTCGGCGCGCTGGTGCTGCACGAGGAGTACATCCACCGCATGCCTGCCCGTACCGGCCGCCCGGCCCTGTACGGGCTGCTCAACTCCCTCATGGACGCCCCGCGCGGCCGGGCCGTGCCCGACGCCCCCGACCTGGCCGAGGGCATCGACGTGCTGGCCGCCACCCGTCGCCGCAGGGGCCTGCGCCTGGTCGTCTCCGACTTCCTCGACGACCGCCCCGAGCTCGACCCCGACGCCGAACGCCCCTGGGAACGCCCGATCAGGCGGCTGGCCGCCCGCCACCAGGTGCTGGCCGTGGAGGTCATCGACCCGCGCGAGCTGGAGCTGCCGGACGTCGGCCGGGTGGCGTTCACCGATCCCGAGACCGGGAACGTACGTGAAGTGCACCTTTCTCCCAAAGTCCGGCAAGCATATGCGGAGGCCGCCGCCCTCCAGCGTGAGGGCACCCGGCTCGCCCTGCGCCGCGCCGGGATCGCCCACCTGGTGCTGCGGACCGACCGGGACTGGGTGTTCGACGTGGCGCAGTTCGTCCTGCGCCAGCGCCGCATGAGCCACCTCGCCCACCGGAGACCCGTATGACGTTTCTCGCGCCCGGCTGGTTGTGGCTGTTCGTGCTGGTGGCGCTGCTGGTGGCCGGATACGTCGTGGCGCAGTTCGCCCGCCGCCGCTACACCGTGCGCTTCACCAACCTGGCGCTGCTCAACCTCGTCGCCCCCGCCGGGCCGGGCTGGCGCCGGCACGTGCCCCCGGCGCTGTTCCTGGTCATGATGTCGTTCCTGGTGGTCGGCGCCGCCAAACCCGCCGACCAGGTACGCGTCCCCCGCGACCGCGCCACCATCATGATCGCCCTCGACGTCTCCCTGTCCATGGACGCCGGCGACGTCCAGCCCAACCGGATCAGCGCCGCCAAGGCCGCCGCCCAGGCGTTCGCCAGGGAGCTGCCCGACCGCTTCAACGTCGGCGTGGTCTCCTTCGCCCGCTCGGCCAACGTCGTCATCTCCCCCACCACCGACCACCAGGCCGTCGTCACCGCCATCGGCAACCTGACCACCCGGCCCGGCACCGCGATCGGCGAGGCCGTCTTCAACTCGCTCGACTCGGTGCGCTCCTTCGACCAGCAGGCCGCCACCGACCCGCCGCCCGCCGCGATCGTGCTGCTGTCCGACGGCGACAACACCTCCGGCCGGTCGGTGAACGAGGCCATCGAGGCCGCCCAGCAGGCCCACGTCCCGGTCTCCACCATCGCGTACGGCACCCAGGAGGGCACCGTCGACATCGACGGCAGGCCCGTGAACGTCCCGGTCAACAAGCAGACCCTGCAGTCGCTCTCCGACGGCACCAGCGGCCGGGCCTACGCCGCCGAGTCCGGCAGCGAGCTGCGCGACGTCTACGAGCAGATCGGCACCTCGCTGGGGTTCAAGCTGGTCAGCCAGGAGATCACCCAGTGGTTCATCGTGGCCGCGATCGTGATCGGGCTGCTGGTGGCCGGCGCCGCGGTCTTGTTCGGCACCCGGATCCCGTAACGTTTTCCCACGTGGCCCACTACTTCTCCGAACGTCCCGAGACCGCGAGCAGGCCGGGCTCGGTCGACCTGGTCCTGCCCGACCTGCACCTGCGGCTGGAGACCGACCGGGGCGTGTTCTCACCCGACCGGGTCGACGTCGGCACGCGCGCGCTGCTGGAGTCGGTCCCGCCGCCGCCGCAGGAGGGCGACCTGCTCGACCTGGGCTGCGGCTACGGGCCCATCGCGCTGACGATGGCCTCGCGGGCGCCCGGGGCGACGGTGTGGGCCGTCGACGTGAACCGGCGCAGCCTGGAGCTGACCGGGCGGAACGCCCAGGCCGCCGGCCTTTACAAAGTAAGACCTGTTCATGTTGATGAAGTGCCGGATGACGTGAAATTTCGGGCCATCTGGTCCAATCCCGCCATCCGGATTGGCAAGCCGGCTCTGCACGAGATGCTCACCAGGTGGCTCACCCGGCTGACGCCCGACGGCGTCGCCTACCTGGTCGTCCAGAAACACCTCGGCTCGGACTCCCTGCAGCGCTGGCTCGGCGAGCAGGGCTGGCAGGCCTCCCGCGAGGCCTCCCGAGCCGCCTACCGCATATTGAAGGTGGCCCGATGAGAAGGCAGCTGCGCCCCACCGACGTCAAACGGCTCAACCGCACCTGGCGCAGGAACACCGACAACCGGCTCGCGCTGATCCTGGAGTCGGTGACGGGCCCGTTCAACGTCGGCTCGATCTTCCGCAGCGCCGCGGCGTTCGGCGTCGACCAGATCTGGCTGGCGGGCAACGCCACGCCGCCCACCAACCCCAAGGCGGGCAAGACGGCGCTCGGCACCGAGCGCCTGGTCACCTGGCACGAGCCGGTCCCGGCCACCGAGGCGGTCAAGGCCGCCAAGGACGACGGCTACGCCGTGCTGGCCATCGAGCTGACCGGCGAGGCCGTGCCGCTGCACCGCGCCGACCTCGGCCGCGACGTGTGCCTGGTGGTCGGCAGCGAGGACCACGGCTGCTCCCCCGCCCTGCTGGAGGCCGTCGACGGCGTCTGCTACATCCCGCAGGTCGGGCGGGTCGGCTCATTCAACGTGTCGGTGGCCGCGGCCATCGCGCTGGCCGAGGCGCGCCGCCAGGAGTGGGAGAATCTCCCCGAACCGTGACCGAACCGTCCACCATCGGAAGGGACACCGGGTCGTGCTCAGCCGTCGTTTCGCCTTTCTCGACCATCCGGGGCCGCTGGCCTTCGCCCACCGCGGCGGCGCTCTGGAGGGCGCCGAGAACTCCCTGGCGGCCTTCGAACGCGCGGTCGCGCTCGGCTACGACTACCTGGAGACCGACGCGCACGCCACCGCCGACGGCGTGCTGCTGGCCTTCCACGACCACACCCTCGACCGGGTGACCGACCGGCGGGGCCGCATCTCCGAGCTGCCCTACCGGGAGGTCCGGCAGGCCCGCATCGCCGGCGTGCACGAGATCCCGCTACTGGAGGACCTGCTCGGCACGTGGCCGCAGGTGCGCTTCAACATCGACGTCAAGGAGGCGGCGGCCATCGCGCCGCTGGCCGAGGTGGTCCGCCGCACCAACGCCTACGACCGCGTCTGCCTGACCTCCTTCTCCGACGAGCGCCTGGTGATGGCCAGGGCCGCCATGGGCCGCGAGGTGTGCTCGGCGCTCGGCCCGCGCGGTGTGGCCGCGCTGCGGGCCGCCGCCACCACCTCTGGCTACGGCCGGCTGCTGGCCCGCCTGTCGCGGGCCGGGATCCCGTGCGCGCAGGTGCCGGTGGGCTTCCGCGGCCTGCGCGTCACCACCCGCCGCCTGGTCCGCACGGCCCACGCCATCGGCATGCAGGTGCACGTGTGGACGATCAACGACACCGTCCGCATGGAGCACCTGCTCGACCTCGGCGTCGACGGGATCATGACCGACAACGTCACCGGCCTGCGCGACGTCCTCGAACGGCGGGGCCTGTGGCACCCGCGCGGCATGGCGGCCTGACCCGCCCGGCGGCGGCCACCTTCCTCTCCCGAGGTGATCACTGTAAGGTCATGGGCACGACACGTGGACGTGACCCACGACCTGCGAAGATGGGCACTTCGTCAGGCATGACCCCACCCCGTGGCCGCAGAGGAGCGACACGACACCATGGCCTCCACCGCACCCCCCGCGGCCCTCGACGACTCCCCCGCGGCGCGCCGCCGCGAGCAACGCGGCTGGTACTTCTACGACTGGGCCAACTCGGCGTTCTACACCACGATCATCTCGGTCTTCCTGGGCCCGTACCTGATCCCGGTCGCCAGGACCGCGGCCTGCGCCAAGGACTTCCCCGACCTCGCGCCCGAGACGTGCGCGTCCCAGTTCGACGCGCTGGTCCTACGCCACCCCGGCCTGGGGTACGTCGACGTGCTCGGCGCCGACATCAGGCCCGCGGCCTTCTTCGGGCTGACGCTGACGGTGGCGGTGTTCCTGCAGATCGTGTTCCTGCCCATCGTGGGCGCGCTGGCCGACCACACCGGCCGCAAGCGGGAGCTGCTCGGCGGGTTCGCCTACGTCGGCGCGCTGGCCACCATGGGCCTGTACTTCGTCGAGGGCGACCGCTACCTGCTGGGCGGCGTGCTGTTCGTGGTGGCCAACCTGGCCTACGGCTCCTCCGTGGTGGTCTACGACTCCTTCCTGCCGCAGATCTCCACCCCCGAGGAGCGCGACGGGGTCTCCTCGCGCGGCTGGGCGATCGGCTACCTCGGCGGCGGGCTGCTGCTCCTGCTCAACCTGGCGCTGTTCCTGCAGCATCACAGCCTGGGGCTGAGCGAGGGCATGGCGGTGCGCATCAGCATGATGTCGGCCGGCCTGTGGTGGGCGACGTTCACGGTCATCCCGCTGTTGCGGCTGCGCAACCGTCCGGTGGCGGCGCACGAGACCACGGCGCTGCGCTCGGTGCGCGGGAGCTTCCGCCAGCTCGGCCGTACGCTGGCCGAGCTGCGGCGGTACCCGCTGACGCTGCTGTTCCTGGTGGCCTACCTGGTCTACAACGACGGCGTGCAGACGGTCATCGGCAACAGCGCGGCCTTCGCCTCCGAGGCGCTCAAGCTGGACAAGACCGTCCAGATCACGGCGATCCTGATGGTGCAGTTCGTGGCGTTCTTCGGGGCGCTGGCGCTGGGGTGGCTGGCGCGCAGCTTCGGCACCAAGCGCACGGTGCTGGCCAGCCTGGTGTTGTGGACCGGGATCGTGGTGGTGGCGATGTTCGTCGGCGAGGGGCAGGCGCTGCAGTTCTACCTGATGGCCTTCGCCATCGCGATCGTGCTGGGCGGCACGCAGGCGTTGTCGCGGTCGTTGTTCTCGCAGGTGATCCCCAAGGGGCGGGAGGCGGAGTACTTCAGCCTGCTGCAGATCAGCGACAAGGGGTCGGCGTTCATCGGGTCGCTGACCGTGACGATCGCGCTGCAGGTCACCAACAGCTACCGGATCGCCATCGTGTCCATGATCATATTCTTCGTGGTGGGCTTCGTGCTGCTCGCCCTGACGAACCTGCCCAAGGCCATCAGGGCGGCCGGCAACGAGGTCCCGTCGCGGATCTGACGCCCGTCAGGGGCCGTACCGGCGCGAGAGCCAGTACGAGGCGCCCACCAGGGCGCCGGTGCCCAGGATGGCCAGCAGCATCAGCGGGCCGACGTGCCCGCCGCTGGTCACGGTGCCGCTCTCGAGCCGGATCTCGGCCCGAGCGGGGGCCTCGGCCGGGCGGGTGACGGGCTCGGGGGGCCGGGAGTCGCGGGCCTCCAGGCCGGGGATGGCCTCGACGTCGTCGTCCCGGCGCGGGGCGTGGGCCTGTTTCCTGGCCGGTGCGTGCCGCCCGGGCCGGGGGGCCGCGCGGTCGTCGTCGTCACCGTCGTCGTCACCGTCATGGGCGGCCTGGACGAGCGCCGGGGGTGGCCCGGCCGCCGCCTGGGCCGGAAGCAGCATCCCTCCCCCGACGAGGACGAACGTGAGCGCGGCGGCCGCCGCGGGCCAGCGTGGCATGAGATCCATCTACGCCTCCTGATCGACGTCGCGGTCCCCTCAGCCTGCGGGGCCGCCGTGGGGCGGCCGTGAGCGGGCCATGAGAGTCCTCTCACGAAGGGGCTCGCGCCAAACACGCAGCGTCACAGATCGGCGGCGAGCACCATGGTGCCCGGCCCGCGGGCGGCTCCGGGACCGGGCATCGGCAGCACGGTCTCGGCCGTGGCCTCGCCGCCGCAGTGGGGGCAGGTGACGACGGGCGTGAACTCCCGCCCGCAGGAGTGGACGAGCAGCGCGGGCGGCCCGCCGGGCGGGGTGGACCACCGGTCGCCCCAGGCCATGAGCGTCAGCAGGGCGGGCACGACGTCACGCCCGGCCTCGGTCAGCAGGTATTCGTGGCGCACCGGCCGTTCCTGGTAGGGCCGTTTCTCCACGACGCCGGTGGCGACGAGATGGTCGAGCCGGCGGGCCAGCAGGTTGCGCGAGATGCCCAGGTCCTCGGCGAGGTCGTCGAACCTGCGCAGGCCGAGGAACAGGTCGCGCAGGATCAGCGGAGTCCACGGCTCGCCGATGACGCCGACGGCCTGGGCGATGGAGCAGTGCATCTCACCGAACCTGTTCATGCACCCATGATAGTGGGTTGATAATGTGAACCCATGACAGTTCACATTCAGGACTCACCCGCCGGCGCGTACCGCCGGGCCGGCGAGGCGCACGACGCCCAGGCGCTCAAGGCCACCCTCGCCGACGGCGTGGTGTTCCACTCACCGCTGAGCTACCGGGCCAGGTTCGAAGGCCTGACACAGGTGGGGGCGCTGTTCGAAGCCGTCTTCGACGTGCTGTCGGACCTGCGCTACCAGAGCGACATCGGCGACGGCCGTACCCGCATGCTCACGGCGACCGCCCGGGTGGGCCGCCAGCCGCTGAACGAGGTGGCCCAGCTCGAGCTGGACGACGACGGCCTGGTCCGGGAGATCACCATGTGGATCAGGCCACTGCCGGGACTGACCGCGCTGATGGCCGCCCTGGGCCCGCGTATCGCCAGGGACAAGGGCAAGCCGGGCCTTCCGCTGCTGGTGGGGGCGGCCTCCGCACCGCTGGCCGCGATGACGAGGTTCGGCGACCGGACCCTGGTGCCGCTGCTGGCCTGACCTGCGATTGCGGCCATCGCTCTAAAGAGAGAGCAGTGCTCTTGACACAGGAACAACTGTCACGAGAGCATTGCTCTCACAACAGAGCGACGCCCTCAGCCAGGAGTTATCCATGACCTCCCCCCGCCTCACCTCCGCCGCCTTCGCCCTCGGCGGCGTGCTGCTGTTCGTCTACCCGGTGGTGCGGCCGTCCGGCGACGACGCCGCCGCCATGGCCTCGACCGCGTGGGTCACCGGCCATCTGGCCGCGATGCTCGGCTTCGTGCTGCTCGGGCTGGGCACGCTCGGGCTGCACCAGGTGCTCGGCGACCGCCTGTCGCTGCGCGCGGCCGCGGTGACCTGGGCCGGCGCCGGACTGACACTCCCCTACTACGGGGCCGAGGACTTCGGCCTGCACGTCATCGCGCGACGTTCGCTGCGCGACGGCGCGCCCGCGCTGATGGAACTGGCCGAGCAGTTCCGGTTCGCCCCGACGGCGGTCACCATGTTCGCCGCCGGGCTGGCGCTGCTGGGCGCCGGCGCGGTGATGGCGGCCGTGGCCGTGTGGCGTTCGGGGATCCTGCCCAAGGGGGCCGGGACGGCGCTCGCGCTGGGTCTGGCGCTGTTCATCCCGCAGTTCTTCGGCCCGTACCCGGTGCGGATCGCGCACGGGGCGCTCATCATGATCGGCGGGTTGTGGCTGGCGGCGAGCCTGCTCAGAGCCCCGCGGACGACCGCCGCGGCCTGAGGACGGGGGGCCGCTGGGAGCGGGCTCGAATACCCGAGGCCCCAAGCGCGATTGGATCACCCCGCGGGTGGGAATCCCATCACGGTACCAAGCGTTAGACACCGTGGGAGACAGACCCCCCACGTATGGGGGCCCTGTAGGAGGCATTTAGACATGGGCGAGCGCGCGCTTCGTGGCACCCGGCTCGGGGCAACCAGCTACGAGAACGACCGTAACACGGATCTGGCCCCACGCCAGGAGGTGTCCTACACCTGTCCCAAGGGCCATCGCTTCGAGGTTCCGCTTGCCGCCGAGGCCGAGATCCCCGCGACCTGGGAGTGCCGCATGTGCGGCGCGACCGCGGTGCGGGTCGACGGTGAGCAGCCGGAGTCGAAGAAGACCAAGCCCCCACGGACTCATTGGGACATGCTGCTGGAGCGGCGGTCCATCGAGGATTTGGAAGAGGTGCTCAACGAGAGGCTCGCGGTCTTGCGCGCCCAGCGCCGCAAGAGCGCCTGACCATTTCTCACGGTGAAAACCCCCGGGCGACGCCCGGGGGTTTTGCTGTGCCCGCCGCCGCTACCAGCGCTGACGCGCCTCCTCGGCCCAGCCGGTGAGGCCGTCGAGGTCCACCCACGCGCCGTCGTCGTCCTGGACGCGGCCGGAGAAGTGACCGAAGCACTGGTGGGTCTCGCTGGCCACCACTCCCAGCTGGGTGCGGGCCACCTTCTCGTGGAACGGCCGGAACTCCACCTCGACCCGCGGGCCGGTGATCCGCCAGGGGCGCAGCCAGTCGCCGCGGTCGTAGGCCCACTCCAGCTCGTCGCCGATCTTGTGCAGCCGGCCGCCGGTGAACAGGGCGTTCTCGGTGACGCCGGTGCCGTCGGTCCACTTGCCGCCGAGCTGGACGGACCGGCCTGGCCCGCTGCCGGCCGCCCAGTTCCAGGTCACCGCGTACGGCCACTTGCCCCGGCCGTGGTCGAGCACCGCGAAGGAGTCCGCGGGGTCGATCGCGAACTCGTCCGGGCCGAGGCGCAGCCGTCCGCGTGCCGGGCGGCCGACGTCCTTGACCGTGTACTGGAACCGGTTCGGGCCCCAGGGGACCACGACGCCGAGCGACTCGTGGCCCTCCGGCAGCGGCACCTCCAGGTCGATCCGCACGCCGGGGGCGGTGGCGCGGATGACGGTGGCGGCCGGGTCCTGCCGGATGTCGATCGCCAGCCCGCCGCCGCGCACGGACACCGTGCCGGCGCCGCTGCGGTCGGGCAGGACGGCGCCGCGGGCCAGCGGCACGACGACGTCCTTGGCGAACTCCGCGCCGGTGGCCCGGTCGAGCACGTAGACGCCGTGCACCCCGGCGTAGTCCAGCGAGGAGGCCACCAGGCCGATGATGTGGGAGGGGGTGACGACGCCCCAGTACTCCCAGCGCTTGCGCCGTCCCCAGCCGCGCAGGTTGGCCCGGTGCAGCGGCCTGCGGGTCCAGCCGACCGCGGCCGGGTTCAGCCGCCCGCCGGGCAGGCACAGGTCGGCGGGGGCGGTGAGCTCCCGTTCATGGGTGGTCATGGAAGGCGAGCCTCCTCGTGACGGAGCGGATGAGGTCGGCGGGCAGCTTCAGCTCGGCCCGGTCGTAGGTGAGCAGGCCGTTCAGCTCGTCCTCGACGTCGGAGAGCTGGGTGTAGACGGTGGCGCTCAGGCCCTGGCGGATGGCCGGGACGATCTGCTCCTCGTGCAGCCGGACGAACGCCGCGCCCAGCTCGTCGGCGGTGCGGTAACGCCGGTAGCCGAACTCCTTCTCGCCCCAGGTGTGGCCCTCGACGGCCAGGCTGTAGCCACCGTACTCGGTCAGGGCCAGGACGCGGCCGTCCGGGCGGGGCGGGCGGAAGCGGCGGAAGTAGACGTGCAGGCTGAGCAGGTCGCCCGCGCGCTGGTCGTGCCAGCCGCTGGCGTGGTCGATCGTGCGGGTGGGGTCGAGCCGGGCCAGCTCGCCGGCGATCCGCGCGGCGTCGAACTGGCCCCAGCCCTCGTTGAACGGCACCCAGACCGCCAGGCCGACCACGTTGCGCAGGTGCTCGACGGTCTCGCGCAGCTCGGCCTCGAACGCGGCCCGCCCGGCGGCGTCGGCCCGTCCGAAGCGGTGGTGGCGGCGGTCGTCCAGGCGCAGCGGCAGCAGCGCGGGGGTGGTGACGACCAGCGGCCGGTAGGTCTCGCCGCCGTTGACCAGGTCCTGCCAGACGAGCATGCCGAGCCGGTCGCAGTGGTGGTACCAGCGCAGCGGCTCGATCTTGATGTGCTTGCGCAGCATGGTGAAGCCGAGCTGTTTCATCATGACGATGTCGTCCACCATGGCCTCGTCCGAGGGCGGCGTGTAGAGGCCGTCGGGCCAGTAGCCCTGGTCGAGGATGCCGGCGTGGAAGTACGGCCGGCCGTTCAGCAGCAGCCGGGGCACGCCGTCGGCGTCGGGGCCGACGGAGAAGGAGCGCATGCCGACGTATCCGCGGACGCGGTCCTCGCCGAGTGAGACACGCACGTCGTACAGGAAGGGGTCCTCGGGGGTCCACGGGCGCGCGCCGGGCAGCGGGACGCGCACCGGCCGCCCGGCGGGGACGGTGGCGCGGCCCGCCACCTGGTCGCCGGCGAGGATCTCGACCTCGGCCTCGCCGCCCGCGGCGTGCACGGTCACCTCGACGCACTCCTCGGCGAGCACGGGCGTCAGCGTGAGCCGTTCCACGTGCCGATCCGGCACGCGCTCGGCCCAGACGGTCTGCCAGATGCCCGACTGGGCGGTGTACCAGATGCCGCCGCGGCGCAGCCGCTGCTTGCCGCGCGACTGCCGGCCGGTGTCGCTGTCGTCCTGGACGGCCACGTCGAGGGTGCCGGCGCCGTCGGTCAGCGCGTCGGTGACGTCGAAGGAGAACGGCAGGTAGCCGCCGCTGTGGCCGCCCACCTCGACGTCGTTGACCCACACCCGGCAGGTCTGGTCGACGGCGCCGAAGTGCAGGAGCACCCGCCCGCCCGCGGGCCCGGCGGGCGGCTCGAACGTGCGGCGGTACCACAGGGTCTCCCCCGGCAGCAGCTGCCGGCCGACGCCCGACAGCGGCGCCTCCGGCGAGTACGGCACGAGGATGTCGCCGTCGTACGACCCGGGCCGCGAGCCGTCGTTGATCGCGTACTGCCAGCGGCCGTTCAGGTTGACGTAGCTGTCGCGGACGAGCTGGGGCCGGGGGTACTCCGGCAGCGGGATCGGGTCGCCGGTCACGAGAGCCACACCGCCGTGTCGGCGGGCAGGGCGGCGCCGTCCAGGGGGCCGCTGGCCAGCAGGACGTCGTGCTGCGGGGGCAGCGGCACCGCGTCCGGGCCGAAGTTGACCATGAGGGTGAAGCCGGGCTCGCGGGTGAGGGCCAGCACGCCGGGCGGCGCGTCGAGCCAGGTCAGGTCGCCGTCGCCGAGCGCGGGATGCTCGCGGCGCAGGGCGATGGCGGCGCGGTGGAGGTTGAGGGTGGAGCCGGGGTCGTCCCGCTGGGCGGCGACGGTGAGGTGCGCCCAGTCGGCCGGCTGGGGCAGCCAGGTGCCGCCCGGCCCGAACCCGTACGGCGCGGACGTGCCCGACCAGGGCAGCGGCACGCGGCAGCCGTCCCTGCCGATGAAGGCGCGGCCGGTGCGCTCGAACATCGGGTCCTGCCGCGCCTGCGCCGGCATGTCGAGGTATTCGGGCAGGCCGAGCTCGTCGCCCTGGTAGAGGTAGGCGGCGCCGGGCAGGGCGAGCAGCAGCAGCGTCGCGGCGCGGGCCCGCCTGACGCCGAGCACGCGGTCGACGGCGACCTTGCCGAGCAGCACGTCGGCGGTGGGCGCGCGGACGAGGTCCTGGTCGATGCCGAACCTGGTCGCCATCCGCGGCACGTCGTGGTTGCCCAGCACCCAGGGGATCGAGCCGCCCGTCTCGCGGGCCAGCCGGTGCGACTCCTCGATCACCGCGCGGAACTCCCCGGCCGACCACGGCAGGGGCATCAGGCGGAAGTTGAACAGCTGGGCCAGGCCGTCGCCGGTGAGGTAGGGCCGGGCCTGGGCGGGGTCGGCGAACCAGATCTCGGCCACCGTGCCGCGCGGCCCGGGGTAGCCGGCCAGGATCTTGCGCCAGGACCGGTACAGCTCCAGCAGCTCGGGCTGGTGCTCGTACGGCACCGCGGACTGTCCGGGCGCCAGCGGCGCGCCCTGGCTGCCGGGGACGACGTCGGGCAGGCCGTCCTGCTTGAACAGCATGGCGGCGACGTCGATGCGGAACCCGGACACGCCGCGGTCCAGCCAGAACCGCAGCACGTCCTCGAACATGGCGGTGACGCCGGGGTGCCGCCAGTTCCAGTCGGGCTGGGCGGAGTCGAACAGGTGCAGGTACCACTGGCCGTCAGGGGTCTGGGTCCAGGCGGGGCCGCCGAACATGGACTGCCAGTTGTTGGGCTCGTCGCGGAAGACGAACCAGTCGCGCTCGGGGCTGCCGGGGCCGGCCGCCAGCGCCTGCTGGAAGCGGGGGTGGGCGGCGGAGCAGTGGTTGGGCACGATGTCGACGATGACCTTGATGTCCCGGGCGGTGGCCGCGGCCACGTAGGCGTCGAAGTCGGCCAGCGTGCCGTAGCGGGGGTCCACGTCGGTGTAGTCGGCGACGTCGTAGCCGCCGTCGGCCAGCGGCGAGGGGTAGAACGGGCTCAGCCAGACGGCGTCCACGCCCAGGTCGGCCAGGTGGTCCAGGCGGGCCAGCGCGCCGGGCAGGTCGCCCTGGCCGTCGCCGTCGGCGTCGGCGAAGCTGCGGGGGTAGATCTGGTAGACGACGGCCTCGCGCCACCAGGCGTCGCCGTCGAAGGCTGCGGATCCGTCGGACACTGCGTTATCGGACACTGCGTTATCGGACACTGCGGATTCTCCAGATGAGGCAGGCGCCGAGCGCGGCGAAGGCCGCCGCGACGGCGTACATGAGCGGGTAGCCGCCCGCGGAGGTGACCAGGGGCGCGGCGATGACCGGCCCGAACGTGCTGGAGGCGGAGTTGGCCAGGCTGACGATCCCCAGGTCCTTGCCGCGGTCGGCGTCGGCGGGCAGGAGCTGGGTGACCATGGCCTGGTCCACGGCGGCGAACATGCCGTAGCCCGCGCCGAGCAGGACGCTGGCGGCGATCGCGGCGGGCCAGCTGGTCAGGCAGGTCAGCACGAGCCCGGAGGCGGCCATCGTGAGCCCGCCGACGAAGACGGCCGCGCGGCGGTTGCCGAACCGGTCCGACAACCAGCCCGCGACCAGGGTGGGCGCGACGCTGCTCAGCGTGAAGACGGCGACCAGCACCACGACGCCCTGCTCGACGGTGGAGCCGGGGAAGAGCGCCTCGTAGCCGACGCCGTCGCGCAGGTAGTACTGCAGGTAGCCGATGGCCATGGCGAGGGTGAGGGTGATCAGGAAGCGGCTCAGCCAGGCCCAGGCGAAGTCGGGGTGCTTGCGCGGGCTCACCTTGAAGCTGCGCAGCAGCGAGCGCGGCCCGAACGGCGGCAGGTCGGCCGGCGCGCTCGCGGGCTCCTTGGTGAACAGGCTGAACGGCAGCACCAGCAGCAGCACCAGGACGGCCATCGCGACGAACCCGGCCTGCGAGCCGGTCGCCACGACGGTGACCACGACGCCGCCCAGCAGCGGCCCGGCGAGCTGGCCCACGCCCGCCAGCGCCGAGGCCTTGCCGCGCTGGCTGATCGGCACCTGGTCGGGCACGGTGGCGATGGCGGTGGCGAGGGCGGCGGTGAAGGCGAGCTGGGCGACCGCCCAGCCGACGACCAGCCCGGCCAGGGAGTCCTGGCGGGACAGGAAGACCAGGGACGCGGCGCAGACCAGCGCGCCGCCCGCGATCCAGGGGCGGCGCCGGCCCATCCGGGCGCGGGTGCGGTCGGACAGGGCTCCGAACAGCGGGTTGGCCACGATCGTGCAGACGGCGGCGACGGCGAAGACCACCGCCAGCGACGCCTCCTTGTGCTGCGGATCGATGCGCGCCACGTGGGAGGGGAGCAGGATCTGGTTTCCGACGGTCATCGCCATGATGACCCCCATCTGGGCCAGCGCCAGCAGGGACATCCAGCCCGCGGACACCCGTCTGTCAGGCGCGAGGCGCGTTTCGGCCATGCAGGTCCTCCCTGGGGGGAACGTGAGAGGATGTCACGTTAGAACATGACAGGTCGTTATGTTAAGACTTGTTCGTGGAGAACCCCGGCATCCGACGGCGACCGGTCCAGAGGCGCAGCATCGACAGGGTCGAACGCATCCTCGACGCCTGCGCCCGCCTGCTGGACGAGGTCGGCCTGGACGCCCTGACGATCTCCGACGTCGCCAGGAGCGCCGGCGTGCCCTCCGGCACGATCTACCAGTTCTTCGACGGCAAGCCGGGCATGCTGCGCGAGCTCGCGCTGCGCAACCTGGAGGTGCTGCTGGCCCGGCTGCGGGCCAGGGTCGCCGAGGAGCCGCCGCTGACCTGGCCGCGGGCGGCGGAGCTGGTGCTGGCCGAGACGGTGGAGATGCGCAGGAGCGTGCCGGGCTTCACCGTGGTCGACTTCGCCGACACCCGGCCGGGCGGCCCGTCGTTCCTGCCCGCCGGGCGGGTGCGGGAGAGCGGGGACGTGCTGGCCGAGCGGCTCTACCACTTCGCGCTGGAGGAGGCGGGGCTGCCGGCGCTGCCGGATCCGTACCGGGTGATGCGGCTGGCGATCCAGTCCACGGCGGCGGTGTTGTACCTGACGTTCTCCGCGACGCCGCAGGGCGATCCGGCCATGATCGAGCAAGGACGCAGGCTGCTGCGGGCCTACTTCGTGGACGTGGCCTCAGAAACATTCCGGTAACAAGGATTGACCGTTCAAAACCGGACGAACTACCGTCTTCCACATTCTATAGAAAGCAGAATGCAGGAGGCGGTGCATGGACGCGACGGCACGCGCGGCGATCGTCACCGACGTCGCGGGAGCGGTGGAGGTGCGCGAGTACGGCCTGCCGCAGCCCGGTCCGGGAGAGTTCGTCCTGGAGGTCGAGCTGTGCGGCATGTGCGGCACGGACGCCCACATCTACCGGGGCCGGCTGGCCAGCGTGCGTTTCCCCGCGCTGCTCGGGCACGAGATCGTCGGCCGGCTGGCCGCGCTCGGCGACGGCGTCGCGACCGACCATGCGGGACGGCCGGTGGCCGTCGGCGACCGGGTGGGCGTCTTCCCGTCGCTGAGCTGCGGCCGGTGCTTCGAGTGCCAGGTGCGCCGCAGGCCGGGCAGCTGCCCGGACCGGCGGCCGTCCTACGGGTTCGCCTCCCCCGCCGACCGGCCGCCGCACCTGACCGGCGGCTTCGCCACCCACCTGTACGCCTCGAACGCGGGAACGGTGTTCTACCGGACCGATCTGCCCGCCGAGGTCGCCGTGCTGCAGGAGCCGCTGTCGGTGGCCCTGCACGGTGTGGAACGTTCCGCGATCCGGATCGGCTCCACCGTCGTGGTCCAGGGCGTCGGCGCGATCGGCCTGATGGCCGTGGTCGCCGCCCGCGCCGCCGGGGCGGCCAGGGTGGTCGCCGTCGGCGCGCCGGGCGCCCGGCTGGAACTGGCCGCGCTGCTCGGCGCGGACACCGTCGTCGATCTCGGTGAGGGACCCGCCGGGCGCCGCCGGGCGGTGTTCGACGCGCTGGGACGCGCCGGCGCCGACGCCGTCATCGGCACCGCGGGCTCCCCCGAGGCGTTCACCGAGGCGCTCGGCCTGGTCGCCGACGGCGGCGTGCTGGCCGAGCTGGGCAACTTCACCGACCGCGGCGCCGTCCCCTTCAACCCCTACAGCGACCTGCTGAAGCGGGACCTCACGATCGCCGGCGTCTACGGCGCCGGCCCCGACATGCAGCGCCGCTACCACCAGGCGCTGACGATCCTGGAACGCGGCGGCAGCCCCTTCGAGCGCGTGGTCAGCCACCGCGTGCCGCTCGGCCGGGTCCGCGAGGCGCTCGAGGCCCTGGGCTCGGGCCACCCGCTGGACGGCCGGGACGTCGTCAAGCTCGCCGTCGACCCCTCCGCCTGAAATCCCCCATTCCCCTCCGGGAGGACACCCGTGTTGAACAACACCCGGCTGGTCACGGCCGCGGCCGTGCTCGCGCTCAGCGTCGCCGCCTGCGGCTCGTCGTCGCAGGAGGTCGCGGCCGACGGCGGCGGCCTCGGCACGGCACAGGCCCCGGTGTCGATCCGCGTGATCGCCAACGACGCCTTCGCCAAGCAGTGGCAGGACAAGCTCGTGCCGGAGTTCGCCAAGAAGTACCCGAACATCAAGGTCACCGTCGACGGCATCCCCTACAACGACCAGCTGCCCAAGACGATGCTGGAGCTGACCGGCACCACC
Organism: Nonomuraea sp. NPDC049758; assembly: GCF_040674635.1. Taxonomy (NCBI): domain Bacteria; kingdom Bacillati; phylum Actinomycetota; class Actinomycetes; order Streptosporangiales; family Streptosporangiaceae; genus Nonomuraea; species Nonomuraea sp. NPDC049758. Next base: position 21,652 of record NZ_JBFAMZ010000012.1, read on the forward strand.
GCCACCTACGACGTGGTGCTCGCCGACGACCCCTGGCTGCCGCAGCTCGCCAAGACCGGCGCCCTGTACGACCTCAAGGGCCCCGAGCTGGCCAAGTGGAACGACCCCGGCTACGACTGGGCCGACTTCAACCCCTCGCCGCTGGCCGCCGGGGAGTGGGAGGGCAAGCAGTACGCCGTGCCCGTGCGCTCCAACCTGCTGCTGATGTTCTACAACAAGTCGCTGTACAAGAAGGCCGGCGTGGCCGAGCCGACCGCCCAGACGACCTGGGAGCAGTACTTCAAGGACGCCCCCAAGCTCGTCCAGGACACCGACGGCGACGGCAAGACCGACTCCTGGGCCGTGGGCACGTACTTCACCAAGGATCCGCTGACCCCCACCGTGTGGCAGACCGTGCTCAACTCCGACGGCGGCAAGATCCTGGACGGCACGAAGGTCGCCTTCGGCGGCCCGGCGGGCGTCAAGGCCCTGCAGACGCAGGTGGACCTGCTCAAGTACGCGCCGCCCGGAGCCAGCACGTACCAGTTCAACGAGCCGCTGGAGGCCTTCCGGCAGGGCAAGACGGCCACCATGTTCATGTGGGGCAGCGTCTACAAGGGCACCGCCGTGGACAAGGAGACCACCACCCTGACCCCCGAGCAGGTGGGCCTCACCACCCTGCCCGCCGGATCGACCGCGCCGGGCGCCCACCGCGGCATCTGGACGGCGGGCATCTCCAAGAAGTCCACGCACCCGGCCGCCGCCTGGACCTGGCTGCAGTGGGTGACCTCCAAGGAGGGCGAGCAGTTCACCGGCAAGGCGTTCGGCACCTTCCCCGCCCGCAACTCCAGCCTCGACGGCACGCCGCCGGCCGAGTGGGCCGGCCCGGTCTACAAGGCGCTCAAGGACGGCTACGAGGTCGTCTCCAAGGGTGAGATGTGGCGGCCCAGGCTGCCCGAGTCCGACGCCGTGCAGCAGATCCTGGCGCTGCAGACCAGCCGGGCCATGTCCGGGCAGGCCACCGCGCAGCAGGCGATCGACCAGGCCGCCAAGGAGATCGGCGACCTGCTGACGTCCAAGGGCTACAACCAGTGAGGCGTGCCCGACTGGGAGAGCCGGGCACGGCCTGGCTCTTCCTGGCCCCCGCCCTGCTGCTGCTGGCGGGCATGCTGCTCTACCCGATCCTCTACACGGCCTGGGTGAGCGTGTCCGACTTCGACCTGGCCTCCTTCCAGCCGTCCGGATGGGTCGGCTGGCGGCACTACGAGGCCGTGCTGCGCGATCCGGGCTTCCTGGACTCGCTCCGGGTCACCGGCGTCTACCTGGTGATCGCGCTGCCGCTGCAGATGGTGCTCGGGTTCGCCATCGCGTTCCTGCTCAACGTCGCCTGGCGGGGCCGGGGCGTGCTGCGCGCCCTGTTCCTCATCCCGATGGTGGTGGCCCCGGTGGTCGCCGGCGGCGTGTGGCGGATGTTGCTCGACCCGCTGTGGGGCGTCGTCAACTACGCCCTCGGCCTGGTCGGCGTCGGGCCCGTCGAGTGGATCGGCGACCCGACGCTGGCCATGGTCAGCCTGATCGTCATCGACACCTGGCGCTGGACGCCGTTCGTGGTGCTCATCGCCTCGGCCGGGATCATGGCCCTGCCCGGCGACGTGTACGAGGCCGCCCGCTCCGACGGCGCCGGCCGCTGGGCGATCCTGCGGCGCATCACGCTGCCGCTGCTGGTGCCGGTGATGGCCGCCGCGTTCGTGGTGCGCTGGCTGGGCGCGGTCAAGATGTTCGACATCGCGCTGGCCGCCACCAGGGGCGGGCCGGGCAACTCGACCAACGTCATCAACCTCTACATCTACGAGAAGGGGTTCCGGAGCCTGGAGTTCGGCTCGGCCTCCTCGATGGCGACGATCGTCCTGATCCTGACGATGCTGATCACCTTTGTCCTGTTCCGCGTGACCCGGCGTCTGGAGAACCGATGGTGAGACGGTATGCGGCCGTCACCGGGGCCGTCCTGGTGACGCTGGCCTTCCTGTTCCCCGTGCTCTACATGGTCTCGATCTCGTTCAAGCTGCCCAGGGACATCTTCACGGTGCCGCCGCGCTGGCTGAGCGAGTTCACCCTCGACAACTACGTCAGCTACTTCCAGCAGGCGCGCATCCTGCCCCGCATGGTCAACACGGTCATCGTGGCGGCCGGCGCCTCGGCCATCTCCATGGTCGCCGGCTCGATGGCCGGGTACGCGCTGTCGCGGCTGCGGATGCGCGGCGCGGGCGTGGTGGGCGGGCTGATCCTGGCCTCGCGCGCGGTGCCGCCGATCGCGCTGGTGGTGCCGCTGTTCCTGGTGGCCAGGAAGCTCGGGCTGACCGACCAGTACATCACCGTGATCCTGGCGTACGTGACCTTCCTGGTGCCGTACGTGGTGTGGCTGATGCGGGCCTTCTTCCGCGGGCTGCCCAAGGAGCTGGAGGAGGCGGCGATGATCGACGGCTGCTCGCGGTTCGGGGCGTTCTTCCGGATCATCGTGCCGACGAGCCTGACCGGCCTGGTCTCGACGTTGATCTTCTGCATCATCCTGGCCTGGGAGGAGCTGCTGTTCGCGCTGATCCTCACCAACGACCGGGCGGTCACCATCCCCGTCGCCATCGCCGGGATCGCGGCCGACACCGAGAAGGGCGGGATGTGGGGGCCGCTGGCCGCGGTCGGCGTGCTGACCGTGCTGCCCGTCGTGGTCTTCGCGCTGCTGGTGCAGAAGTACCTGATCAAGGGTCTCGCGGACGGCGCGACCAAGGGGTGAGGAGCCGATGAGGATCACAGACGTCCGCGCGCGGGTCATCGAGCTGCCCTATCCCCGGCCGTTCGCGCCGTCGTGGGCCCCGGAGGGCGCGCACCGGGCGATGTCGGCGGTCATCGTCGAGGTCGAGACCGACGAGGGCATCGTCGGGGTGTCCGGCGGCGACATGGGCCACGGCACCGGGCCGATGCTGCTGGAGGCGATCCGCGGCTGGATCCGCCCGCAGCTGGTCGGCCTGGACGCCTTCGACACCACGCACGTCGCCAACCGGCTGCGGTACGTGGCCGAGTACGTCTTCCCCCGGCCGTGGGTCGTCGGCGTCGCCGTGTGGGACGCCGTCGGCAAGGCCTGCGGGCAGCCGCTGTACAAGCTCTGGGGCGGGCACTCGGGAGCTGTCCGCGCGTACGCGAGCTTCGGCGAACTCCGCGACCCGGCCCAGCGGGCCGAGGACGCCCTGGCCGCCGTCGAACGGGGCTTCCAGGGGATCAAGCTGCGCGTGCACGCGGCCACGATCGCCGAGGACGTGCGGCAGGTCGCCGCCGTGCGCGAGGCGGTCGGCCCCGACGTGGCGATCATGGTGGACGCCAACCAGGCGGCCGCCCGCTGGCGCTACGCCCCCGACGGCACCCGCCTGATCTGGGACTTCGAGCGCGCCCTCACCACCGCCAAGGAGCTGGCCGGGCTCGGTGTGGCGTGGCTGGAGGAGCCGCTGCCCCGGCACGACTACCGCGCCCTGTGCGAGCTGACCGCGGCCTCGCCGATCCCGATCGCGGGCTGCGAGCACAACCGGGGCATCGGCCAGCTCGTGCGCATGCTGGAGGATGGTTGCTTCGACATCTTTCAGCCCGACGCGAACGAGAGCGAGGAGATCGGCGCGCTGCGCGACTTCGGCGCCATGGCCGCCGCCCGGCAGCGCAAGGTCATCCCGCACGCCTGGGCCACCGGGCTCGGCGTGGCGGGCAACCTGCAACTTTGCGCCTCGCTGCCGAACTGCGACTGGCTGGAGTACCCCTACGATCCGCCGGTGATCGTCCCGGAGGTGTTCCACGCCATGCTGACCGAACCGCTGCTGCCCGACTCCCGCGGTCTCGTCGCCGTTCCGACGGGGCCCGGAATCGGTGTAGAGCTGGACCACGCGGCGATCGAGCCGCTCACCGTCCAGCGGGTCTGAAGGGCTCCTCAACCATGGCCGAATCGCGTTCCCCCTTCCGCACCAAGGCGGATCTTGCGGCGGAGCACATCAAACATCTGATCATGAGCGGCGAGGCGCCTCCCGGCACGAAGATCACCACCAGGGTGGTGGCCGAGGCCGTGGGCATCAGCGAGACGCCCGTGCGCGAGGCGATCAAACAGCTCTGCTCCGAGGACTGGCTGGTCGAGCGCCCGCACGTCGGCGCCGTGGTCGCCGAGCTCACGGTGGCCAACGTGCGCGAGCTCTACAGCGTCCGGGCCGCGCTCACCGCGCTGGCGCTGGAGCTGGGCGGCATGCCGCTGGAGGGCGCGCGGCTGGCCGAGGTCGACGCGGTGCTCGCCGAGTGCGAGACCGCCGTCGCCCGCGAGGACGTCGCCGCCTTCGCCCGCCTCAACCGGCGCTTCCACTCCCTGCTGTGCGACACCGAGCACAGCAAGCTCACCCACCGCATGCTGCAGAGCCTGTGGGCCCGCACGGAGACCGCCCAGCGCGGCTTCCGCCTGGTGCCCTGGCGGCTGCCCAAGTCGCACGCCGAGCACATCGCCATCAGGAACGCCCTGGTCGAGGGCGACATCCCGCTGGCGGGCAGGCTGCAGCACGCGCACGAGATGGCCGCCATGAAGGCCCTCATCGAAGGAATCCAGGAGACACATGGCTGACACCCGCAAGGCTCTCATCGGAGCCGCATGGCAGGAGGCCGACCAGACCTTCACCGTCCGCTCCCCCGCCACCGGCGAGCCGCTGGCGCAGGTCGCCGACTGCGGCCCCGAACTGGCCACGCAGGCGGTCGACGCGGCCGCGGCGGCGCTGCCCGGCTGGCGGGCCATGCCCGCCCACGAGCGCGCCGGCCTCATGCGGGCCGCCGCCGGCGAGCTGACCGCGCGGGCGGACCGGATCGCCGCGATCATGACGGCCGAGCAGGGCAAGCCGCTCGCCGAGGCGACCGGCGAGGTGCTCTCGGGCGCCGACCACCTGTTGTGGGCCGCCGAGGAGACCCGCCGCCTGTACGGCGAGACCGTGCCCGGCGCGCACGAGGGCAACCGCATCTGGCTGCTGCCCGAGCCGGTCGGCGTGGTAGCGGGCATCACGCCGTGGAACTTCCCGGTCTCGATGATCACCCGCAAGCTCGGCCCGGCGCTGGCCGCCGGCTGCACGGTCGTGCTCAAACCGGCCGAGCAGACCCCGCTGTCGGCGATCGCGGTGGCCGAGGCGTTCGTCGCGGCCGGGCTGCCGCCGGGCGTGTTCAACCTGGTCACCACGTCCCGGCCGGCCGGGTTCGGCCAGGCGGTGATGACCGACCCGCGGGTGCGCAAGGTGTCCTTCACCGGCTCCACCGAGGTCGGCCGCGAGCTGATCAGGCAGAGCGCCCACGACGTCAAGCGGCTCAGCGTCGAGCTGGGCGGGCACGCGCCCGTGCTGGTCTTCCCCGACGCAGACCCGGTCGCCGCCGCCCGCGCGGCGGCCCGCAGCAAGTTCCTCAACGCCGGGCAGGCCTGCACCTCGCCCAACCGGATCTTCGTCCACTCCTCGCTGGCCGCCGCCTTCACCGACGAGCTGGTGCGCCAGGCGCGGGCGGCCGAGCTGGGCCCGCTCATCGACGAGGCGGCCGTGGCCAAGGTGAGCCGGCACGTCGAGGACGCCGTCGCGAAGGGCGCGGCCGTCCTGACCGGCGGGCGGCGTCCGGAGGGGGCGGGCACGTACTACCCGGCGACCGTGCTGGGCGGGGTGAGCGAGGACATGCTGGTCTGCCGCGAGGAGACGTTCGGGCCGGTCGCGCCGGTGCTGGAGTTCGACGACTGCGACAAGGTCGTCGAACGCGCCAACGCCACCCCGTACGGGCTGACCGCCTACGTGTGGACCAACGACCTGACCAGGACCCTGCGCGTGGCCGAGGAGCTGCAGTTCGGCATGGTCACCGTGAACGGCGGCCCGCTGGCGCCGCCGCAGGCGCCGTTCGGCGGGATCAAGAGCAGCGGCTACGGGCGCGAGGGCGGCCACCACGGGGTGGCCGACTACCTGGAGTACAAGTACCTCAGCGTGGGGCTGGGACGATGACGGAGAGCACGATGAAGACGAGCCCGCGCGCGGTCGCCGAGCGCGAGATCACCCGCCGGGTCGACCTGTGCCTGCCCGACGGGCGGCTCAACCCGGCCGCGGTCGGCTGGAGCCGCACCCCGCTGCACCGCGCCAACATCCGCGGCTGGGGCCGCACCATGCGCTGGGACTACTGGTGCGTCACCAGCCCCGGCCACGTGTTCGCCTTCAGCGCCAGCAGCCTCGACTACCTGGCCGGCGAGTCGGCGTTCTTCCTCGACCGGCGCACCGGCGAGCAGGTCTCCAGCCGGGGCCTGCTCGTCCCGGCCAGGGGCGTGGCCTTCTCCGAGCGCGGCGGCGAGGGCAGCGTGCGCATCGGCGCCGGCCCGGTGCGCATCAGCGTCGACGAGACCGCCGACGGCACCCGGCTGCGGCTCAAGTCCGCCGAGATCGCCGCCGACGTGCTGGTGCGCCGGGTGCCGGGCCGCGAGAGCCTGTCGGTCGTGGTGCCCTGGGGCCCGCGCCGCTTCCAGTACACGGTCAAGGACGTCGGCCGGCCCGCCGAGGGCACCGTGCGCGTGGGCGGCCTGACCTACGAGTTCGACCCCGCCGACGCCCTGGCCACGCTCGACCTCGGGCGCGGGCGCTGGCCCGGCGACATCCGCTGGAACTGGGGCGCCGCCGCCGGACGGCCCGGCGGCCGCGACGTCGCCCTGCAGATCGGCGGCAAGTGGACCGACGGCACCGGCAGCGTGGAGAACGGCCTGATCCTCGACGGCCGCCTGCACAAGATCAGCGAGGAGCTGGTCTGGCGGTACGACACCACCGACTGGCGGGCGCCCTGGCGCATCGAGGGCGAGCGCGTGGACCTGGAGTTCGTCCCCGAGCACGTGCGCGAGGCCGACGTGCGGCGCGCGTTCTACATGCGCAGCCAGGAGGCCCAAGCGTTCGGTCACTACCGCGGCACGGTCGTCGCCGACGACGGCGAGCGCGTCACGGTCGACGGCCTGTACGGCTGGGCCGAGGAGGTCTACCGGCGCTGGTAGCGCCGTCAGGCGTCGCGGTCGTCGTGGATGACCTCGCCGCGGATGACCTCGCCGTGCACGACCTTGCCGCCCTGCGGGGCCCGGTCCACGCCGGGCGCCGACGGGAACATGTTCGCGTACGGCGAGGCCGCCGCCACCCGCTTGACCCGCCGGTCGAAGAACGACGACGCCAGCCGCCGCATCAGCGGCCGGGTGAAGGGCAGCACGAAGACGAAGCCGACGACGTCGGTGAAGAAGCCCGGGATCATCAGCAGGGCGCCGCCGGCCAGCACCAGGCCACCGTCGGCCAGCTCCCGGTCGGGCACCCGGCCCTCCGACAGCGCCGCCTGCAGACGCCGCCACACCCGGCGGCCCTCGCGGCGCACCAGCCAGGCGCCCAGCAGGCTGCCCGCGACGAGCAGGCCGACGGTCGGCCATCCGCCGATCATCGATCCGACCTGGATCAGCAGCCAGACCTCCAGCACCGGGACGCCCAGCAGGGCCAGCAACAGCAGCAGCCGCATCGTTTCCTCGATTCCGCGCACACGTACATCAGGAACAACGTCCGGCGGGCCGCGCGCGTTCCTGGACGCGGATGCTCAGCGCCCGTCAGCCGCCGGTCAGCCGCGGGTGCGGCGCAGGCGGCGGGGCAGGCCGGTGACGCCCCACATGCCGATGCGCCACAACGCCTCGGACATGACCTTGCCGTTCATCTTGCTCTTGCCGACCGTGCGCTCGACGAACGTGATCGGCACCTCCACCACCCGCAGCCCGTGCCTGGACGTGCGGAGCGTGAGGTCGACCTGGAAGCAGTAACCCTGCGACTCGACCCCGGCCAGGCCCACCTTCTCCAGCGTGGCGGCCCGGTAGGCGCGGAAACCGGCGGTGGCGTCGCGCACCGGCAGGCCGAGCATCACCCGGGTGTAGATGTTGGCGCCCTTGGACAGCAGCTCGCGCCGGTGGGGCCAGTTGACCACCTTGCCGCCGGGCACGTAGCGGGAGCCGATCGCCAGGTCGGCGCCGTCGGCCAGCGCCTGCAGCAGCTTGGGCAGCTCCTCGGGCTGGTGGGAGCCGTCGGCGTCCATCTCGACCAGCACGTCGTAGCCCTCGCCCAGGCCCCAGCGGAACCCGGCGATGTAGGCCGCGCCGAGCCCCTGCTTGCCCGGCCGGTGCAGCACGTGGACGTGCTCGTCGGCCTCGGCCAGGGCGTCGGCGACCTCGCCGGTGCCGTCGGGGCTGTTGTCGTCGGCCACCAGCACGTGGGCGTCCGGCACGGCGGCGCGCACCCGCGCGACGATCGCGGGCAGGTTGTCGCGCTCGTTGTAGGTCGGGACGACGACGAGCACCCGGCCGACAGTCTCCATCATGAGCCGTTCCCCATTCGGTCGCCTCGCCTGCCGCGCCGTGCGGCGACTCCGACAGCCACCGCTCCCATCAACATCAATGCCCATTCAGGAAGCTCGCCCACCTTTGTGGCGATCGTTTCCTGGGTGCGTACGGGCACCTTGACCACGTTCATGTCAGGGACAAGTTCACGGGTCTGCCAGGAGACCTTACCGTCAGGCGTGACATATGCGGAGATCCCGGTCGTGGCGGCCGTGACGACGGCCCTGTTGTGCTCGACGGCCCGCAGCTTGGACATCGCGAGCTGCTGCGGGGGCAGGTTGGACAGCGCGTAGCTGGCGTTGTTGGTCTGCACCACCAGCGGGGTGCCACCGGCGCGCACGGTGCCGCGCACGGTGTCGTCATAGGCCACCTCGTAGCAGTTGACCGCGCCGATGGTGACCGGGCCGAGCTTCAGGTCGCCCGGCTTGGTGCCCGGGACCGACTGGCGGCCGACCAGGTTGGCCCGCTCCCACAGGGCCAGCACGATCTCCTTGAACGGCGTGTACTCCCCGAACGGCACCAGGTGCTGCTTGTCGTAGTAGGCGCCGGGACCGCTCACCGGGTCCCACACCAGGCTGCGCGTGGCGCGGTACTCGTCGCCGATGGCCACGACGGCGCCGACCAGGGTGGGGACGCCGACGTACTTGACCGACTCGTCGATGACCTGGCGGGCGAAGGCGCTGGTGTAGGGGTCGATGTCGGTGGAGTTCTCGGGCAGGACGACGATGTCGGGCTTGGGCAGGGCCCCGGCGCGCACGGCGTCGGCCAGGCGTTTGGTCTCCTCGGCGTGGTTGCGCAGGACGACGGCCGGCTCGTCGCCGAGCGGGTGCATGCCGCGCCCCGGGACGTTGCCCTGCACGATGCCGACGTTGATCGAGCGGCCCTCGTCGCCCGGCCTCGGGATGGCCGGCGTGAGCAGCGGCACGGCCAGCGCCACGGCCACCGGGACGGCCCTGCGCACCGCTTTGCTCACGGCCTTGCCCGCTGCTTTGTCCGCGGTGGCGGCGGGCCGCACCAGGACGGCGTGGGCCAGCAGGGCGCCGCACAGCGTGACGGCGAAGGACACCAGCGGCGCGCCGCCCAGCGCGGCGTAGGAGGTGAACAGCGACTCGCCCTGGCTGAAGGCCACCCGCGCCCACGGGAAGCCGCCGACGGGCACCAGGCCGCGGGCCCACTCCATCATCACCCACAGCGCGCCGAACCACACCGGCCACAGCCGCAGCCGGAACACCAGGGCCGCCAGTGCGGCCATGACGGCGTAGAACACGCTCTCGGTGGCCACCAGCATGACCCAGACGTCGTCGCCGATCGTGCGCACCCAGGCCAGGGCCGGGAACAGGAACACGGCGGCGCCCAGATAACCCAGCCACGCGGCGCGCCGGGGACGGGCGCGGTAGAGGCCGGCGACGATCAGCCCGATGCCGACCGGCGCGCACAGCCACCAGTCGAGCGGCGGGAAGGCGGTGTAGAGCAGCAGCCCGCCGGCGACCACGGCCGCGACCCGCGCGACCAGGACCCACCGGCCCTCGCCCTTGGCGCGAACGCCGTCGCCCGCACCCGAAGAAGCGGCGGTGTCGGTGTCGGCGGCGGTGTCGGGGGCGTCCGCCTCGGGAGCCGGTTCGCGCCCGGGGACGGGCGGAACGCTCGTCTTGTCCTGAACCACGCCGGGTCTCCTCGCAAAAATCGCACGCCTGCTTGCGAAAACGCTACCGCCCCGGGGCCGCGCTCAAGCCAGCGACGCACGCGGAAGATCGAAACCGGCCGCTCACAGGCGGCCGGCTGGGTGATCCCGTTCGGGACGGGATCACCCGGCGCGATCCGCGATCCAGCGCACGAGAGCGGGAAGAGGGCCCGGAAACCCTTCGGACCGGACCCGTCTCGTCGGCGGCGAGCGCGGAATTCCGTTGTCTACTGGGCTCCCGGACCCGTCCCGGGTCCAACCCCCCAACCGGTTGGGGTGCCCCGACTCGACGGACCGACGGCCCTGCACCTGGCTGTGTGGACGAAGTCACGCTCCGTCACGGACGCAGGATCCGGCGATGTCAGAGACGGCCAACCGGCCAAGTCCCGTGCTGGACTGCGCAGCAAACTACCGACTCCACCTCAGATGTCAACCGTGTCCCGATCAGCGGGAACATCAAGTTTCCGCAGGTGGGACATGTTCGGCCTGCCGTCGTAAAGCGGGTCAAAGCCCATTTGCCGACGTCGGGGACCTGCCCGGCAGGCCCGACAGCGCCTGCGACAACGGCCCTTCGTGGACGACGCCCAGCCGTTGCGTGGCACGCGTCAGAGCAACATACAGGTCGCTCGGCCCGCGTGGCGACTGGGCGGCGATGAGGTCCGGCTCGGCCACGATCACCGAGTCGAACTCCAGGCCCTTGGCGTCGGCCACGCCCATCACCGCCAGGGGCGCGTCCAGGGCGGCGGCCCCGGCGGCACGTCCGGCGCCGGACGTGACCACCGCGGCGCCCTCCACCGCCGCGACCAGCCGCGCGCCGAGCGTCTCCAGCAGCGCGTCGGGCACCACCACGGCGACCTTGCCGCCCTCCCCGACCTCGGCCCTGGCCAGCTCGGGCAGCGCGGGCAGCGGCGCCGACCAGGGCCGCGCGCCGAGCTCGCGCACGGACGTCGGCGCCTCCAAGGCCGGGTCGATGGTGGCCAGCACCCGCGCGGCCACCTCCATGAGCTCCACGGGCGTGCGGTAGTTGACCGTCAGCCGCTCCTGGCGCCAGCGCCCGGCCACGTACGGGTCCAGCACCTGCGCCCACGAGCGCGCCCCCGCCGCCGAGCCGGTCTGGGCGATGTCGCCGACGATCGTCATCGACCGCGTCGGGCAGCGCCGCATGACCGCCCGCCAGGCCATCGGCGACAGCTCCTGCGCCTCGTCCACGATCACGTGCCCGTAGGCCCAGGTGCGGTCGGCGGCGGCGCGTTCGGCGGTGGTGAGGTAGGGGCCGTCGCCGCGCTGGCGCTCGGCCAGCCGCTCGGCCTCCATGACGTCGGACAGGCCGGTCAGCTCCAGCACCTCGCGCGCGTAGGCCAGCTCTGCCTCGCGCTGGTGCTCCTCGGCCTGGCGGGCCGCGGCCAGCTCCTCCTCGGCCTGCATCGCCGAGGCGCGCAGCACGTGCTCGTCGATGTCGCCCAGCAACTCGGCGGCCTCGTCCAGCAGCGGCACGTCGGCGTCGGTCCACTCGGCCGAGTCGCGGCGCAGCAGCGCCCTCTCCGCGGGGCTGAGGACGCCCCCCGCCGCGTCGAGCCGCTCGGGCGACCCGTACAGGCCGAGCAGCAGCCGCTGGGGCGTCAGGTACGGCCACAGCCGGTTGAGCGCCGCCTTGACCACTGGCTCGGTCCGCAGTTCCTCGCGCAGGTCGGCCAGTTCGTCGTCGTCGATGAGCCCCTTGCCGATCTTGCGGGCCTGCTGCCGGGCCAGCGCGTTCAGCAGCGACCTGACGAACACCGCGCGCGCCTGGTTGTGCGGGCGGCGCGAGCGCACGGCCTTGTTCCTGGCCGCGTCGAGCATGGCGCGGTCGACGGTGAGCGTCAGCCGGCCCATCGTCAGCTCGATGGGCTTGCGCGGCACCTTCTGCCGCTCGCGCACCGCGCGCTCGATCACCTGGGCCATCCGCGCGTCGCCCTTGACCGCGGCCACCTCCGGACGGTCGCGCCGGGTGGCGGTCACGCCCGGGTACAGCTCGCCCACGGTGGACAGCAGCACGTCGGTCTCGCCGAGCGAGGGCAGGACCTGCTCGATGTAGCGCAGGAAGGTGAGGTTGGGGCCGAGGATGAGCACGCCCCGGCGCTCCAGGCGCTCCCGGTGGGTGTAGAGCAGGTAGGCGGCCCGGTGCAGGGCCACGACGGTCTTGCCCGTGCCGGGGCCGCCCTGCACGACCAGGACGCCGTTGAGGTCGCTGCGGATGACGCGGTCCTGCTCGGCCTGGATGGTGGCGACGATGTCGCGCATCCGGCCGGTGCGGCGCTCGTCCAGGGCGGCCAGCAGCGCGGCCTCGCCGTTGAGGGTGGCGCGGTCGTCGTCGGTGAGCGCGTCGAGGTCGAGCAGGTCGTCGTCGACGCCGACGACGCTGCGTTCCCTGGTCTGCAGGTGGCGGCGCCTGGTCACGCCCATGGGTGCGGCGGGGGTGGCGCGGTAGAACGGCTGCGCGACGGGCGCGCGCCAGTCGATGAGCAGGCGGCGTTGCTCGTCGTCGGTGAGGCCGAGCTTGCCGATGTAGAGCCGGCCCTCCTCGACGTGGTCGAGCCGGCCGAAAACCAGGCCGCGCTCCACCGCCCAGAGCCGGGCCAGCCGCCCGGCGTACATGTCGGCGAAGGAGTCGCGCTCGGATCTGTTCTGCATCGTGCCGACGGCGCCCGTGGCCAGCACCTCCTTGAGCCGGCGCTGGGTGCGCTCGCGCAGCTCGTCGAGGCGGTCGTACAGACCGGTGACGTAGGACTGCTCCTTGGCGAGCTCCGTTTGACGAGTTGCCGCCTGACCATTATTGTGGTTAATGGGACACTCCGGGCCATTCTGCTTGTTGTTGCGACAAACGATGACATTAGCACGCCTGTCGAGGCACTCCTATCTTCCCTTCCCCCTTCCGGGTCACGGCTTGGTTTCGCCCTCTTGACCAGCATGGGAGAACTCCCTATGTTCTCGAGTTAGGAAAGTTTCCTAACTTCGTCGAAGGAGTCCTCCTGATGAGCGGTCCGGTTCCGGGAACGCCCAGCCTGCTGCGCGCGATCAACGACCGCGCGGCCCTGCGGGCGCTCCTCGAGCGCGGGTCGCTGACCCGCCCGGAGCTGGGCGCCCTGACGGGCCTGTCCAAGCCCACCGCCTCCCAGCTGCTGTCGCGCCTTCAGGACGCCGGGCTGGTGGTCCTGGACGGCATCAGGGAGGGCCTGCCGGGCCGTACCGCCGAGGTCTACCGGATCAACCCGGCGGCGGCCTACGTGGGCGCCCTCGACGTCACCCCCGACCGCATCGAGGCCCGCGTCGCCGACATCACCGGCACGGTCGTGGGCTCGTACACGCTGCCCACGCCCCGGCGGCCGGGCGGCGAGCTGGTCGACCGGCTGGGCGCGGCGCTGGCCGGCGCGAACCCGCCGGACAAGCTGCGCCGGGTCGTGATCGGCGTGCAGGCGGCGATCGACCCGGCCACCGGCCGGCTCGGCTACGCCGCCGCCAAGGACGTGCCCGGCTGGCAGATCGACGACCTCGTGCCCACCCTCAGCGCGGGTCTCGGCACGGCCGTGGACGTGGAGAACAACGTCAACCTCGTCGCCCTGGCCGAGCAGGCGCACGGCGCGGCGCGCGGTCACTCCGACTTCGTGCTGCTGTGGGCCGACGACGGCATCGGCTCGGCCATCGTGCTCGGCGGGCGCATGCACAGGGGCGCGACCGGCGGCGCGGGCGAGGTGGGCTACATGCCGACCCCGGGCGCGCCGACGGCCCGCGAGGCCGGCCGCTACGCCAACCACGGCTACCAGGCGCTGACCGGCGGCCCGGCCGTGCTGCGGCTGCTGCGCTCCTACGGCGTGCACGGCACCGACTTCCGCCAGGCCATCGCCAAGGCGGTACGCGTGTCGGAGGGCTCGGGGCAGAAGGCCGACGACGCCAGGGCGGGGCTGCGCGACATCGCCGCCCGCCTGGCGGTGGGCCTGGCGGCCATCACCTCCGTCATCGACCCCGGCCTGATCGTGCTGACCGGCGGCGTCGTGCTGTCGGGCGGCGAGCCGCTGCGCGAGCTGGTCGAGCACGAGCTGCACGCGCTCACCATCCCCCGCCCCGTCGTGCGGCTGTCGCACGTGGAGGGCAACCCGGTGCTGGCGGGCGCCCTCGACCTGGCCCTGGACACCGTGCGCGACGAGGTCTTCAGCTCGACCGTCCCTTCGTGAGCCATTTTTCCCTTTCATGATCCCCCAGCGGTAGGAGGCACCCCCCGTGCGCTTCGTCCCCCTGGCGGCCGTCGCGATCCTCGCGCTCGCCGCCTGCACCGCCGGCAGGGAGGCCGGGCCCTCGCTCGGCTCCCAGCCCAGACCCTCGGGCTCGGCCTCCGCGGCCCTCCCGGCGGCCACGATCCAGCTCTGGCACGGATTCTCCACCGACGCCGAGGTCAAGGCGTTCGAGGAGGCCATCGCCGGGTTCCACGCCAAGTTCCCGCAGATCACCGTCAAGGCCACCAAGGGCGTCCAGGACGACCAGATCACGCAGGCCATCCGGGGCGGCAACGCGCCGGACGTGGCGGCGTCGTTCACGACGGACAACGTCGCCCAGTGGTGCAGGTCGGGATCGTTCCAGGACCTCACCCCGGTCATCAAGCAGGACGGCATCGACCTGTCGGTGCTGCCCGAGGTGGCACGTTCCTACACCGGCTTCGGCGGCCGGCAGTGCACGCTGCCGCTGCTGGCCGACGCGTACGGCCTCTACTACAACAAGGCCCTGATGAAGGGCAACCAGCCGCCCAAGACGCTGACCGAGCTGGCCGAGCTGGCCAAGAAGCTGACCGTGCGGGACGCGAACGGCGACATCAAGGTGGCCGGGTTCGTGCCGAGCACGCAGTACTACGAGAACAGCCCCAGCCACCTGGCCCCCATGGTCGGCGCCACCTGGTACAACGCCGACGGCACCTCGGCCATCGGCACCGACCCGGCATGGAAGGCCCTGCTGCGCTGGCAGAAGGACCTCATCGACTGGTACGGCTACGACAAGCTGGAGAAGTTCCGCAAGAGCCTGGGCGACGAGTGGAGCGCCGACCACCCGTTCTACAAGGGCAAGATCGCGATGGTCCTGGACGGCGAATGGCGCAACGCCATGATCGCCAACGACGCCAAGAAGCTCGACTACGCCACCGCTCCCCTGCCAGTCGCCGACGACAAGCCCGACCTGTACGGCAGCGGCTTCACCGCCGGCACCGTCATCGGCGTCCCCAAGGGCGCCAAGAACCCGCAGCAGGCCTGGGAGCTGGTCAAGTACCTGACCACCGACACCAGCTCGCTGGTGACGCTCTCCAACGCCCTGCGCAACGTGCCCACGACCAAGGCCGCGATGGAATCGCCCGACCTGTCCAAGGACGCGAACTTCGCCACCTTCCTCGACGTCTTCTCCCACCCCAAGACCTCGACGCTGCCGCCGAGCGTCAACAGCGTGTTCAACCAGGAGGCGCTGGCGACCTTCGTCGTCAAGTGGGAGAAGGGCGCGGTCACCGACCTCGACGCCGGGCTCAAGGGCGTGGACAAGCAGATCGACGACAAGCTGAAGCTGTCCGGGGGCTGATCGGCGATGGCCTCCTCCCCCCACGCCGCGCCGCCGAGGCGGCGCGGCGAGGGCCTGCGCGCCCTGCTGTGGTTGTCGCCGTGGATCGCCGGAGTGTCGGTCTTCTTCGTCTATCCGCTGCTGTCCACGGTGTACTTCTCCTTCTACCGCTACGACATGACCAGCACGCCGGAGTTCATCGGGCTGGACAACTACGCCTACCTGCTGCACGACCCGCGGGTCGCGATGTCGGCCAAGAACACGCTGTGGCTGGTGGCGATCATGGTGCCGGCCACGGTGCTGTTCTCCCTGGCCCTGGCGCAGCTCGTGGTCCGGCTCAAGGCCGGCGTCGGCGTGCTGCGGACGATCTTCTACCTGCCGTCGCTGGTCCCGCTGGCGGCCGGGACGATCACCTTCGTCTTCCTGATGAACCCGGCCACCGGGCCGTGGAACAAGTTCCTGGCCCTGTTCGGCATCCACGGGCCCGACTGGTTCGGCGACCCGGCCTGGTCCAAGCCGAGCCTGACGCTGCTGTCGCTGTGGAGCTGCGGCCAGCTCGCCGTGATCTTCATGGCGGCGCTGCTGGACGTCCCCCGGCACCTGTACGAGGCCGCCGCCATCGACGGCGCCGGAGCCTGGCGGCAGTTCCGCAGCGTGACGCTGCCGACGATCGCGCCGGTGCTGATGTTCGCCCTGGTCACCAACGTCATCTACGCCCTGCAGTACTTCACCCAGGCGATGATCGCCTCCCGGGTGGCCTCGGGCTCGACCGACTCCCCCGGCTCCACCTTCACCCCCGGCTACCCGGACGAGTCGCTGCTGACGCTGCCTCAGTGGCTCTTCCAGTCGGGCTTCCGCGACTGGACGATGGGCTACGCGTGCGTGCTGGCGCTGCTGCTGTTCGCCACGTCGATGATCTTCACGTTGATCCTGCTGCGGCAGTTCCGCCGGGCCGAGGAGGCGATATGAGCGCGACCATGACCGCCCCCGCCCCGCCCGCGGCCCCCGCGCGGCGGCAGGGGGCCAGGGCGCGGCGGCGGCGCACGCTGATGTGGATCGCCACGCACGCGACGGCGATCGTGCTGGCCCTGATGTTCCTGGCGCCGGTGGTGTTCCTGACGCTGACCGCGCTGATGACCGACGAGCAGGCGCTGACCGGCGACCTGTGGCCGCGCACGTGGAACTTCGACAACTTCGTGGTGGTGTTCGAGAAGTCGAAGCTGCTGCGCTGGGGGATCAACACGCTGCTGTACGCGGGCCTCGGCACGGTCTTCACGCTGGCCTCCTCGATCCCGGTGGCCTACGCGCTGGCCCGCTTCCGCTTCCGGGGGCGGCGGGCGGCGTTCCTGCTGGTGATCACCGCCATGATGCTGCCGCCGCAGGTCATCGCGGTGCCGATCTACCTGGTGTGGGCCCGGCTGGGGCTGACCGACAGCCTGTGGCCGCTGATCCTGCCGATGTTGTTCGGCGACGCCTTCTCCATCTTCCTGCTCCGCCAGTTCCTGATCACCATCCCGCGCGAGTACATCGACGCGGCGAAGGTGGACGGCTGCTCGGACTTCAGGACGCTGGTGCGGGTGATCCTGCCGATGGCCCGCCCGGCGGTCGCCGCCGTCGCCCTGTTCCAATTCTTCTACTGCTGGAACGACTACTACGGCCCGCTGCTGTACGCCGGCGTCGAGCAGGAGGGCTGGACGCTCTCGCTCGGCCTGGCCACGTTCAAGGCGTTCCACAGCGTCCAGTGGAACCTCACCATGGCCGCCACCCTGCTGGTGACCGCCCCGGTGATCATCGTGTTCTTCCTCGCCCAGAAAGTCTTCATCGAGGGCGTGACCTTGACAGGAGTGAAGGGTTGAAACTCGCCGTGGTCGGGGGCGGCTCGACGTACACGCCGGAGCTGGTCGACGGGTTCGCGCGGCTGCGTGACGAGCTGCCCGTGACGGAGATCGCCCTCATCGATCCGGATCCGTCCCGTCTTGAGCTGGTGTCGGGGATGTCGCGGCGCATGCTGGCGCACGCCGGGCATCCGGCGCGCGTGCTGGCCACCTCCTCGGTGGCCGAGGGGGTCGCGGGGGCCGAGGTCGTGCTGTTCCAGCTCCGGGTGGGCGGGCAGGCGGCCAGGAATGTCGACGAGACGCTGCCGCTGGAGTGCGGCTGCGTGGGCCAGGAGACGACCGGCGCGGGCGGCCTGGCCAAGGCGCTGCGCACGGTCCCGGTCGTGCTGGAGCTGGCCGAGACCGTACGCCGGCAGGCTCCGGACGCCTGGATCGTCGACTTCACCAACCCGGTCGGCATCGTCACCAGGGCACTGCTCGACGCCGGCCACCGGGCCATCGGGCTGTGCAACGTCGCGATCGGCTTCCAGCGCCGCTTCGCCGCGGGGCTGGGCGTCGACCCCGGCCGCATCTCGCTGGGGCACGTCGGGCTGAATCACCTGAGCTGGGAGCGTTCGGTCCATCTCGACGGCCGGGACGTGCTGCCCGACATCATCGACCGGGCCGGCGAGGAGATCGCCGAATCCCTCGGGCTGCGGGTGGAGCTGATCCGGCGGCTCGGCGTCATCCCGTCGTACTACCTGCGTTACTTCTACGCCCACGACGCGGTGGTGCGCGAGCAGCGCGCCAAGCCGTCCCGGGCCGCCGAGGTGGCCGAGATGGAGACGCGGCTGCTGGAGATGTACGGCGACCCGTCGGTGGTGACCAAGCCGGAGCTGCTGGACCGGCGGGGCGGCGCGTTCTACTCCGAGTCGGCGGTGGCGCTGATCGCCTCGCTGCTCGGCGACCGGGGCGACGCCCAGGTCGTCAACGTGCGCAACCAGGGCACCCTGCCCTTCCTGGACGACGACGCCGTCATCGAGGTGCCCGCGGCCATCACCGCCGCCGGCGCCGCGCCGTTGCCGGTGCCGCCCGTCGAGCCGCTGTACGCGGGGCTGATCGCGCACGTGTCGGCGTACGAGACCCTGGCCCTGGACGCCGCCCGCCGGGGCGGCGCGGACCGGGTGCGCGACGCCCTGCTGGCGCACCCGCTGATCGGCCAGGACGACGTCGCCGAGGAGCTGACCGGCCTGCTGCTGGCGGCCAACCGCGAGCACCTGCCCTGGACGGTGGGCTAGTGGCGGGCCCCCGGCTGCTCCTGGCCGTCGACGGCGGCAACAGCAAGACCGACGTCGCGGTGGTCGCGGACGACGGCGAGGTGGTCGCGACCGGCCGGGCGGGCCCCTTCGAGCCGCAGAGCGCGGGCGTGGCCGCGGCCGTGGACGTGGTGGCCGAGGCGGCGGCCCGCACCGGCCTGCCGGCCCAGGCGTTCCGCCACGTGTCGGCCTGCCTGGCCGGGGCCGACTTCCCGGTGGAGGAGGAGGCGCTGGCCGCCGAGTTCGCCGCCCGCGGGTTCGGCGACGTGGTCGTGCGCAACGACACCTTCGCGCTGCTGCGGGCCGGCACGTCGGCCCCGTGGGGGGTCGCGGTGGTGTGCGGCGCGGGCATCAACGCGGTCGGCGTCTCCCCCGGCGGGCAGGTCGCCCGCTTCCCCTCGCTCGGCCGGATCAGCGGCGACTGGGGCGGGGGCCAGGGCGTGGCCGAGGAGGCGCTGTGGCACGCCGTGCGCGCCGAGGACGGCCGCGGCGCCCCCACGGCCCTGGCGGAGCTGGTCACGGCCCATTTCGGCACGGCCACCGTCGAGGAGCTGGTGCTCGACCTGCACTTCGGGCGCGTGGACGAAGGGCGGCTGCACGAGCTGGCCCCCGGCGTGCTGGCCGCCGCGGCGGCAGGGGACGAGGTCGCCCGGTCGCTGGTCCAGCGGCAGGCCGAGGAGGTGACCGTGATGGCCGAGGTGTGCCTGCGGCGGCTCGGCCTGCTGGGGACGCCGGTCGAGGTGGTGCTCGGCGGCGGCATGCTGACGGCCCGGGACACGCTGCTGACGCGGCTGCTGGAGGCGGCGTTCGCGGCCAGGGCGCCGCAAGCCGAGCTCGTGGTGGCCGACCTGCCGCCGGTGGCGGGGGCGGCGCTGCTGGGGCTGGAGCACCTGGGCGCTCCGGAGACCGCGCTGGCCCGGCTGCGCTCCCACTTCGCGCTCCCGGTCACCCGCTGACCCGGCGGCCGACGTGCGTGTCCCGCTCATCGGGTACGTGCCCCGGGCGCCGGTCCCGCGGGGACGGCGCCCGTCAGGGCTTTCAGGCGGAGGCGTTCTGGTCGGGCTCGGTGGGGGTGACGTCGGGGGCGACGACGGGGGCGCGGTGCTCGTAGGGCGTGCTCAGCACCACGGTGGTGCGGGTGGAGACGTTGGCCGAGGCGCGGATCTGCTGCAGCAGGTCCTCCAGTGCCACCGGCGAGGCCACGCGCACCTTGAGGATGTAGCTCTCGTCCCCGGCGACGCTGTGGCAGGCCTCGATGGCGCTCAGATGGGCCAGCCGCACGGGGGCGTCGTCGGGCGCGGCGGGGTCGATCGGCTTGATCGACACGAACGCGGTCAGCGGCAGCCCGATCGCGTCGTGGTCGATGATGGCGGCGTAGCCGCGGACGACGCCGCGCTTCTCCAGGCGGCGTACGCGCTGGTGGACCGCGGAGACGGAGAGCCCGGTCTCCCTGGCCAGGTCGGTGAAACTCATGCGGCCGTCGTGGGCGAGCAGCGTGACGATCCGGCGGTCGATCTCCTCCATCGGTCAAAGGTAGCCGGTGATGGTCACGACATGGTCCCGACGGGAGCGACCCCTCGGTTCATCGCGTGCTCGACCAGGGTGATGAGCACCTGGCGGCCGGAGTCGCGCCGGCGGGCGTCGCACAGCACGATGGGCACGTCGGGTTCCAGCCCGATGGCCGAGCGCACCTCGCCGACGGTGAACGGGCGGGTGCCCTCGAAGCAGTTGAGCGCGATGATGAACGGCTGCTCCCGCTTCTCGAAGTAGTCCACGGCCGGGAAGCAGTCGGCCAGGCGGCGGGTGTCGGCCAGCACCACGGCTCCCAGCGCGCCCATGGCCAGCTCGTCCCACACGAACCAGAAACGTTCCTGACCCGGGGTGCCGAACAGGTAGAGCATGTAGTCGTCGCGGATGGTGATACGGCCGAAGTCCATCGCGACGGTGGTGGTGAGCTTGCGCTCGACGCCCGACAGGTCGTCGACGTGCGTGCCGACGTGGGTGAGCGCCTCTTCCGTGCGCAGCGGGCGGGTCTCGGAGACGGCGCCGACCATGGTGGTCTTGCCCGCGCCGAATCCGCCGGCGATCAAAATCTTGATCGCGGTCGGCAGCCGCCAACGGTCGACGCGACCGAATTCCATCCAGCACCGCCCGTACAGGTCCCGCGCACGTCGTGACCTTCGCGCATGGTCAGTGAAATCTGTCAAGGCGCGTGGTGAAGGCCGTTCGACGTGCCTGGCATCGAGTCACCCTAGCAACGCCACATTTTCCACTCAAGACATAAACTTTTACAACGAACCAAATGTCACGATTTATCGTCGGTAGTCCTATAAATCGCCTGGCGGGCGACGGGCGGTCAAGAGCCTTGTCAGCTTATTCGACGAGATCGTTAGGTCGCGGGGCCCAGGTCCGAAATGCCGGTGAAGCCAGCGTTGAAGCCGATCCGTCGGCCCAGGTAGGCGGCCGTCCGCGGGCTGCAGCCGCGCAACGCCTCGATCAGGCCGGTCGCCTCGCGGGCCAGGCCGGCCATCGCCGTGGTGACCTCGCCGCCGGTGACCCCGAGCCCCAGGACGTTCAGGTCGCCCCAGCTCAGGTCCCTGCGGTAGGAGGCGACGTCGCCGAGCAGGTGCAGGTACCGCTGCACCTGGCGGCTGACCGTCCGCAGCTCGTCCAGGTGGCCCCTGGTCCAGCCGTCGCCGGTGTAGATCCAGTGGGACAGGTCCACGAAGCAGGAGCCGCGGCTGTCGGCGTTGTCGAGGTAGCGCTCCAGCGTGGGCACGGCGCTGGTGTCCCGCCACACCCAGGCCCTGGCCATCCCGGCCAGCGTCCGGGCGAGCTGGTCGTGCCAGAGCCGCCGCGCCGGCCCGAACCCCTCGACGGTGGCCAGCTCGTCACGCAGGTCGGCCAGGAAGCGGGTGACCGGCGACCGCGGCACCGCGCCGCCGGCGACCTCCATGCATGCGCGCGTCAGCCGGTCGACCTGCTCGCGGGTGGTGGCGGTGTGGTCGACCAGACGGCCCACGGCCAGCACCCACAGGGCGCTGCGGTTGACCGCCTTCAGCCCGCCCGCGCCCGCCCAGGGGGCGCTGAAGGCGGTGCCGAGCGTCAGGGCCTGGTAGAACTCGGTGTCGAAGGCGGCGCCGGGGAACAGGCCGTCGTACAGCTGGGCACAACGCCGCAGGTCCCTGCCGCACTCGGCGGCCAGGGCGCAGGTGCGGCCGAGCCGGTACGCCTCCTCCAGCTCCTCGCCGAGCACCCTAGGGCCACCCGCACGGTACACAGCTCATGGCGACGCCCCCCAACGGCCGGACGAATGCACCTGCCGAAGAATTCTTTCATGATCACCTACACCCATCAAGCCATTCCCACCTCCGCGAACCGGCGAAAGGGCGGCGGCGCAAGCCAGACGGAAGGGCGGCGTCACGCGAAGGGCACCGTCAGGCGGAAGGCGGCGTCAGGCGGGAGCGGGGCGAAGTCAGGAGGAAGGGAAGGCGGCCCAGAGGGCGGTGGCGTCGTCGTGGGGTTTGCCGCGCACCGCTCCGCGTTCGACCTCCAGCCCCCGTACGGCCGAGATCACCGCCCCCGGCCCCCCGCCGGCCAGCTCGGCCAGCACGGACTCCCAGCTCCACCCGTACCACTCCACCAGCCGGGTCACCCCGTCGGTGAACAGCCCGGCCCCCAGCAGCCCGGACGCCTCCACGACCCCGCTGACCGCCTGACCGGCGGCCTCGGGCCGGGTGGAGGCCACCCAGAACCCGCCCTCGGCGTTGCGCATGCGCCGCACCAGCTCCGGCGAGTACGGCCGCCCGCCCGGCAGCCGCTCCACCCGGTCGTCGCCGACGACCTCGGCCCCGCCGTCGGCCCGCGCGAGCACCACCGGGGAGTCCCCCAGGACGAGGTACTCCACCACTCCCCCGCCCAGGCGCATCATGGCCACGGTCGTGGACGGCGAGTCGGGGTCGCCCAGGTCGCACGTGCCCGCATGGGCGCCCATGGTGACGGAGATGGCCTCGGCCAGGATGTCGGCCAGCGGCGAGCGCCCGCCGGCGGCCAGCCCGGCGGCCAGCGCCCCGCCGAGCCGCCCGACCAGCCAGGCGACCCCGTGGGCGCACCCGCCGCCGGCCCCGGCCGCCGCCGTGGCCCCGTCGAGCACGACCGCCCACGAGGGCCCGGCCACCGCCAGGTCCTCGTTGGGCCGCGCCGACCCGGGCCGGGTGGCGTACCTGACCTCGGTGAACATGCCGTTACGGCTGGACGGTCACCAGCTCGCGCGGCGTGTTGTTCAGCCGCTCGCCGCCGGTCTCGGTGCAGACGACGATGTCCTCGATGCGGGCGCCGTGGCGGCCGGGCAGGTAGATGCCGGGCTCGACGGAGAAGGCGAAGCCGGCCTCCATCGGCTCGTCGTTGCCCGAGACGACGTAGGGCTCCTCGTGCGTCTCGATGCCGATGCCGTGGCCGGTGCGGTGGATGAAGTAGTCGCCGTAGCCGGCCTCGGCGATGACCTCGCGGGCCGCCGCGTCGATCGACTCGCACGACACGCCCGGCCGCACCGCGGCGCAGGCGGCTTCCTGGGCGCGGCGCAGCACCTCGTAGTAGGCGGCGAACTCGGCGGGCGGCTCGCCCACGCTGTAGGTGCGGGTGGAGTCGGAGCAGTAGCCGTTGTGGAGCTGGCCGCCGATGTCGACCACGACCGGCTCGCCGGCCTGGATCACCCGGTCGGACACGTCGTGGTGGGGGCTGGCGCCGTTGGGCCCGGAGGCGACGATGACGAAGTCGACCGTGGCGTGGCCGGCGGCCAGGATCGCCTCGGCGATGTCGCGGCCCACCTCGCGCTCGGTGCGACCGGCGCGCAGCAGCTCGGGCACCTGCCGGTGGACCGCGTCGATGGCCTCGCCGGCCTCGCGCAGGGCCGCCACCTCGGCCGGCGACTTGCGCATGCGCAGGTCGCGCAGCACCGTGCCGGCCAGCACCTGCTCGGCCTCCGGCAGCACGTCGCGGAAGCGCAGCGACGACATGGCCCACATGCGGTCGGCCAACCCCACCTTGGCCACCCGGCCCAGCCGGGAGGCGGCGATGCTGTAGGGGTCGTCGGTCTCGTCCCAGGCCACGAACTCCAGCCCGAGCCGGGCGGCGGGCGAGGCCTGCGCGGCCGGCAGCTCGAGGCGGGGCACCATCATGTACGCCTCCCCCGAGGCGGGCACCACGAGGCAGGTCAGCCGCTCCAGCGGCTTGGCGTCGTAGCCGCTGACATAGCGAAGGTCGGGCCCGGGGGTGAGCAGCAGGGCGTCGAGGCCGGCCTTGGCGGTGGCCTCCTGCGCGGCGGCAAGGCGGGACACGGGATACAGGTCTGAGGACGTCACGAGCCAAATCTACTCGGACGCCCGGCGCCCCCACTCCAGCAGGCCGCTTGTCCGCCGAGGGCTAAAATCCGCGAAAACTTCTCACAACAAGAGAGCCCATGACTACACTCCGTTCCACATTGATCACGTAGTGTGGGACCAATTGTCCAGTTCCACTGCACTTTGAGAGTGAGGCCATGGTCGACTTCGCAGGCGCGGCAGAGCTGGTCAGGGAGGCCCCGCACGGGCGGGCGCGCGGGGCGGGGGCGGAGCTGCTGGCCGTCCGGCTGGCCCACGCCGAGCGGCTGGGCAACATGGGCTGGGCCGAATGGAACCTGCGCACCGGGGCCGCCATCTGGTCCGACCAGGTCTACGCGATCTTCGGAAGAGACCGTGAGGAGGGGCCGCTGTCCCTGCCCGACCTGGCCGCCATGGTCGAGCCGGCCGACCTCGACGCGCTCGACCGGCTGCTGTGGCACGTGGTGGAGGGGGTCGAGCCCGTGCACGCCGAGTTCCGCGTCAGGCGCGGCACGGGCGAGCTGCGCGACCTGCGCGTCGTGCTCGAACCGCTGATGTCGCCCGGCGGCCCGGTCGGCATGCACGGCGTCATCCAGGACATCACCGGCCGCCGCAGGGCCGAGCGCATGATGTCGGAGTCGCGCCGCCAGCTCCTGGAGGCCCGCGAGCAGGCGGCCGAGGAGCGCAACGTGATGCTGGCGCTGCGCGAGGCCATCCTGCCCGCGCCCACCGGCTGCCTCGACCTGCCGGGGGCCAGGATCGCCGTCCGCTACGTGCCGGCCGAGAAGACCGCGAGCCTGGGCGGCGACTGGTTCGAGGCCGCGACCACGCCCGACGGCCGCCTGCTGCTGGCCATCGGCGACGTGTCGGGCCACGGGCTGCCCGCCATCGCCCACATGGCCCACCTGCGCCACGCCCTCGTCGGCCTCACCATGACCGGCCGGCCCGCCGACCGCCTGCTGTCGTGGCTCAACGACCTCGTCCTCCACCAGCTGAAGGACACCACCGCCACGGCCGTCATCGGCCACCTCGACCCCGAGACGCTGCTGTTCACCTGGGGGCAGGCGGGCAACCTCGACCCGATCCTGGTGCGCGGGGGCCGGGCGGCCCTGCTGGGCAGGCCACGCGGCGTGCTGCTCGGCGCCGACTCCGGGCGGCCCTACGAACTGGCCCACACCCGGCTGCGCCCCGGCGACCTGCTGCTGATGTTCACCGACGGGCTGGTCGAGCGGCGCACCAGGGACATCGACGTCGGCCTGGAGCTGGTCCTCGCCGCCGCCGGGGGCCTGTCCGCCCACGACCTCGACGCCGGGCTCGACCGCCTGCTGGCCGGCATCGGCGGCCCCAACCCCGAGGACGACGCGTGCCTGCTGGCCGTCGCCGTCCCGGAGCCGGACGGGAGGGCGGCGGGAGTGCGACCATAGACGGGTGCTCATGCTTCTGGACACACCGTCCCTCTACTTCCGCGCCTTCTACGGCGTGCCCGAGTCGGTCAAGGCGCCCGACGACTCCCCGGTCAATGCGGTGCGCGGGCTCATCGACATGATCGCCACACTGGTCCGTCAACATTCCCCGGCGGCGCTGGCCGCCACCATGGACGCCGACTGGCGGCCCGCCTTCCGGGTGGCGGCGATCCCGACCTACAAGGCGCACCGGGTGGCCCACGGCGACGTCGAGGAGGTGCCCGAGGCGCTGGTGCCGCAGATCGCCGTGATCAACCAGGTCCTCGACGCCGTGGGCATCGCCCGTCCCGAGTCGCCCGGCTACGAGGCCGACGACGTGATCGGCACCCTCACCCACCAGGCGCGGGGGGCCGTCGAGATCGTCACCGGCGACCGCGACCTGTTCCAACTCGTCGACGACTCCCGCCCGGTCCGCGTCCTGTACACCGCGCGCGGCATCCGCAACCTGCAGTTCGTCGACGAGGCGTTCGTCACCGCCAAGTACGGCGTGCCCGGCCGCGCCTACGCCGACTTCGCCACCCTGCGCGGCGACCCCAGCGACGGCCTGCCCGGCGTGCCCGGCGTCGGCGAGAAGACGGCGGCGGCCCTGATCACCCGGTTCGGCTCGCTCGCCGCGCTGCTGGAGGCGCTCGACTCCGGCGTCACCGAGGGCTTCCCGGCCGGCAGCCGCAACCGCCTGGCCGCCGCCCGCGACTACCTCGACGCCGCGCCCGCCGTGGTCGAGGTGGCCTCCGACGCGCCGCTGCCCGCCGCCGACCTGACGCTGCCGGACAAGCCGCGCGACCCGGAGGCCCTGGTGGCCCTGGCCGACCGCTACGGCCTCGACAGCCCGCTCAACCGCCTGCTGGAGGCGCTCAGGAGCTGAGGAACTCCCGCACGGCGTCCTGGGCCGCCTCGCGCAGGCGGCCGTGCACGGCGGCGTTCTCCTCGCGATCGGTGCGCACCTCCACCACCCGCGGCCCCTCGCCGCGCATCGCCTTGGACAGCTCGCTGACGTCCCCGAGCAGCGTGTACGGCGTCCCGCTCGCGGCGGCGGCGTAGGCCAGGTCCACGCCGTGCGGCGTGCCGAACACCCGCTCGAACGGGTCGCGCACCGCCGCCTGCGGCAGCAGCGAGAAGATGCCGCCGCCGTCGTTGTTGACGACCACCATGCACAGGTCCGGCCTGGGCTCGCGAGGGCCGAGAATCAGCCCGTTCTGGTCGTGCAGGAACGACAGGTCGCCGAGCAGCGCGTAGGAGGGCCCGTTGTGCGCCAGCGCGGCCCCCATCGCCGTGGACACCAGCCCGTCGATGCCCGAGGCGCCCCGGCTGGCCATCAGCCTGATGCCGCGCCGCGGCCGCATGAACTGGTCGAGGTCCCTGATCGGCATCGAGGAGCCGCAGAACAGCAGCGCGCCGTTGGGCAGCGCGTCGGCCAGGTCGCGGGCCAGGCGCGGCTCGGAGGTGCCGGAGACGTCCAGGACCGCGTCGAGGGCCGACCGCACGGCCGCGTCGGCCTGCCGCCAGGCGTGCAGCCAGCTGTCGTCGCCGGAGGCCACCGGGATCTCCACGGCCTGCGCGACCTGGGTGGCCGACCTGGTCGGGTCGGGCCAGCGGTCGAGGTCGGGGGCGACCACGATGTGCTCGTCGGTCCGCTTCAGCCAGGACAGCAGCGGCCGCGACAGCCCGGGCCGGCCCAGCGTGACGACCACGTCGGGGCGGTGGGAGTCGGCGAACTCGGGCGTGCCGAGCAGGTAGTGGTAGCTGGAGATGGAGTGGTCGCCGTAGCGGGCGCCGCCGTTGGGCTCCGACAGCACCGGCCAGCCGGCCATGCCGGCGGCGGCCACGTAACGCCGGACGTTGGCCGCGCCGTCGCCGACGACCAGCACGCCGCGCCTGGTGGGCGGGATGTGCAGGGCGATGGGCGGAGGAGCGACGCGGGCCCGCACCCAGGGGCCGTTCGCGCCGCCGTCGAGCGGCTCGGACCAGCTCGTGTCGCCGTCGGGGATCAGCGGCTCCCGGAAGGCCAGGTTGAGGTGCACGGGGCCGGGGTTGGCCGCCCCGGCGGCCCGCTGGTAGGCGCGGCAGGCCAGCGAACGCCAGTAGGCGACCATGCCGGGACGGTCCTCCGGCACGCCGACCTCGGCGAACCAGCGGACGGCGGTGCCGTACAGCTTGACCTGGTCGATCGTCTGGTTGGCGCCGGTGCCGCGCAGCTCTGGCGGACGGTCGGCGGTCAGGACGAGCAGCGGCACGCCCGACTCGTCGGCCTCGATCACCGCCGGATGGAAGTTGGCCGCGGCCGTGCCGGAGGAGCAGATCAGCGCCACCGGCCGCTCGGAGCGCTTGGCCAGGCCGAGCGCCAGGAAGGAGGCCGAGCGCTCGTCGATGCGCACGTGCAGGCGCACCCGCGACTCGGCGTGCAGCGCCAGGGCGAGGGGGGCCGAGCGGGAGCCGGGGGCGAGCACCACGTCGGTCAGGCCACAGCGCACCAGCTCGTCGACGAGCACGGTGGCCAGCGCGGTTGCGGGGTTCAAAGTGACGCCTCCTGCATCCGGCCGAGCCACTGGGGAGATTCAATCTCAAATTCCGACAAATGCTGAAAATTCACCGAGGGGCGGCGCACCGGGAGCCATCCGTCCACGGGCACCAGCGAGTCGTCCACCACGTCGCCCGCCAGCAACGACATCGTGCCCAGCCCGCACGCGTACGGCAGCGACGGCAGCGCCGCCGCCAGCGCGACCCCCGCGGCCAGCCCCACGGACGTCTCCACGGCGCTGGAGACCACGGCGGGCAGCCCGCACGCCTCCACCACCCGCAGCGCGGCGCGCACCCCGCCCAGCGGCTGCACCTTGACCACCGCGATGTCGGCCGCCTCGGCCGCCCTCACCTTCAGCGGGTCCTCGGCGCGCCGGATCGACTCGTCGGCCGCGATCGGCACGTCGACCGCCCTGCGCACCGCCGCCAGCTCCTCCAGGGTCGCGCACGGCTGCTCGGCGTACTCAAGACCGAACCGGTCGAGCCGCTTGAGCCGGGTGACGGCCTCGTCGACCTCCCAGGCGCCGTTGACGTCGACCCTCAGCCGCCCGGACGGCCCGAGGGCGTCACGCACCGCCTCCACCCGCGCCAGGTCGTCGGCGAACGTCTGGCCGCGCTCGGCCACCTTGACCTTCGCCGTGCCGCAGCCGGAGCGCCGCACCAGCTCGTGGGCCTGCTCGGCGTCGACCGCCGGGACGGTGGCGTTGACCGGGACGCGGTCGCGCACCGGCTCGGGCCAGCCGTCGAAGGCGGCCTCACGGGCGCACGCCAGCCAGCGGGCGCACTCGCGCGGACCGTACTCGGGGAACGGGGAGAACTCGCCCCAGCCCGCCGGGCCGTGCAGCAGCACGCCCTCCCTGACGGTCTGCCCGCGAAACCGCGTCCGCATCGGAATCCGGAAGACCACGGGAGAACGCGTCACGACCCTACCCTGCACCTGTGTCCGACCTGTCGCCATTAACCTTACGAGCATGTGGAGGAACCCGTCGCATCCGGACCGTCCGCTGCATGCCATTGTGCAGCCTCCCGGCCCCGGCCTTTTCACCGCGATCCGCGACGCCCTCTCCGGCGACGGCCCGGCCGTCCTGCCGCTCCAGCCGGGCCACGAGCACCAGGTCCTCCAGGCTCTGCGGCCCACGCACGCCGGCGGCGAGCCGCGGCCCGGCGGCGAGGGCGTCCCCGGCGACGTGGCGGTCGTCATCGCCACCAGCGGCAGCACCGGCGCGCCCAAGGGCGTGCAGCTGTCGGCCGCCGCCCTGCGCGCCTCGGCGTCGGCCTCGCTGAGCAGGATCGGGGCCGCCGAGGGCGACCGGTGGTTGTGCTGCCTGCCCGTCTCCCACGTCTCCGGCCTGCAGGTGCTGGTCCGCGCGCTGCTGTCGGGCAGCGAGCCGATCATCCACCCCTCCTTCGACGTGCGGGCCGTGCTGTCCTCCGGCGCCCACCACGTCTCCCTGGTGCCGACGCAGCTCCACCGGCTGGTCGAGACGGGCGCCGACCTGTCGGTGTTCCGCACGATCCTGCTCGGCGGCGCGGCGCCCAGGGCGGGGCTGGTCGAGCGGGCCGTGGAGCTCGGCGCCCGGGTGTTCACCACGTACGGGATGAGCGAGACGTGCGGCGGCTGCGTCTACGACGGCCACCCCCTTTACGATGTAGATCTCAAAATCGGCGAGGACGGCCTGATCAGGATCGCCGGGCCCGTGCTCTTCTCCGGCTACCGCTTCGCCGGGCGGACCGCCTTCGACGGCGACTGGTTCGTCACCTCCGACCTCGGCGAGCTGGACGGCGGCCGGCTGCGCGTGCTCGGCCGGGCCGACGACGTCGTCAACACCGGCGGCGAGAAGGTGGTGGCCGCCGTGGTGAGCGCGGTGCTCGGCACCCACCCCGAGGTCGCCGACGTGGCCGTGGCCGGCCTGCCCGACCCGGAGTGGGGCGAGGCGGTCACGGCGTTCGTGGTGCCCGCCGACCCGGCCGCGCCGCCCACGCTGGCCGAGCTGCGCGCCTACTGCCGCGACCGGCTGCCCGCCCACGCCGCACCGCGCGGCCTGCGTCTCCTCCCCCGCCTGCCGCTGCTGCCCAACGGCAAGACCGATCTCGTACGGCTGCGGGCAGGAACCTGACGCGGCGCGGCTGCGTCATAACGGGGAGAGAAGGAAGGGAGCCTTCATGAACCAGACCCGCAAGATGTGGGCGTCCGCGGCGGTCGTCGGCGTGATCGTCGTCGGCGGCGCGTCGGTCGCGGCGGCCGCCTCGGCGGGCAAGCTCGACGCGGTCGCCAGGGAGACCCGGGCCGTGGTCGACCAGAGGGCCGACCAGAGCGCCGAGCAGACGTCGCCGACCGGCCGTCCGGTGCCCTCGCCCGGCGACACCGAGGGCGTCGTGGTCTCCACGGAGGTCAATCCCGATCCACGCGAGGTCATCGACTACTGGACCGACAAGCGCATGGAAGAGGCCGAGCCCATGCCCATGCCCGAGGGGACCGGAAGCTTCGAGGTGGCGGAGTAGTTCCCGCCTCCCGGGGGTGGCGCGCCCTCTGGACGTTCCGCCCCTTTTTCATCCCTCCGGGAACAAATAGCGGTGGATGGCGTTATTGATACTGGTGCGCCGTGCGGAGTGACCACCGCCCCACCACAACCTGCCTGATCGCTTCGACTCCGTACGGAGGAGGTGTCCTCATGCCCAGAACCGCCGTGGCGACCCCACCCGCGACTCTCGACCAGCTCATTGAACGAGGGCGAGCCCAGGGTCACCTTTCTCTGGCGGAGCTGCGCGACGCGTTCGCCGAGGCCGGCATCAGCCCCTCTGAAGGCCGCACGATTCTGCGCGAGCTCTCGGAGGCCGGTGTGAGCCTGGCTGCCGAGAACGAGCCGTCGCTGGCCAAGACCGCCGCCAGGAAGACCACCCAGAAGACCGCGGACAAGAGCGCCCCCAAGCCGAGGAAGGCTTCTGGGGCAAAGGCTACCGGCCGCACGGCCGCCGAGGCAAAAAGCCCGGTGGACGGCAAGCCGGAGCACGAGGAGGACGTGGCCCCCGACGACCTCGAACTGACGGCCGAGGACGCCGAGGCCGAGGCCATGGACCTGGACGACAACCAGTCCGTGATGGGCGACTCGGTGCACACGTACCTGAAGTCGATCGGCCGCCGTACCCTGCTCACCGCCGCCCAGGAGGTCGAGCTGGCCCGCCGGATCGAGGCCGGCCTGTACGCCGAGTACAAGCTGGAGACCCACCCCGACGTGCCGCCGTCCGTGCGCGACGACCTGCACCTGGTCATCGAGGACGGCCGGCAGGCCAAGGACCACATGCTGGAGGCCAACCTGCGCCTGGTGGTCTCGGTGGCCAAGAAGTACACCGACCGCGGCATGTCCCTGCTGGACGTCGTCCAGGAGGGCAACCTGGGGCTGATCAGGGCCGTGGAGAAGTTCGACTACACCAAGGGCTTCAAGTTCTCCACCTACGCCATGTGGTGGATCCGGCAGGCCATCCAGCGCGGCTTCGCCGACTCCGCCCGGACGATCCGGCTGCCCGTGCACGTGCTGGAGATGCTCTCCAAGCTGTCGCGGGTCGAGCGGGACATGCACCAGAGGCTGGGCCGCGAGCCCACGCCCGAGGAACTGGCCGTCGAGCTCGACAAGACGCCGGACCAGATCGAGGAGCTGCTGCGCACCAGCCGCCAGCCGATCTCGCTCAACGCGACCATCGGCGAGGACGGCGAGACCACGATCGGCGACCTCATCGAGGACGTCGACTCGCCGGAGGCGTCGGAGATCGTCGACCGCCAGCTGCTGGGCGACCAGCTGCGCGGCGTGCTCGACAACCTCTCGCCGCGCGAGGCGAAGATCATGGCCCTGCGGTTCGGCCTGGTGGACGGCAAGCCGCACACCCTGGACGAGATCGGCAAGCACCTCGGCCTGACCCGCGAGCGCATCCGCCAGCTGGAGAAGGAGTCGCTGTCGAAGCTGCGCCACCCGAGCAACACCCGCCCGCTGCTCGACTGGGCCAGCTGACCCGCACCACCCCGGCCGTCGCCGTCAGCCCCTGACGGCGACGGCCCAGGAACGCGAGCCCCGGCCGTCAGGACCTGACGGTGACGGGCCCGGAACGCACGAAGAGCCCCGGCGCGCACGGCGCCGGGGCTTTCATGTGCCTTCGGTCAGACGGTGGCGGGCACCGGCCGGGGCACGCGCGGGATGCCCCACATGCGGTTCTCCTCGCGCAACGTGCGCAGCCGGTCGACCTCGGCCGTCCACATGGCCCCGCGGGGGGTGGCCTTGGCCTTGCGGCGCGCGATGCGGTCGTCGTACGAGCGCACGCCGAACGTGGCCCGCTGCCCGGCCTCGGCGGCCCGCAGCGCCTCGGTCAGCGCGACGTCGAACGCCCGGCCCGCCGCCAGCAGCTCGATCTCGTCGGCCGCGGCCGCACGCAGGTCGCGCACGATCTGCTCGGCCTGCCTGGCCTTGTCAAGCAGCTGCGGGAAGCCCTTGGAGATCTCCTGGTCCGCGTGGTAGCGAACCTCGGCCTCCCGGCTCACCCGCGGACGGAAAAACGCCATCGACCCTGCCCTTCACGCAGTCTTTGCTGTTCAACCCACAAGGGTACGCCGTCCGACACCGCCCCCGAACACCGGGCGACGGACGGGGCCGCCCAGTAAGATGATCACCATGCCCGCAAAGAGACCTCCCGTCCCACTCTCCCGCGAGCGCATCATCGAGGCCGCACTCCACATCGCCGACAGCCAGGGGCTGCGCCGGCTCACCATGCGCCGGCTGGGCGACGCCCTGGAGGTGGAGGCCATGGCCATCTACCACCACCTGCCCCGCGGCAAGGAGGCGCTGATGGACGCGCTGGCCGAGCACGTCACGTCCGTGCACGTGGAGCAGGCGGCCACCTGGCAGGAGACGGCCAGGGCGTGGTGCCGGGCGGGCCGGGAGCTGCTGCGCGAGCATCCGGGCGTGCTGGCGCTGGCCCTGACCAAGCCGCCCAAGGGCGCCACCGCCGTCGCCATCAGGGAGCAGACCGAGCAGCTCGCCGACGGCGGCCTGAACGACGCCCCCGAGGCCGTGCGCGCGCTGCGGGCGTTCGTGTTCGGCAGCGTCGCGGTCGAAGTCCAGCAATCCGGATGGGCTGACCCGGAAGTCGATGAATGGGTCAGGCGGGACGAAAGGGCGGATGTGGACTTCGAAAGAGGGCTCGACGCTTTGCTCAAGGGGTTGCAAACGTAGTGCGCGTGTCGCGCTTGGCCCGTTATCCTGCATAAGGCACGCTGTGTCGAAGGTCACACGACCGGGGGATCCTCCTGTAACAGTCCGAACGGGCTATGTCGGACCGTGTGACACACGTCGCACACTTGCCAGAACAACAAACCCGAGCCGCTCCCGTCCCTCTCCCGGGAGCACCCACGAGATATCGGAGGCACGCCGATGTGCCCGCACGACCCGGCCTGTCCGTCTGCCGAGGCGCCGGACCGCGAGGCAGCACGCACCCTCGCATGCCACCCCGAGCAGGGGTGGAGCCTTCTCTGCAACGGCGTCGTCCTGTTCGAGGACACCGGGGAGCTGCTGCCCAGCGGCACCGTCATCGCGCCGCACCGGCCCGACCCCCTGGTGGGCGCCGCCTGACGGCGGCGTAATCACCGATCCACCGGGCCACGACCTCGCCCACCTGGGCGGGGTCCCGCTTCAGGTCGTGGCCCTCGCCCGGCAGCACCACCAGCCGGGCGCAGTCCGCGGGATCCGGCACTCCGAACGGATCCCGGTCCCCGTTGACCACCAGCACGTCGACCCCGGCCCCGCGCAGCTCCTCGGCCCTGGAACGCTCCGGCCTGCCGGGCGGGTGCAGCGGGAAGGCCAGCGCCACCACCGCCGCCGCGCCCACCGCCGAGGCCGTACGGCAGGCCACCCGGGCGCCGTTGCTCCGGCCGCCCTGCACCAGCGGCAACCCCGGCCACCCGCCGCGCAGCTCGCCCAGCACCACCTCCCAGGCCTCGTCCTGCCGGGCGGCCGAGCCCGGCGCCCGCGCCCCCGCGACCCGGAACGCCTGCGACACCCTGGCCACGGTCGCCCCCACCCCCAGCGCGGCATCACGGACGGCCAGCAGGTCGGGCGCGTCCACTCCCCCGGCCGAGCCGTGGGTCAGCACCAGCAGCAGCCGGGGCTCGGCCGCCTCGTCGACCTGCACCAGCGCCGGCCCCCGCGGAGTCATGATCTCCATGGCAGCACCGTACCTGGGGAGGATCCGCCGTTGGCTCCCAGGTCTGATGACGGCGCGCCGGACAACCGGGATGATGGCTTGCATGCCAGAGATGCGCCCCATCCGGGATGACCTGCAGGCCACCCTCGACGCCCGCCGCGACCTCGGCCCCGACTACGAGGCCGCGCTCGTCGAGTCCTTCGTCGAACGGCTCGACGCCACCATCGCCGCCCGCGTCCAGGCCGAGCTGAGCGGCCACGGCCTTCCTCCGGCCAAGCCGAAGCAGCGGCAGAACAACGGCGCGGCGATGATCCCCGTCGCGCTGGGCTCGATGGGTCTCGGCATCCCGCTGACCGCCATCGCGTCCGGCAACTCGGGGCTGGTCGGCCTGACGATCACGTGGCTGGCGATCGTCGCCATCAACGTGGCCGCCGCCGTGGCCATCATGCGCCGCGGCTGAGCCCCCTCACGGCACTCAGGTGTCGCGGTGGAAACGCAGCCGGACCTCGGCGGCCATGGTCTGGTCCTCGTGTTCGAGGCCGTAGGTCCACACCTGGCCGGCGTCCTCGGTGCGGCCGCGCAGCGGCAGCGTGCGCGCCAGCAGCTCGATGGCCAGCGCGCCCGTCTGGGGGTCGGCCCCGCTCTCGACGGCCTCGGCGAACTCGGCGCAGGCCAGTTCCAGGTGCGCGATGCCGAGCAGCACCCGCAGCCCCGGCAGCTCCCGCGCCGGGGCGAACTCCAGCGCGTCCAGCAGCAGCCCGGCGGCCTCCCCCGGGTCGCCGTACTCCAGCAGCGTCTCGGCGAGCTGGCGGGCCGCGTGCGCGGCGGCCTCGGCGTCGCCTGAGTCAAGGCTCGCGTCGAGGGCGGAGCGCAGCTCCTTGCCGGCCTCCTGCGGGCTGCCGGCCAGCCGGGCCAGCGCGAGGTGCGCCAGCGGGACGTAGGCCGGCGTGCCGACGCCGAGCACCGCCTGCCAGGCGGCCCTGGCCTGGTCGTCGCGGCCCTCGCGCTCGAAACCCTGGGCCAGGTGGCAGGCGGCCTGGGCGGCGTACTCGGGATGGCCGGTGGCCAGCGCGGTGCGGGCCGCGGCGCGGGCGGCCTCGGTGTCGCCGCGCTCGTCGAGCACCACGGCCAGCCCCACGGCCGCCTGGGCCCGGTCGGGGCTGTCGGGGTCGGCGACCAGCTCGGTCAGGATCGCCGCCGCACCCTCCAGGTCGCCGCCCTCGGCCAGGCGGCGGGCGGTGTCGAGAGGCGGGGTCTCCAGCTCTGAGAACGTCAAGAGAGCTCCTTCAGGCGACGGATCGCACCGAGCCTAACGGCTCGTCGCGATCATGTCTGCTCACTTGACGGTGCAGGACTGGGCCAGATCCGGCGCGGGCCCCCGGGCGGGGACCCGCGCGGGCGGATCAGTCCTCGTACGCCTCCAGCGGCGGGCAGGAGCACACCAGGTTGCGGTCGCCGTACGCCTGGTCGATGCGGCGCACCGGCACCCAGTACTTGCCCTCGCGCAGCGAGGCCACCGGGTAGGCCGCCTCGGTCCGCGAGTACGGGTGGGCCCACTCGTCGGCGGTGACCGACTCGGCCGTGTGCGGCGCGTTGCGCAGCGGGTTGTCGGTCTTGTCGTAGTCGCCGGAGGCCACCTTGGCGATCTCGCCGCGGATGGCGATCATGGCGTCCACGAACCGGTCGAGCTCGTCCAGGTCCTCGCTCTCGGTCGGCTCGATCATCAGCGTCCCGGCCACCGGGAACGACATGGTCGGCGCGTGGAAGCCGTAGTCGATCAGGCGCTTGGCCACGTCGTCGACGGTGACGCCGGTCTCCTTGGTGATCTGGCGCAGGTCCACGATGCACTCGTGGGCCACCAGGCCGCCGCGGCCGGTGTAGAGCACCGGGTAGTGCGGGGCCAGCCGCCGAGCCAGGTAGTTGGCCGACAGGATGGCCTGCTCGGTGGCCGCCGTGAGGCCCTCGGAGCCCATCATCCGCACGTACGCCCACGAGATCGGCAGGATGCCCGCCGAGCCGTACGGGGCGGCCGATACCGGGCCGACCGGGCCGCCGTCGCGCAGCGGGTGGCCGGGCAGGTAGGCCGCCAGGTGGCCGCGGACCGCGACCGGGCCGACGCCGGGGCCGCCGCCGCCGTGCGGGATGCAGAACGTCTTGTGCAGGTTGAGGTGGGACACGTCGGCGCCGAACTCGCCCGGCTTGGCCAGGCCCACCAGGGCGTTGAGGTTGGCGCCGTCGACGTAGACCTGGCCGCCGGCCTCGTGCACCTTGGCGCAGACCTCGGTGATCGACTCCTCGTACACGCCGTGCGTGGACGGGTACGTCACCATGATCGCGGCGAGCCTGTCGCGGTGCTTGGCGATCTTGGCGTCGAGGTCGGCCAGGTCGATGTTCCCGTCGCTGTCGCAGGCCACGACGACGACCCGCATGCCCGCCATGACGGCGCTGGCCGCGTTCGTGCCGTGGGCCGAGGACGGGATCAGGCACACGTCCCGCTCGGTGTCGCCGTTGGCCTGGTGGTAGGCGCGGATGGCCAGCAGGCCGGCGAACTCGCCCTGGGAGCCGGCGTTCGGCTGGATGGAGACCGCGTCGTAGCCGGTCACCTCGGCCAGCCAGCCCTCCAGGGTGCCGATGAGCTCCCGGTAGCCCTCGGTCTGGGCCTCCGGCGCGTACGGGTGCACGCCGGCGAACTCCGGCCAGGTGATCGGCTCCATCTCGGTGGTCGCGTTCAGCTTCATCGTGCACGAGCCGAGCGGGATCATCGAACGGTCGAGCGCGATGTCCTTGTCCTGCAGCCTGCGCAGGTAGCGCAGCATCGCGGTCTCGGAGCGGTGGCTGTGGAAGACCGGGTGGGTCAGGTAGTCCGACTCGCGCAGCAGCTCGGCCGGCAGCGCGTCGGCCTCCAGCGCCACCTCCTCGCGCTCGACGCCGAAGGCGGCCCAGACCTTGACCAGCTCGGCAGCGCCGGTCTTCTCGTCGCAGGCGATCGAGACGTGGTCCTCGCCGGCCTGCCACAGGTTGACGCCGCGCTCGGCGGCGGCGGCCACCACCTCGGCGGCCCTGCCGGGCACGCGGACGAGCACGGTGTCGAAGAACTCGCCGTGCACGACCTCCAGGCCGGCCTCGCGCAGCCCGCCGGCCAGCGCGACGGCGTGCCGGTGCACGCGGTGCGCGATCCGGCGCAGGCCCTCGGGGCCGTGGTAGACGGCGTACATGCCGGCGATCACGGCCAGCAGGACCTGGGCGGTGCAGATGTTGCTGGTGGCCTTCTCGCGGCGGATGTGCTGCTCGCGGGTCTGCAGGGCCAGCCGGTAGGCGGGGTCGCCGTCGACGTCGACCGACACGCCGACCAGGCGGCCGGGCATCTGCCGCTGCAGGCCCTCGCGTACGGACATGTAGGCCGCGTGCGGCCCGCCGAACCCGAAGGAGACGCCGAAGCGCTGGGAGGAGCCGACGGCGATGTCGGCGCCCAGCTCGCCGGGGGCGGCCACCAGCGTGAGGGCCAGCAGGTCGGCGGCGGCCACGACGAGCGCGCCCGCCTCGTGCGCCCTGGCGGCCACGTCGCGGAAGTCGCGCAGGCGGCCCGAGGCGCCCGGGTACTGGACGAGCACGCCGAAGCACTCGGGCAGCTCGCCGTCGAGGTCGTGCTCGACCAGCGTGATGCCGAGCGGCTCGGCGCGGGTGGCCAGCACGGCCTTGGTCTGGGGCAGCGTGTCGGCGTCGACCACGAACACGTCGCTCTTGGACTTGCCGGCCCGGCGGGCCAGCGTCATGGCCTCGGCCGCGGCGGTGGCCTCGTCCAGCAGGGAGGCGCCGGCGACGTCGAGGCCGGTCAGGTCGGAGACGACCGTCTGGAAGTTCAGCAGCGCCTCCAGGCGGCCCTGCGAGATCTCCGGCTGGTACGGCGTGTAGGCGGTGTACCAGCCCGGGTTCTCCAGCAGGTTGCGCCGGATGACGGCGGGCGTGACGGTGTCGTAGTAGCCCAGGCCGATCATGGAGGTCAGCACCCGGTTGCGGGAGGCCAGCTCGCGCAGCTCGGCGATGGCCTCGGTCTCGCTCGCGGCGGCCGGCAGCTTGAGCCGGTCCTTGACCCTGATGGCCTCGGGCACGGCCACGGCCACCAGATCGCCGACGGACTCGAAGCCCACGGCCTCGAGCATGCGCTGCTGCTCGGACTCGGATGGGCCGATGTGCCTGGACGAGAACGGCGGAGCGGACAGGTCGGTCATGGAGGTTGCCTCCCGAGGCTTGGAGACCGGCGCCAGGGCGCGGGCGAGTGCCGGATCTCCCCCTCTGTCATCGCGACGTCATCGCGACCTGAGAGCTTCACCCCACCGTGGGGCTTGCACCGTCGGTGAGGTGCGCCTGGCGGGCGCACCTGCTTTCCAGAGTTGCCTCACCCGAGCGGTACGGGATGCCTGAGAGATTCCGGGGAGGGTTGCTCCTTCGGCGCCCCAGGACCGAAGCCCAGGGACTCTCCCGCACGGGGTCGTCAGCCTTACTCTGTCCTAGATTACTACGGTGTGTTCAGCGGTTCAGCTCACCCCGTGCGGCGTGCGCGACGCCGCTTGGCGAGCTCGTCAGCGGGATGGTCGGCCGGGACGGTGTCCTCGACCGCCGCCCGTTCCCCCGGCAGCTCCGCGAGGGAGCCCTCGACCTCTCGCCAGACCCGGCCGAGCGCGATGCCGAACACGCCCTGGCCGCCCTGGAGGAGATCGATCACCTCGTCGGCCGAGGTGCACTCGTAGACGCTGACACCGTCGCTCATGAGCGTGATCTGCGCGAGGTCGGCGACCCCGCGGTCACGCAGATGCTGCACCGCGGTGCGGATCTGCTGCAACGACACCCCGGT
The DNA here is from genome assembly GCF_040674635.1 of Nonomuraea sp. NPDC049758. Lineage (NCBI taxonomy): Bacteria > Bacillati > Actinomycetota > Actinomycetes > Streptosporangiales > Streptosporangiaceae > Nonomuraea > Nonomuraea sp. NPDC049758. Next base: position 60,804 of record NZ_JBFAMZ010000012.1, read on the forward strand.
GTCGAGCAGCCGCTTGACGACCTTGAGCACCAGGATGTCGCGGAAGCTGTAGAGCCGCTGCGAGCCCGAGCCGTGCGCGGCTCTTATCGTGGGCTCGACCAGGCCCGTGCGTGCCCAGTAGTCGAGCTGCCTGTAGGTGATGCCGGCCGCCGAGCAGGCTGTGGGCCCGCGGTATCCGATGTCGTCGGGCACCGTCGCGGGCTGCTCGTCGAAGAGCAGTCCCTGCTCTCCGGCACGCTGCCGCGCGCTCTCGCGCCGCACCGGATCTTCCTGGCCGGCCGTCTTTCCCTCGCCGCTGCTGACCGCCACGCGGACCTCCGGCTTTCTCTCATCCCATGGCCTGATCTGGGGGTTCGTAAAGGGCGACCACGGGTTTCACTTGCACCGTAGGACCGTGACCATGCTCAGTCAACGATCCGGCTCGGCGCGTCGTGAAGCGTAAATGCACTGAAATACCTACCCCGCCCTGCCGAAGTCCTCGGGAGTGATCGTGTCAAGGAACTCCCTGAACTTCTCCACCTCGTCCTCCTGGTCGTCAGGGATGATCACACCGGCCTCCTGGACCACCTCTTCGCTGGCGAAGATGCGCGCGCCGGTGCGCAACGCCAGGGCGATCGAGTCGGAGGGGCGGGCGCTGACCTCCACGCCGTTGGAGAACACCAGGTCGGCGAAGAAGATGCCGTCACGCAGGGCCACGATGTTGACCGCGCGCAGCCCGACGCCGAGCGCGCTCAGCACGTCCCTGAACAGGTCGTGGGTGAGCGGCCGGGGCGGCGGCTCCTCGGCCTGCGCCAGGGCGATCGCGGTCGCCTCGGTCATGCCGATCCAGATCGGAAGGAACCGTTCCCCGTGTGCCTCCTTGAGCAAGACGATCGGCTGATTTGTGGGCATCTCAACTCGAACGCCCACGACCTCCATCTGCAACACGGGCTGCTCCGTATTCGGCCGGCCGGTCGCCCGGCACAGCTGTTGACTGGGTCGTTTCTGCTACACGCTTGTGCATTTCAACGTAACACCCGGCAGGCCTGGAATGTGCCCCGGCCTTCCAGCTCTGTGCCCTCAGCGGCCCAGGACAGACCTGACGCCGAGGCGCACCAGAGAGGCGTGCAGATCGAGCAGGAGCGTGGACAACTCCCTGGCGGCCTCGTCGGCCTCGCCGATGGCGCCGGGCGCGCGCCGCTTGAGTATGGGCGCGACGGTCTGCTCGACCAGCCCGCACTCCCGCTCGGCGGCGGCCTTGACCGCGCGCAGGTGGCGGGCGTGCAGGCCGAAGCGGGCCAGGGCGCCGACGCTGCGCGCGATCTTCAGCGCCTCCTCGTCGTAGCGCCTGGCCACGGGGGCCAGCAGGCCGTAGTCCTCCAGCTCGGCGAGGGTCTCCTCGTCGATGCCGGCCGCCTCCAGCAGCTGGGCCCGGTCGTAGCGGACCTCCTGGGTCTGCTGCACCGCGCGCGGACGGCCGAAGCTCTCGGCCATCTTGTCCTTGATCACCCGCAGCGGCAGGTAGTGGTCGCGCTGCTCGGTCAGGATGAAACGCAACTGCTCGACGTGGAGATGGGTGAACTTGCGGTAGCCCGAGGGGCTGCGCTCGGGCTCGATCAGCCCCTCACCCTCCAAGAAGCGGATCTTGGACACGGTGACGTCGGGGAACTCGCCCTGCAGCAGGGCGAGCACCTCCCCGATGCTCATGTGCGAGCGTGCCGCCTGTGAGCTCATGCGCCGGCGTTGACCCTCATCAGGAAGACGAGGCGGAACTTGCCGATCTGCACCTCGTCTCCGGAGTGCAGGGGAACCTCCTCGATGCGCTCCCGGTTGACGTAGGTGCCGTTGAGGCTGCCCACGTCGCGTACGGAGAACTGGCCGCCGCGGTGGCGGTAGAACTCGACGTGGCGACGGGAGACGGTGATGTCGTCGAGGAAGATGTCGCTCTCCGGGTGGCGCCCGGTCGTGGTGAGGTCTTTGTCCAGCCGGAACCGGCTGCCCTGGTTGGGCCCTCTGGTCACCGTGAGCAACGCCGTGCCGGGCGGGAGCTGTTCGACCAGCGCCCGTTCGGCCAGGAGCATGTCGCCTGTCTCAGCCTCGTACGCCTCGATTCCCGCGACCGAGATCGTCGACGTGGTGTCCCCGGAGACCTCGGGTCTGGTCAGCGGTGACCCACAGCGGGAACAGAAACGGGCATCCTCGGGGTTGGCGTGCCCGCACTGCGTGCAGTAGACGCTCGGCATCGATCGGCTCGGCCTCCTACCGCGAAGACGCGGCGACGGTGCTGGGGACGCGCCTGCCTTCGCTCTTCAAGTTTGCGAATGCCGCAACTTACGCTGATCAGCGGCAAAGGTCAAGGCGGGGCGCTGGACTGCGGTTCGGACGCTGACAAAGTTACCGCCGCCCCCACCCCGTGGTCCATGCCGCCGCGCGTTTCTACATTACGATCTTGCGGCACTCCGCGCGCACATCTCGGGCGAAGGCTTTTCCGCTACTCTACGTGATCAGACGGCCGCCTGCTCGACCACGCGGGCCCACCGTTCGAGCAGTGCCTGCGCGCCGTCCATGTCGGGGGCCTCGGCCCACAGGTCGGTGACCGGCTCGGCGGCGGCGGGCAGGATCAGCACCCACGACCCGTCGTCGCGGGCGACCCGCACGCCGTCGGTGGTGTCCACGCGCCAGCCGTCGGGCTCGGCCTCGGCGGCCTCGATGACCGAGCGCATGACCGCGCCCTTGGCCGCCCACTGGGTGGGGATACTCCGCCGCAGCAGCTTGACCTCGGGGATCCTGGCGTCGATCTGGCTGAGCGACAGCCGGGTGCGGGCCACCAGCCCCAGCAGGCGCATGAACGCGGCCAGGCCGTCGATGGCCGGGCTGAACTCCGGCACGACGAACCCGCCGCGCCCGTCCGCCGCGAAGATCATGTCGGGGCCCTGGGCGGCGGAGGTCAGGGCGTCGAGCGCGGTCGAGGTCCACTGCACCTGCACGCCGTGGAAGCGGCAGACCTGCTCGGCGACCCGCGTGGTGGTGACCGGCAGGGCCACCCGGCCGCCCCGGCGCTCGGCCGCCACCAGGTCCAGCACGACCAGCAGGGCGCGTTCCTCGCTGATGAGCTGGCCGGTCTCGTCCACCAGCGCGATGCGTTCGCCGACCGGGTCGAAGCGCACGCCGAAGGCCGCCCGCGAAGAGCTGACCAGCTCCGACAGGCGTTGCAGGTCGCGGCGGCGCTCGGCCAGCGTCTCGGTGGGCGAGACGTCGTCCAGCCGGGCGTTGACGGTGAGCACCTCGACGCCGGCGCGACTGAGCAGCGTGGGCATCACCAGGGACGAGGTGCCGCCGGCGCAGTCGACCACGACCTTCATGTCCTTGACGCCGGTGACGCCGATGGCCCGCATGAGCTCGTGCGTGTAGCCCTCGACGGCCCTGGCCGGGTAGTGCAGCTCGGCGATCTCGCCGGGGAAGGCCCGCCGGTACTCCTGGCGGGAGAAGACCCGCTCCAGCTTGCGCTGGGCGGCCGGGGGCAGGTCGGCGCCGCGGTCGTCCATGATGACGATGTCGACGCTCTGCGGGTCGCCCGGCGTGGTGCGCAGGGCGATGCCGCCGGCGGCCGACTCACGGGCGGTGTGGAAGCGGGCCACGGGCAGCGGCGCGGCCTCCAGGTCCAGGACGTTGATCGCGGCGGCGGTCAGGGCGCCGATGACGGCCCGCTTGAGCGCCCTGGCGGCCAGGGAGCAGTCGCGGGAGGTGACGACGTAGGCGCCCTTGCGCAGGGTGGTGGCGTACGCGCCGGCCAGGCGGACGCACAGCTCTGCGGTGATCTCGACGTTGACCAGGCCGCTGACCCCGCGCGGGCCGAACAGGTTGCGCTGGCCGCGCGACTCCCAGATGACGCTGGTGTTGACGACCGCGCCGGCCTCGATGGTCTTGAACGGGTAGACCTTGACGCCGCTGGAGACGTACGCCTCGGCCTCGATGACGCACTCGTCGCCGATGACGGCGTTCTCCTCGACGCGGGCGCCACCCATGACGTCGGTGCTCTTGCCGATGACGCAGCCGCGCAGGTGGGCGCCGGGACCGAGGTAGACGTTGTCGTGGACGACCGCGCGGTGCAGGAAGGCGCCCTCGCGCACGACCGCGTTGTTGCCGAGGACGGTGTACTCGCGCAGTTCGGCGCCCGCCTCCACCTTGGCGTAGTCGCCGATCAGCAGCGGGCCCTTCAGGACGGCGTCGGGGTCGACCGTGGCCGAGTCGGCCACCCAGACGCCCGGGGAGAGCTCGAAGCCGCCGATGTCGAGGCGGACCCGGCCGGACAGCGCGTCGGCCTGGGCCTTGAGGTAGCTGGCGTGGGTGCCGACGTCCTCCCAGTAGCCGCCCGCGACGTAGCCGTAGATGGGGGCGCCGCGTTCCAGGAGGGCGGGGAAGACGTCCGAGGACCAGTCGACCGGTTCGCCGTCGGCCACGGCGTCGAGGATCTCGGGTTCCATGACGTAGATGCCGGTGTTGACGGTGTCGGAGAAGACCTGGCCCCAGGTGGGCTTCTCCAGGAAGCGCTGAACGCGTCCGTTCTCGTCGAGGATGATGATCCCGAATTCGAGCGGGTTGGGAACGCGTTTCAGGCCGATGGTGACAAGAGCCGAATTTTCGCGATGAAAACGGATCATGTCGGATAAGTCGATATCTGTGAGGGCGTCGCCGGAGATGACCAGGAAGCGGTCGTCACGCAGGCGGGCGGCGGCGTTCTTGACGCTGCCCGCGGTGCCGAGCGGCAGGTCCTCGGTGGCGTACTGGAGGTTCATGCCCAGCTCGTCGCCGTCGCCGAAGTAGTTGCGCACGAGGGCGGCCAGGAACTGCAGGGTGACGACCGTCTCGGTGATGCCGTGCCGTTTGAGCAGGCGCAGGACGTGTTCCATGATCGGGCGGTTGGCCACCGGGAGCAGAGGTTTGGGCTGGTTGGCGGTCATCGGACGCAGCCGAGTCCCCTCCCCGCCCGCCATGACGACCGCCTTCACCCGATCACTCCTTCGTGGTCGCGGTTACGAGTTGGCGCACCTGCACCACATACAGGATCCCTGCCCACCAATACAGGCCGGTGCCCCAGATCGCGAAGGCCCACCCGGCAATTCGCGCTATATCGGCATACCACCCGGTGTGGGAGGCGAGGAAGAGCAGCGGGAAGGCGTACATGAGGTTGAACATGGCGGCCTTGCCCAGGAAATGCACCTGAAGTGCCTTATATCCGTGTTTGCGAAGTACGGGGAACGAACAGGCGACGAAGAGCTCCCGCGCCACGATGACGGCCACCAGCCACCACGGGATGACCTCGCGCAGCAGCAGCGCCAGGATCGTGGCGAAGACGTACAGCTTGTCGGCGGCCGGGTCGATCACCCGGCCGAGCTTGCTGGTCTGGTTGAACGCACGAGCGATCTTGCCGTCGAGCCAGTCGGTGAACCCGGCCACGATGAGGATGCCGATGGCCCACCCGTCCGCCCTGGGCCCCAGAACCAACCAGAGGAACACGGGCACGCCGAGCAGGCGCAGGAAGCTCAGCAGGTTGGGAACCGTCCAGATCCGGTCCTCGGCGGAAGTTTCGCTCACGCAGAGACCCTACTGCGTGGAACTCCGGCACAGACGCCCCACCAGCGACCATTCCCGCTCGCACGCCCCCGCGCGGACGCGGGGCCGATGGAGGTTGATGGCGTTTCGCGGCATGTGAGGGCGGGAAAAGGCTGGGTGATCGATCCCCCCGCGCTGCCGGCCTGCCTTGGGGGGATCGGATGTGGCCCTGGGAGTCCGGTGTGCTGCGGGACGCGCCGGAGATCGCCTTGTTCCTCTGCCTGGCCCTCGGGTTCGCCCTGGGCAGGATCAGGTTCCGCGGGGTGGCACTCGGCGGCGCGGCCGGGACGCTGGCCGCCGCCCTCGCCGTCGGGCTGCTGACCGGCGGCGTCGAGGTCCACCAGCAGGTGCGGGTGATCGCCTTCTCGATCTTCGCCTTCACCCTCGGCTACACCCTCGGACCCGCCTTCTTCGCCGCGTTCTCCGGGCCCAACCTGCGGTACCTGTGGTTCACGGTCGTCGAGGTCGTCGGGGCGCTGGCGGTCGCGGCGCTGGTCGCGGACGCGCTCGGGCTCGACCCGGGCACCACGGCCGGGCTGGTCGCCGGGGCGGCGGCCGGGCCGGTGGCGCTGGGCACGGCGGCCGACGCCCTGCAGGCCGCCGGGATCGCGCACCAGGCGCTCGGGCCCGCGTACGTCCTGTCCTACCTCCTCGCCCTGGTCACCGTCGCGCTGCTGACCATCAGGGCCGCGCCCGCGGCGCTCCGGTTCGACCCCCGGGAGGAGGCCGCGGCGCTGTGGCGGCGGCTGGACGGCGCGGAGGAGACGCCACCGCCGGCGGTGCTGGGCCGGGCCCACCAGGTCACCACCGGCGAGGGCAGGACGGTCGGGCAGGCGGAGATCGCCATGGGCACCCGGGTCTCGGTGGAGCGGCTGCGCAGGAACGGCCGCCCGATCCCGTTCGGCCCCGACACGCTGCTGCAGCGGGACGACGAGGTCGTGGTGGTCGGCGTGCGGCAGGACGTCGTCAACGCCGGGGCGGTGGTCGGGCCCGAGGTGCCGGGCGGGCGGGAGCTCGACCTGGACCTGGAGGTGGCCGACGTCATGCTCGAGGGCCGGCCGCCGGCGACCGTGCGCGACCTGCGCGCCGGGCTGTCCGGCCAGGGGGTGCAGGACCTGCACGTGTGCGAGGTGCGGCGGGTGGGGTGCCGGTTGCCGGTCCGGCCCGGCACGCGGCTGTGCGCCGGTGACGTGGTGCGGGTGACCGGGCTGAAGCGGGACGTGGACCGGGCGGCGTCCTGGCTCGGGGCGCGGGCGGACGCCGGGCGGCGGGCCGACGTCGTCTACCTGGCCGCCGGGCTCGTGGCGGGGCTGGTGGCGGGGCTGGCGGGCGGCCTGACGGCGTCGCTCGGCTGCCTGGCGGCCGGGCTGGTGTTCGGCCGGGCACGGGCGGGACGGGCCGGCTTCGGGCAGTACGACGCCGGCGCCGCCCGGGTGGTGGGCGAGGTGGCGCTCGGCGTCTTCGTGGCGGCGCTCGGGCTGTCGGCCGGGCCCGCGGCGGTGGAACTGGTGGCGCGGCACGCCTGGCAGGTGGCCCTGGGCGCGGTCGCCACGGCCGCCGTGCCGGTGGTGATCTCGCTGGCCGTGGGGGCCAAGCTGATGATGTCGCCGCCGCCGCTGGTGCTGGGCGCGGTGACCGGGCAGCACGGCCTGACGACCGTCCTGGGCGGGGTGCGCGCGATGTCGGGGAACGGGACGCCGCTGCTGGCGTACACGGTGGTGCACGCGTTGTCGGGAGCCGTGCTGGCCCTGCTGGGCCCCGCCGCGGTGGCCCTGGCCCGCTGGGTGGGCGCCTGAGCGCCACCGGCTCTTCGGGGGGTCAGGTGCGCAGGAAGGCGTGGGTGTGGCCCACCGGCTCGAAGCCGAGGCGGGCGTAGAACTCGCGCGGCCAGTCGGCGGCGTCGGCGACCAGGAACGTCAGCTCGGCGCCGGCCGTGGCGGCCAGCAGCGCGGTCAGCAGGGCGTGGGCGAAGCCCTGGCCGCGGTGGCGCGCCAGGGTGTAGACGTTCTCGATCTGGACGACGCCTTCGTGCACGTAGAGGTCGGCGTGGGCGGCGATCTGCCCGTCGGGGGCGCGTACGGCGTGGAACTCGACCCGGTCCGCGCCGGACGCGCGGACCGCGGCGCGGGCGGCGAGCCCGTCGACCACGGCCTGCGGCGCCTGCGGCAGCGACTCGCGCCACTCCTCGCGCAGCACGGGCAGCAGCTCCGCCAGTGCGAGCGGCTCGGTGGTGGCGGCGGACGCGGCGGGGCGGGGGCCGTGGAAGGCCATGACGACGTTCGTCTCGTGGCCGTAGCCGGCGGCGGCGAAGGCGGGCCGGAACTCCCGGCCCAGCCGGTCGTCGTCGACGCACACCAGCCGGTGGCCGAGCCCGGCGAGCCGCTCCTCGGCGGCCGCGAGCACCGGCTCCGGGCGGCCGTTCCAGACCACGAGCTTGTTGTCGTCGTGCGACATCGGGTAGCGCTCGTCGAGCACCGCGAACCCGCCGGGGACCGGCGCGACGACGGGCGCCTTGCGCCGGGCGAAGCCGTGCAGGAAGGAAAGGGCCCGCGCCAGCTCGTCAGCCACCGCGCGCGGCCCGCAGGAAGGCCCTGATCAGGGCGGAGTCCTTGACGCCCGGCGCGGTCTCGACGCCGCTGGAGACGTCGACCCCCCACGCGCCGGCGGCCTCGGCGGCCTCGGCCACGTTGGCCGGGTCGAGCCCGCCGGCCAGCATCCACCGGCCGGACGGGCGGCCGCGCACCGCCGCCCAGTCCCAGGGCTCCCCCGAGCCGGGACGCGGGGCGTCGACGATGAGCAGGTCTTCGTCGAAGGCGCCGCACCGCAGGTCGGCGGCGGCGTCGACGGCCCGCACGAGCGGCCGGCCGAGGTCTTTCAGCGCGGTGAAGTCGGCGTGGGGGTGGTGGCCGTGCAGCTGCACGGCGCGCACGCCCGAGGCCAGCGCGGCGGCCCGGACCTCCTCGGGGGTCTCGCCCCGGAAGACGCCCACGGTGAGCACGTGGGCCGGGATCGGCGCGGCCAGCTCGGCCGCCCGCTCCGGCGTGACCCTGCGCGGGCTCCGGGTGAGCACGAACCCGATGGCGTCGGCGCCCGCCTCGACGGCGGCCTCGACGTGCTCGGGCTCGCTCAACCCGCAGATCTTCACATACACACCTCAGACCTTAGCGGCGCCGCGACGCCGACGGCGACCACGACCAGATCAGCAGCGCGCCGATGAGGCCGAACAGCAGCACCCCGTTGGGCAGGTGGGCGCCCAGCCAGAGCCAGGTGACGTGCTGGAGGCCGCCGACCACGAACAGCGCGACACTGGCCCACACCGGCCAGCCGGCGCCGCGGCCGGGCCGCCAGACCAGGATCGCCAGCACGATCTGCACGAGCGCCACCAGGTGGACGACCATGCCCGCCATGACGTGCGTCTCGGCCACCGGGCCGCCGCCCGCCGAGACGGCCTGCCCGGCGAACGAGGCGGCCACCAGCAGCGCGGCCGCCTGGGCGATGATGGCGACGCGCAGGCTGTGGAGCAGGCCGGCCGACACCTGCCGGGTCGTGCCGGGACGCGGCATGACCTGTGTCTCCCCCATGATGTGGATCCTTTCTGCGAACGAAGGACCCATATCGTGCCGAGGGCGGCCGCACACGGTCGTCAGCCTGCGGGATGACCCCCCGATCCCCCACGTGGCGGACGGACCGGGCGGAAGGCGGCGTCCACGAGACCGGAGCGGTGGGCGACCACGGCGGCCTGGATGCGGTTGCGCAGGCCGAGCTTGTCCATGGCGGCGGCGATGTGCGTCTTGACGGTGGTGACGCCGACGTGCAGCTCCTCGGCGATCTCGGCGTTGGACAGGCCGGTGCCGACCAGGGCGAGCACCTCCAGCTCCCGCTCGGTCAGCCCGGACGGCGGCGGCACGGCGGCCTGCTCCTCGGCGGCCAGGAACCGTTCCACGACCCGGCGCAGCACCGAGGGGGCCAGCAGCTGCTCCCCCGCGGCGGCCCTGCGCACGGCGTCGACCATGCGTTCCGGCTCGTCGTCCTTGACCAGGAAGCCGACGGCGCCGGCGCGCAGGGCGGCGTGCACGTCGGCGTCCTCGGCGAAGGTGGTGAGCACGACCACGCGGGCCCCCGGGCGGGCCGCCAGCACCCGCCTGGTCGCCTCCAGGCCGTCGACGCGGGGCATGCGCAGGTCCATCAGGATGACGTCGGGCACGTGGCGTTCGGCCAGGCGGACGGCCTCGGCGCCGTCCTCGGCCTCGCCGACGACCTCCATGTCCCCCGCGGCCTGCAGCAACATGCGCACGCCCGCGCGGACCAGCGCCTGGTCGTCGGCCACCAGGACGCGGATCACGCGGCGCTCCTGGCGGGCAGGCTGGCCAGCAGCAGCCAGCCGCCGTCGCCGTCGGGGCCGGCGCTGAGGGTGCCCCCGAGGGCGCGCACCCGCTCGCGCATGCCGGCCAGGCCGCGGCCGGAGGAGGGCAGCCGCTCGATGACGGTGGGCGGGCGGCCGTTGCGGATCTCGATGGACAACCCTTCCTGCGCGGGGGCCACGGTGACGCGGACCCGGGTGCCGGGTCCGGCGTGTTTGAGCACGTTGGTGAGACCTTCCTGGACGATGCGCGCGGCGGAGGCGCGGGCGATGAGCGGGGCGCGGTCGCTGGCCGGATCGAGGTCGAGGTGGACGACGAGGCCGGCGGCGGCCATGCGTTCGGCGGACTCGCGGACCACGTCGGCCGGGTTGGCCAGCAGGTCGGGGCCGCGGTCGGGGTCGCGCAGCAGGTCGAGCAGGTCGCGCAGGTCCTGCAGCACCTGGTGGCCGGTCTCGCGGATGTCGGACAGCGCGTCGGCGACCGGCCCGTCGGGCGCGGTGTAGCGGGCGGCGCTGGCGCGCAGCACCATGGCGCCGACGTGGTGGGCCACGATGTCGTGCACGTCGCGGGCGATGCGCTCGCGCTCGGCGAGCTGGTCGGCGCGCACCTGGGCGACCGCGAGCCGGGCCGACTCCTCGGCGCGCAGGCGTTCGGCGGCGGCGGCGGCCTGCCGCATGCCGAGGTAGCGGCCGATCGCGATGGGCGTGGCCACCAGGGTCATCAGCACGCCGACGCGGAGCGGGGTGATCTCGGTGCCGTCGCCGACGACGGCGATGGCGGTCAGCAGGCAGCCGGTGAGGTACGCGGCCCCCGTCCAGGCCCAGGAGGCGGCGCGCATGGAGAACACGCCGATCGCGATGAGCGTGAGGATCAGGCAGGTGTTGACGGCGTCGTTGAGATAGGTGTCGGCGGCGATCAGCAGCACGCCCTGCAGCAGCAGGACCAGGCCGGGCAGGCGCCGGGCGACGCCGAGCGACAGCCCGCCGACCACGGCCAGCAGGCCGATCACCCACACGGGCAGGGCGCCGCTGTGCCAGGAGGTCCAGGTGCTGAGCACGGTGATGGCCACGCCGCCGGCGGCCAGCAGCGCGTCGGGCGTGACGTCGCGCTCCTCCAGCCGCTCGGCCGAGCTGCGCAGGTAGGCCCCGAGCACGGTGGGGAAGACGGGCAGCAGCACCGAGTACATCCAGGTGTTGCCGGTCATCGCGATGCCGGGGTCGGCGATGTTGACCGCCGTGGCCAGGACGGTGGCGCCCACGCCGGCCATGGCGGGCCGCCACGGGACGCGGAAGCCGACCACGCCGAGCGCGACGCAGATGAGGATCTGCGCGGTGTTGGAGGTGTAGGAGCCGAGCTGGTCGCTGAGCACGAGGAAGACGGCCAGGTAGAGGGTGACGGCCAGCGGCCACCGCCGTACGAGCCCCATGGGCAGGCCCACCAGGAGGGCCATGGGGATGTTCATCGCCGCCGGCAGGTACGCGGTGTCGCCCGCGTGGGCCGTCGTCAACAGATCCAGCCCCACGCCTGATGCCGCGAGCAGGACATCGAGCGGCACACCACGCCAACGCATGGCCTCACGCTATCCACCCTCGGCCGATACCTGATCCTCCGCGCGGAGGACCCCGTCTCCTCCTAGTGGCCGCAGGTTCGTCCAGAGGGGGGAGCGCAGAGGGTGATCTTCCCGATACGTTCGAGGTCATGTCCAACGACACCGCAATGTTCCTCGGCCAGTTCCTGCGCGCCCCCGCCGTGATCGGCGCCGTCGCCCCGAGTTCGCGCCGGCTGGCCGCCGCCGTCTGCGCGCCGGTCCCGGAGCGCGGCGAGCCGACCGTGGTGGAGCTCGGGCCGGGCACGGGCCCGTTCACGGCGGAGATCCAGCAGCGGCTGGCCGGGCGCGGCCACCACCTGGCCGTCGAGGTGAACGAGCGGCTCGCGGTGCTGCTCGCGGCGCGCTTCCCCGCCGTGGACGTGGCCCACGCGGACGCGGCGCGCCTGGGCGAGCTGCTGGCCGGGCGCGGGCTGAGCCACGCCGACGTCGTGGTGAGCGGCCTGCCGTGGGCGGCCTTCCCCACGGGGCTGCAGCACGAGCTGCTGGACGCGGTGACGTCGGTGATGAGCCCCGGCGCGGCCTTCACCACCTTCTCCTACATCCACGCCATCCCGCTCAGCTCGGCCCGGCGGTTCCGGGCGCTGCTGGCCGAGCGGTTCGAGGAGGTCGTGCCCGGACGCACGGTGTGGCGCAACACGCCGCCGGCCTTCGTCTTCCACGCCCGCAGACCTCGACCCTGAACAGAACGAACTTCTACGATGGCGTGATGGATTTCACCCTTCCCGAGAGCGCCCAGGCCGTCCAGCGCGGCGTCGCCGAGATCTGCGCCCGCTACGACCTCGACTACTGGCAGCGGTGCGAGAGCGACAAGCGCTGGCCGGAGGAGGTCTGGGCCGACCTGGCCAAGGGCGGCTGGCTGGGGCTGGCCGTGCCGGAGGAGTACGGCGGGGGCGGGCAGGGGCTGCTGGAGCTGGCGGTGGCCACCGAGACGCTGGCGAGTTCGGGCGCGGCGGGCGGCTCGGCCTTCACGTACGTGCTCACCCCCGGCTTCGGCGCGCTCACCCTGGCCCGGCACGGCACCGCCGAGCAGCGGGCGGAGCTGCTGCCCCGGCTGGCCACGGGCGAGGTCGAGACGTGCTTCGCCCTGACCGAGCCGGACGCCGGCTCGAACTCGCTGGCGATCACCACCTCGGCCCGCCGCGACGGCGGCGACTACGTGCTCAACGGCCAGAAGATCTGGATCACCGGCGTGCAGCGCGCCACCTGGATGCTGCTGGTGACCAGGACGGTCCCGGCGGCCGAGGCCAGGCCGCGCACCCACGGGCTGACCGTGTTCCTGGTGAACGTGCCCGAGGCGGTCGCCGCCGGGCAGCTGTCCTTCCGGCCGATCCCCAAGATGGGCGCGAACACCACGCCGTCCAACATGGTGTTCGTCGACGACCTGCGGGTGCCCGCCACGAGCGTGGTCGGCGAGGTGGACGGCGGCGCCGCCGTGCTGTGGGACATCCTCAACCCCGAGCGGGTGCTGCTGGCCGCCTCCGCGCTGGGCGGCGCCGAGGTGGCGCTGCGGGTGGCGGTCGGCTACGCCAAGGAGCGCGAGGTGTTCGGCCGTCCGATCGGCGCCAACCAGGCCATCGCGTTCCCGCTGGCGCAGGTCAAGGCCAAGATCGAGCTGGCGCGGCTGATGCTCTACAAGGCGGCCTGGTCCTTCGACCGGCGGCTGCCGTGCGGCACCGAGGCCAACGTCGCCAAGCTGACCGCCTCCCAGGCCGCGTGGGAGGCGGCCGACGCCGCGTTCCAGACGCACGGCGGCATGGCTTACTCGCTGGAGTACCCGGTGGCCAGACTGCTGGCCGACGCCCGTATCGGAAGGGTGGCACCCGTGACGGAGGAGCTTCTGCTCAACTACCTCGCGACACAGGTGCTCGGGTTGCCCCGGAGTTTCTGACGGCTCTCAGGCCCTGCTCGTCGCCTTGCGGATCACGTCACGGGCCCTGTCCATGATCGCGGCGGGCGGGCCCGCCAGCAGGTTCTTCGGCGCGGTCTCGACGCCGGCGTGCGGATGCGTGGGCGCGAGCGCCTCGGCGGCCTTGACGCCGATCGCCATCGCGTGCAGCTCCTTCTCACCGGCGGCCTGCCTCAGCCGGGGGAACTCCTCGCGTTCCTCGGCCTCGGCGTGCTCGACGACGGCCTTGCGCAGCGTGGCCAGGTTGGCCGCGAACTGCGGGTCGTCGACGCCCGCCCGCTCCATCAGGGTGAGCATGTCCTTGGCCGCGTTCTCCTCGGCCAGGCGCTCGTCCACCAGGTCGTCGCCGTCGTCGACGTGGCGGCGCGCGTACGGGTGGACGATCTCCTCCTCTGCTGTCTCGTGGACGGCCAGCAGGCGCACCAGCCTCTGGAAAGCCGCTGCTTTGTCCTCGGGGGCAGCGTTCTCGACCTCCGTGAACTGGCTCTTGATCTGCTCGTGCTGGCGCACCAGCAGGTCGACCACATCGTTGTCCGTCATGAGGGTGCGCCTACCCCGGGCCCGGACAAGCACACGCGCCCGGCTCAGCCGAAGGCGGGCGGCCGCTTCTCGCGCACCGCGCGCACGCCCTCGACCACGTCGGGGCCGGTGAAGCCGAGGAACTCCATCGCCAGCGAGGCGTCGAAGGTCGGGCCGGCCAGGCGCAGCCAGTTGTTGAGCGAGTATTTGGTCAGCCGGATCGCCTCCTGGGAACCCTGGGCGAGCCGGACCGCGATCTCCATGGCCTTGTCGTGCACCTGGTCGTCGTCGACGCACAGGCTGACCAGGCCCATGCGCTCGGCCTGCTCGCCGGTGACGGGCTCGCACAGCAGCAGGTGGTACTTGGCCTTGGCCATGCCGCACAGCAGCGGCCAGATGATCGCGGCGTGGTCGCCGGCGGCGACGCCGAGCCGGGTGTGGCCGTCGATGATGCGCGCGGTGCGGCCGGCGACCGAGATGTCGGCCAGCAGCGCCACCGCGAGCCCGGCGCCCACGGCCGGGCCCTGGACGGCCGAGACGATGGGCTTGGAGCAGTTGAGCACGTTGTAGACGATGTCGCGGGCCTCGGCGAACACGCGCATCCGGGTGGCGTGGTCGCGGGTCATCTCCTCGATCATCGACAGGTCGCCGCCGGCCGAGAACGCCGTGCCCTCGCCCCTGACCACGATCGCCCGGACGGAGTCGTCGCGGTCGGCCTCGCGCCAGATCTCGCTCAGCTCGCGGTGGCCGGTCATGTCGACGGCGTTGAGCCGGCCGGGCTCGCTGATCGTGACGCGCAGCACGCCCTCGGCCGGGGTGTCGAGCTTGAGCTTGGTGTAGGTCACAGGTGCTCCCGCAGGCGGTCGGCGATGTACTGCCTGGCCTCGGCCGCCTGGTCGAACAGGCCGGGCAGGCCGAAGAAGCCGTGGATCGCGCCGTCGAACCTGCGCGCCTCCACCGGCACGCCGGCGTCGGCCAGGCGGCGGGCGTAGTGTTCGCCCTCGTCCCTGAGCACGTCGCACTCGGCGGTGAGGACGGTGGCCGGCGGCAGGCCGGTCAGGTCGTCGATGCGCAGCGGGCTCAGCAGCGGGTCGGCGGGGTCGGCGCCGGGCGCGTAGCGCTCGGCGAACCAGGCCATCTCGGCGGCGTCGAGCCCGAAGCCCTTGGCGTAGGCGCGGTAGCTCGGGGTGTCCATGGCCGTGTCGAGCACCGGGTAGACCAGCGCCTGGTGGGCCAGCCGGATGCCGGACCCGGCGGCCCGCCAGGCGGCGACGGCGGCCAGGTTGCCGCCCGCGCTGTCGCCGACGACGGCCACGCTGCCGTTGCTCTGGTAGAAGGCGGGCCTGGCGAAGACGTCGCGCACGACGGTCCAGGCGTCGTCGGCGGCGGCCGGGAAGGGGTGTTCGGGGGCCAGCCGGTAGTCGGCCGAGACGACCACGGCGCCGGTGCGCAGGGCCAGGTCGCGGCCGAGCGCGTCGTTGCGCCTGACGCTGCCGAAGACCCAGCCGCCGCCGTGGAAGTAGACCACGACGGGCAGCAGGCCGTCGCCGGGGTCGGCGCGGTAGATGCGGATCGGCACGTCGCCGGCGAGCTCGTCGCGGACGAACGGGAGTTTGGTCAGCGGCCCCCGCTGGGCCGCGAAGCCGTCGTGCGCGCGCATCTCCTGGATCGTGGCCAGGTCGAGCGTGGCCAGGTCGGTGTTGAGGTCCGACGGGTAGAGGGCGACGTAGTCCCGCGCCTGGGGGTGCAGCGGCATGAGCGCAGCCTAGCGGGCCGCCTCGACGAACGCATCGAAGAGCCGATTGTCCCCGCCGCGTTCGGGATGCCACTGGACGCCGACGCAGAACCGGTGGCCCTGGAGCTCGACGCCCTCGACGATCTGGTCGTCGGCCCAGGCCACCGCGAGCAGGCCGCTGCCCAGGCGGCGCACGGACTGGTGGTGCGGCGCGACCGCCTCGACGTGGTCGCCGACGGCCTTGCCGAGCCTGCTCGACACGCTCACCTGGATGTCGTGCACCGCGCCGGGCTCGCCGTGCCGCTCGTGGCCGAGCACCTCGGGCAGCCACGGGATCAGCGTGCCACCCTGGGCGACGTTGAGGACGTGCAGGCCGCGGGCGATCGCCAGGATCGGCAGTCCGGCGCGGACGGCGGCCCCGGCCAGGGCCAGCTCGTACCGGTCGCGGTGGGGCTGCGGCTCGGGCGCGCGCTCGTCGTGCTCGCCGCCGTAGGCCGCGGCGCCGAGGCCGGCGCCGCCGGCCAGCAGGACGCCGGACAGTCCGCCGACGTGGTCGCCGGCGACATGGGGGTCGAGCGGCGGCAGCAGCACCGGCGCGCCGCCGGCCCGCTCGACCGCCTTGGCGTAGGACGGCGGTGACAGCACGGCCTCGCGCACCCAGTCGCCCCAGCGGGCGGCCTCCAGGTAGGCGGTGATGCCGATGAGCGGTCGGGACATGCGGATCTCCAGGGGCGGGTCAGGGCAGGCGGGAGGCCGTCCCGACGGTCAGCCGGGCCTCGCCGGGCCGGGGTGCAGGACCGCCATGGCGGGATGCTACGCCTCCGCCGCGCGGCGGGAAACACCGGAAAGCGAAAGACGAAAATCACTTTTATTCGTTTTCTCCGTCGGAAAAGCCCATATCGCAATTGGGGTGAATCGGTTGTGACGCATCAGAGGTGGTGTAAGACTCATTTCCGAGCGCGCCGGATGTGCCGGGGCACGCAGCGCGTTCACGACCCGGAGCCGTCAGGAGGTGGCCGACGCGGCCGGAATCGATTTTCCGGTCCGATGGGGTGGGGTTGAGTGCATGTCGTTGAATCCGCGACTGGTGAAGGAGAGCTTCTCACTCGTCGAGCCCGTGGCCGACAAGGCGACCGCGTACTTCTACGGGCGGCTGTTCGCCGCGAGCCCGCACCTGCGGGGGATGTTCCCGCCCGCGATGGACGTCCAGCGCGACCGGCTGTTCGGCGCGCTGACGCGGATCGTGTGGAGCCTGGACAGCCCGGACGGCCTGGCCGCCTACCTCGGCCAGCTCGGCAGGGACCATCGCAAGTACGGGGTGCTCGCCGAGCACTACACGGCCGTCGGCAACGCCCTGCTGGCCACGATCCGGCGCTTCGCCGCCGAGGTGTGGAACGACGAGATCGAGGCGGCGTGGGTGTCGGCGTACACGGCGGCGGCGAACCTGATGATCGAGTCGGCCGAGTCGCAGGCGGGCGTCTCGCCGGCCTGGTGGCCGGCCGAGGTCGTCGACCACGAGCTGCGCCGTCCCGACATCGCGGTGATCACGCTGCGGCCCGCGCAGCGGCTGCCGTACACGGCGGGCCAGTACGTCACCGTCCAGACCGCGCGCTGGCCGCGGGTGTGGCGCACGTTCTCCATCGCCAACGCGCCGCGCCCGGACGACACGGTCACGCTGCACGTGCGCTCGGTGCCGGGCGGCTGGGTGTCCACGGCGCTGACCAGGCACACCAGGATCGGCGACACGGTCATGCTCGGGCCGCCGATGGGCACGATGACGCCGTGCGAGCACAGCGCCCGCGACCTGCTGTGCGTGGCCGGCGGCACGGGGCTGGCCCCGCTGAAGGCGATCGTCGAGCACGTCATCGCCTCGGGCCGCCGGCCGCGGATCCACCTGCTGCACGGCGTGCGCACCGCCGACGAGCTGTACGACCTGCCCGACCTGCTGGCGATGCAGGCGTCCTTCCCGTGGCTGCAGGTGCTGCCGGTGGTCTCCGGCGACCCGTCCTACGCCGGGATGCGCGGCCACCTGCCCGAGGTGACCGGGCGCTTCCACTCCTGGCGCGAGCACGACGTGTACGTCTGCGGCCCGGGCGGCATGGTGGACGGCACCGTGCGCCGCCTGCAGGCCGACGGCGTGCCGCCGGCGCGCATCCACCGCGACGTCGTGCCCGGTGAACGCTAGGACTGAACGTCCCTGGTGGTCGTCAGGAGGCCGCCGGGTCGCGGCGGAAGGCGGCGGCGGTCTCCTCGTCGGCCGGCCAGAACGTCTCGATGGCCAGCTCCGAGACGGTCACGTCCATCGGCGTGCCGAAGGTGGCGATGGTGGTGAACATCGACAACACGCGGTCGCCGTCGGCGATGCGCAGCGGCAGCAGGATGTCGCCCGGTCCGGGCACGTGGGCCACGTTGAGGTTGACGCCGGGGTAGGTGTAGGCGGCCAGCTCGTCGTGCAGCTCGGCCAGGCGGCCGTCGGCCGACGCCTCGGCCTGCCTGCGGAGCTGGTGCAGCAGGTACGCGCGGACCTCGGCCAGGTTCAGCAGCCTGCCGCCCATCGCGTCGGGGTGCAGCGACAGCCGCATCACGTTGACCGGCTCGGCCAGCAGCTCGGCGGGCACGCCGGCCATGAACATGGCGGCCGCCGAGTTGGCCGCCACCAGGTTCCACGCCGCGTCCACGACCAGCGCCGGGTACGGCTCGTGCCCGGCCAGGATCTTGTCCAGCGCCTGGCGGACGACGGCCATCTCCGGGGCGCGCACCTCGCGCTCGGGGAAGACCGGCGCGAACCCGGCGGCGACCAGCAGCCGGTTGCGGTGGCGCAGCGGCACGTCGAGCTCCTCGGCCAGCCGCATCACCATCTCGCGGCTGGGCCGGGCGCGGCCGGTCTCCAGGAAGCTGACGTGCCGGGAGGAGACATCGGCCTCGATGGCCAGGTCGAGCTGGCTCACCCGGCGCCGCTGCCGCCACGACCGCAACAAATCACCAAAAGTCTCTTCTTGTATCGCTAGTGCTCCCATGTCAGGAAATCTAGCGGTGAGAGGGAAGTATCACGATTACCTGTCGGGTAATGCCCGTGCCGTCCCGGCCGTCCGCGGGTGGCCGGGCGGCAGGCGTGCGGCAAATCTCCCAGTCCTCGGCACCGCCGCCGCGCGCGTGGCACGATGGCGGGAAGCGAACATGGGAGCGATGCTATGAGTGACGCAGTCCTCGCGATCGGCACCCGCAAGGGCCTGTTCCTCGCCCGTTCGGCGGGCGGCGGCCCGTTCGAGATCGAGCCGATCCGGTTCTCCACGGTCGCGGTGCCGTCGGTGGCCGTCGACACCCGGGGAGGCACCCCCCGGTTGCTGGCCGGCATCGAGTACGGCCATTTCGGCCCGTCCGTGATGCACTCCGATGATCTCGGCGAGTCCTGGGGCGAGGCGCCCCAGCCGCCCATCGCCTTCCCCGACAAGACCGACGCGACGCTGGCCCGGGTGTGGCAGCTCACGCCCTCGCCGTCGGAGCCGGGCGTGGTGTGGGCCGGCGTGGAGCCGGCCGCGCTGTTCCGCTCGGAGGACAACGGCGTGACCTACCGGCTGGTCGAGGGCCTGTGGGACCATCCCCACCGGCCGCGATGGCAGCCGGGCGGCGGCGGGCTGTGCCTGCACACGATCGTCCCCCACCCCACCGACCCCGAGGTCATGGGCATCGCGGTCTCGGCGGCCGGCTTCTACCGCACCCGCGACGGCGGCATGTCGTGGGAGGCCGCCAACCAGGGCATCCGGGCGCCGTTCCTGCCCGAAGGGCAGCAGTATCCCGAGTTCGGGCAGTGCGTGCACAAGGTCTGCATCGACCCCGCCCGGCCCGACCGGCTCTATCTCCAGCACCACTTCGGCGTCTACCGCAGCGACGACTTCGGCGGCAGCTGGCACGACATCGGCTCCGCGCTGCCCTCCGACTTCGGCTTCCCCATCGTGGTCCACCCCACCCGCCCCGACACGATCTTCGTGCTGCCGCTGACGGCCGACGTCGACCGCACCCCGGTCGGCCACCGCTACCGGGTCTGCCGCAGCCAGGACGCCGGCGCCACCTGGCAGGAGCTGGGCGAGGGCCTGCCCGAGGGTCCCGTGCACGCCACCGTGCTGCGCGACGCGATGACCGCCTCCCCCGCCGGGCTGTTCTTCGGCACCCGCGACGGCGAGGTCTACTGCTCGCGCGACGACGGCGAGAGCTGGTCGCAGGTCGCCCGCCATCTGCCCGACGTGCTGAGCGTGCGCGCGGCGGTGCTCTGACCGATGGCCAGGTCATTCACCAAGCCCGTGACGATGGTCGTGTTCGTGCTGCCCAGCTCGCTGCGGCGGTGGGTGAGCGGGCGCACCGAGGTGAAGGTGTTCGCGGTCGGCGCCGACCGCGACTCCCCGCCCACGCTCGGCTCGGCGCTCGACATGCTGCGGCGCACCCATCCGCTGCTGGAGGAGCGGCTGCGCGACGACTACGGCCGCATCCGCCGGCACATCAGCATGATCGTGTGCGGGGAGAACGCCCGCGGGCTCGGCGGCCTGGACTGCGCCCTGCCGCCGGGCGCCGAGGTCTACGTGCTGCCCGCGCTCGCCTGACGCCTCAGACCTTGCGCCAGCCCGGCACCCAGGCCCCGTCCTCGACGACGTAGTCGCCGAACAGGGCGGGCGCCTCCTTGCGCATGAGCTCGCCGATGCGCTGGAAGAGCAGGCGGATCTCCTCCTCCGCGCCGACGGCGGTACGGGCCTCGATCGTGTGCCGCAGCGTGCGCACGTTGGCCGTCCAGACCAGGCCGGTGGCCAGGCCCTCGGGGGCGAAGCGGCGCATGAACGACGTGCGGTGCTTCTTCTCCGAGAACGGCACCCCCTCCTCGTCGAGCCCGAAGTGCCCGGCCATCCAGAGCTGGAACTGCTCCAGCTGCTCCAGCACGGCCGTGGCCCGCTTCATCAGCTCGGGGTCCTGCTGGGCCCACTCGGGGAACCAGAACGGCAGCTCGTCGAGCCGGACGAAGCGCAGCGACTCCTGGGAGATGGCCACGCCGGGCCGGTGGCGCACCAGCTCGTGCGTCAGGACGCGGCTGACGTTGTGCAGCACGAAGCTGAAGCTGACGTGTTCGAGGACCGAGCCGTGCGCGCTGGCCAGGATGTTGCGCAGGTAGTCGTCCTGGTTCTCCCTGATGCGCACCACGTTGGGGTTGAGGCCCGGCTCGAAGGAGCGGTAGCAGAGGCGGCCGGCGAACTCGGCGAGGTTCTGGGCGTCGAGGTCGCCGCGGTCGAGCCGCTCCAGCCAGCTCTCGCCGCCGACCTCGCCCAGGTATCGGGCGAGCTCGTCGTAGTCAAGCTCAGGACGGGCGACGATGAAGACCTCGGGTTCGACACTGCGCATAAGGGAGCCCCCCGCTCGGGATCTGTGGTTTGTGACGGGCTCAAGCAAACCAGCTCGCGGGGCTGCGCGCGACTCGGCGCCCGCCGTCCCCCTCCGGAGGCACGGCGGGCGCCGGGCGGACGCCCTTGCCAGGTCAGCAGCGGTGCGCGGGCCTGTCGCGGGTCACCAGGTCGGTGTCGCCCGCGGTCCCGTCCAGCCACAGGACGCGACCCGCCGCGCCGGCGGCGAACAGCGCCTGCTCCCCGCGGTTGCAGGAGTAGCGCTCAAGGGCCCCGCCGGTGACCGGAACCTGGTAGATCTTGGTCAGGTTCGCGTTCTCGAGCGTGGTCCCGTCCGGCTGCACGCCGACGGTCACCCGCGACTCGCTCGCGTCGAGCCAGGTGGCGTACGGCGCCTGCGGCCCGTCCGGCACGACCGGCGTCTGGCCGGTGCCGTCCAGGGCGGCCCGCATGACGCCCATCCGGCCGTCGCGGTCGGCGTCGTAGAGCCAGACGACGTGCCCGGCGGTCAGCGCCGGGCGGATCGACAGCGACGGGATCGCGCCGGTCGGCGGCACCTCGGGCACCACGACCTCCTTGCCGGTCGCCAGGTCGTGCACGACGGGCGTGCTGTGACTGCCGCCGGAGACGAAGCTCACCCGCGCGTAGACGAGCCGGCCGCCGGTGACCGAGGGCATGTACCCGGCCACGCCCTTGTCGGCGGTGAGGTTGACCGGGGCGGCGTTCCCGCGCTTGAGCCACAGCTCGACCTCGCCGGTCGCGGGGTCCTCGCCGGACCAGGCCACGACGTCGCCCGAGACCGCGGCGGCGTAGACGTAGCCGGTGGTCTCGTGCAGGACGGTGGACGGCGCCGAGGCGTCGAGCGGCCGGGAGCGGACCTGGAAGCGGCCCGACTCGGCGTCGAGGGCGACCCACACCGCGCGCCTGCCGTCGGTGGCCGGCGTCCAGTCCCAGCGGCCGTCGTCGGACACGGTGGTCGCGGGGCCGCCGCTCACGCGTCCGGTCCGGATGACGGTGGGGCCGTTCGCGTCGGGGGTGCTGTCGGTGACGGCGTACCGGTCACCGGCCAGGGCGGGCGGGTCGAGGGAGTCGGTGAGGCCGTCCAGGACGACGCGGCTGTCGGTGCGGATCAGCCGCTCCCAGCCGGGCCTGATGCCGTGCCGCTCGAAGGCCGCCGCGATCGCCAGCCGGTCGCGCCCCGACAGCCCGGCGGCGCGGGCGGCCGACTCGACGGCGCGGCGGCCGTCGGCGAAGTCGTCGAGCGGGGTCATGTACTCGGTCAGCGCCTTGTAGACGACCTTGTCGAAGCCGGCGCCGAGCTGCTCCCTGACGTCCCACAGGGCGCCGGAGAAGATCGTGGAGTTGAGGTGCACTCCGCCGGCGTCGATCGCGGTGGTGACGCCGAGGTAGTCCTTGGCGGCGTTGCGGTCGTCGTCGAGGTCGCGGGTGGCGCACTGGGCGGGCGGCAGGCTCTTGCACAGGTCCTCGCCGAGCAGGCTGGCGTCGGGGTCGCTCATCGGGATGCCGAGCGCGCCGGTCTGGATGGCGTTGCCGAAGTAGTCGGCCAGGCCCTCGTTCATCGCGCCCGACTGGCCCTGGTAGACCAGGTCGGCGCTGTGGGTGATGACGCCGTGGGTCATCTCGTGGCCGACGACGTCGAGGCTGGCGGCGAAGGAGTGCAGGTCGGCGCCGCCGCCGCCGTAGACCATCTTGGTGCCGTCCCAGAAGGCGTTCTCGAACGGGCTGCCGTAGTAGGTGACGTTGACGACCGAGTACATCGTGCCGCCCTTGCCGTCGAGCCCGTCGCGGCCGAGCCCCTTGTAGTACTCGTAGACCTTGCCCGCGCCCCACTGGGCGTCCACGGCGCCGCTCTCGGTGTGCTCGGGGCCGAAGGCGGGCGTGGGCGACTTGGCGAGCTCGGTGCCGGCCGGCACGCCGGGTTCGAGGAACTGCTGCACGTCGGCGCCGGCGGCGTCGTAGGTGAGGATCTCGCCGGTGGTGCCGTTCCACATCGGGCGGGCGCGGTCGCGCAGCTCGTACGCGCCGTCGGCCCGCTGGTAGACGTTGAGCGGGACGGTCTTGCCGTGCGCGGTCTGCCCGCTGCCGGTCGCCGGGCCCTCCATGCGCAGCCGGTCCAGGGCGAACAGCGGCCGGCCGGAGTGGGCGTCCACGTAGGCGTCCAGCAGGACGGGCCGCTTCCTGGCCGCGTCGGCGCCGGTCAGGGTGACGTGCCAGGCCAGCACGCCCTTGCCGCGCGGCAGCACGACCAGCTCACCGGGCGTGGCCTTGACCGTGGCGCGGACCTGGTCGTCCCGGACGAGCCGGGCGCGGGCCAGCCGGGCCGCCAGCGCGGGGGTGACCGTGGGCGTGGTGTTCACGTCGAGCTCGGTGAGGAAGCGGCCGCCGGCGCCGGTGACCTCGCGCTTCGCGCCGTCCTTGCGGAAGCGGACCAGGTACTGGGCGCCGAAGACGGGCAGGTTCCGGTACCGCTGGGCGAACCTGACGGTCTCGTCCTGGCCGTTCACGACCGTGCGCAGCGGCACCAGGTCGGCGGGGTCGAGGTGGTAGCGCGGGTCGGCCAGGTGGGTCTTGGCCGCGGCGACGGGGTCCGCTGCGGCGGCGGGCTCGGCCAGCCCGCTCACCTCGGCGGGGGCCCGGGTGCCGGCCCGGGACTCCACCTGCGGCTGCGGCGGGTCGTCGGCCGCCGCGACACCGGGAACGGCCAGCGCGAGTGACAGGGCTGCGGCCGTGAGGACGAAGGGACGCCAGGACACGACACCTCCAGGTGTGGCGTAGGGGTTCTGGCGTCCACGATCATCACAGCAATATTGACAAATAGACAAATCACAATTTGATTACCGGAAATGTAAATTTCCGATTAGTGAAGGAAATGTCATAAATTAATGGCATTCCGTTACGGCAACAACGCGCACCGCCGCCACCGGCGCGCACCGCCGCCGCGCACCGCCGCCGCCAAGGGGCGGCCCGGCAGGCGCCGCCTCCAGCCGCCATCGGCGGCGGGCGGGCGTCAGAGGCGGTACACGCGGCGGGCGTTGCCCGAGCCGATCATGTGGGCGATCCTGGCCGCGTCGGACGGGCTCCACTCCCCCGCCTCCAGCCTGGCCAGCAGGGCCGCGCCCAGCGCCTGCCGGTGGTACAGGGCGCCGAGGTAACCGGTCTCGGCCACGCCCCGGCAGCCGGAGCTGAACAGCTGCTTGTGGAACGGCGCCAGCTCCAGCAGCTCGTCCATGACGCGGGCCGAGGCGGCGGCGGTGTGCGGCAGGGCCGGGCCGACGTCGACGTAGACGTGCGGGTAGACGCCCGCCAGGTAGGCGGCGGTGCGGTGGTAGGGGTAGCAGTGGAGCAGGATGACCGGCACGCCGAGGGGCTGCAGCGCGTCCATGAGGGCGCTGAGCCTGGCCGGGTCCGTACGGTGCAGGTCGGGGCCGCGCCCGCCGAACCCGGCCTGGAACTGCACCGGCAGCCCCCGCTCGCGGGCCACGTCGATCGCGCTCCACAGCAGGTGGCGCAGCAGCACCGGGTCGGTGAGCGGCCGTTTGGGGTCGGCCAGGCGGCGGTTGGCGCCGGCGATGACCGAGCCGGTGCTCGGCCTGGCCGGGTCGAAGTCGAGCCCGCAGCGGCCCGCGATGACCGTCTTGAGGCCGACCGCCCTGGCGGCCCTGGCCGACAGCTCGTCGGCCAGGCCGTCGAGGTAGTCGACGGCGAGCTGCGCCGACTCGGCGACGTCCTGCTCGATCTGCTCGATCCGGACGATCTCGTCGGCGGCGGCTCCGCCGTGGCGGCCCATCTCGGCCGCCGACAGCAGGTCGATGTCCTCGTCCCCGGTGTCCACCAGGAACGCCACCACCCCCGCCCCGGCCAGCAGGCGCCGGTTGACCTCGCCGGCGCCCAGCTCGGCCCGCCGGGCGAGGTAGACGGCCGGGGGCGCGTGCGGCTCCAGGTCGAGCAGCGGGGCGCACCAGCGGCGCAGGCTCATGCCGAACGGCGAGTCGAAATGCGTGGTGCCGGGCGGGGCCGGGGCGCCGCCGGCGTTGATCAGCGGCTCGAACTGGGCCCGGGTCAGGTCGTCCCGGCGAACCCCGTGACAGTGGTGGTCGACGAGCGGGGCGAGCAGCGCGTCACGCACCGTGTCGGGCAGGGCTACGGGGAGCATGCGGAGACTCTAGGGGAGCCCCGCACGCCCCCGCGGACGTTTTGCCCTACGACAGGAACACCCTGCCCCTTCCCAGACGAAACCGGCCCGGGTCAGCGCCGGGTGAGGCGCAGCACGTTCGCGATGATCTTCGCGCCCGCGCCGCCCTCCTGGGTGAGGATCGACTCGGGGTGGAACTGCACGGCGAAGCGCCGCCGCTCGACGTCCTCGATGGCCATGACGTTGCCGTCGGGCGTGAGCGCGGTCGGGGTGAAGCCGACCACGCCGGGCCGCTTGGCGTGCAGCGAGTGGTAGCGGGCCGCGGTGAACTCCTCGGGCAGCCCCTCCAGCAGCGCGCTGTCGCCCAGGCGGCTGACCTGGCCGCGCTTGCCGTGCTCGGGGTAGTCGAGCAGCTCCAGCGAGCCGCCGGCGTGCTCGACCATGGCCTGCAGGCCCAGGCACACGCCGAAGACGGGCAGGTCGCGGGCGTAGATCTCGTCGATGAGCGCCGCCATGCCGAAGTCGGACGGCCAGCCGGGGCCGGGCGAGAGCACGACCAGGTCGGGCGCGACGTCGTCGATGGTGTGGGCCGGGAAGCCGTGGCGCAGCGTCACCACGTCGGCCCCCTCCTGGCGGAAGTAGTCGGCCAGCGTGTTGACGAAGGAGTCCTCGTGGTCGACGAGCAGCACCTTCATGCCGGCCCCCGGCTGCTCCCTGACCACGGCGGGCGGGACGGCGTCGGGCTGGTTGACTGAGGCCAGGGCGCCGAGCAGGGCGCTGGCCTTGAGCTCGGTCTCGCGCTCCTCGGCCTCGGGGTCGGAGTCGAACAGCAGGGTCGCCCCGGCCCGGACGGTGGCCACGCCGTTCTTGATCTGGGCGGTGCGCAGGGTCAGGCCGGTGTTCATGGAGCCGTCGAAGCCGATGAAGCCGATGGCGCCGCCGTACCAGCGGCGGGTGGTGGCCTCGTGGTCCTCGATGAACTGCATGGCCCACGTCTTGGGGGCGCCGGTGACGGTGACGGCCCACATGTGGGTGAGGAAGGCGTCGAGGGCGTCGAACTCGGGACGCAGGCGGCCCTCGATGTGGTCGACGGTGTGGATCAGGCGCGAGTAGAGCTCGATCTGGCGGCGGCCGATGACCTTGACCGTGCCGGGGACGCAGATGCGCGACTTGTCGTTGCGGTCGACGTCGGTGCACATGGTCAGCTCCGACTCCTCCTTGACGCTGCTCAGGAGGGTGCGGATGGCCTCGGCGTCCTCGACCGGGTTGCTGCCGCGGGCGATGGTGCCGGAGATGGGGCAGGTCTCGACGCGGTCGCCGTTGACCCGGACGTACATCTCGGGCGAGGCGCCCACGAGGTGCTCGCCGTCGCCGAGGCTGATGATGAACTCGTACGGCGCCGGGTTGCTGTGCCGCAGGCCGCGGTAGAAGGCCGACGGGTCGGTGCAGACGGCGTGGAAGACCTGGCCGGGCACGACCTCGAACAGGTCGCCGCGCTTGAACCGCTCCTTGGCGGCGGCCACGACCTTGGCGTACTCGCCGCGCACCGGGTCCTTCGGCAGTTCGCCGGGGACGACCTGCGGGACGGAGCTGCCGGTGCGCTCCAGGCCGCGGGTGGTGGCGCCGTCGACGGTGAACTCGTAACGGTATTCGACGCTGGTCTCGCGCTGGCGGTCGATGACGACGATCCGGTCGGGCAGGTGGAGCACCAGGTCGCGCTGGTCGTCGGGACGCGCCAGTTCCTGCCGGATGGGCTCGAACTGGAAGGCCAGGTCGTAGCCGAAGGAGCCGTAGAGGCCGAGGTGGGGGTCGTCGCCGGCGAAGGCGGCGATGACCTCGCGAATCGCGGTGAACACGGTGGGCCGGCGGCTGCGCATCTCCTCCGGCAGCAGGTCCTCCGACTCCGGGACGTGCACCTCGACGCGGTCGGGCGTCGGCTCGCTGACCGGCTTGCCCGCGGCGAGCAGGCAGGAGGCCACGGCGGGCAGCACGACCCTGCCGCGCTCGTTGAGCGCGGTCGCCGAGATGACCCGCCCCTTGGCGACCAGCTCCAGGCAGGGGTCGACGTAGCCGAAGGCCCATCGGCTGTAGCGGCCCGGGTAGTCCATGCCCGACGAGAAGGCGCCGCCGCGCCGCTCGCCGAGCGCGGTCACGATCTCTTCGAGCGCCTCTTCCGACACGTCGCGTGCCTCGCGCTCGACGCCGACGCCCCCGGCGGTGGTATATCCGCTGCTCTCCACTTGCTGCCCCTTACCACGTCACATCATGAGGCCCCGGGGGCGGACACGAGAAAGGCCGCCATCCGGGGCGGCCGTCCTTTGAGAGGAATGCGAAAACGCGCCGCCTAGGAGCGGCGCCACCACTGGATCTGAGGGCGATTTCGCATGCCCCCCAGGTTAACCGCCGGACCAAGATCGCGCAACGCGACACCCGCTCAGGCAGTGACAAAGGGTGGGCAATGGATCTAGCCTCGACGTCCATGGAACGGCCCTGGGCGTGGCGTCCGGTGACGGTGACCGCGGTTCTGACCGCCGGCGTGGCCCTCGCACTGAGCCCCTGGTACGGCTACCACCGCGACGAGCTGTACTTCCGGGTCCTGGCCGGCCACCCGGCCTGGGGGTACGTCGACCAGCCCCCGCTGACGCCGATGCTGGGCAAGGCGGCGCTCGGGCTGTTCGGCGACACGGTGACGGCGCTGCGGGTGTTCCCCGCGCTGGCCGCGGCGGCCGTGGTCGTGCTGGTGGCGCTGGTGGCGCGGGAGCTGGGCGGCGACCGGCTCGCCCAGACGATGGCCGCCGTGGGCGCGGCGACCGGGGCGTACACGCTGATCGCGGCGCACACGCTGCTGACGGTCAGCTTCGACCTGCCGCTGTGGACGGCGGCGATCCTGTTCGCGCTCCGGGCGCTGCTGCGCGAGCAGCCGCGCTGGTGGCTGGCGGCGGGCGCGGTGATCGGGCTGGCCACCTACAACAAGCACCTCATCGCGCTGCTGGTGCTGGGTCTGGCGGCGGGCCTGCTGATCGCCGGGCCGCGGCGGGCGCTGGGCAGCCCGTGGTTGTGGGGCGGCGCGCTGCTGGCCGCCGTGCTGGCCGCGCCGAACCTGATCTACCAGGCCACGCACGGCTGGCCGCAGCTGTCGATGGCCGCCGCGCTCAGCGCGGACAAGGGCGCCGAGATGCGGATGATGTTCGTGCCGATGCAGCTCACGCTGTTCGGACCGGTGGTCTCGGTGGTCGCGGCGCTGGGGTTCGTCCGGCTGTGGCGCGACCGGCGGGTGCGGGCGGTGGCGGTGGCCTATCCGGTGACGGCGGTGCTGACGCTGGTCAGCGGCGGGCGCTTCGACTACACCGCGGGGCTGATCGTGGCGCTGTTCGCGGCCGGGTGCGTGAGCGTGTCGCGGGCGCGGGCCGGGCGGGTGCGCGCGGCGTGGGCGTTCCTCGCGGTCAACGCGGCGGCCTGCGCGGTGCTCGCGCTGCCGCTCGTGCCGGTCGGCGCGCTGGCCGCCACGCCGGTGCCGGCGATCAACGAGGTGGCCCGCGAGTCGGTCGGCTGGCCGCGCTTCGCCGCGGCCGTCGGGGGCGTGCTGCGGGCGCTGCCGCCGGACGAGCGGGCCCGCGCGGTGGTCGTGACGGGCAACTACGGCGAGTACGGCGCTCTCGACCGGGCGGGCCTGACCCGGGTGTACTCCGGCCACAACCAGCTCTGGGCGTACGGCCCGCCGCCGGACGACGCGACCGTGGCGATCCTGGTGAACGCGGGCGGCCGGGCCCGCGCGCTGTTCGGCTCCTGCGAGCAGAAGGCCCTCGTGGACAACGGCGTGGACGTCGACAACGAGGAGCAGGGCCTGCCGGTGTGGCTCTGCCGGGATCCCGTGCGCCCGTGGTCCGCCACCTGGCCGATGTGGCGACATTTCAGCTGACCACATTACATTTCGGGACTTATCCGAGCTTGTTAGGATCAGCGCCCTTGCTTTCCCGACAGGATCTCTTCACCCTTCTCGACAGAGGCTGAAAGATCACCTCTTCCTCACCGTCGTGAACGTCGTGAAGGAGAGCACGTGCGCAACACCCTCAAATGGCGTGCGATCCTGACCGGGATCGTCACCGCCGCCGCCCTGGCCGCCCCCCAGGCCCCGGCGCACGCGGCGCCCGATCCCGGCAAGATCTCCCAGACCGTCCAGGCCGAGCTGGACAAGGACGGCAAGGCCACCTTCTGGGTCCGGATGAAGGGCACCGCCGACCTCGGCGCCGCCCGCCGGGCCGCCACCAAACGGGCCAGGACGCAGCTGGTCTACCAGGCCAAGACCGAGCGGGCCAAGACCTCGCAGGCCGGGCTGGTCAAGCTGCTGGACGCCCAGAAGGCCGACTACACCTCGTACTGGATCGTCGACGCCGTACGGGTGACCGCGGACGCCAAGCTGGCGTCGGCGATCAGCGAGCTGCCCGAGGTGGACCGGATCGACCCGGTCACCGTCGTCGCGCTGCCCGAGCCCGTGACCGGCCGGGCCGAGCCCAGGGCCGGCGCGGTCGAGTGGAACGTCGACCGGATCGGCGCCCCGCGGGTGTGGAGCGAGCTGGGCGACCGGGGCGAGGGCATCGTGGTCGCCTCGATCGACTCCGGCGTCCAGTACGACCACCCGGACCTGGCCGCGAGCTACCGGGGCAGGAACCCCGACGGCTCCTACACCCACGACTACAACTGGTTCGACCCGGCGCGCATCTGCCCGTCGGCGGCGCCGTGCGACAACAACGGCCACGGCACGCACGTCATGGGCACGATGGCGGGCGCGAACGGCATCGGCGTGGCGCCCGGCGTGCGCTGGATCGCCGCCAAGGGCTGCGAGGTCAACACCTGCACGGACGCCTCGCTGCTGGCCGCCGGCCAGTGGGTGCTGGCCCCGACCGACCTGAACGGCCGCAACCCGCGTCCCGACCTGGCGCCGGACATCGTCAACAACTCCTGGGGCGGCAACGGGTTCGACCCCTGGTACGTCGAGACCGTCCAGGCGTGGGTGGCGGCGGGCATCTTCCCCGCCTTCGCCAACGGCAACGAGGGACCGGCCTGCCGCACCAGCGGCTCGCCCGGCCAGTACGCGATCAGCTACAGCGCGGGCGGCTTCGACGTCAACAACGTGCTGTACAACAGGTCGAGCAAGGGCGAGGGCCAGGACGGCGAGATCAAGCCGAACATCGCGGCCCCCGCGGTGAACGTGCGCTCCTCGGTCCCGGACGACGACTACGACTCCTACACCGGCACCTCGATGGCCTCGCCGCACGTGGCCGCCACGGTGGCGCTGATCTGGTCGGCCGCGCCCCGGCTGCAGGGCGACGTGGCCGCGACCCGGCCGCTGCTGGACGGCACGGCGATCGACGTGGCCGACACGAGCTGCGGCGGCACCGCGGCCGACAACAACGTCTGGGGCGAGGGCCGCCTGGACGCCTACGCCGCCGTCCAGGCCGCGCCGGACGAGGGGCTGGGCGAGCTGCGCGGCACGGTCACGGCGGCGGGCGAGCCGGTGCCGGGTGTGACGGTCAAGGTGACCGGTCCGCTGGCGCGCGCGGTCGTCACCGGGCAGGACGGCACGTACACGATCCCGCGCCTGCTGCCCGGCGAGTACGCGTTGACGGCGGAGAAGTTCGGCTACGACCGCGGCAGCGCCACGGCCACGGTGACCGCCGAGCAGGTCACGACCGGCGACGTCACGCTCGTCCGGCAGCCGTCCGGCACGCTGTCGGGCACGGTCAGCACGGCCGGCGTGCCCGAGCCGGGCGCGACCGTGGCCGCCGGCGGCACGCCGGTGAGCGCGGTCACCGACGCCTCCGGCCGGTACACGATGACGCTGCCGCGCGGGACGTACACGCTGACGGTCACCCCGGTCTCGCGCTGCTCCAGCGGCGCGAGCGCGCAGGTCGCCGTGGACGGGGACACGCTCAGGGACGTGGAGCTGCCGCTGCGCGGCGACGGCTTCGGCTACACCTGCCGGGCGGCGGCGCAGCCGTACGTCGCCGGGACCGAGAAGCTGGCGCTGACCGGCGACGACGAGGCCGTGCAGGTGACGCTGCCGTTCGCGGTCCCGTTCTACGGCACGGGGCAGTCCAGGGCGTGGATCAGCACGAACGGGCTCGTCACCTTCGCCGCCGACCGGGTCACCACGGGCAGCAACACCCGCCTGCCGGGCACGGGCACGCCGAACAACGCGGTCTACCCGTACTGGGACGACCTGAAGGTGGACGCCGAGGCGGGCGTCTACACCGGCGTGGCAGGCACGGCCCCGCACCGCCAGTACGTCGTGGAGTGGCGCAACGTCACCTTCTACAGCGGGACCGGCGAGCGGGTGTCGTTCGCGGCGCTGCTGGGCGAGGACGGCTCGGTCTCCTTCCGCTACAAGGACATCGAGAGCGAGCGCGACCAGGGCTCCAGCGCCACCGTCGGCATCGAGAACGCGGCCGGCACGGACGCGCTGCTCTACTCCTACGAGGAGGCCGCGCTGGCCACCGGCCGCGGCGTGACGTTCACCGCGAGCCGGCACGGCCTGGTGACCGGCGTGGTCACCGACGCCAACGACGGCGAGCCGCTGGCCGGGGCGTCGGTGAAGCTGGGCGACGTGGCCTCGTTCACGACCGGCGCGGACGGGTCGTTCTTCGGGCAGGTCCCGGCGGGCGACCACGACGTGGTGGTGGCCAAGGAGAACTACGGCACCTTCACCAAGCCGGTCACGGTCGTGCCCGGCGCGCTGACCAGGATCGACACCGCCCTGGTCACCGGCCGGGTGAGTGCCTCGGCCGCGGAGCTGACCGCGGTCATGCCCGCCGGGGCGACCAGGACGCGCACGCTGGAGCTGACGAACCTGGGCTCCCCCACCGCCTACACGGTGACGGGTGACGCCGACTGGGCGTCGGTCACGCCGCAGGCGGGCGAGCTGGCCAAGGGCCAGAAGGCGACGCTGCGGGTGACGCTCTCCGCCGCCGGGGTGACGCCCGGCGGGATGCGCACCGGCAAGCTGGTCGTCAAGTCGGCCAGCGGGCGGCAGCCGGCCATCGAGATCAAGGTGACCGTGGTGGTGCCCAAGTTCCAGGTGGCCGTCGACGCCGGCGGGTCGAAGGCGCTGACCGACGCCGACGGCGACGCCTGGACGCCCGACCGCCGCTGGACCCAGGGCGGGTACGGCTACGTGGCGACCTCGACCAAGACGGCGAGCACGTCCAGGACCATCGCGGGCACCGCCGACCAGGCGCTGTTCCGGACGGCCAGAGAGGGCATGCTGGAGTACCGGTTCGACGGCGTGCCCGCCGGGACGTACACGGTGGAGCTGGACTTCGCCGAGGTGAAGAGCACGCAGATGGGCAAACGGGTCTTCGACGTGCTCGTCGAGGGCCAGCTCGCGATCCCGGCGCTGGACCTGGCGCTGGAGGCGGGCACGTACACGGCGGTGGCCAGGCAGTACACGGTGAAGGTGACCGACGGTCAGCTCAACGTGCGCTTCGCCGCCCGGCAGGGGGCCACGCTGGTCAACGGCGTGCGCGTCTCCGAGCGCCCGGACAAGGCGCTGCCCTGACCGTCCGGGGTCCCGCCGTTCCTGGTGCGGCGGGACCCCGGGCCGGGCCGGGATCGGCGGCCGGGATCGGCGGCGGGCCGGGAAGCGGGCCGGGCCGTGGTCAGCGGCCGGCGGACGGCAGCGGGGCGAGGTCGGGGCGCTTGGGGACGACGCCGTCGCCCGAGGAGCGCCGGTTGATGCGCCTGCCGATCCACGGGCCGAGGTAGGTCCTGGCCCAGCGCAGGTCCTCGCGGCGGGCGGCCGTCCAGAGCGGCGGCCGCCTGGCCGGGTACGCCTCGCGCCAGTCCTCCGCCACCGGCACGCCGAGCACCTCGGCGGCCCGCAACGCCACCCGGCGGTGGCCGTCGGGGCTGAGGTGCAGGCGGTCGGCGTTCCAGGCGCGCGGGTCGCGCAGGACCGGCATCGGCCACAGGTCCACCAGCAGCGCGTCGTAGCGGCGGGCGATGTCGTGGATGTGCAGGTTGTAGACCTCGATCTTGGAGTGGGCCAGCCGCATCACCGGCACGTGCCGCAGGTCGAAGCCGGTGAACATGAGCACCCGGCTGCCCGCCTCGGTGAGCGTCCTGACGCCCTCCTCCAGCCGCCTGGCCACGGACGCCGGTCCGCTGCCCGGCCGCAGGATGTCGTTGCCCCCGGCGCACAGCGAGACCAGGTCGGCGCCGAGCTCGACCGCCTTCGGCACCTGCTCCGACACGATCCGGTCGATCAGCCGGCCGCGGACGGCGAGGTTGGCGTACCGCAGTCCGGGCTCCCCGGCCTGGCGGCGGTCGGCCTCGATGTGCTCGGCCAGCCGATCGGCCCAGCCGCGGAACCCGTGGTCGGCCGGGTCCTCAAGTCCTTCGGTGAAACTGTCCCCTAGGGCGACATACGAAGTGATTCGTCCCATGACCGGATAGTTTGCCAAGGACCTTTCTCCCTACGCGACCGTAACCCCCGGCTACCACCCGTCCCGTCACATCTGTTACTGGTTAGGACATGAGACGCGTGCGGCTCCGGCGGGACATCCCCGTCCCCATGCCCGACGGTGTGACGCTGCTGGCCGACCACTACGCCCCGGCTCATGGGCGGCCGGGCCCGGCGGTGCTGATCCGTTCGCCGTACGGCCGGCGCGGCCTGTTCGGCTGGATGTACGGCCGCGGCTTCGCCAGGAACGGCTTCCACGTGCTGATCCAGAGCTGCCGGGGCGGCTTCGGCTCCGGCGGCAGCCTCGACCCGCTCGGCGACGAGCACGACGACGGCCTGGCCACCATCGCCTGGCTGCGCGAACAGCCCTGGTACGGCGGCTCGTTCGCCATGTTCGGCCCCTCCTACCTCGGCTACGCCCAGTGGGCCGTCGCCGCCGAGGCCGGGCCCGAGCTCAAGGCCATGGCCACGCAGATCACCGCCTCCCAGTTCAGGGACGCCGCCTACGTGGGCGGCGCGTTCGCGCTGGAGTCGACGCTGAGCTGGACCACGCTGACCGACACCATGACGCGCCGCTTCGTCGGCGGGGCCGCGATGCTGACCGCCCCCAGGGTGACCCGCCGGGCCGTGTTGTCGGGACGGCCGGTGGCCGAGCTGGACGTGGCCTCGGCGGGCCGGCCGCTGCGGTTCTTCCGCGACCTGCTGGCCCACCACGCCGACCCGGCCGTGCCGTACTGGCACAAGCGCGACTTCTCGCTCAAGGTCGGCCAGGTGGAGGCGGCGGTCACCATGCTCGGCGGCTGGTACGACGTCTTTTTGCCCTGGCAGCTCAAGGACTACGCGGCGATGCGGGCGGCCGGGCGGCGGCCGTACCTGACGATCGGGCCCTGGTACCACGTCGACTCCCGGCACGGGCGGCCCTCGAAGGCCGAGGCGCTGGCCTGGTTCCGCGCCCACCTCATGGACGACCCGTCCGGCCTGCGGACGGACCCGGTGCGGCTCTACGTCACCGGGGCCGGCGAGTGGCGCGACTACCCCGACTGGCCGGTGCCGGGCGTGCGGGAGCAGCGCTGGCACCTGCGGCCGGGCGGCGGCCTGGACCCGCGCGAGCCCGAGGAGGCCGGGTCCGACCGGTTCCGCTACCACCCCGCCCACCCCACGCCGGCGATCGGCGGCCCGGTGCTGCTGGCCGACTCCAGGCCGCGTGACCAGCGGCGCCTGGAGGCCCGGCGCGACGTGCTGGTCTACAGCTCCGCGGCGCTGGAGGCCGATGTGGAGATGATCGGCCCGGTGCACGCCGACGTCTATGTCCGGTCCAGCACGCCGTACGTGGACGTCGTGGTCCGGGTCTGCGACGTGCACCCCGACGGGCGCTCGCTCAACCTGTGCGAGGGGGTGCGCAGGCTGGGCCCGCACACCGCCGGTGAAGGGAACGGCGACGGCGTGCGCCGGGTCCGGGTGGAGTTGTGGCCGATCGGCCACCGGTTCCGGCGCGACCACCGGATCCGGGTGCACGTGGCGGCCGGCGCGTACCCGACGATCGCCCGCAACCCGGGCACCGGCGAGCCGGTGGGCGCGCCCGGCGGCCCGATGGTGCCCGCCGACGTCGAGGTGTTCCACTCCCCCGCCCGCCCCTCGGCCGTGGTGCTGCCGCTGTGCGCGCCGCGCGGCTGATGTCGCTGGTCCTGCTGTTGCAGGCCAGGGGCGGGATGACGGCGGCCGAGCTGGCCAGGGAGCTGGAGGTCTCCGAGCGCACGGTGCACCGCGACGTGCTGGCGCTGTCGGAGGCGGGCGTGCCGGTCTACGCCGACCGCGGGCGCGGCGGCGGCTACCGGCTGCTGGACGGCTACCGCACCCGGCTGACCGGGCTGGACCGGGCCGAGGCCGAGGCGCTGTTCCTGTCGGGGGTGCCCGCGGCGCTGCGCGAGATGGGGTTGCAGGAGGTGGCCGCGACGGCCCGGCTCAAGGCCGCCGCGGCGCTGTCGCCCTCGCTGCGCGACGCGCCCGCCACGGCCGCGCAGCGTTTCCACCTGGACGCGCCCGGCTGGTACGCCGCCGACACGCCGCCGCCCCCGGCGCTGGCCCCGCTGGCCAGGGCCGTGTGGAACGACCTGCCGGTCACGGTGGTCTACAAGGAGCGCACGCGGGAGCTGGAGCCGTACGGGCTGGTGCTGAAGGCGGGTGCCTGGTACCTGGTGGCCCGCCTGCGCGAACGGTTCCTGATCTTCCGGGTGGACCGCATGGGGGACGTCCGCGCGCGCGAGCCGCGTTTCGAGCGGGACGCCGACTTCGACCTGGCCGCGTTCTGGGCCGGGCAGGCGGCCGAGTTCAGCCGCTCCCTGCTCAGGGACGTGATCACGTTGCGGCTGACCCCGGCCGGCCGGCGCATGCTGCGGTACGTCGCCGACCCGGCCGCCCTGGACGACGCGCTGGCCTCGCTCCAGCCGGACGGGACCGTGCGGCTGGCCGTGGAGTCGACGCGGGTGGCCTTCACCCAGGTGCTGCGGTTCGGCCCGGAGGCCGAGGTCCTGGCGCCGGAGGAGCTGCGCGCCCAGGTCGCCGACGCCGCCGCCCGCATGGCCGAGCTCTACCGGCGCTAGAGGACGCCCGCGTGGCCGGGCACCACCACGGGTCTCAGCGGTAGTCCTCCCAGCCGCCGTCGCCGCCCTTCTCCATGACCTCGGCGATGTAGCGCCACACCTGCGGCCGGCTGCCGTCCACGTCGGTGACGCCGTACGCCTCGGCCAGCTCGCCGCTGGTCACCGACGACCCCGACCACCTGCGCCGGTCGGGATCCCGGGCGAGGGCGGCCACGCCGCGACCGGCGTAGGCGGGGGTCTCGGAGACCATCCACGCGCTGTCCGCCTTCGCCTCGCGCCAGTTCTCCTCGGTGACGCCGAAACCGTCCAGCATCGCCTCCGAGCGCAGGAATCCGGGCGTGACGGCCACCGCCGTCCCGCCGTACGGGCGCAGCTCGTGGGACCAGGCGAAGGCCAGCCGGTTGACCGACAGCTTGGCCAGGTCGAAGTAGACGTTCTCGCGGTAGCGGGTCCGGTGGAACTCCCAGGTGCCGTCGGTGACCTCCACGACCAGGCCGCCCTCGTGCCGGATCAGCAGCGGCAGCAGGTGGCGGGCGCTGATGAGGTGGGTGTCGACGGCCAGCCTGAGCAGGCGCAGCCCGTCGTCCAGGTCCTGCTCCCAGACGGGGGTCTCCCACTTCCACAGGTGGTCGCCGCCCCACACGTCGTTGACCAGCACGTCCAGGCGGCCCTGTTCCCGTTCGACGCGGGCGGCCAGCCCGGCCACCGCCGCCGGGTCCAGGAAGTCGACGGGGACCGCGATGCCCGTCCCGCCCGCCGCGCTCACCAGCTCGGCGGTCTCCTCGATCGTCTCCGGACGGTTCATCTCCGAACGGCGCTCGCGCGTGCTCCGTCCGGCGCAGTAGACCGTCGCTCCGGCCGCCCCCAGGGCGACCGCCATTCCTCGTCCCGTACCGCGGGTCGCGCCCGCCACCACAACAATCACGGGCACGATCGTGGCCCGGATACCCGCCACCTCCTGTCATGTTTTCCGCAGGAACGCTGTGATAAGTAGTTGATTACCATGAACAGCGAATTCGAGCTCCGCGGGGTCAACCACATCGCGCTGGTCTGCTCGGACATGAAGCAGACCGTCGACTTCTACTCCGGCGTGCTGGGCATGCCGCTGATCAAGACGATCGAGCTGCCCCTGGGCTGGGGCCAGCACTTCTTCTTCGACTGCGGCGGCGGCAACGCGCTGGCCTTCTTCTGGTTCCCCGACGCGCCCGAGGGCGTGCCGGGGGTCTCGGCGCCGAAGAACCTGCCGGACCGGGGCGAGCTGCTGTCGGCGGTCGGCTCGATGAACCACATCGCCTTCGACGTGCCGCCAGAGCGCATCGAGGAGTACCGCGACCGGCTGGTGGCCAGGGGCATCGACGTGGGCGTGCTGCTCAACCACGACGACAGCGAGTTCGGCGTGGCGCCCGCGATGCACGAGGGCGTCTTCGTCCGGTCCATCTACTTCAAGGACCCCGACGGGATCCTGGTGGAGTTCGCCGCCTGGACGCGGCCGGTCGGGCAGCCGGGCGACGTCCGGCACGAGCCCAAGACGGCCGCCGACCGGACCGTCTGATGCCGCGCCTGCGGCGGGTGCCGCCGGAGGAGGTGACCGACCCGGTCGTCCGGTTCTTCCACGACCGGCTGCTGTCCCCCGACGGCACGGGGACCGCGACCGGCTCGCCGGGCGACTGGTGGACGGTCTTCGCCCTCGACCCCAAGATCTTCCGCCACTGCGTCAAGGGCTTCCAGATCTACCGGGAGTCACGGCTGGACCCGGTGCTGCGCGAGCTGGGGCAGACCAGGGCAGGCTGGGCGCGGCAGAGCCAGTTCGTCTACTCCCAGCACTGCAAGCAGCTCAGGGCGCTCGGCGTGTCCGAGGAGAAGGTGCGGGCGGTGGCCTCCTGGCAGGTCAGCGACCGGTTCGGCGAGCTGGAGCGGGCGGTGCTGGCCTACACCGACGGCCTGGTGCTCGACGGCGGCCGGGTGCACGACGAGGTGTTCGACGTGCTGCGCGCCCACCTGCCCGACGAGCAGATCCTGGAGCTGACCTACATCGTCTGCCTGTACGAGATGCACGCCACCATGGCCCGGGCGCTGCGGCTGGAGTTCGACGACCGCCCCGACCCGATCACCGAGGTGCCCGCCCCCGAGGGGTACGGGACGCGCGACATCGCCGACGAAGTGACCGTTCGTCGCGAGTAGCCGACCATTCGCCGATCGCCCGGTTCCGCGAGGCGCGGGAGCGACTTAACGTGCCGTTGGCGAGGGGTGGCTTTGGTCTCACATATTGAGATTTCATCTCGACATTTAGGCCAAACCGTAATGTTCCGGACATTGGGTTTAATACCACCGGAAAGCTAATCTCCCTCCATTGACGACATTGTCAGGAGCCGGTCAACACGCCGCTCCTGATCCCCCAATCGGAGGGCCGATGACTACCGGGGAATCCGGGCAGCCGCCGCGTACCGACCGCAGCCCGTGGAACTGGCTGCTGGTCGTGCCGATCGTGCTGCCGCTGCTGACGTTCCTGTTCAACTCCGACGAGCCGCGCCTGCTCGGCTTCCCGCTGTTCTACTGGCTGCAGCTCGCCTTCATCGTGGTCGGCGTCGGCTGCACCACGATCGTCTACAGGATGACCAAATGAGCGGGCACGTGACCGAGCTGGTCGTCTTCGGGCTGCTGTTCATCCTGGTCAGCGGCATGGGCTTCGTGGCGGCCCGCTGGCGGCGGCCCACCGACCTGGCCAGCCTCAACGAGTGGGGCCTCGGCGGCCGCAGCTTCGGCTCCTGGGTCACCTGGTTCCTGGTCGGCGGCGACCTCTACACCGCCTACACGTTCGTGGCCGTGCCCGCGCTGGTGTTCAGCTCCGGCGCGCTCGGCTTCTACGCGCTGCCCTACACCGTGGTGGTCTACCCGCTGGTGTTCCTGGTGCTGGCGCGGATGTGGTCGGTCTCGCACGTGCACGGGTTCGTCACGCCCGCCGACTTCGTCCGGGCCCGGTTCGGGTCGCCGACGCTGGCGCTGCTGATCGCCATCACCGGGCTGGTGGCCACGATGCCGTACATCGCGCTGCAGCTCGTCGGCATCGAGGCCGTGCTGAAGTCGATGGGCATCACCGGGCACCTGCCGATCATCATCGCCTTCGCGATCCTGGCGGCCTACACCTACCAGTCGGGCCTGCGCGCGCCCGCCCTGATCGCCTTCGTCAAGGACGCGCTGATCTACATCGTGATCCTGGCCGCGGTCATCTACATCCCGGCCAAGCTGGGCGGCTGGGGCAACATCTTCGACATGGCGCAGGCCAAGTTCGACAAGACCCCCGCGCCGGGCGACGGCATCCTGCTCAACGGCGCCAACCAGCTCCAGTACGTCACGCTGGCCTTCGGCTCGGCCCTGGCGCTGTTCCTCTACCCGCACAGCCTCACCGGCGTGCTGGCCTCAAAGAACCGCAACGTCATCAAGCGCAACATGTCGGCGCTGCCCGCCTACAGCTTCGTGCTCGGCCTGATCGCGCTGCTGGGCTTCATGGCCATCGCGGCCGGCACCAAGCCGGTCGGCGGCGACCCGAACACGATCGTGCCGAACCTGTTCGACCAGCTCTTCCCCGACTGGTTCGCCGGCGTGGCGTTCGCGGCCATCGGCATCGGCGCGCTGGTGCCTGCGGCGATCATGTCGATCGCGGCGGCGAACCTGTTCACCCGCAACATCTACCGCGAGTACATCAACAAGCAGGCCACCGACGCCCAGGAGGCCAACGTCTCCAAGGTCGTCTCGCTGGTGGTCAAGGTGGGCGCGGTGCTGTGCATCCTGCTGCTCGACCCGCAGTTCTCGATCGACCTGCAGCTCATCGGCGGCGTGATCATCCTGCAGACGCTGCCGTCGGTCGCGCTCGGCCTGTACACCCGCTGGTTCCACAAGGGCGGCCTGATGGCCGGCTGGGCCGCGGGCCTGGCGGCGGGCATGTGGATGCTCTACCTCATCCCCAACCCGGCCAAGGGCAAGGAGCACTTCGGCGGCTCGGCCTTCAGCCTGGAGAACCTGGGCCTGGACACCAAGATGACCATCTACGCGGGCTTCCTCGCGCTGACCGTCAACCTGGTCGTGGCCGCGGTCGCCACGCTGATCTTCCGGGCGGCCAAGGTGGCCGACGGCGCGGACGCCACCCGGCGCGGCGACTACTTCGCCGACGAGGGCGACCCGGACGTCAAGGACCTGGACCTGGCCGGCTCCCACTGACGCTCACGGCCGCTGGAGGTAGCCGGGATCGGCCACCTCCAGCTTGGCCCGGACGGCCTGGACCAGGGCGGCGGTGAGCGCGTCGTCGCCGTCGAAGCGGCCCGCGCGGACGGCGGCGGCCAGCTCGGCGTCGTCGGCCACGCCCAGCGCCGCCAGCCGCGCGGCGTGCTCGGCGGCCTGGTCCTGGCCCAGCTCCATCTCCCGCTCGACCATGGCGAGCACGTTGATCGCCACCCGCGTGTGGAAGCGCACCCGCCCCTCGACCGCGGGCAGCACGTCGTCCCGCAGGAACCCGCGGACGGCCGCGACGAGCTGCGCGGCGGTGGGCACGTCATGGGGCTGCGCCATCGGCGGCACTCCCGTCACCTCGGCTCCGGAGCCGTACGCCCGCGCACGGCCTGTCTGAGCCCAGACATAAGGATCACCGCCCTTCCCGTCAAGGCTCCCGGCCGTGGATGACCTTTCTCCACCCCCGGGACGACAGACCTCCGCCCACGATCGGCGTGTCTCTACCGAGCCGCCCGTACCGGCGCTGGCGGGCCCCCGCGCGACGATGGCACGCTTCCCGAGCGGCCCGGCCCTCCGGGGTCACGCGGACGGCCCGGACGGCTGGGAAAGTCGCCCGGCGCAGCTCCCGGCCCCCGGCTTCCCGGGCCGCTCAGCCGCAGTCAACCCGAGGGAGCGCAGCATGAACGACGACGTACGCGTCAAGGCCTGCCGCATCAACGACCACGTGGAGCTCATCCACGACTCCTCCCCGGACGTCGTCCTGGAGATCCCGCGCCGCGACTGGCAGCACTTCCTGGAGGCGGTCAGGTCGGGCGCGTTCGAGCTGGAGGTCCTGCCCCGCAAGGCCGAGGAGAACGCGGCCTGACCCCGTCCCCTCCGAAGGGCCCGGCGGTCGCGGACGTCCTGCGGCCGCCGGGCCCTTTCCCGTGCCGCGGCGCGTCCGCGCGGTCCGGTCGGCCGCGGGCGGCACGATGGGGAGCCGGTTCTGTCGGTGGGCACGCGTACGGTCGTTCCAACCGGACGGTGGGTGAGATGTCGGTGACCGAGGAGCAGGCCGCGGTGCTCGCCCTGACCAGGGCCACCGCCGGGCCGTGGCACCACACCGCGCGGGTCGTGGAGGCCCGGGGCAGCGCGCTGCGGCTGGTCCGCGGCGACCTCGGCGAGCTCGGCGGGCACGACAGGGCGCACGCCGCGCGGGTCGTCGCGCGGCTGCGGCCGGGCGACCTCGGCCGGGCCGAGGCGCTCATCGCCTCCTGCCCCGCCGCGCTGGTGACCGTGCTCGACGACGACTATCCGGGCAACCTGGCCTGCGCCCACAACCTCCAGCCGTTCCTGTGGGTGCGCGGTCGGCTGGGGGCCGGCGACCACCGGTCGGTGGCGGTCACCGGCGACGCCCCCGGCGCCCACGC
This sequence comes from Nonomuraea sp. NPDC049758, assembly GCF_040674635.1. Classification (NCBI taxonomy): domain Bacteria; kingdom Bacillati; phylum Actinomycetota; class Actinomycetes; order Streptosporangiales; family Streptosporangiaceae; genus Nonomuraea; species Nonomuraea sp. NPDC049758. The sequence continues at coordinate 102,751 of NZ_JBFAMZ010000012.1, forward strand.
CGCGGCCCGCGCGCTGGCCGCGGCCGGCCTGACCGTCGTGTGCGACGGGCCGCGCACCGCCGGCGCGGCGGCGGCGTCCGGCGGCCGCGCGATCGTGGTCGGCCCGGACGACGGTCAGCCGGTGACCGTCGTGGGCGGTCCGGGGGTCGGCGGGGCCGCGGCCGTCGTGACGGTGTCGCCGTTCTGGCCGGGCACGGCCGGGACGGCCCGGACGCGGGCGGTGACCGGGCTGGTGACCAGCGGGCTGGCCGCCGCGCTCTACGCCACCGGCGACGGCGACGGCGAGCGGGCGGCGATGGCGCTGTCCCAGGGCAAGCACGTCTTCGCCCCGCCCGGCCTGCCCTGGACGCCCCGGCTGGCCTACCGGGGAGGAGTCACTGTCGTAGCGGGCATTGACGAGCTGGCGCGCCAGGCGGTCAATCTTGTAGATGTGACCCGGCTGACGACCGTCTTCTGACCATGGGCGACGCCCGCGCGGTGACCGAGGCGTACCTGCAGATCTTCCGCAACGTCCCGGCCGCCGGCCCCGGCGTCTGCCGGATCTGCCACACCGGCGCCGGCGGGCCGTCCGGGCTCTGCGTCACCTGCGGCGTCACCACCCAGGGCCTGTACCGCCACACCGAGCACGTCGTGCCGGTCTCGTTGTGCGTGCGCGACGGCGACGGCGCCCAGCTGCACGCGATCGTGACCCGCCGCAGGGACCCGCCGGGCAGCGTGCGGCGGGTGCCCTTCCTGGCCGCCACCGTGGCGCGTTTCCACCGGGCCCACTCCGCCTGCCTGACCCGGCTGGCCGGCGGCCCCTTCACGATGGTCACCACGCTGCCCGGCACCCGGCTCGACCGGCCCATCGAGGTCTTCGGCCCGATGCCGCGGATCGTTGACATGGTGGGCGACCTGCGCGGGCTGCACCGTCCCGTGCTGATGGCCGGGTCGGCGCAGGCGGCCGAGAACCTCGCGCGGCGGCGCTCGGACGAGCGGGCCTTCCAGGTGCTGGGTTTGATCGCTGCTGCTGCGCGGGCGCGCCGACCGTTGACCGCGCAACGGATTTCGGTTGAGATCACCCCATGAGCTTCGCCGTACCCGAGCACGTCCGGCCGATCCGCGACGCCGTGCGCGCGTTCATGACCGAGCGCGTCGAACCGGCCGAGGAGGTCCTGCACGAGGGCGGCCCGCAGGCCGCCGCCACCATGGCCGGGCTGCGGGACGAGGCCAGGAAGGAGGGCCTGTGGGCCCTCGGCCACCCGCGCGAGCTGGGCGGCGGCGGGCTGCCGTTCCTCGACTACGTCCACGTCAACGAGGTCCAGGGCCGCAGCGAGTACGGGCAGCTCGCCCTCGGCACGTTCACCCTGCAGGACTCGCTCATGCTGCACGAGCACGCCTCCCCCGAGCAGCGCGAGCGCTACCTGGAGCCGCTGGTGCGCGGCGACATCTCGCCCAGCTTCGCGATGACCGAGCCGGAGGTCTCCAGCAGCGACCCCACCCGGCTCACCACCTCCGCCGTGCTCGACGGCGACGAATGGGTGATCAACGGGCACAAGTGGTTCACGACGGGCGCGTCGGTGGCGGCGTACACGACCGTGATGTGCCGGACCGAGCCGGACGCGCCGCCCCACCGGGCCTTCTCCATGATCCTCGTACCGACGGACACGCCCGGCTACACGATCGTGCGCGAGACCCCGGTGCTCGGCCTCGGCGGCGCGCACTGCGAGGTGCGCTACGAGGACGTGCGGGTGCCGGCCGCGAACCTGCTGGGCGAACGCGGGCACGGCTTCGTCATCGCCCAGCGGCGTCTCGGGCCCGGCCGGATCTTCCACTGCATGCGCTGGCTCGGGCAGGCGCAGCGGGCCTTCGACCTGATGTGCCGGCGGCTGCACGCGCGCACCGCCTTCGGCGAGCCGCTGGCGGCCAAGCAGCTCATGCGGCAGCACGTGTTCGACTCCTACACCGAGATCCAGGCCGCCCGCCTGCTCACCCTCCAGGCCGCCGAGGCCGTGGACGCCGGCTCGCAGGCCCGCGTCGAGATCGGCGCGATCAAGGTGGTGGGGGCGCGCATGCTGCACAACGTCATCGATCGGGCCGTCCAGGTGTACGGCGCGGCAGGTCTGACCCCTGACACGCCGCTGGATCGCATGTACCGGCACGCCCGCGCGGCGCGCGTCTACGACGGCCCCGACGAGGTGCACATCGACGCGGTCGGCCGCCGTCTCCTGGGCGCGTACGCGGCCGGCGGCGCCTGGGAGTTCGGCCCGCGATGAACCGCGTCGAGACGATCGTCCGCGAGGTGTACGGCCCGGACGCGGCCCTCCCGTACGCGGTCAGGCTGCCCGGCGGGGCCTCCAGGGAGACCTGGGCCCTGGACGTGGTCGTCCCGGGCGGCGACCGGCACGAGCTGGTGCTCCGGCTGGACGGGCCGGGGGGCGGCCTGGAGGCGGGGACGGGGCTGGCCGAGGAGGCGCGGCTGATGCGGGCGGCGGCCGTCGCCGGGGTCCCCGTCCCGCACGTCGTGGCCGCTGGCGGGCCGTACGTCCTGATGAGCCGGATCCCCGGCGAGACGATCCCGCGCCGGATCCTGCGGGACGAGGCGTACCGGGAGGCCAGGCCGAAGCTGGCCGCCCAGTGCGGGCGGGCGCTGGCGGCCATCCACCGCATGCCGCTGTCCGGCCTGCCCGAGACCGGACCCGCGAACGAACCCGAACCCGCGACCGCGCCGCAGGCCGTGTCCGCCGACCCGCTGCGCTTCTGGCGTGACGTGCTCGACCTGACCGGCCAGCCGCACCCGGTGTTCGAGCTGGCCCTGCGCAGGCTGGAGGCCGATCGGCCGCCCGCCGTCCCGCCGAGCGTCGTGCACGGCGACTTCCGCAACGGCAACCTGATCGTCGGCCCCGAGGGCGTCAGGGCCGTGCTCGACTGGGAGCTGGCCCACGCCGGCGACCCGCTGGAGGACCTGGGCTGGCTGTGCGTCAAGGCGTGGCGGTTCGGCTCGCCGCTGCCCGTGGGCGGGTTCGGCGGCTACGCCGAGCTGACCGCCGCCTACGAGGAGGCCGGCGGCCGGCCCGTCGACCTGGACGCGCTGCGCTGGTGGGAGACGTTCGGCGTGCTGAAATGGGGGATCATCTGCGTCATGCAGACCATGCGGCACCTGCGCGGCGGCGCCTCCTCGGTCGAGCTGGCCGCCCTCGGCCGCCGCGCCTGCCAGAACGAGTGGGACCTGCTCGGCCTGCTGACCTGAACTGACCGGGCCGCCCGCCGGAGCCCTCAGCCCCCGGCGACGGCCGCCGCGATCACGTCCACCAGCCCCTCCACCACTTGCGAGCGGTCGACCTCCGGATGCTCCAGCCACCAGTCGCCCGTCGTCTGCACCATGCCGACGAACGCGTGGCCGAGCACCTGCGCCCGCACCGGGTCGGCCACCACCCGCTCGTCGGCCAGCACCCGCCCCAGCTCCTCGCCCAGGCCGCGCACGAGCGAGGTCATGTGGGAGCGGATGCGGGTGTCCTCGGCGCTGGCCCGGTGGAACAGGAAGCGGTAGAGGTCGAGGTTGGCCGAGATCAGGTCGAGATAGACGCCGATGGCGGCGCGGGCACGGGCCCGCAGGTCGGTGCCGGGCCCGGCGAACTGCGGGCGGAGCTGGGCGATGACCGTGCGCACGTGGCGGTCGGCCAGCGCCTGGTACAGGCCGCTCTTGTCGCCGAAGTGGCGGTAGAGGACGGGTTTGGTGATGCCGGCCTCGGCGGCGATGGCCGCCATCGACACCTCGGGCCCCTCGGCCAGGATGGCCCGGTCGGCGGCGTCGAGCAGCGCCCTGCGCCGGTCGGGGTCCCGTCTGCTCATCTGCTCAGGATAGATCGCAGACGACGCGGCAGCAGCGCCGAGAAGACCAGTAACGCGCCGGTGTAGGCGTACAGGCCGGTCGCCCCGGCGAGGGTGCCGGGCGGCTCGGCCCACGGCGGCTCCCACAGGCCGGGCAGCGCGCCCGCCAGGCCGATCGCGGCCCGCAGGTCGAGGGCGAACAGCACGCCCGCCACCGCCAGCGGCAGCCCGCAGGCCAGCGCCGCGGCGGGCCAGGCGGCCAGCACCGCGACGATCAGGGCGGCCGCCGCCAGTAAGCCCAGCCCGGCCGGGGCCGGGGCGAAGGCCGCCTGCCCGGCCCGCAGCGCTCTGGCGCCCGCCTCGGTCAGGTAGTAGACGGGGGGAACGGCGGCCAGGCCCACGCCGACGCCGATCAGAACTCGTACCTCACCGGTCACAGAGGCCATCGTCCCCCGCTCACGGACGGCTCACGCGGCGCTTAGGTTTTTGGGCATGAAGAACACCGGCACAGGCCCAGGCGCCATCACCCCCGACGGATCCCCTGTCGAGTTCTACACCCTCCTCCAGCCCGGCCGCGACGCCGACGTCGTCATCCAGGAGACCCCGCCGGGCGGGTCCGTCCTGGAGCTCGGCGCCGGCGTGGGCAGGGTCACCCACGCGCTCGTCGAGGCCGGGTTACAGGTCGTGGCCGTGGACGAGTCCACCGAGATGCTGGCGCACGTGCGCGGCGCCGAGACCGTGCACGCGCGGCTCCAGGACCTGCGGCTGGACCGGCGCTTCGACACCGTCACGCTGGCCTCCCAGCTCGTCAACGTCGTCGACGTGGAGGTCAGGCGATCCTTCCTGGCGGCGTGCGCGCGGCACGTCAAGCCGGGCGGGGCGGTGCTCGTCCAGTGGATGACGGCCGAGCGGCACGACGGCTGGCGGGCCGGCTCGGGCAGGAAGGACGGCGACGTGACGATCACCCTGGCGGAGGTCGAGGAGATCTCCCCCGGCGTGTTCGCCGCGACCATGCGCTACGAGCACGGCGACCGGGTCTGGACCCAGTCGTTCACCTCGCGCCGCATGACCGACGACGAGCTGGCCGACGCCCTGGCCGCCGAGGGGCTGCGGCTGGAGCGGTTCGTCACCGAGGACCGTATGTGGTTCCTGGCCCGCCCCTTTACAACGTAGATTTCAGTGTAAATACTGGGAAATACTGGAACTGTTGATACCCTCGCGCCATGAGTGACCCGCTGGACGAGCTGGAGCGGCGGATCGACGGGCTCCGGGCCGGCGTGCGCAAGGCCATGCGCGTCAGGGACGGCGCGACGGCCCGCGTCCTGCGTGCCGAGCTGCGCGCCGCCGAGCGGGCCTGGGACGCCCTGGTGAGCGGCGAGCAGCCGCGCGCCAAGGCGGAAGGGCCCCGGCTGGTCACCGTGCGCGAGCAGGTGCACCAGGCGCTCGCGCTGCTCGGTGCCGCCGCGCAGCCGCGCCTGGTGGTGGCGGTCAGCGGCGCGTTCTTCGCCGGCACCATCCGCAGCGCCCAGCTCACCAGCCTGCGCCGCGACGAGGAGCGCTCGTTCCGGTCCACGCCGCACGGCAGGCCGTACTACCTGTGCGCGGCGCTGACCGACCGCCTCTCCCCCGCCCGCGGCCTGCTGACGCTCAGCACCTGGCCGCTGGAGCGGCGGGTGGTCGGCCCGCTCAGCCCCCGCGTCGACTTTCTGACCTGCGCCATCGCGGTGGCCTCGCACGACGGCGAGGACGAGCGGGCCCTGCGCTTACTGGCGCGGATGGCCAGGAACGTGCCCGGCGCCACGGCCACCGACCTCGGCCCGCCCGACCGCCGGCGGATCGCCGAGGCGGCCAGGGCCGAGCTGGCGGTGCACGCAGAACGCGACACGCGCGACCGCGCCGAGCTGGCACGACGCGCCACATCCCAGCTCGGTGACGTGGCCAGGCTCTTCGGCGCCGCTACGCTGGGCACGATCAAGGAGGAGACAGCGACGTGAGCGGCTTGAGACGCGAGGACGGCCCGGCCCACCGGCTCGACGCGCTGCGCGGCACGACGCCGCCCAAGCCGCACGACGCCAGAGCGATCGCGGCCCTGGCCGCCAACCCCGGCTGCACCCGCCGCGCCCTCATGGACGGCGCCGGCGTCGACAAGGACGCCGCCGCCCGCCACCTGGGCTTCCCGGCACCGTTCGGCCAGTCGCCGTTCGCGATCACCCGCGGGAACGCGTTCGAGGCGCTGGTCAAGGCCGACGGCTGCGCCGAGCTCCTGCGCCTGCTGCGCGAGGTGCTGGACCTGCCGGTCGCCGAGGTGGCCTACCACGACGTGGAGAACGTCGGCGCCCACCTGCGCCACACCCACACCCGCGCGCTGTTCGACCGGGCGGCGCGCGGCGACCAGGACGCCGGCACGCTGTTCGACCACCCGCTGCTCAGCCTGGAGATCGCCGGTCACACCGCGTTCCTCGAACCCGACGTGGTGGCCTTCCAGCTCGGCGGGCGCTTCCACGTGGTGGAGATCAAGTCGTTCGCGGTGGTCGACGGGCAGGCCGAGCCGGCCGCGGTGGCCGCCGCCGCCCGCCAGGCCGCCGTCTACGTGCTGGCGCTGCGCACGATGCTGGCGGAGCTGGGGCACGACCCGCTCACCGTCTCCCATGACGTGGTGCTGGTGTGCCCCGAGAACTTCGCCAACCGGCCGGTGGCGACCCTGGTCGACGTGCGCAGGCAGCTGGCCGTGCTGCGCCGTCAGCTCACCCGGATGACCGGCCTGGACCGGCTGCTCGCCGCGCTGCCCGAGGACCTCAGCTTCGACCTGCGGCCGGGCGAGGACGGCCGGCCCACCCGTCCGGCGGCCGAGCTGGCCGACGCGCTGCGCAGGACGACCGCCCGCTACGCGCCCGACTGCCTGTCCGCGTGCGACCTGTGCTTCTTCTGCCGCGACGAGGCCCGCCAGGAGGGCGCCTCCGACCTGCTCGGCCGCCAGGTGCGCGACGAGCTGGGCGGGGTGGCCTCGGTGGCCGAGGCGCTGGGCCTGGCCGACGGCCTGCGCGACCCGGCCGACGGCCAGGAGGAGATCGCCGGCCTGCTCCGCAACGCCGAACGCCTGCGCAGGGAGTGCCTCAGTTGAGCCTGCTCACCTCGCTCGCCCGGCTGCGCGCCCTGCGGGAGGGCATCGCCCAGCCCGTCGCCACGGTCCGCCACTGCCACGTGGGCGCGCGGCCGATGGTGTTCATCCCGCTCAAGCTGTCGGGCGAGGCCGCCGCGCCGCTGGCCGCCATGCTCGGCACCGACCGCGACCGGCCGCGCCTGCTCGTCGTCACCCAGCCGCGCAACCGCGACCTGCGCTTCGCCTGGGCCGCCGAGCTGGCCGGGGTGCTGCTGCCGTACGTCGAGGGGTTCACCGCCGACACCGAGACGGTGGAGCGCAAGAACGCGGACCCCTACGAGCGGGCGCTCGACGCGCCGCAGCTCGTCCTGCCGAACCAGGCGGGCGTCGGCTTCACCAGGCTGCTCGGCCGCTCGACGCGCTTCCGCAGGCCCGACGGGCCCTACCCGGTGCCGCCCGAGGTGCCGCTGCTGGGGCGGTGGCTGACGTACTTCGCCGAGCGGGCGGCCTACCCGGGCTCGTCGCTGACGCTGGCCGCCACCGAGGAGCTGGGCCGCCACTGGGCCAGCGGGCAGAGCGCGCTGGAGGACGCCAACCTGGCCGCGCTGCTGTCCTGGATCACCCAGGGGCCTTCCGACGACGCCGAGGACCCGCTGATCTGGCCGCCCGCCGGGCCCGCGACCGATCCGGGCTTCGACGCCGAGGTGCTCGCGCCGGCCATCGACAGCGAGTCGCCCGAGCGGGTCGCCGAGGCGCTGCGCACCCAGCTCGAACCCACCTGGCGGCTGATGTGGCAGGCGCTCGACCTGCTGGCCGGGCTGGAGCCGGGCGCGAGCGTGGCCCAGCGCTGGGAGCAGGACCGCGGCTCGTTCAGCGCCATGGCCGCCCACATCGCCGAGGGCGCGCCGCCGCAGGCCAGGCGCGACGGCGCGGTGGCGGCCGCGGCCAAGCTGGCCCGCATGGAACGTGCCCAGGCCGCCTACGACGTGCAGCGCGCCTACGACGACCCGCTGGTGATGGCCGAGTACCGGCTGACCGGCGAGGCGTTCGCCGGCGAGGTGGTCGAGACCGTCCCCGACAACGTCGAGGGCGAGGGCCGCTCGCGCAAGCTGCGTCCGCTGGTGGTGCTGAAGACCGACGACCCGGTACGCCTGCCGCCCGGCGCCTCGCTCGGCACCCCGCAGCGCCGCGGCCAGGGCGCCGAGCTGGTCGAGGCGCACGGCGGGCTGATCACCCTGAAGATCACCAAGGGCATGGGCCGGGGGAAGACGCCCGCGCCCGGCGCCGTGCCGGAGATCGGCGAGCGGGTCTGCTACACCTCGCTGACCGACGACTTCCAGGGCTCGCCGGCGCTGCCCGAGGCCGAGGCCACGCCGTGGACGCACGGTGGGCCGCCGCAGGAGTACATCCCCGACGACGAGGACGCCCAGGAGGAATGGTCGTGAGCGAGAGCCCGGAGCAGGTGATCGCGAACGTTCTGGCCGACCTGCCCAGGAACCGCGGCGTCGTGGTCGACTCCCCGCCGGGGGCCGGCAAGTCCACGCTGGTCGTGCGGGCCGCCGCGCACATCGCCGCCACCGGCGAGCCGCTGATGATCGTCGCCCAGACGAACGAGCAGGTCGACGACCTGGTGGCCCGCATCTCCGACAAGCACCCGCAGCTGAAGGTCGGACGGCTGTCGGCCGGCGGGTACGTGCCCCACCCGCGCATGCTGGAGCTGGCCGGCGTCACGATCGGCACCAGGATCCAGGACCTCGGCGACCCCGACATCGTCATCGCCACGGCCGACAAGTGGGCGTGGATCTCCGGCCGGGTGTGGCCGTGGGCGATCGTGGACGAGGCGTACCAGATGCGCTCGGACAAACTGCTGCGCATCGCGGGGCTGTTCGAGCGGGCGCTGTTCGTCGGCGACCCCGGGCAGCTCGACCCGTTCTCGATCGTCGACGGCGACCGCTGGTCGGGGTTGTCGTGGGACCCGTTGCAGAGCGCGGTGGCGGTGCTGCTGCGGCACAACCCGGAGCTGCCGGTCCATCGGCTGCCGGTGTCCTGGCGGCTGCCCGCCTCGGCCGCGCCGGTGGTGTCGAAGGCGTTCTACCCGTTCACCGGGTTCCGGTCGGGCACCTCGGCGGGTGACCGGCGGCTCGAACTGACCGCGGGCGGCATGGGCACCGTGCACGACCGCGCGCTGGAGGAGGCCGCCCGGTCGGGGTGGGCGCTGCTGGAGCTGCCCGAACGGCACACCGTGCGCACCGACGGCGAGGCCGTGCAGGCCGTGGCGCTGCTGGCGGCGCGGCTGCTGCAGCGCGGCGCCGTGGCCGCCTCCGAGCAGGGCGAACGGCCGGTGACCGCCGACCGGATCGCGGTCGGGGCGGCCCACCGCGACCAGGTGGCCGCGATCAGGAACGCCGGGCTGCCGCCGGAGATCACCGTGGACACCGCCAACCGCCTCCAGGGCCGCGAGTACGACGTGACGATCGTGCTGCACCCGCTGTCGGGCCGCCGCGACGCCACCGCCTTCCACCTGGAGTCGGGGCGGCTGTGCGTGCTGGCCTCACGCCACCGGCACGCCTGCGTGATGGTGGCGCGGGCGGGCATCGCCGAGCTGCTGGACGCCCACCCGTCGGCCGAGCCGGTGCAGCTCGGGGTGCCGGTGAAGTTCCCCGACGGCTGGGAGGCCAACCAGTCGGTGCTGGAGCACCTGGCCCGCCACCGGGTCTAGCCGGAGCCGGCGACGGGACGGCGTCAGAGCCGGCGCCGCCAGACGTCGATGGCCAGCACGCGGCGCATGCCCGCCGACTCGTACAGGCCCAGCGCGGGGGTGGTGTTGTTGCTGTCCACGTGCAGGATCGTGCCCTTGCGGCCTCTGGCGGCGTCGGCGGCGAAGGCGTGCCGGAGCAGGAAGCGGCCCAGGCCCCGGCCGCGGAAGCTCGGGTGCACGGCGAGCGTGGCGACGTAGCCGCAGTCTTCGTCGGGGACGAACTGGTTGTTGCCGATCAGCACGCCGGCGGGCTCCCCGTCGATCCTGGCCAGGGTGAGCTGGCTCCAGTCGGTGACGCTCATGGCCTGGCGGCGCTCGTACCAGTGGTCGTAGTCGACCGAGATGAAGCCGAAGTGCTCGGCGAAGCCGATCTGGTGCACCTCGTGCGCGGCGCGGCGGGTCTCCTCGTCCTCGCCCGTGTGCAGGGTGAGGCCGGGCGGCGGGGCGGGCGCCCCGACGGGGGCCGTGTGGTCGGCGCGCATGCGGTGGAAGCTGGTGCCGGGCTCGAAGCCCTGCTCCTTGGCGTAGGACTGCTTGTCCTGGTCGGCGCGGTAGATGCCGATGTCGAGGGTGACGCCGTCGTGGCCGCGCTCGGCGCCGAGCTCGCGGGCGCGGGCGGTGACCGTGCGCCACAGCTCCTGCCGCAGGCCGTCCAGGCCGGGGCGGGTGATGACCTCGATGTTGACCAGGTCGCTGTCGCCCACCCGGCAGGCCCAGGCCCAACCGGTCAGGCGGCCGGTCTCGTCGTGGGCCAGCCAGCCGTCCCTGTCGAGGTCGAAGCCCGGCTCGGCCAGCTCGTCGGCGATGTCGTCGAGCGTCATGTCGGGCGAGCCGATGACGTCGGTGTCGTAGGCCGCGACCAGCTCGTGGATGGCCGCGGCGTCGTCGACCCGGGGGCGGCGCAAGATGTGCATGGGGAGGATTGTGCACACTTCGCCCACCCCGGCGCCTCCCATTTTTCCCGGGGTGGCTAGGCTGGCCGGGTGGTCGACAGGAAGCCGCTGCACATCGAGGTCGCCACCCCCGACGCGACGACCGTCGCGCTCGCCCTGTCCGGTGACCTCGACTACGAGTCCGTCAGCCGGCTGGGCGACCTCCCCGTCCCCGCGGGCTGCACCGCGATCGACGTCGACCTGTCCCGGCTGACCTTCGTCGACTCCTCCGGCCTGGCCGGGCTCGTCCGCCTCCAGCTGCGGGCCGCGGACGCCGGCGCCGTGGTGCGAGTGGTGGCGCTGACGCCCTATCTGCGCAGCCTGTTCCAGCTGACGGCGATCGACCGGTTGTTCAGCCTGCCGCCGGGCTGACCGCCTCCTGCGGGGCCGCCTCCGCGGGCGCGCCGCCGCGCAGCGGGATCTCCTTGATGAAGGCCGCCAGCAGCGGCACCACGACGGCGAAGGCGATGGCCCACCAGAACACGCCGGAGATGGAGGTCGCCAGCGACTCCAGGATCCCGGTGCGCATCTGCACGGGGAGCTGTTCGAGCTGCTTGGGGTCCATCCTGGCGCCGCCGCCCGAGGTCATGCGCTCGGCCTCCTGCGCGCCGAACCGGCCGGTCAGCTCCGACAGGTAGTGGTTGTTGAAGATCGCGCCGAACAGCGAGACGCCGAACGAGCCGCCGATCGACCGGAAGAACGTGGTGGCGCTGCTGGAGACGCCGAGGTCCTTCTGCTCGACGCTGTTCTGCGCGATGAGCATGGTGGTCTGCATGAGGAAGCCCATGCCGAGGCCGAGGACGGCGATGTAGAGGCCGGTCTGCCAGGAGGCCGTGTCGACGCCCATCGTGGACAGCAGCCACATGCCGGCGGCCATGCCGACGCCGCCGACGATCGGGTAGATCTTGTACTTGCCGGTGCTGGTGATGGCCTTGCCGACGAACAGCGACACGACCATGGCCGAGGCCATCATGGGCAGCAGCAGCAGGCCGGAGTTCGTGGCCGTGGCGCCCTGGACGGTCTGCTGGAACAGCGGCAGGAAGTTGATCGCGCCGAACATGGCGAAGCCGAGCAGGAAGCCGATGCCCGAGATCAGGGTGAAGTTGCGGTTGCGGAACAGCTGCAGCGGCATGATGGGCTCGGCCACGCGGCGCTCGACCACGATGAAGCCGGCCAGGAAGACCACGGCGACCGCGATCAGGGTGAGGATCTGCCAGGAGCCCCAGGTGTACTCGTTGCCGCCCCAGGTGGTGATGAGCACCATCGCGGTGATGCTGACCGACAGCAGGACCGCGCCCGCCCAGTCGATGCGCACCTTGTTGTGCGTCCGCGGCAGGTGGAGGTTGAGCACGAGCAGGACCAGCGCGACCGCGCCGACCGGCAGGTTCACGTAGAAGGCCCAGCGCCAGTCGAGGTGGTCGGTGATGAAGCCGCCGACCAGCGGGCCGGCGATCATCGCCAGCGACATGACGCCGGCCATGATGCCCTGGTACTGGCCGCGCTCGCGGGGCGGCACCAGGTCGCCGATGATGGCCATGACGTTGACCATGAGGCCGCCGGCGCCGAGGCCCTGGATCGCACGGAAGGCGATCAGCTCGGTCATGCCGTCGGCGGGGCCGCCCAGCATGGAGGAGCCGGCCATGCCGCACAGCGCGGAGCCGATCATGAAGATGACGACCGAGGTGATGAAGATGGTCTTGCGGCCGTACAGGTCGCCGATCTTGCCCCAGATCGGCGTCGAGACCGTCGTGCCCAGGACGTAGGCGGTCACCACCCACGACAGATGGGTCAGGCCCCCTAACTCGCCCACGATGCGCGGCATGGCCGTGCCCACGATCATGTTGTCCAGCATGGCCAGCACCATGGCCAGCATCAGGCCCGGCAGGACGACCATGACCTCGCGGCGCCGTCCGACTGCCTCCGCCACTGCACACCCCCATTTGTGATCTTGCTTACTTGCCGACCGGCAAGCTTAGAATAAGCTAGATACTTACTTGCCGACCGTCAAGTCGAAATCAAGGTGCAAAGTGCGGGAAGACACGCGGGCGCGGATCCAGGAGATCGCGCTGAAACTCTTCACGGAGCAGGGTTACGAGGCGACCTCGCTGCGCGAGATCGCGGAAGAGCTGGGCGTGACCAAGGCCGCGCTGTACTACCACTTCAAGACCAAGGAGGACATCATCGGCAGCCTGGTCGACCTCCGGGTCGCCGAGCTGCAGGAACTGCTGGAGTGGGCCAGGGCCGCGCCGAAGACGCCCGAGACCCGGCGGGAGCTGCTCGAACGCTACGCCGAACGGCTGCGCCAGCCCCGTTACCTGGCCGTCGCCCGCTTCCTGGAGAGCAACCAGACGGCGATGCGCAACCATCCCCAGCTCGCCAAGATGCGCGACACGATGATGGAGCTCACCGCCGAGATGAGCGACCCCGGTGCCACGCCCACCGAGCGCATCAGCCGCTCGCTGGCGCTGTTCGCGCTGCACGCGGGCAAGTGGCTGTCGATGGCCGGCGAGGGGCTGACCGAGGAGGAGATCGACAAGGCGTGCATGGAGGTGGCGCTGCGGCTCGTGGAGCAGTAGCGACCCCTGTGGCACTTCGACGGCGCGACGGACGATTGGCACGCGGGATCCGGGGCAGAAGGCTCGCACGCATCCAGACGGGAGGAGACGCAGTGGAGGCGACGATAGCGCTCCGACTGCCCAGGGATGCGGCGAGCGTCCCGCTGATCAGGCAGATGCTGGACGGCACGCTGCGGTCGCTCGGCGTCGAGGCCCAGATTCGCGACGACATCGAGTTGATGCTGACCGAGGCGTGCGCGAACGTGGTCAAGCACGCGACGCCCAGCGACGACTACACCGTCAGCGCCTGCGTGCACGACGACCTGTGCGTCATCAAGGTCGTCGACACGGGGGGCGGTTTCGATCCGAACAAGGTGATCGACCCCGGCCCGGGGGCCGAGCACGGCCGCGGACTGCAGATCATGCGCGCGCTCGCCGACGACATCCGGTTCACCAACGTGCGCGAGAACGGGGCGATGGTCTGCCTGGAGAAGAAGCTGCGCTTCACCCCCGGGGCGGCGGGACAGCATCTCATCGCCAGGTGACCCGCATACCGGGGCCGGGGGGGCGCCGCGGGGGCGGGGCGCCCCCCGGACATGAAGGTGGAACACAGAAGATTAGGGCGGGGGGGCGGGGGGGGGGGGCGGCG
>NZ_JBFAMZ010000012.1:116564-332664 GCF_040674635.1 Nonomuraea sp. NPDC049758
CCCCGTCTGCGGTGCGCGCCGCCCCGGCGGCGTGGGCGGTGTCCTCCAGCAGGGTGGTGCCGCGCCCCAGCGCGGCCCCCGGCGCCGCGCAGGCGGCCCCCCCGGCCCTTTCACTGCTCGTTCCTCACTGTTCGTTGCCGGAGACGGCGGTCGTGGTGAGGCCGGAGGGCCTGCGTACGCGGGCGCTCCGGCCGGGACGGCTCACGTCGGGACGCCGGTCGCCCCCGCGGATCACGGGCGCGAGCCGGAGACGGCGGCTCACCAGGGGCGTGCCGCCGCTCAGCTTCGCCCGCAGCCGCGCGGGCGCCTCGGGGGCGCTGAGTTTCAGCGTCAACCGTGCCCCTCGGCGGGTCAGCCGCCGCCACAACGTGTGCCAGTCGACCATCGTTCCGGCCAGCGCGCCCATCGCCAGTATCGCGACCACCGCGATGACCAGGACGGCCAGGACGATGAGGACGAAGACGATCACCAGGGAGCCGATCGTACCGAGGACTGTCAACATTGGGCAAAAAGTGCCCGCTCACCAGCGAATTATGCCAATTTTTTGGGATATATCGGCCTTACTCGGCAATCCCGGTGGACTGGTCCAGCCGTCCGGGCAGGAGGTCGAGCCGGCGCAGTATCACGCCCTCGCGCAGCGCCCACGGGCACACCTCCAGCCGCTCCACCTCGAACAGGTCCATGGCCGCGTCGGCCACCAGCGCCCCGGCGGCCAGTTGCGCGGCCCGGCCCTCGGACACCCCGGACAGCTCGGCCCGCTCGGCGGAGCTCATGCCGGTCAGCCGGGCCGCCCAGGAGGCCATGTCGGCGCGGGAGAGCGCGCGCGAGACGTACGGGCCCTCGTTGGAGGCCGGCGCGCCGGCGATCCTGGCGAGCTGCTTGAAGGTCTTGGAGGTGGCCACGGCGCGGTCGGGCTCGCCGTACCTGGCCACGTCGCCGACCGTGCGGGCGATCTCCGTACGGACGTGCTTGCGCAGCTTGCGCACCTCCTCGGCGGAGGGCGGGTCGCCGGTGAACCAGTCGCGGGTCAGCCGCCCGGCGCCGAGCGGCAGCGACACCGCGACGTCGGGCTCCTCGTCCACCCCGGCGGCGATCTCCAGCGAGCCGCCGCCGATGTCGAAGGCCAGCAGCCGCCCGGACGACCACCCGAACCACCGGCGCACCGCGAGGAACGTCAGCCGGGCCTCGTCGCGCCCGGACAGCACCGCGATGTGCACGCCGCAGCGCTTGTCGATCTCGGCGAGCACCTGCTCGCCGTTGGCCGACTCGCGCACGGCCGAGGTGGCGAAGGCGAGCAGGTCCTCCACCCCCTTGTCCTCGGCCAGGCGCACCGCCTCCTCGACGAACGCGCCGAGCCGTTCGATGCCCTCGGGCGCGAGCCGGTTGTCCGCGCCGAGGTACTGGGTCAGGCGCAGCTCTTCCTTGTGGGAGTAGGCGGGCATGGGCCGCGCGCCCCGGTGGGCGTCGACGACGAGTAAATGGACGGTGTTCGAGCCGATGTCCAGCACGCCTAGTCGCATGGGAAAACGCTACCGGTCTGCGGCTTTTCGGGCGAAGCCGGCACCGCCCCGGCCGAGCCGGGCACACGGGCTTCCGCCGCGCGGCCATAGTCTGATCGCATGTCACGAACCCTGCGACTGCTGATCACCGGCGGCGGCACCGGCGGTCACACCTATCCGGCCCTGACGACCCTGTCGGCCGTCCAGCGACGTCAGGTGCCGCACGACGTGCTGTGGGTGGGCACGGAGAACGGCCTGGAGGCCCGGATCACGGCCGAGCACGGCATCCCGTTCAAGGCGATCACCACGGGCAAGCTGCGCCGCCGTCCGAACCTCAAGGAGCTCGGCACCAACATCGCCGACGTGTTCCGCATCCCGGTCGGGGTGTTCCAGGCGGTGGGGCACGCCGCCCGCTACCTGCCCGACGTGGTGCTGTCCACCGGCGGGTACGTGGCGGTGCCGATCGGCGTGGCTGCCAAGCTGATCCGCCGCCCGCTGGTCATGCACGAGCAGACGACCGTGGTGGGCCTGGCCAACCGCATCCTGGCCCGGCTGGCGACCCGGATCGCGCTGTCGCACGAGTCGTCGCTGGAGTACCTGCCGCCGTCGGCGCGGGCGAAGGCCGTGGTGACCGGCAACCCGGTGCGGCCGGAGCTGCTGCAGGGCAACCGGGCGGCGGCCTACGACCTGTTCGGGCTGACGTTCGAGGTGCCGCTGATCTACGTGACCGGCGGGGCGCAGGGCAGCAAGCAGATCAACACGCTGATCGCCGAGATCCTGCCGCGGTTGTTGCCGCACGCGCAGGTCGTCCACCAGTGCGGGCCGGCCTGGATCGACCAGATGCGGGCGGTCGAGGTGCCGCCCGGCCTGGCCGACCGGTACCACCCGGTGCCGTACGTGGGGACCGAGCTGCCCGACCTGTTCGCCGCGGCCGACGTGGTGATCTCGCGCAGCGGCGCGGGCACGGTGTCGGAGCTGACCGCGATCGGCAAGCCGTCGCTGCTGATCCCGCTGATCCCGACCGGGGGCGACGAGCAGCGCAAGAACGCCGGCTACCTGGTCTCGGCGGGGGCCGCGCGGGCGCTGCTGGAGCCGCGGCCGACGGCCGAGCAGCTGCTGGCCGAGCTGATGCCGATGCTGGCCGATCCCGGGCTGCGCGCGGCGATGGGGCAGGCGGCGGGCAAGCTGGGCCGCCTCGACGCCGCCGACGCCCTGTGCGACCTGCTCCTGGAGGCCGCCCACGGCGGCGGCTCCCCCGCCCCACACGGCCACGGCGGTCAGGCCGGTCAGGGCGGTCAGGGCTTCGGGGACCAGAGCGGGCAGGGCTTCGGAGTCCAGGGCGGTCAGGGTTCCGGGGGGCCCGGCTCCAGGTAGCGGAAGGCCTCGTGGGCGGAGCTGACGCTCCGCCTCAGCGCCTGGTCCAGGCGGTCGGCGTCCTCGGTCAGGCGGGTCAGCTCGTCCATCGCGCCGTCGCCCGCGCCGGTCTCGGCGACGAGCTCCTCGTACTCGTGCAGCCGCGCGCGCAGCTCGGCGATCTGCTGCCGGGCCCGGTAGGCGCGTTCGGCCTCGGCCACGTTGGCGGCGTACCGCTCCAGCGCCTCCACCCGGGCCACGACGGCCTGCTCGCTGCTGTCCAGCGCCCTGGTGAGGGGTTCGGCCACGGCCGCGACCTCGGGCGCGCTCTCCCCCGACAGGGTCTGCCGGTGCCGGGCGCGCAGGCCGGACAGCTTGGCCAGCAGGCGGGCGATCTCCCACTCCTGGGCGGGCAGCATCACCGCGTTGCGCACGTCGTCCAGCAGCCCTTCGAGGTTGACCCGCGACTGCGAGACCGTGGCGACCGCCCGCTGGGCCCGGCGCAGCAGCCTGCGGGAGGACTCGTCGAGGTCGTCGAGGAGCACGTACCGGCCCTCGTGCCGGACGGCCTGGGCGTGCACCCGCCGTTCGTGCTCGGCCTCCTCGCCCTCCGGCGTCTCGGTGCGGACGAACGTCACGATCATCAGCGGGATGGCGAGGAGCACGAGCAACAGCGGCCCCAGGGAGCGGCCGAGCCCTCCGGCGCCCAGCAGCAGGCCGAGGCAGACGGTCGCCCCGCAGACCGCGCCGAGCCGCCAGTACGGCGCGGCGGGCAGGCCGGGGCCGTCCGGGACCCAGCCCCTGCGCGTCCTGAGCAGCAGCCGCCGGTTGTCCCTGAGCAGCCGCGCGTCGGCCGGCGGCACGCCGGGATCGACGATGACGTCGGCCATGATGTCGGATCGGATGGGGATTCACCTCCTGCGAGGGCGGTTCCGCCCGGCCACCGGCATGTCAGCTCTCCAGGTACCGGAACGCCTCGTGGGCCGACCGCACGCTGCGCCGCAACACCTGCTCCAGGTGGTCGGCGTCCTCGGCGAGCCGGTCGATCTCCGGGACGGCCAGCGCGTCGGCGCCGGTCTCGGCCAGCAGCTCCTCGTAGCGCGGCAGGCGGGCGCGCAGCTCCTCGATCTGGCCGCGGGCGTGGTAGGCGCGTTCGGCCTCGGCGACGTGCCCGGCGTAACGTTCCAGGGCCTCGACGCGGGCGATCATGGCGGCCTCGCTGGTGGCCAGGGCCCTGTCCAGTGGCTCGATCACGGCGGCCACCTCGGGGGCGACGCCCCTGGACACCAGGGCGGCGTGCTCGGCGCGTAAGGCCGACAGCTTGGCCAGCAGGCGGGCGATCTCCCACTCCTGGGCGGGCAGCATGAGCGCGTTGCGGGCCCCGTCGAGCAGTCCCTCGGCGTTGACGTGCGAGCGCAGCACCGAACCGATGGCCCGCTGTGCCCTGGTCAGCACGTCCGCGGCGTCCCGGTCGAAGTCCTCGGGCAGCAGGTAGCGGTCCCGGTACGGACGGGCCCGCTCGTACACCTCGCGGTCGCGCGACACGTCGTGCTCGGGCAGCTCGCTGATCGACGCGATCTTGACCAGGACGATGAAGACGAACGTGCCCAATAACGTGAACCCGGCGGCCGGGTGGGACAGGGCCAGCAGCACGGCCATGAGCGCGACCACCCCGGGCGTGGCGGCCAGCAGGGCGACGCTGGAGACGCTCCTGAACCGCCCCGGACGCGCGTCGGCCGGCGGCACCCAGCCCGACCGGATCCTGGACAGCAGCGCAGCGTTGGCCCGCAGCATCCCCGCGACCTCCGGAGGAACCTCCGGATCGACGACCACACCCACGCTCTGTCCCGGCACCTTGGCGCCCCCAACGCTCGCGATGCAGTGGATATTACGTATTTTTTCGCAAGGATGTCAGCCTCCGAAAGGTCAGGCCCGGAAACCGCCTGGTCCGCGCCCCCGTCGCTCTTCCCGTCGCTGGTCCCGTCACTGCCCCCGCGACGGCCAGAGCGGCGGACACGCAGGCGAAGGGGATGGCGGGCAGGACGTACCGGTGGTCGAAGTCGAGGGCGGCCACCGGGGCCAGCAGCAGGAAGGCCGCCGTCGCCCACGGCAGCAGGGCGGCGCGCCGGCGTCCGGCCGAGCCGAGGCCGCCGGCCAGGAGCAGCACGCCGAAGACCGTGCCGTGCAGGAACCAGGGGTAGGGGTAGGCGGCCAGGATCGAGGCGTACGGCTCGACGGAGCTCATGCCGTGGATGCCGGGGTCGTACTCCGAGCGCACCTTCGCGACGAGGGCCTGCTGCTCGGGCAGCGGCCAGGAGCCGCGGGGGAAGGTGGTGGACGGGTTCATCCGCCGGGGGTGGGGCACCGGCGACCAGGTGAAGGCGAGCGAGGTGTCGCGGGCCACCTCGCGCAGGTAGTCCAGCGGCTGGGCGGCGATGGCGCGCAGGGCGAACGACCTGGCCAGGTCGTTGTGGGCGAACCGGTCGCCCGGGAGCCGGTTGAGCGAGGCGCCGGGGGCCCAGACGTACTCCGAGGCGGCGTCGGCGACGGTGCCGTTCGGGCAGAGCGGGGCCTCGGCGGGCGGCGGCTTGATGACCGAGCAGTCGGCGAAGGTCATGGTCCTGGCCCACAGGGCGACGCCGTCGGAGCCGCTGAGGGCGAAACGGCCGTGGTGCTGGGCGTACCAGCCGGCGTAGGCCGCCAGCGGCAGGGCGCCGGCCAGCACCAGCGCGGCCACCCGTCGCCAGGGCGCGCGGCGCAGCACCAGCCAGCCGGCCGCCAGGGCGAGCAGCGGCACGGCGGCCGTCCTGGTCAGCCCGGCCAGCGCGAGCAGCAGCCCCGCCACCGCCGCGGCCCGCGCCGACGGCACCCCGGGCCGGCCGCGCGGCGCGGCCGAGGGGGCGTGCCGCCACATCAGGACCACCAGCGCGGCGGTGATCAGGAAGATGACCTGGAGGTCCGACAGCACGGCGTGCTCCAGCCGGAGGAAGGACGGGTCGAACAGCACCGGCACGGTCGCCAGGGCGGCCCCCCAGCCGGGCAGCGAACGGCGGCGCAGCAACGCGTAGATCATCACCCCGATCCCCAGGCCCATGGCGTGCTGCAGCCCGGCGACCAGCTCCACGCTGTGGAAGGGCCGCAGGGCCCACAGGAACCAGGAGTACCCGGCGGGGTGGAAGGCCGCCTGGGGCCGCAGGTGCACGGCGGTGTCCAGGTACGTGAAGGAGTCGTACCAGTAGAGCTGCGCCGTGTCGTACCCGAGCATGACCAGTACGCGCAGCGCGGCGGCCGGCGCCAGCACGCAGGCGAACAGCCCGTGGCCGCGCGGGCGGCGCGCGGCGGGCGCGAGCGGACGCGTCCCGGCCAGGGTGGCTGCCATGACCTTCTCCCCCGTAGCCGACCGGGCCGGTCCCGGTCGTAGGGGAGGCAGTCCAGCGGGACGCCGATAACCTGAGCGTCACCGGAACTGGTTACGCCCGCGTTATGCGGTCTGGTCCAGACTTGCGGCATTTATGATCTTCTTGGGGGCTACAAGTGCGGGTTTTGATCGCCGAGGACGAGCGCATGCTCGCCGACTCGATCGCCGAGGGGTTACGGGGCGAGGCGCTCGCCGTGGACGTCGCCTATGACGGGGAGGCGGCGCTGGAACGGCTCGGCGTGCACGACTACGACGTGCTCATCCTCGACAGGGACCTGCCGGGGGTGCACGGCGACGAGGTGTGCCGGACGGTGGTGGAGCAGGACCGGCTGGTCAGGGTGCTCATGCTGACGGCGTCCGGCGACGTGCGCTCGCGGGTGTCGGGGCTGTCGCTGGGGGCCGACGACTATCTGCCCAAGCCGTTCGCGTTCGAGGAGCTGGTGGCGCGGGTGCACGCGCTCGGGCGGCGCGCCCGCCGGGCCGACCCGCCGATGCTGGAGCGGGCGGGTGTGCGGCTGGACTGGGCGCACCGGCAGGTTTTCCGCGACGGCGTGTACGTCCCGCTGGCCCGCAAGGAGTTCGGCGTGCTGGCCGAGCTGCTGCGCGCCCAGGGCGCGGTGGTCTCGGCCGAGGACCTGCTGGAGAAGGTCTGGGACGAGCACATCGACCCGTTCACCAACACCGTGCGGACCACGATGATGAAGCTGCGCAAGAAGCTCGGCGAGCCGCAGGTGATCGAGACCGTCCCCGGATCGGGGTACCGCATCCCATGACCGTGCGCATGCGTTTCGCCCTGGCCTGCGCCGGGGTGTTCCTCTTCCTCGGCGCCCTGACGGTGACCGGGGTGTACTTCGTCGTCCGGTCGCAGCTGGAGTTCCGGGCGGACCTGATCAGGCCCGACTTCCCCCGGGAGTACTCCTACGGCGACTCCTACCAGTCCGCCTACCGCAACGCGATGCGGGTGCGCGCGGCCTACCAGCGCGAGACGCTGAGCGGCGTGCGCACGGTGGGCGGGCTCATCGTGCTGGCCGCCACGGCCGGGGCGTTCGGGGTCGGCTGGCGGGCGGCGGGCTGGGTGCTGCGGCCGGTCAAGGCGGTGACCGAGACCGCCCGCCGGGTCGCCCAGAGCCACGACCTGACCGAGCGCATCGCCTACGAGGGCCCGCGCGACGAGGTCAAGGAGCTCACCGAGATCTACGACACCATGCTCGGCCGGCTGGCCCGCTCGTTCGACGGGCAGCGCCGGTTCGTCGCCAACGCCTCGCACGAGCTGCGCACCCCGCTGACGATCAACCGCACCCTGGTGGACGTCGCCGTTCGCCGCCCCGACGCCACCGACGACGTCAAGCGGCTCGGCGAGTCGCTGCTGCTGGTCAACGCCCGGCACGAACGCCTCATCGACGGCCTGCTGGCTTTGGCCGAGGGCGAGCAGGCGGTGCTGGACCGGCGGCCCTTCGACCTGACCGACGTCGCCGAGCACGTGCTCGACCAGGCCGGCGACGAGGCGGCCGAGCGGGACGTGACGATCCACCGGCTGCTCGACTCGGCGCCGACGACGGGCGAGGCGGTGCTGGTCGAGCGGCTGGTGCAGAACCTGGTGGAGAACGCGATCCGGCACAACCAGCCCAAGGGCGAGGTGTGGGTGACGACGCGGCGGCGGGCCGAGCAGGTCGAGCTGGTGGTGGCCAACACCGGGCTGCACGTGCCGCCGTACGAGATCGAGACGATCTTCCAGCCGTTCCGGCGGCTGCACGGCGACCGGCTGCGCTCGGAGCGGGGCAGCGGGCTCGGCCTGTCGATCGTGCGGGTCATCGCCGAGGCCCACGAGGGCACGGTCACCGCCAGGCCGCGCGACGAGGGCGGCCTGACGATCACCGTGGAGCTGCCCGTGGACCGGTCCGCGCCCTGACGGCCCTCACCGGGCCGCCGGTGGACCGGTCCGGGCCCTGACATCCGGCGCGCCGCCGCCGGTGGATCAGTCGCCGCCCTGGCGGATCTGCCAGAGTTCCTCCTCCGGCACGCCCGCCTTGACCAGTTGCTCCCAGGTCGCCACGCGCTCGGTCGGGTCGGCCAGCACCAGGCCGAGCAGCGGGCGCAGCTCGGCGTGGTCGGCGCCGTCCGCGCGCCACAACGCGCCCAGCGCCCGGTGCACCGCCGGGGACCGCACGGCCGCCGTCTCCACCAGCTCCCGCAGGACGGCCACCCGGTCGTGGAAGCGCAGCGCGCGCCCCTCCCCCACGGCCAGCATCAGCAGGTCGAGCAGCCTGCGGTGGCGGGGCGCGTGACCGGTGGCGGCGGCGACGATCGCGTCACCCATGGCGGTGCCCTCGGCGCCGCCGAGGATCACCTCCTCCTGGCCCCGCCCGGCGACGCGGTGCGCCGACAACGCGTTGACCAGGCCCGTCCAGCCCTCGTGCCCGAGCTGGCCCTTCCACAGGTGGCTGAAGGACGCCCAGCGGCCCAGCGGGTCGGGCCCGCCCAGGAGCTGCGAGACGGGCACGGGCTCCGGCGAGGCGGCCACGATGAGCAGGGCCAGATTGGCCGAGTAGGCGGCCAGGCGGCGGGTGACGGGATGGCGTACCGGCTCGAAGCCGGTGAAGCAGCGGCGGCGGCGCTCGTACAGGGACCGGCGCAGCAGCCCGGCCAGGTGGGTCACGCACCGGGCACGGACGGCCGCCGGCACCTCGTCCAGCAGCTCCAGGATGAACCCGACCGTCGGGCCGCGCTCGGCCAGGCAGGAGAACGACGTGACCGCGTACAGCAGGTCGTCGTCCACGCTCTGGACCAGGGCCAGCGGCTCGTCCCCGGCCAGGCGGCGGCGCCGGTCGAGGTCGCGCAGCGCGTACACGGTCAGCCAGGCCGTCAGGAACTCGCCGAAGGTGGAGTGGAGGAAGGAGTGACCGTCGCGGCGGATGAAGAAGAAGCGCTCGGTGGCCCGGCGGGCCCAGTCGACGGGCGGACGCGGCTCGTCGGGCTCGTCCTCGCCGCCTTCGCACAGCGCGGGCAGGTCGCGGGCGAGGTCCTCCTCGGTGATGACCTGCCGGCCGCGGGCGAGCATGGACAGGGCGACCGTGCCGAGCAGGACGAGCTCGCTGTCGATCACCACCCGCTGCGGGGTGGCGGTCTCGCGCTCGGTGAAGTCGCGCAGCAGCACCTCGTACAGGCGGGCGCGGCCGATCGGGCGGTGCTCGCGCTGCAGGGCGTTGCCGCCGGCGTCGTAGAGCGCGAGCAGCAGCAGGAGCAGCGGCTGCCGGGCCATCTCGCCCTGGGCCAGCGCGGTCGCCGCGGGCAGGGGCTTCAGGTCGCGCCGGGCCAGCAGGGCGCGGTTGGCCTGGTCCCAGATGTCGAGCCACTGGCGCACCTGGTCGTCCTCGAACGGCTGGAGCTGCAGCGCCAGCAGCCCGTCGGGGAACCTGATGCGGTCGGCCACCACGGTCCGGCTGGTCACGATCACCACGACGGGCCGTCCCAGCGCGGCCTCGCGGCGCTGGAACTCCTGCAGGTGCCCGAGGTAGTCGTAGCGGTTGACGCCGCCCTGCAGCAGCTCGTCGAAGCCGTCGAGCAGGATCACCGGCAGCGCGCCGTCGCCCGCGGCGACCAGGTCGGCGTAGGCGACCTCCTCCTCCAGCACGGCGGCGACGGCCTGCTCGATCTGCTCGGCGACCGGCGCGCGCGGCGAGACGCGCGGCAGCTCCACCCTGATGGGCAGGAACTCCGACCTGGCCAGGCGGGCGCCGAGCACCTCGGTCAGCTTGGACTTGCCCGCGCCGGGCTCGCCGAGCACCAGCAGGGGCGCCTGGGTGGCGCGCAGCGAGGTGAGGTGGCCGACGAGGAACGCCTCGGCGTCGGGCAGCAGGCGCTGGTCCCGCCACCAGCCGACGGAGGAGGGGTCGGACTCGCGGGTCAGCTCGGCGACCCGGCAGCGCGGGCTGAGGTAGCCCTCGCCGAGCAGCGGGAGCGAGACGTCCTCGGGAAGCCTGCCGGCGGCCAGCAGGGGACGGTCGAGCGCGTTCGCCGCCATCCTGACCCGGTGGATCATGGGACGGTCGCCGACCCGCGGCGGGGCCAGCTCGGCCAGCAGCCAGGCCACCCGCGACAGGCCGGTGCCCGGCGTCTGGCGGTCGGTGACCAGGCTGCGCACGCCGAACTCGTGGCTGTCCAGGGACAGCGAGCGGAAGTCCTCGTCGTAGATGCGCAGGGCGTGCGCGGGCGGGCCCTCGGCCAGCATCCGGGGTAACAGGAGCTGGTCGTCGACGGGCAGCTCGTCCCACACGCTGAGGCCGCCGACGAACCCGGCCATCGCCTCCGACATGCGCAGGTGGGCGCGTTCGACGGCCTGGCGGGTCTCGGCGAAGGGCACGTGCGGCTCGGGGGTGGGCAGGCGTTCCATGAGCAGACCGGCCACCAGGCGGGCGAAGCGCTCGGGGGTGGGCACGCCGTGCGAGATCTTGTCGGCCCGGTCGAGCTGCTCCAGGGTGAAGGGCAGCTTGGCCTCCCCCAGCGCCTCGAACCAGGACGCGACGACGATCACGGCGTGCGCGGCGGCCAGGCGCTGGGTGCGGGTGTAACGGTCCACGCCGCCCTTCAGCTCGGGCATCCTGCGGATGACCTCCTCGCCGTAGCGCACGACGTCGGAACGCAGGTCGGCCAGGCCCATGGTGAGCAGCCCGCCCCCGGCCAGCGCCCACCCCGTGCGGGCGGCGGCCGCGGCGAAGCCGACCACCTTGACGAGCCTGCCCTCCTTGCAGCCGAGCACCCTCAGGGCGTCGGCGTAACTCGGGGTCTCGATCATCAGCCTTCTCTCCGGGACCGGGAGGTCCCATCATGCGCCGGGAGGCGCCCCCGGCGCTGCCCGGACGCCCGCTCCGCTATGGGCCTTTCACCGCGTCGGCGATCTCCGGCAGCACGCCGGGGTCCTCGATGGTGGACGGCGTGGCGTACGGCCGGCCGTCGGCGATGTCGCGCATCGTGGCGCGCAGGATCTTGCCCGAGCGCGTCTTGGGCAGCCGGGCGACCACCACGGCCCGGCGGAAGGCGGCGACCGGCCCGACGCGTTCGCGCACCAGGGCGGTCAGCTCGCGCTCGACGTCGGCCGGGTCGCGGTCGGAGCCGGACTTGAGCACCACGAACCCGACCGGGAGCTGCCCCTTCAGCGCGTCGGCGACCCCGATCACCGCGCACTCGGCGACGTCGGGATGGGCGGCGATCACCTCCTCCATCGCGCCCGTGGACAGGCGGTGGCCGGCCACGTTGATCACGTCGTCGATGCGGCCCATGACGTAGAGGTAGCCGTCGGCGTCGATGTGGCCGCCGTCGCCGGTCAGGTAGTGGCCGGGGTAGCGGGACAGGTAGGAGGCCTGGAAGCGCTCTTCGTCGCGGTAGAGGGTGGGCAGGCAGCCGGGCGGCAGCGGCAGCCGGACGGTGACCGCGCCCTCCACCCCGGGCGGGCACTCGCGGCCGTCGGCGTCGAGGACGCGGACGTCGTAGCCGGGGACGGGTTTCGTCGGCGAGCCCGGCTTG
Source organism: Nonomuraea sp. NPDC049758 (assembly GCF_040674635.1). Classification (NCBI taxonomy): domain Bacteria; kingdom Bacillati; phylum Actinomycetota; class Actinomycetes; order Streptosporangiales; family Streptosporangiaceae; genus Nonomuraea; species Nonomuraea sp. NPDC049758. The sequence continues at coordinate 128,355 of NZ_JBFAMZ010000012.1, forward strand.
ATCGGCAGGGTCTCGATGCCGACGCAGTTGGCCGCGACGGGCCAGCCGGTCTCGGTCTGCCACCAGTGGTCGATGACGGGGACGCCGAGCAGGCCGCTCGCCCAGTGGTAGGTGTCGGGGTCGAGGCGCTCACCGGCGAGGAAGAGATGCCGCAGCCCGGACAGGTCCCATTTTTTCGCGAAAATGCCGGTGGGATCTTCCTTCTTGATGGCCCTGATCGCGGTGGGCGCGGTGAACAGCGTGCGCACGCCGTGCTGGGCGGTCACCCGCCAGAACGCGCCGGGGTCGGGCGTGCCGACGGGCTTGCCCTCGTACAGCACGGTCGTGCAGCCGGTCAGCAGCGGCGCGTAGACGATGTAGGAGTGGCCGACGACCCAGCCGACGTCGGAGGCGGCCCAGAAGACCTCGCCGGGGGCGGCGCCGTAGACGTTGGTCATGCTCCAGCGCAGGGCGACCGCGTGGCCGCCGTTGTCGCGCACCACACCCTTGGGCAGGCCGGTGGTGCCGGAGGTGTAGAGCACGTAGAGCGGGTCGGTGGCGGCCACGCTGACGCACCCGGCGGGCTCGGCGGCGCGCACGGACTCGTGCCAGTCGAGGTCGCGGCCGGGCGTCAGCTCGGCCGGACCCTGCGGGCGCTGCAGGATCACGCAGTGGGCGGGCCGGTGGGCGGCCTGGTCGAGGGCGGCGTCGAGCAGCGGCTTGTAGGCCACGACCCGGGCCGTCTCGATGCCGCAGGAGGCCGAGAGCACCACCTTGGGCTCGGCGTGCTCGATGCGCAGGGCCAGCTCCCTGGCCGCGAAGCCGCCGAACACCACCGAGTGCACCGCGCCGAGCCGCGCGCAGGCCAGCATCGCGACGACCGCCTCGGGCACCATCGGCATGTAGATCACGACGGTGTCGCCGGCCGTCACGCCGAGCGCCTTCAGCATGCCCGCCGTCCGCGCCACCTCGTCGAGCAGCTCGGCGTAGGTGATCGTGCGGACGGAGCCGGTGACCGGGCTGTCGTAGATCAGCGCCGACTGCTCGCCGCGGCCGGCCGCGACGTGCCGGTCGAGCGCGTTGTGGCAGGTGTTGAGCCGTCCGTCGGGGAACCACCTGTTCCCGTCGCTGACGACGGCGGGCGCGACGTCCCAGTCGATGTCGCGCGCCGCCTGCGCCCAGAACTCCGCCGGGCGCTGGATGCTCCGCCGGTAAGCCTCGTCATAGCCGCCCATTTTTCGATCAGACCAGCCGCCGGCCCCCGAACGCAAGCCCCGTGGGAGGGTGTCCGGATGAATGACGATCTCATCCTGTCCGTCGTGACGGGCTCGCGGGCGTACGGGCTGGAGACCGCGGCGTCCGACACCGACCGGCGCGGCGTGTTCGTGGCCCCCACCGCGGACTTCTGGCGGCTGTCCAAGCCGCCCACGCACCGCGACGGGCCGCTGCCCGAGCAGTTCTCGTGGGAGGTGGAGCGCTTCTGCCTGCTGGCGCTGGAGGCCAACCCGACGGTGCTGGAGTGCCTGTGGTCGCCGATCGTGGAGGTGGAGACCCCGGCCGGGCGGCGGCTGCGCGAGCTGCGCGGGGCGTTCGTGTCGCGGCGGGCGCGGCAGACGTTCGCCGGGTACGCCGTCGACCAGTTCCGGCGGCTCGACCCGGCGGCGCCCAAGTGGAAGCAGGCCATGCACATGCTGCGGCTGCTGCTCAGCGGCCTGCACCTGATGCGGCACGGCGAGCCGCTGGTGGATGTCGGGGCGCACCGCGAACGGCTGCTGGCGGTCCGGCGCGGCGAGGTCCCGTGGGCCGAGGTGGACGCCTGGCGGGCCGCGCTGGCGGCGGAGCTGGCCGCCGCGCCCTGCGTCCTGCCGGAGCGGCCGGGCCGCGAACGTGTGGAGGACTTCCTGGTGGGCGTGCGGAAGGAGCACCTGTGAACACGCTGCCGTCCGGGCTGCCGTCCGGGCTGCCGTCCGGGCTGCCGTCGTGGCTGCCTGAGATCCCCGGCGAGCAGCCGTACCCGGTGGCGTTCGCCACGGTGAGCGGCGCCCATCTGTACGGGTTCCCGTCCGTGGACTCCGACGTGGACCTGCGTGGCGTGCACGTGCTGCCGGTCGAGGAGGTGGCCGGGCTGCGCACCGGGCCGCAGACGCTGGACCGGACGTGGACGCGCGAGGGCGTCGAGGTGGACCTGGTCACGCACGACCTGGTCAAGTTCTGCCGCCTGCTGCTCGGCCGCAACGGTTACGTGCTCGAACAGCTCCTGTCGCCGCTGGTGGTGACGTCCTCGCCGGTGCACGAGGAGCTGGTGGCGCTGGCGGCCGGGTGCGTGACGCGGCACCACGCCCACCACTACCTGGGGTTCGCGCGTACGCAGTGGCGGTTGTTCGGGCGTACGGGCGAGCTGAAGCCGCTGCTGTACACCTTCCGCGTGCTGGCGACGGGCATCCACCTCATGCGCACCGGGGAGCTGGAGGCCGATCTGACGCGGCTGCTGCCGTACGGGCCGCCGTACCTGCCGGAGCTGGTGGCGGCCAAGCGGGAGGCCGAGCACGGCGCGGCGCCGCAGGTGGCGGGCGTGGCCGAGGACGTGGCGCGGATGACGGCCGCGCTGGAGGCGGCGCGCGAGGGCTCGGCGCTGCCCGAGCGGGCCACCTCGGACGACGCCCTGCACGACCTGGCCGTGCGGGCGCGCCTGGCGTCCCGCCCCTGACGGGGTGCGGCCGGTCAGGGGCGGGACAGGGGTTCAGGCGGCGCCGGGGTCGGCCGACAGGACGAGCCGGACCGAGACGTTCTCGTACCCGGCGCGTTCGAACGCCCGCGCCATCGGGACGTTGCCCGCGTCGGTGTCGGCCATGATGCCCGGCACGCCGCGCTCGGCGTGGAAGCGGGTGATCTCGCCGAGCAGCTCGTCGACGTAGCCGCGGCCGCGGTGCGCGGGCACCACGCCGAGGTAGCCGACCACGGGCCCGGCGTCGTTGGCGGAGGGCAGCGCGACGCCGACCAGGTCGCCGCTCTTGTCGTAGGCCAGCCGCCACCAGGACCGCTCGCCCCGCATCGAGCGGTTGTCGCGGACGTCCTCGCGGGCCTGCTCCACGGGGTCCGTGGTCATCAGGGCCTGGCGGGTGTGGAAGTCGAGGGTGCCCTCGGCGACCTGGCGGAAGGCGTCCACGAACATCTCGTCGTCGTCATCGCCGCGGAAGACCAGCCGGTCGGACGGCTCGGGCACGGGTGAGCCGGGCGTCCAGGCGTAGCGCAGGCGTTCCAGCTCCTCGGTCAGCCCGGCGCGGCCGGCGGCCTCCCAGCGCCAGGCGATGGCCGCCGACGCCTTCGGGTCCTCGCGCCAGCCGTTGGAGACGAAGACGTGGTACTCCGGCGTCCGGCCGAACGCGGCGTGCGCGTGGCTCAGCAGCTCGGCGGCCAGCTCCACACGGTCCTCGACCGAGGGGTGGACGTAGACGCAGTCGAGGGCGAGCGGTCGCTCCTCGCCGGCGAAGCCCCACCAGACGGCGCGGGCCAGGATCTCGCCGTTCTCCTCGGCGAGCCAGATGCGGTCGTAGCGGTAGTTGCGGCTCTCCAGGAAGGAGAGCAGCCGGTCGGGATGGGCCCAGCTGATGGATTCGTCGACGACACAGCCGAGCAGGCGGTCGAGGTCAGCCTCGGCCGCGGGACGGAAAAGCACAGTTCCTCCGAGAAATGAAAATCACACTTACACTGCCAAACATCTCAGTGCCTCCCTTCTCCCGACATTTCGCAGCACTCTAGTCCAGCTTGCCGTGGCCCGCTCGCCGTTTTCCCGGACGTGATCTTCCCCTCGTGGCCGGAGGACGACGTGAGTACGCTGGACCGCGTCCAGTTTCCGGCGTTTCGCGATCCGGCGGGACGATTCCGATCCGGCCGACGATGAGGACAGGGATGAGGACAGGATGGGCTCCGTGAGGTCCTACGACGACGACACGCTGCCGCTGCAACCGCCGATCCGGCTCCCCGACGCCGCCACCCTGGCCTCCGCGGTCCGCGCCGCGCCGCTCGCGGGCGAGCTGAAGGCCCTGCTCGCCCTGCCCGACGCCCCGCAGACCGCCCTGCCCGACGCCCCGCAGACCGAGCGAGGAGAAAAGCAGGGGGACGACCAGGGTGACGAGCGTGCCGGCGACGCGCGGGTGCTGGAGGCGTGGGCGCGGGTGTGCCGGGCGCGGCTGGCCGCCGACGAGCGGCTGCTGCTGGAGCTCATCCGCATGTTCCTGTCCAGGGAGCCGGTCGCCGGGCGGGTGCCCCAGGCGCTGACCGACCTGGGGCTGGTGCGGCAGGCGGAGCCGTACACGCTGAGCTGGCTCGGGCTGTGGGTGGCGCGGCTGATCATCGCCGAGACCGCCGGGCAGGAGATCCCCGTCATGGGGACGCTGGCCGGCGCCGACGCCGCCACGCTGCTGCACGGCCTGCGCTCCTACCCCGAGGCCGAGCGGAGCGAGGAGCTGGCGGGCTGGCTGGCCGGCCGCGACCGCGAGCGGGCCGCCGCCGAGATCGCCGGGGCGCTGGCCGGGGTGAGCCCGCTGAGCCGGGCGGTCGGCGTGGAGCTGCTGGAGTCGAGCCTCGGCGAGGAGGGCCGCCGGGCGCTGCGCGGGCTGCTGGAGGAGCCCCGGCTGGGCGCGGTGGTCGCGGCCAGGACGGGCCGCGAGGAACGGCGGCCCACCCCCGACGAGATCGCCTGGGTGCTGGTGGACATGGCGGCGGCGCTGCTGGAGTTCGGCGGCGGAGAGGCGGGCGAGGTGATCGACTCGATCGCCATGGGGATGGACGCGGAGGAGCAGGCGGGCACGATCGCGATCCTCGCCTTCGGCGACCACCCGTGGACGGGACGGGTGCTGCGGGTCGTCATCGACCACCACCCGGACGAGCGCGTCACGGCCGCGGCCCGCAAGGCCCTGCGCCGCCTGCGCGGCCTCGCCGACATCCGCACCTGACGGGACACGGCCGCGGGAGGCACGGGACTGCGGGGCGCGGCTGCGGGGACGCGGGCGCGGCGGGCGGGGCCGGTAAAGTCGGCTTGATGACGAAGCATACGATCTCCCCGCAGAGCGGCATCCTGGGCGACGGCTTCGGCTGCGACTGCGGCGCGGTGCTGGCCGGGCGGATGGCGGCCGAGCTGCACGCCGCCGAGAACGGCCGGTGCTCGGCCTGTCTCGGCTCGGCGGTGGAGCAGCTGGCCCCCGACCTGACGCGCGGGTGCACGGTCTGCGCGGCGACCGGGGGCCGCAAGGAGCAGATCACCTGGCAGCTCGCCCACACCGAGGCCGAGGAGCTGATCACGATGACCGTCGTGCGCGGCATCGTGGCGGGGCTCGACGGGCCGTTCCACCTGTCGGAGATCGCCGACACGGTGCGGGCCGGGTTCGGGCTGCCCGCCGGGCGGCTGCCGGTGGGACCGCGGGTGCGCGACCTGCTGCTCCAGCTCCAGGCGGCGGGCGAGATCGCCATGCTGTCGGCTCCCGACGAGCTGCTGGGCACCGACCAGGTGCTCTACCGCGACCCCCAGTGGCAGCGCACCCGCACCCTCGGCCTCTGAGGCGCACCCCCCGCCCGGCAGATCAGGAGCAGCCCGTCACCCGCCCGGCGGGTCAGGGGCGGCAGAGGATCTCGCCGTGCAGGACGGAGAGCCAGGCGTCGTCGGCGGCGGCCCACTCCAGCCAGCCGGCGGCCATGCGCTCCAGGTCGGACGCGGTGGCCGCACCCGTGGCGAGCGCCTGCTCGGCCAGCGCCGACCGCCGGACGCGGTCGGCCCACATGCCGCCCCACCACGCGCGGTCCTCGGGGGTGGCGAAGCACCAGGTGGAGGAGGTGGCGGTGACCTCCTGGAAGCCGGCGGCGCGGGCCCAGGACAGCAGGCGCCGCCCGGCGTCCGGCTCGCCGCCGTTCGCGCGGGCGAGGCGCTGGTAGAGGGCCATCCAGTCGTCCAGCGCGGGCAGGCGCGGGTACCAGGCGAAGGCCGAGTAGTCGCTGTCCCTGGCCGCGACGTACCCGCCGGGCTTGGTCACCCGGCGCATCTCGCGCAGCGCCCGCACCGGGTCGCCCACGTGCTGGAGCACCTGGTGGGCGTGGACCAGGCAGAAGCTGTCGTCGGGGAAGTCGAGCGCGTGCGCGTCGGCGACGGCGAAGTCCACGTTGCCCAGCCCGCGCGCGCCGATCTCGGCCCTGGCCAGCGCCAGCGCGTCCTCGGTCACCTCCGACGCCGTCACGTGGGCCACCCGCGCGGCCAGGTCCGCGGTGATCGTGCCGGGCCCGCTGCCCACGTCGAGGACCTTCATCGCGGGCCGCAGGTGCGGCAGCAGGTACGCGGCCGAGTTCTCCGCCGTGCGCCACCGGTGCGAGCGCAGGACGGACTCGTGGTGCCCGTGGGTGTAGACGGCGTCCATCGAAAGACTCCTTCACGACGATGTGTGCTCCGACCCTAGCGCGAGTCTCATCTATCGAGAGAACGCGTCTTTCTATGTGAGACGGCGTCGGGCGTCCGGCGTCGCTCATAGACTGGTCGCGGCAATGTCCTGGCAAAAGGAAGGCGTGGTCGTGGGAGAGGTCCGGCCGATCGTGCACGTGGGCGATCCGGTGCTGCACAATCCGTGCGAGCCGGTCACCCGGTTCGACGGCGAGCTGGCCGCACTGGTCGACGACATGTTCGCGAGCATGTACGCGGCCGAGGGCGTGGGCCTGGCCGCCAACCAGATCGGCGTGCCGCTGCGCGTGTTCGTCTACGACTGCCCCGACGCCGAGGGCGTCGGCCACAAGGGCGTCGTGGTCAACCCGGCCCTGGAGCTGCCCGGCCTCGGCGAGCGCCGCCTCGACCCCGACGACGAGGGCTGTCTGTCGGTGCCCGGCCAGTTCGCCCCGCTCCCCCGGCCCGACCACGCCACCGTCCACGGCTTCGACGCCGAGGGGCGGCCGGTCACGGTCGAGGGCACCGGCCTGCTGGCCCGCTGCCTCCAGCACGAGACCGACCACCTCGACGGCTACCTGTACATCGACCGCCTGCCGGCCAAACGCCGCAAGCAGGTGTTGGCAGCCTACGAGCAGACCAAGGACGCTAAAGAGGATATTTCTCCGCTATAGTGGAGGAATGCAAGGTGAAGGCGTCCTGTCCAGTGGGCTGTCCCTGGCCGAGCTGGGCGGGCGCATCCGCGCCGAGCGGCGCGGGCGCGGGTTGTCCGTCGAGCGTCTGGCCGAGCTGAGCGGCATCAGCCGGAGCATGGTCTCCGACGTCGAGCGCGGCGCGAAGTCGCCGACCGTGCTGGTGCTCGACCGGCTGGCCACGGCCCTCGGCACGTCGATCTCCCGGCTGCTCGACGAACCGGCGCGCGAGGACGTGCGGGTGCTGCGGCACGACCGGCAGCGGGTGCTGCGCGACCCGTCGGGCTGGGAACGGCGGGTGTTGTCGCCGGTGCTGGCCGACGTGGAGTTCGAGTTCATGCGGACCACGATCGGCCCCGGCGTGGACGCGGGCGAGTTCGCCCCGCACGCCCGGGGCTCGCGCGAGTACCTGGCCGTCGAACGCGGCACGCTGCGCCTGACGATCGACGACCGGCCGTACGAGCTGGCGGCCGGCGACTCGGCCGCCTACCCCGGCGACCACCGCCACGCCTTCGCCAACGACGGGACCGCCGACTGCGTCTTCTACCTGGCCATGGAGCTGAGTGGCGGCGGCCACCACGAGACCTGGAGGGAATCCCCGCATGGATGAGCTGCGCCGCGCCGGCGTCAGGGCGGCCGAGATCGCGGCCGCCCATCTGGAGGGCGTCCCGGCCGGGCCGGTGTGGCGGCCGGTGCCCGCCGCCGAGCGCGCCTGGCTGGGCGAGCTGCCGCTGCCCGACGCCGGGCGTCCGCTCGACGCGCTGCTCGACGACGTGAGCGCCCATGTGCTGCCGTACCCGATGGGCAACGGGCACCCGCGCTTCTTCGGCTGGGTGAACTCGCCGCCCTCCCCCGCCGGCGTGCTCGTCGAGCCGCTGGCCGCCGCGCTCAACCCGAGCTGCGCGGGCGGCGACCACGCGGGCCCGCTGCTGGAGCGTACGGCGGTGCGCTGGCTGGCCGAGCTGGTCGGCTTCCCGCACCCGCCCGGCGGCGGCCTGCTGACCAGCGGCGCGTCGATGGCCACGATCGTCTGCCTGGCCACGGCCCGGCAGCACGCCGCGCTCGCCGACGGCTGGGACGCCCGCGAGGAGGGCCTGCACGGCCGCCCGCCCATGATCATGTACGTCACCGAGGAGGGCCACAGCTGCCTGCACAAGGCGGCCCAGCTGCTCGGCCTCGGCGCCCGGAACGTCCGCAAGGTGCCGGTGGACGCCTCCTTCCGCATGGACGTCGGCGCGCTGCGCACGATGATCGCCGACGACCTGGCGGCAGGCCTGCGGCCGTTCTGCGTGGCGGGCAGCGCGGGCACTGTCAACTCCGGCGCGGTCGATCCGCTCGACGCCATCGCCGACGTGGCCGCCGAGCACGGGCTCTGGTTCCACGTGGACGGCGCCTACGGCGCGCTCGGCGTGCTCGACGCGCGCTCGGCGCCCGCCTACGCGGGGCTGGACCGGGCCGACTCGCTGGCCCTCGACCCGCACAAGTGGCTCGGCGTCCCGGTCGGCTGCGGCTGCGCACTGCTGCGCGACCCGGCCGCCGCGCGGGCCGCCTTCAGCCTGGTGCCGTCGTACCTGATCGACGACAACGCCGACGACCTGGGCTGGTTCGCCGAGTACGGGCCCGAGCAGACCCGTCCGTTCCGGGCGCTGAAGACCTGGGCGACGCTGTCGTACCTGGGCAGGGAGGGCGTCACGCGCCTGGTCGAGCACACCGGCGGCCTGGCGCGCACGCTGGCCGCCATGGTCGAGCAGGCCCCGGACTTCGAGCTGCTCGCGCCGGTCGCCACCTCCATCACGGCCTTCCGCCACACGCCCGCCACGGCCGGGCCAGGCGGGCTCGACGCGCTCAACCGGGCCCTGCCGGGCGCGGTCCAGGCGCGCGGCAACGCCTTCCTCACCGGCACCCGCCTGGGCGGCCGGGACGCGCTGCGGGCCTGCTTCCTGCATCCCGGCACCACCGAGGACGACCTGGCGATCCTGCTGGAGGAGATCCGCCTGGCGGCGAAGACGCTCTGAGGCCCGGTAAAGGGCTTCTCCACGGACGTACCGGACACGCATGGCCGGACGCCGGGATCCGACAAAGCCCTGTGAGCTCTCCCCCGGCCCGGGTAGTAAGCGGCCGGGACGTGAGCAATCAGGAGGATCCCATGGCAGAGACCGTGGCAGACGTGATGACTTCCCACCCGGCGACGGTCGAGTGCGACCAGCCGGTGTCGGCCGCCGCGGCGCTCATGCGCGACAACGACGCGGGCGCGGTGATCGTCAACGAGAACGGGCGGATGAAGGGCATCGTCACCGACCGGGACATCACGATCCGGGTGGTGGCCGCCGAGCGGGGGCCTGAGACGCCGGTCAGGGAGGCGTGCAGCCCGTCGGTCGAGGCGGTCGGGCCCGACACGAGCATCGACCAGGCCGTGCAGATCATGCGCTCGCACGCCGTCCGCCGCCTTCCGGTCGTCGAGGACGGCCGTCCCGTCGGCATCGTGAGCCTGGGCGACCTGGCGGTGGAGCGCGACCCCGACTCCGCGCTCGCCGACATCTCGTCCGCGGAGAGCAACCGCTAACGTGGCCGTGTGATCACCGTCGAGGACGTCCGGCGCTTCGCGCGCACCCTTCCGCGCTCGTCCGAGCACCTGATCCGGGACCGCGTCAAGTTCCGCGTCGGAAAGATCGTCTACGTGGCGTTCTCGCGGGACGAGACGCTGATGGGCTTCGGGTTCCCGAAGGAGGAACGCGAGGCCCTGGTGGCGGCCGAGCCGGACAAGTTCCTCATGCCCGGCGAGTCCGATCTGCGCTTCAACTGGGTGGTCGCCCGCATGGACGCCCTCGACGCGGCGGAGATGCGGGAGCTGGTGCTGGAGGCGTGGCGCATGTGCGTCCCCAAGAAGGTCCGCCTGGAACAGCAACTCCAGACCGGCCCCTGACCCGTTCCGCCGCGGCTACGACACCGAGCGATAGAGGGCCGCGGTCAGGTCGGTGACGCGTTTGACCGAGCCGCTCCACGCGCTGCCCGCCGGGTGGGCGGTGAGCACCGCCATGACCAGGCGGTCGCCGACGCCGGCCAGGCCCGTCGTGTGCAGCACGGGCCGGCCGTAGTCGGGCACGCCCGAGCCGGTCGCGCGCTGCGCGATCCACGAGACGGGCGCGGCCAGGGCCTTGGGGTCGCACTTGCCGGGCGGCGTCGCGCCGAACCCCGACCAGCCCTGCTTGACCGCCCACGGCCTCGGCACCGCGCGCGGGATGCCGAAGGTCTGGTCGAAGCCGTCGGTGCCGCACGGCGTGGAGGCGCGCAGGTGGCCGAGGATGAGGTCGCGCACCCGGGCGTCGGCGGTGTCGAGCAGGTAGCGGTAGGTGCGGACGACGTCGTACGCGCTGAGCGAGGTGTAGCCCCAGAAGCCGGGCTTGGACGCGGGCGGCGGGGTGGTGTCGGACAGGCCGAGCCGGCGGGCGGTCCGGACGATGATCTGCCCCTTGCCGTCGCGGTCCCAGAACGCCGAGGCGGCGTCGTCGTCGCTGGAGCGCAGCATGATCTTCAGCAGCCGGGCGTCGGCCGGGGGCACGCTCTTGCGCCGCTCCAGGTAGTCGATCGCGATGAGGATCTTGACGACCGAGGCCGAGCGGAACTTGCGGTGGGCGTTCCGGACGGCGACGATCTTGCCCGCCTTCCTGTCGAACACCACCCAGGCCGCCGTGGTGCCCGGGGGCACCTGGATCGGGCGGGCGACGGCGGCGTGGGCGGGCGTGGCCAGGGCGACGACGGGGACGACCGCCGCCGCGGCGGCCAGGGGCTTCATTCGCACCCGCCTATAACTACCAGATTGTGTCGTCCAGCCCTTGACCGTCCAACGAAAGCGGGTATAAACACAGGAGAAACCAACCAGAAACGGCGGTGAACCAACATCATGTACGCCGAGGAGCGGCAGCAGGAGATCCTCCGCAGAGCGCGGGACGCGGGCCGCGTCGACGTGGTGCGGCTGGCCGCCGAGCTCGACGTGACCACCGAGACGATCCGCCGCGACCTGACCGCGCTGGAGCGGGCGGGCGTGCTGCGCCGGGTGCACGGCGGCGCGATCCCCGTGGAACGCCTGGGGTTCGAGCCCGCGCTGGCCGCCCGCGACGAGGTGATGACCGCGGAGAAGGAGCGCATCGCCAAGGCGGCCCTGGCCGAGCTGCCCGAGGACGGCTCGGTCATCATCGACGCCGGCACCACCACCGGCCGCCTGGTCCAGGCGCTGCCCGCCGACCGCGAGCTCACCGTGATCGTCAACTCGCCGCCGCTGGCCACCGTCCTGGCCTCGCGGGCCAACCTCCAGGTGATCGTGCTGGGCGGGCGGCTGCGCGGCAAGACGCTGGCCACGGTCGACGACTGGGCCCTGCGCCCGCTGGCCCACCTCAACGTCGACGTCGCGTTCATGGGCGCCAACGGCTGCTCGCCCGCCCGGGGCCTGACCACGCCCGACCCGGCCGAGGCGGCGATCAAGCGGGCCATGGTCCGGGCCGCGCAGCGCAGCGTGCTGCTGGCCGACCACACCAAGTTCGGCAACACCTACCTGGCCACGTTCGCCGAGCTGGGCGAGATCGACGTGGTGATCACCGACGCCGGGATCGACCCGGCGCTGGCCGCCGACGTCGCCGCGGCCGGGCCGGAGGTGATCCGCGCGTGATCCTCACGTTGACGCTCAACCCGAGCCTCGACCGCACGATCGAGATCGCCGCCCTGGCCAGGGGCGCGGTGATCCGGGCCGCGCGGGCCCGGCTCGACCCGGGCGGCAAGGGCGTCAACGTCTCGCGGGCGCTGCTGGCCAACGGCGTCGCCGCCCGCGCCGTGCTGCCCTTCGCCGGGGACGAGGGCGCGCAGCTCGTCCGCCTGCTGGCCGCCGAGGGCCTGGACATGGTCACCGTCCCCGTGGCGGGCACGACCCGGTCCAACGTCACGCTCGCCGAGCCCGACGGCACCGTGACCAAGATCAACGAGCCGGGGCCCGCGTTGTCGGCGGCCGAGCTGGACACGATCGCCGAGACCGTGCTGGCCGCGGCGCGGGAGGCGGACTGGGTGGTGGCCTCGGGCAGCCTGCCGCCCGGGGTGCCCGCCGACGTCTACGCCCGGCTGTGCCGCCGCTTCGCCGCCGCGGGCCTGCGCGTCGCCGTGGACACCAGCGGCCCGGCTCTCGCCCGTGCGCTGGAGGCCGGTCCGGCGCTGGTCAAGCCCAACCTCGACGAGCTGGCCGCGGTGACCGGCCGGCCGTTGTGCCGGGTCGGCGACGTCGTCGAGGCGGCGGCCGGGCTGCGCGCCGCGGGCGCCCGCACGGTGCTGGCCAGCCTCGGGGCCGACGGCGCCGTCCTCGTGCAGGACGACGGCGTCTGGTACGGCGAGGCCGCGGTCACCGGGCCGCGCAGCTCCGTCGGCGCCGGCGACGCCATGCTGGCCGGGTTCCTGGCCGCGGGCGGGCATGGTGTCCCCGCCCTGGCCGAGGCGCTGGCCTGGGGCGCGGCGGCGGTCCGGCTGCCCGGCAGCAGGATGCCCGGCCCCGCCGACATCGACCGCGCAGGGGTGCGCACGGGAGCCCCCGACCCGGCCCGCCCGCTCACCGTCCCGCACGCGCCGCCCGTCCCGGAGCCGGTCGCCCCCTCACCGCACGGCTGATCCACTGCTCATCCCCCCGAAGGAGCACGTCCATGGCCGACAGTTACACCCCTCTGGTCTACGGCACCGGAGTCAAGGCCACCATCCAGCGTCTAGGCGGCCATCTGGCCGGAATGATCATGCCGAACATCGGCGCGTTCATCGCCTGGGGCCTGATCACCGCGCTGTTCATCCCCACCGGCTGGCTGCCGGACAAGGAGCTCGCCGCGCTGGTCGACCCGGTCATCAAGGCCCTGCTGCCGATCCTCATCGCCTACACCGGCGGCCGCATGGTCCACGGGCAGCGCGGCGCGGTCGTCGGCGCGGTGGCGGCGATGGGCGTGGTCGTGGGCTCGGACATCCCGATGTTCCTGGGCGCGATGATCGTCGGCCCGCTCGCCGCCGTGATCCTGAAATATGTTGACAAGTTCACTGAGCAGCGGACCCGGGCCGGGTTCGAGATGCTGGTGGACAACTTCACCGCCGGCATCGTGGGCGCCGCGATGGCCGTGGCCGGGGTGCTGGGCATCGGGCCGGTCGTCCGGGTGGTCACCGACGCGGCGGGCCAGGCGGTCGAGTGGCTGATCACCAACAACCTGCTGCCGGTGGCCTCGGTGCTGATCGAGCCGGCCAAGGTGCTGTTCCTGAACAACGCGGTCAACCACGGCGTGCTGGGGCCACTGGGGGTGGCCGAGGCGGTGCGGCAGGGCAAGTCGATCCTGTTCATGCTGGAGTCGAACCCCGGCCCTGGGCTCGGGCTGCTGGTGGCGTACCTGCTGTTCGGGCCGCGTCCGCTGCGGCCGAGCACGCCCGCCGCGATGATCATCCACTTCTTCGGCGGCATCCACGAGATCTACTTCCCGTACGTGCTGATGAAGCCGCGGCTCATCCTGGCCGTCATCGCGGGCGGCGCGGCCGGCGTGTTCACCTTCATGATCACCGGCGCGGGGCTGGTCGCCACGCCCTCCCCCGGCAGCATCTTCGCCTACCTCGCGGTGACGCCGCGCGGCGGCTGGCTCGGCTCGATCGCCGGGATCGCGGTGGCCACGGCCGTGTCGTTCGCCGTCGCCGCCGTGCTGCTGGGCTTCGGCCGGGGCGAGAAGGACCCGGCGCCGGACGTCCCCGGCCCGCAGGACGCCGTAGCGGACCCGCCGGCGCCCGACCCCGCCGGCACCGAGCCCACGAGCCCCGAACCCATGAGCACCGAACCCATGAGCACCGAGCCCGCGAGCACCCGACCCGTCAGGACCGAACCCGTCAGCAAGGAGGCGTGAGCCGTGGCCGGCATCGACAGCAAGGACATCCACAAGATCGTCGTGGCCTGCGACGCGGGCATGGGCAGCAGCGTCATGCTCGCCTCCCAGCTCCGCAAGCAGCTCAAGGAGAGCGGCGTCACCGTCGAGCACACCCCGGTCAACTCCATCCCCGCCGACGCCGACGTCGTCGTGTGCCACTCCGGGCTGGCCGCCCGGGCCAGGGCCGCCGCCCCGGGCAAGGCTCTGGTGTCCTTCCAGGTCTTCCTCGGCGACCCGGCGGTGACCGCGCTGGTGAACACCATCAGGAACGGCGGCGCCGTCGATGCGTGAGGACCTGCTCGACGCGCGGGCGATCCTGCTGCACGAGAGCGCGGCCTCGCGGGAGGAGGCCGTCCGCCGGTGCGGGCGGGTCCTGGTGGAGGTGGGGGCGGTCGCGGAGCCGTACGTCGAGGCGATGCTGGAACGCGAGCGCACGATCTCCACCTACGTCGGCGAGGGGGTGGCCGTCCCGCACGGCACGGCCGCCTCCAAGCGGGACGTCACGCGCGACGCGATCTGCGTCGTGCGCTTCCCCGGCGGGATCGACTGGGACGGCGAGCGCGTCACGTTGTGCGTGGGCATCGCCGCCGCCGGCGACGGGCACGTGCCGCTGCTGGCGGCGCTGGCCGAGATCCTGCTCGACCCCGACCGGGCCAGGGCGTTGCGCGAGGCGACGGAGCCGGGCCAGGTGCTGAAGGAGCTGACGTGAAGGTAGCCAGGTTCCACGCCCCGGGCGACATCAGGATCGAGGACGCACCGGAGCCGCAGGCCGGGCCGGGCGAGCTGAAGATCCGGGTGCGCAACTGCTCGACCTGCGGCACCGACGCCAAGATCTTCCGGTACGGCCACCACCACATCAGGCCGCCGCGCGTGATGGGCCACGAGATCGCCGGCGAGGTCGTGGGCACCGGGGCGCGGGTGCAGGTGATCGCCGCCATCCCGTGCGGGACGTGCGCGGAGTGCCGCCGGGGCCGCGTGACCGTCTGCCCGCGCCAGGAGTCGATGGGCTACCACTACGACGGCGGCTTCGCCGAGTACGTGGTCGTCCCGGCCAAGGTGCTGGCGGTGAACGGCGTCAACCAGGTTCCGGACGGCGTCGGGTTCGCCGAGGCGTCGGTGGCCGAGCCGCTGGCCTGCGTGCTCAACGGCCAGTCACTGGCCGGGGTGGGCCCGGGCGACGACGTCGTGGTGATGGGCGCGGGCCCGATCGGCTGCCTGCACGTACGGCTGGCGCGGGCGCGCGGCGCGTCCCGGGTCTTCCTGGTGGACGTCAACGCCGACCGGCTGGCGATGGCGGCCGAGCTGGTGCGTCCCGACGCGGTGATCGACTCCGACGCCGTCGGGCAGGTGCTCAAGCTGACCGGCGGCCGCGGCGCCGACGTCGTGATCACCGCGGCGGCCTCCGGCGCGGCCCAGGAGCAGGCGGTCCGGATGGCCGCCCGGCAGGGGCGCGTGAGCTTCTTCGGCGGGCTGCCGAAGGACGACCCGGTCATCGCGCTCGACGCCAACCTGGTCCACTACCGGGAGCTGACCATCGTGGGCGCGAACGGCTCCAGCCCCGCGCACAACGCCGAGGCCCTGCGCCTGGTGGCCGAGGGCGCCGTCGTGGTGTCCGACCTGATCACCCACCGGCTGCCGCTGCCCCGGGTGCTCGACGGGATCGACCTCGTCAGCACGGGCAAGGCGATCAAGGTGACGATAGAACCCTGAAGGAGGTTGGCGATGGCGAGTCGAACGGTGGCCGTGGCCTGCGCCGGCGGCCTGCACGCGCGTCCGGCGAAGGTGTTCGTGCGGGAGGCGGCCCGGCTCGGGGTGCCGGTGCGGGTGCGGCTCGGCGAGAAGTCGGTGCCGGCCGGCAGCATGCTGGGGGTGTTGTCGCTGGGCGCGGTGCAGGGCACGGTGGTGACGCTGGAGGCCGAGGGCACGGGGGCCGAGGAGGCGCTCGACGCGCTGGCCGCCCTGCTGTCCCGCGACCTCGACGCCGTCCCCGCGCCCGGCGCCGCTGTAGCGGCGGCTGAAGCTGCGACCGGGGCGGCGACCGGGGCCGGTGAGGCGCTCGATGGCTGAGGCGACGCTGAAGGGGGTGGGGGTCAGCCAGGGCCGCACCGCCGGGCCCGTGGTGCGGATGGCGGCCCCGCCCGTGCTGCCCGCCCCCCGCCGGGTCACCGACCCCGGCGCCGAGACGGCCGCCGCCGCGAAGGCCCTCGACGCCCTCGCCGCCGACCTCGAACGCCGCGCCGCCCACGCCGGCGCCGAAGGGGCCGAGATCCTGGAGGCGCTGGCCATGATGGCCGCCGACCCGGAGCTGCGCGAGCAGGCCGAGGCCCACGTGCGCGACGACGGCCTGGACGCCCCCCACGCCCTGGACGCCGCCTTCTCCGCGCACCAGAAGGCCCTGGCCGCACTCGGCGGCTACCTCGCCGAACGGGCCGCCGACCTCGACGACCTCAGGTCCCGCGCGGTGGCCGCCGCCCTGGGCCTGCCCATGCCGGGCGTGCCCGACCCCGGCCATCCGTTCGTGCTGGTGGCCGCGGACCTGTCGCCCGCCGACACCGTCGGCCTGGGCCCGCGGGTGCTGGCGCTGGTCACCGAGCGCGGCGGGCCCACCAGCCACACCGCGATCCTGGCCCGCGGCCGCGGCCTGCCCGCCGTGGTGGCCTGCGCGGGCGTCACGGACGTCCCCGACGGGACGGTGGTCGGCGTGGACGGCGTCACCGGCGAGGTCACGGTCGGCCTCACCGGCGAGGAGGCCGACCGCGTACGGGAGTCCGACCGGCGCGACCGCGAGCGGCTGGCGGCCAGCACCGGGCCCGGCAGGACGGCCGACGGCCACCCGGTGAGGCTGCTGCACAACATCGGCTCGGCCGCGGACCTGCGGCCGGGGGCGGAGGGCGTGGGCCTGTTCCGCACCGAGTTCCTGTTCCTCGACCGCAGGCGGCCGCCGTCCCACCAGGAGCAGGTCGCCGCGTACGCGGAGGTGTTCGCGGAGGTGTTCGCCACGGGCGGGCCGGTGACCGTGCGCACGCTCGACGCCGGCACCGACAAGCCGCTGCCCTTCCTCGGCCTGCCGGCCGAGCCCAACCCGGCGCTGGGCGTGCGCGGCCTGCGCGTCGACCGGGTGCTGCCCGGCGTCCTGGACGCCCAGCTCGACGCCATCGCCGAGGCCGCCCGCGCCACGGGCGCCGACGTGCGGGTGATGGCCCCGATGGTGACCACCGCGCGCGAGGCCGCCGACTTCGCCCGCCGCGTCCGCGCCCACGGCCTGGCCCGCGCGGGCGTGATGGTCGAGGTGCCCGCCGCCGCCCTCCAGGCCGACGAGCTGCTGGCCGAGGTGGACTTCCTCAGCGTCGGCACCAACGACCTGGCCCAGTACACCTTCGCCGCCGACCGGCAGCATCCCGGCCTGTCCGACCTGCTCGACCCGGCCCAGCCCGCCCTGCTGCGGCTGGTCGGCATGTGCGCCGAGGCCGGGCTGCGGGCGGGCAAGCCGGTCGGGGTGTGCGGCGAGGCCGCCGGCGACCCGGCGGTCGCGCCGCTGCTGGTGGGGCTCGGGGTGTCCAGCCTGTCGATGGCCCCGGTGTGCGTGCCCGTCGTCCGCGAGGCGCTGGCGGCCCTCACCCTGGAGGAGTGCCGGGAGCGCGCCCGCCTGCCGTGGCGCTGACCGGTCAGCCGACCGGCTCGGGGTTGTGGGCCCTGAGCCGGAGCCGGTCGTCCTCGACGTCCACGGTGACCTTGCCGCCCTCGCCCACCTCGCCGGTCAGCAGCATCGTGGACAGGCGGTTGTCCAGTTCCCGCTGCACGGTCCGGCGCAGCGGGCGGGCGCCGAACTCGGGCTGGTAGCCGCGCCGGGCCAGCCAGTCCTTGGCCTCGTCGGTGACCTCCAGGGTGACGTCCTGGCCGCGCAGCCGCTGCCGGGTTCGCTCCAGCAGCAGGTCCACGATCTGGCGCAGCTGCTCGCGTTCCAGCCGCTTGAAGACGATCACCTCGTCGATGCGGTTGAGCAGCTCGGGGCGCAGGGAGTGGCGCAGCAGGTCCATGAGCTCGTCCTGCAGGCGCGGGGTGTCGCCCTCGGCGTCCAGGATGAGCTGGGCGCCGATGTTGCTGGTCATGATGACGATGGTGTTGGTGAAGTCGACCGTGCGGCCCTGGCCGTCGGTCAGGCGGCCGTCGTCGAGCATCTGGAGCAGGATGTTCATGACGTCGGGGTGGGCCTTCTCGATCTCGTCGAGCAGGACGACGCCGTGCGGGCGGCGGCGGACGGCCTCGGTGAGCTGGCCGGCCTCCTCGTAGCCGACGTACCCGGGGGGCGCGCCGATCAGGCGGGAGACGGTGTGCCGCTCCTGGAACTCGCTCATGTCGATGCGCACCATGTGGTCCTCGCCGCCGAACAGCGCGGCGGCCAGCGCCCTGGCCAGCTCGGTCTTGCCGACGCCGGTCGGGCCGAGGAACAGGAAGCTGCCGATGGGCCGGTTGGGGTCCGACAGTCCCGCCCTGGCCCTGCGTACCGCCTCGGCGATGGCCGTCACGGCCTCGTCCTGGCCGATGACCCGCTCGTGCAGGTGCTCCTCCAGCCGCATCAGCCGCTCGCGCTCCTGCTCGGTGAGCTGGGTGACCGGAATGCCGGTACGCCGGGAGACGACCTCGGCGATGTCCTCCACCATGACCTGCGGGACGGTGTCGTGGCCCTGCCGGGCGCGGTCCAGCTCGGGACGGAGCTTGTCGATCTGGACGGTGAGCTCCTTGGCCCGGTCGAAGTCGTCGGAGGTGACCGCCTGGTCCTTGTCGCGGCGCAGCGACTCCAGGCGTTCCTCCAGCTCGCGCACGTCGCTGGCGGGGGTGCGCGAGCGCAGCCGGACCCGGGCCGAGGCCTGGTCCATCAGGTCGATGGCCTTGTCGGGCAGGAAACGGTCGGAGATGTAGCGGGCCGAGAGGTTGGCGGCGGCGTCCAGGGCCTCGTCGGTGATGCGGACCTGGTGGTGGGCCTCGTAGGCGTCGCGCAGCCCGGCCAGGATCTCGACCGTCTGCTCGACGGTGGGCTCGCTGACCAGGATGGGCTGGAAGCGGCGTTCGAGCGCGGCGTCCTTCTCGATGTTCTTGCGGTACTCGTCGATGGTGGTGGCGGCGATGACGTGCAGCTCGCCGCGGGCCAGGGCGGGCTTGAGGATGTTGGCCGCGTCCATGCCGCCCTCGGCCGAGCCGGCGCCGACCAGGGTGTGCACCTCGTCGATGAAGACGATGGTCTCGTCGGCGTGCGCGCGCACCTCGTCGATGACCTTCTTGATGCGCTCCTCGAACTCGCCCCGGTACTTCGACCCGGCGACCATGCCGGTCAGGTCGAGCGCGACGACGCGGCGGTCCTTGAGCGTGTCGGGCACGCTGCCGTTGACGATGCGCTGGGCGATGCCCTCGACGATGGCGGTCTTGCCGACGCCGGGCTCGCCGATCAGGCACGGGTTGTTCTTGGTGCGCCGCGAGAGCACCTCGATGGCCTGCTCGATCTCGTCCTCGCGGCCGACGACCGGGTCGATCCTGCCCTGCCTGGCCTCCTCGGTCAGGTCGCGGCCGTACTCGTCGAGCGCGGGGGTGCCGGTGGGCTGCCGCCCGTCGCCGTGCTGCTGGCGGGACGCGCCGGACATGATGGCCTGCTGCAGCTCGTTGGCCGAGACGCCGTGCTCCTGGAGCAGGCGGGCGGCGCCGGAGTCGGGGTTGGCGGCCACGGCGAGCAGCAGGTGCTCGGGGCCGATGTAGGAGGACTGGAGGGCGCGGGAGATGCGCTGGGCGTCCAGGATGGCGCGTTTGGCCGCCGGGGTGAGCGTGGTGGGCGGCTCGGCGCCGGTGCCGGGTCCGGCCAGGGCGTCGATGCGGTCGCGCAGCCTGCCGAGGTCGACGCCCGCCGCCTGCATCAGCGGGCGGGTGGCGTCGGACTCGGTCAGCGCGTCGAGGACGTCCAGGACGTCCATGTCCTGGGCGCCGCGCTGCCCGGCGACCTCCAGGGCCCGGCTGAGGACCTCCCTGGCCGAGGCGCTGAGCAGCTTGCCCACGTCGACCCGCTGCACGCTGGGACGCGACGGCGGCCAGCCTTCCATCCCGCCGAACACCCGCCCGGTGAGCTCCTCGAACCCCCTGAACGGATCTCCCCCGAAGAACGACCTGAACGGCATGTCGGACATTTGATCTCCCCCTAGTGCATCAGGGGGACATCTAGCCGAAGAACCCGCAGGTCATAGCCAGCAATCGGCAAAGGGGACGTATTACTCGGTGGCTATGAGGTCGATCACGGGGGTGTCGCCCGAGACGAGCTCCAGCGTGCGATGCGCGGTGCCCGGGTTCTCCAGCAGCGCCATGACGACGGCGGCCACGTCGTCGCGCGGCACCGAGCCGGGCGGCACCTCGGGGGCCAGCCGGACCAGGCCCGTGCCGGGCTCGTCGGTCAGGCGGCCGGGGCGCAGGATCGTCCAGGCCAGGCCGTCGCGGGCGCGCAGGTCGTCCTCGGCGGCGGTCTTGGCCTCGATGTAGGCGGCCCAGACCGCGTCGCTGCCCGGCGCGGGCGGGCGGCCCGCGCCCATGGAGGAGATCTGGATGAACCGCCGCACGCCCGCCCGCTCGGCGGCGTCGGCCATCAGGACGGACGCGGCCCGGTCGACGGTGTCCTTGCGGGCCGCGCCGCTGCCCGGGCCGGCGCCGGCCGCGAAGATCACGGCGTCGGCGTCGCGCAGGATCTCCGCCACCTCGTCGGCGGTGGCCTGCTCCAGGTCGCACAGCACGGCCTCGGCCCCGGTGGCCTCGACGTCGGCCACGTGCGCGGGGTTGCGCACCAGGCCGACCGCGCCGGACCTGAGCCGCTCGGCCAGCCGCAGCGCGATCTTGCCGTGCCCACCCGCGATGATGATCCGCATGCCTCCCATGGTGTCATGGACGTCATGAACGACTTCCCGCAGGCCCCCACGCCCGCGTTCCTGTTCGACCTGGACGGCACCCTGATCGACAGCGTCTACCAGCACGTCGTCGCCTGGCGGCAGGCGCTGTCCGGGATGGGGATCGACCTGTCGGTGTGGCGCATCCACCGGCGCATCGGCATGAGCGGCGGCCTGTTCGTCAGCGCGCTGCTGCGCGAGACCGGCCTGAAGCTGACCCAGGAGCAGATCGACCAGCTCCAGGTGCACCACGCCGAGGCGTACGAGCAGCAGGTGGACTCGGTCAAGCCGCTGCCCGGGGCGGCCGAGCTGCTCGGCGAGCTGACCGCGCGCGGTGTGCCGTGGGCCATCGCGACCAGCGGCTACGCCCGTACGGCCCGGCTCGCGCTGGGCATGCTGGGCCTGCCGGAGGACACCCCGATGGTCACCCGCGACCAGGTGCGGCGGGCCAAGCCGGACCCGGATCTGTTCCTGGCCGGTGCGGCGCTCGTCCAGGTGGACCCGCTGCATGCGATGGTGGTGGGCGACAGCGTCTGGGATCTGCTGGCCGCCCGCCGGGCGGGCGCGCTCGGCATCGGGCTGCTGTCCGGTGGATATGGCAGGGACGAGCTCGAACGTGCCGGGGCCTTCCGCGTGTACGCCGATCCGGCGGACATGCTCGACAGGTTGGACGAGCTCGGCGTGCGCTCCCCGTCCTGAGCGAGGGGGGAATATCTCGCCGAACCTCCCAGCTTGATCGTGCGTATCCCCCACAGAGGAGCATTGAAGATGGACTTGGCAGACATCGGCGTCACCGGCCTGGCCACCATGGGGCGCAACCTGGCCAGGAACCTGGCCAGGCACGGGTACGCCGTCGCCGTGCACAACCGCACGACGGCCCGCACCCAGCAGCTGGTCAGGGAGTTCGGCGGGGAGGGCACGTTCGTGCCGGCCGAGGAGCTGGCCGCCTTCGTGGCGTCGCTGAAGCGGCCGCGCCGGGCGATCATCATGGTGAAGGCGGGTCCCGGCACCGACGCGGTGATCGACCAGCTCGCCGAGCTGATGGAGCCGGGCGACATGATCGTCGACGGTGGCAACGCGCATTTCCAGGACACCCGGCGGCGTGAGGCGGCGCTGCGCGAGCGCGGCATCCATTTCGTCGGCACCGGCATCTCCGGCGGTGAGGAGGGCGCGCTGCTCGGCCCGAGCATCATGCCGGGCGGCTCGAAGGAGTCGTGGGAGGCGCTGGGCCCGATCCTGCAGGACATCTCCGCCAAGGTGGACGGGGTGCCGTGCGCGGTGCACGTCGGTCCCGACGGCGCCGGGCACTTCGTGAAGATGGTGCACAACGGCATCGAGTACTCGGACATGCAGCTCATCGCCGAGTCCTACGACCTGCTGCGCCAGGCCCTGGGGGCGACGCCGGCCGAGCTGGCCGAGGTGTTCAGGGAGTGGAACCGGGGCGACCTGGACTCGTACCTGATCGAGATCACCGCCGAGGTGCTGGAGCAGGTCGACGCGGCCACGGGCAAGCCGTTCGTGGACGTCGTGGTGGACCAGGCCGAGCAGAAGGGCACCGGCCGCTGGACCGTGCAGAGCGCGCTCGACCTGGGCGTGCCGGTGACCGGCATCGCCGAGGCGGTCTTCGCCCGCGCGTTGTCGGGCCACCCGGAGCAGCGCGCCGCCGCCGCGTCGCTGGAGGGCCCGCAGCTGTCCGGCGTCGGCGGCCGCGAGCTGATCGAGGACGTGCGCCAGGCCCTGTACGCGTCCAAGATCGTCGCCTACGCGCAGGGCTTCGACCAGATCGCCGCCGCCTCCAAGGAGTACGGCTGGGACGTCGACCCGGGCGCCATGGCCACCATCTGGCGCGGCGGCTGCATCATCAGGGCCAAGTTCCTCGACCGCATCCGCGCCGCCTACGACGCCGACCGGCAGCTTCCGACGCTGCTGGCCGACCCTACCTTCGCCGCCGCGCTGAACGCCGCGCAGGACGCGTGGCGGCGCGTGGTGACCACGGCCGTGCGGATCGGCGTGCCGACGCCGGGCTTCTCCTCCGCGCTGGCCTACTACGACGGGCTGCGCCGCGACCGCCTGCCGGCCGCGCTGGTGCAGGGGCTGCGCGACTACTTCGGCGCGCACACCTACCACCGGGTGGACCGGGAGGGCGCCTTCCACACCGACTGGTCGGGC
Organism: Nonomuraea sp. NPDC049758; assembly: GCF_040674635.1. NCBI lineage: Bacteria > Bacillati > Actinomycetota > Actinomycetes > Streptosporangiales > Streptosporangiaceae > Nonomuraea > Nonomuraea sp. NPDC049758. Next base: position 151,447 of record NZ_JBFAMZ010000012.1, read on the forward strand.
GACCGCGACGAGCACCCCGCCTGACCGCCCCCGGGGCTCGGCGGACGGTCAGCCGCCGGTCAGGGCGACCGGGTTGGCCACCGCCGTGACCACGCAGAACCCGATCGGCCCGGCCGTGTCGTGCAGGGTGACCTGGCCGGTCGCGACGCCGCCGGCGCTGAGGTGGCCGGTGGCCTCGACGCCGATCAGCTCGCCCTCGGGCAGCCGGGCGAGCGTCAGCGTGTAGTCGGCGTTGATGAAGCTGACGCCCGCCGAGCCGACGTTGGCCAGCGGGCTGGCGAAGTCGGCGGCCAGGGCGGCGCGGGTGAGCGGCGTCAGCGGCTCGTCGTCCACCAGCGGGTGGGTCTCCCGCAGCCACACCCGGTCGCGCCCGCCCTGCCCCCACTCGGTCAGCTGCCACAGGTCGAACGGCGGCTTCCAGCCCTGCCCCTCGGCCGGGTCGCCGGCGGGCGGCGGCTCGTCCCAGGCGGGCGTGTGCGGCAGCCGGCCGCCGGGCTGCTCGCCCTGCCGGAGCAGCACGGCCGAGGCCCGGCCGATCACGCCCTGTCCGGTGGAGAGCACGGCGTCGGCGACCCGGATCCGCCGTCCGTCCCTGACCAGGGTGGTCTCCACCGTGACCGGCAGCATGGGGCTGTTGCGGAACAGGTCGACGGTGAGCCTGGCGAAGTGCAGGCCGGGCTCGCCGTGCCGCTCCTCCAGGGCGCTCGCCGCCAGGCCGCCGAGCAGCCGGCCGTGGAGCATGTCGGGGGACCAGGGGCTGCGCGCGTGCGGGGCGGGCACGAACTCGCCCTCCTTGCGCGTGAAGAACGCTGACGTGGCCATCACCGAATCATATTCTGGACGAGAGCAGCCGCCGTCCCAGGGCGTGCAGACGTTCCTTCAGCTCGGCCGGTTCGAGCACCTCGAAGTCGAGGTCGAGGAAGGCCACGGCCACGGCCATCAGGTGCAGGTCGTCGCCGCGCATGGTGAGCAGGCAGGTGGTCTCGTCCACCGGCTCGACCTCGCCGCCGATGCGGCCGGCCAGCCGTCCGGCCGGGGCGTGGATCAGGAAGCGGGCCTGGATCGGCCACATCTGGTGGCCGAGCCGGTGCCGCACCCACGCGGCGACGTCGGCCTCCGGCGGCTCGCGCGGGGCGAAGCGCGGGCCGTTGGGCGTGCGCACCTCGATCCGGTCGGCCCGGTACGTGCGCCAGTCGTGGCGGTCGACGTCCCAGCCGACCAGGTACCAGCGGCTGCCCTTGCTGACCAGGCTGTGCGGCTCGGCCCGCCGCAGCGTGGCGGCGCCCTCGTGGTCGGTGTAGTCGAAGCGCAGCTGCTCGCGGTCGCGGCAGGCGGCGGTGATGCGGGTCAGCAGCTCGGGGTCGACCGTCGGGCCCTGCCCGCCGACGCGCACGGTGTGCGTCTGCAGGGCGTTGACGCGCTGCCGCAGGCGGGCGGGCAGCACCTGTTCGAGCTTGGCCAGGGCGCGCAGCGAGGTCTCCTCGATGCCGGTCACCGTGCCGCCGGCGGCCGTGCGCAGGCCGACCGCGACGGCCACGGCCTCCTCGTCATCGAGCAGCAGCGGCGGCAGCTCCGCGCCTGGGCCGAGCCGGTAACCGCCGGCCACTCCCGGGGTGGAGCCGACCGGGTAGCCGAGGCTGCGCAGCCGGTCGATGTCGCGGCGCAGCGTGCGCGGGGCCACGCCGAGCCGCTGCGACAGCTCCGCGCCGGGCCACTCGCGCCGGGTCTGCAGGAGGGAGAGCAGGCGCAGGAGCCGCGCCGAGGTGTCGAGCACGGGACCATTGTGGCCTGATCCTGGCCGCAATGCTGCCTAGCGTGGGCGGCATGAACCGATTTGTCATCGACATCCCGCAGTCCGCGATCGACGACCTGCGGGCGCGGCTGGACCGTACGCGCTGGCCGGACGCCCTGGAGGGGGTCGGCTGGTCCTACGGCGTGCCGCCCGAGGCCGTGCGCGAGCTGGCCGCGTACTGGCTGGACGGCTACGACTGGCGGGCGCACGAGGCGCGGCTCAACGAACTGCCGCAGTACACGACCGAGATCGACGGCCAGCGCGTGCACTTCGCCCACGTGCGCTCGCCGCGTCCCGGCGCGCTGCCGCTGCTGCTGACGCACGGCTGGCCGAGCACGTTCGCCGACTTCTCCCGCGTGGCCGAGGCGCTCAGCCGTGACTTCCACCTCGTCATCCCGTCCGTGCCCGGGTTCGCCTTCTCCGGCCCCACCACCGAGACCGGCTGGGGCGTGCGCCGGGTCGCCGCCGCCTGGATCGAGCTCATGGACCGCCTCGGCTACGACCGGTACGGCCTCCAGGGCGGCGACTTCGGCTCGCTCGTCTCGCCCGCCCTGGCCCGGATGGCGCCCGAGCGGGTGGCGGGCGTGCATCTGAACGCGCTGACGGCGTTCGTCTCCGACGACCTGTCCGGGCTGACCGAGGCCGAGACCGAGCGCGCGCGGCGGATCGAGCGCTGGCACCGCGAGTTCTCCGGGTACGCCGCCGTCCAGGGCACCAGGCCGCAGACCCTCGCCTACGCCCTGGCCGACTCGCCGGCCGGCCAGCTCGCCTGGCACCTGGACGCGTTCGCGAGCTGGGGCCAGGACGCCGGCGGGGTCGCCCCCGACGACGTCCTGACCAACGTCACCATCACCTGGCTGACCGGCACCGCCGGCTCCTCCGCGCGCCTGTACCGGGAGAGCGGCGGCGACTGGGCGCCGCCCGCCGAGCCCGGCAGGACGCCGACGGCCGTGGCCGTCTTCCCCGGCGACAGCACGGTCCGCCGCTACGCCGAGCGCTCCCACAACGTGGTGCGCTGGTCGGAGCCGGCGCGCGGCGGCCACTACGCCGCCCTGCAGGCCCCCGACCTGCTGGCCGAGGACGTCAGCTCGTTCTTCGCCGAGCTCTAGCCAGGCACTTCGTTCTTGGCCGAGCTCTAGCCGGGCATCACGCAGAACGGGTGGCCCTCGGGGTCGAGCAGCACCGTCCAGTCGTCGCCGCCCGGCTGGTGGCCGGGCAGGGTGGCGCCCAGGGCGACCAGCGCCCGCCTGGCCTCCTCGACGTCGGGGACGGTGAGGTCGAGGTGCACGTGCTTGCCGTCGTTGGGCCAGCCCGGCCCCTGGTAGCCGTCGATCCGCTGAAAGGCCAGCGGCACGGGACCGCCGGTGACGGTGGCGTAGTCGGGGTCGGAGTCGCCGACCTGCCACCCGGTCGCCTTGGCATAGAAGCCCGCCAAGGCGACGGGGTCGGCGCAGTCGAAAACTATGGAGGAAATCACTGTTGTCATGCCCCCACCCTTGCCGGTGACCCCCCGGAGGTCTTGAACATCCTTGCACCCCACCCGCCCCCACCACCGCCCTCTCAGCGGCACCCCGCCGCCACCCCACACGGCCCTCCGCCACACACCACCGCACACCTCACCCCGCCGCCACACGCCTCCGCCGCCCGGCCTGGCCACCACCCCGCAGCCACACGCCTCCACCTCACACGGGTTGCCCCCCGCCGCACACCCCCACCCACGCCGCTCCTGCACACCTCCACCCCACCGCCGCACGCCGTCCGCAACCCTCGCCGGGCACCACCGCCTTACGCCCGCCACGCACCCCACCGGCACTCCCGTCCCACGGCCTCGTCGCATACGCCCCCGACTCCTCGCCACCGCTCCCGCCGCACGACCCTGGCCGCACGGCCCCCGCAACCCTCGCCAGGCACCACCGCCTTACGCCCGCCGCCCGCCCCACCGGCACTCCCGCCCCACGGCCCCATCGACTACGGCCCACTCCTCGCGGCGCCCCTGCCCTACGCCCGCTGCACACCGCCACGCCTCCGCCGCGCACCTCACCGCCCCTGCCCCCCTCCGCCGACGCTGTACCCCCTGGGGGCCGAAGGGGGTGCCGAAGGTCCCGCGCCCTGGCGGGGAGATTGTCGGTGGTGGGGCGTAGCGTTCGGCGGGTGCGATCCTCCAAGCCGCTGGCCCGTGGGAAGGGCTTCACCCTCGACCTGGTGACCTGCGTCGACGACCACCGCGGCTGGTCCCGTCCCGATGTGAGCCGGGCCCACCGCATGGTGCTGGTCCACCGCGGCGCGTTCCGCCGCATGGCCGACGGCCGCCAGGCCGCCGTCGACCCGACGATGGCCTACCTCGGCTCCCCCGGCGAGGAGGAACGCTTCGCCCACCCGGCGGGCGGCGACGTCTGCACCTCGCTGTCCCTGTCCCCCGCCCTCTGGCGCACGCTCGCGGGCGACGCCACCCGCCTCGCCCGCTCCACGGTCTACGTCGACGCCCGCCTCGAGCTCGCGCACCGCCGCCTGCTGGCCACCGCCCGCGCGGGAGACCCCGACTTCGCCCTGGTCGAATCCCTGCTGTCGCTGACCGGCGCCACCCTCACCCAACTGGCCGGGCCCGCCACCCCGGCCGCCGCAGACGGGGCGGCCGCGACGCGCCGGCCAGCCCCGTCCCCCGCCCGCTCCACCGCGGCCATCGCCGACGCCGCCCGCGAGGCGATCTCGGCCGACCATCCGGCGGCCGCCGGGCTGTTGCCGCTGGCGGAGTTGCTGGCCGTCTCCCCCTACCGGCTCAGCCGGGCCTTCACCCGCGAGCTGGGCGTCTCGCTGACCCACTACCGCAACCGGGTGCGCGTGAGCCGGGCGCTCGACCGGCTGGAGAGCGGCGAGACCGGCCTGGCCGCGCTCGCCGCCGACCTCGGGTTCGCCGACCAGGCCCACCTGACCCGTACGATCCGCCGCCACGTCGGCCACACCCCGACGGTCCTGCGCCGCCTGCTGGCCTCCCCCGCGCCCCTCGGGCGGGTGGATTTCGGGTCGCCTGCCGCCGTAAGCTCCCCCAATGCATGATGCAGGTGAGGACCCCCGGCCCGCCCGGGGCGTCGTACGCGAGGTCCACTCGCTCAACGCTCCCGTCACTCTGGCCTACTCCCCCGACCTCGACGGCCTGGCCGATCCGGGGGAGATCGTGTGGGCGTGGGTGCCGTACGAGGAGGATCCGTCGCGGGGCAAGGACCGGCCGTTGCTGGTCGTGGGCCGTACCGGGCGCAGGCTTCTCGGCATGATGTTGTCGAGCAAGGGCGACGACGGCTCCGACTGGCTGGAGGTCGGCGCGTGGGGCCGCGACGGACGGGTGTCGTACCTGCGGCTCGACCGGGTCTTCGTGCTGGACGAGGGCGACATCCGCCGCGAGGGCGCGGTGCTCGACGGCGACCGGTTCGCCCGGGTGGCCTCCGTCCTCATGCAGACACACGGGTGGGGCGTGGCCTGACACGTACGGCTCGATCCTCCCCGCACCGGTCCGCTCCCGCAGCGGTGGGCAGTCCTGTAGCCCCCGGGGATGGGCGTGAGGGAGTATCCGGATGGTAAGCGCACGATCCGGTCATCGTCCGAGATCGCCCGTGCCTGCGATCATGGGTGCATGCGTGTTGTGGTGATCGGCAGCGGGATCGTCGGGGCGAGCGCGGCCTACTACCTGAGCGGCCGCGGCGTGGCCGTGACCGTGGTGGACCGCGGCTCCCAGGGCCAGGCGACCCAGGCGGGCGCGGGCATCGTGTGCCCCTGGGTGGACCATCCGGAGGACGACTCCTGGTACTGGCTGACCAGCGAGGGTGCCCGCCACTACCCGAGGCTGGTCGAGGCCCTGGGCGAGGACATCGGCTATGCCAAGGTCGGGGCCCTGCTGGTGGCCGAGGACCCGGTCGATCTCGAACCGGTGCGGGCCCTGCTGCGCCGCCGCTACGCCGACGCGCCCGAGATGGGCGAGGTCACCGACGTGCTGACGCCGTCCGACCTGTTCCCGCCGCTGTCCGACGACCTCAGCGCGCTCCTCGTGCCGGGCGCCGCCCGGGTGGACGGCAGCGCCGTACGCGACGCGCTGCTGCGTGCCGCCGTCGCCCGGGGCGCCGAGGTGCTGCACGGCAGCGCCGTCCTCACCTCCGACGGGCAGGTGCGCCTGCACGCCGCCGACGAGGACATCCCGGCGGGGAACGGGCCGCAGTGGGCCCAGCCGGGGCCGGGGGCCGGCGCGGTGAGCGGCCGGACCACCTCCTGGCGCCAGGCCGCTCCGCTCGCGCCGGACTACCCGTCCGCCACCGGCGACCTGACCGAGAGCCCTCTTGAGGCGTCCGCCGAGGGACCGGTCGGCGCTGCGGGCGACGCCCCCTTCGGCGGCCCTCCGGACGGGTCCCCCGGAGGCCCCGCCCCGGCCTCCGAGCCCGTCCCGCCCGTGGTGGAGCCGATCGTCCCGGTCCCACCGGCCGAACCCGTCGCCCTTTCCGCGGCCGAACGCGTGCCCGCCGGCGAGGGCGTCCCGCTGGAGGCGGACGTCGTGATCGTGACGGCCGGGGCGTGGACGGGCGAGGTGTGCCGTCCGCTCGGGGTGGAACTGCCGGTGTTCCCCCGGCGCGGGCAGATCCTGCACGCCACGCTCGACGGCGTGGACACCGCCTTCTGGCCCATCGTGCTGCCCAGGAGCGGACCGTACCTGCTGGGGTTCCCCGGCTCGCGGGTGGTGATCGGCGCGACCGTGGAGGACGTCGGGTTCGCGCCCCGGGTAACGATGGGCGGCCTCGAAGAGGTGATCGCAGCGGGGTTGCGGGTGGCGCCCGGCCTGTTCGGGGCGACGGTGTCCGAGACGAGGGTCGGCCTGCGGCCGGTCAACGCCCCCGGCCCCGCGCTCATCGGGCGGCTCACGCCGAGGGTCGTCGTGGCGACGGGGCTGAGCGCGTACGGGCTGACGGCGGGCCCGTTCACCGGCGAACTCGTCGCCAAGCTGGCCCTCGACGAACAACCCCCCATCGACCTCACCCCCTACGCCCCCCGCACCGCCTGACCACCGGCCGGGCCGGGGCCCAACCGGGCGAACGTCCCGCGCGGAAGTAAGGCGTCCATCGGCCGCCGCCCAAGAGCGTTCCAGCGGGACGACGCCGCACCCGGACGGCAGGCCGGCGCAGGCCTGCCGCCTCCAGACAGCGGGCCGACCCAGCACGAGCCACTCCCGTCCGAACGGCAGGCCGACCCACGACGAGAGCGGAGCCGTGCCGCGTCCGGATGACCGGCCAAACCAGGACGAGAGCGGGCCGTGCCGCGTCCAGACATCGGGCCAGACGAGAACAAGGGCGGCCTGCGGAGGCCATGCCGCGTCCGGATGGCGGGTCTTAGCGGTAAGTAGGCGTTAGTCAGACCCCGGCATGATCCAGACGGCACTGCGCGGATATGGTGGATTTCTCCCCACCGTGATCTCGTGGGGAGGCCGCGTTGCCGCTGTTCGCGCTGCTGATCGTCCTGCTGCTGGCCGCCGGATGCGCCTCCGCCCCGGAACGACCGGAAGGGCCCGAGCGCCCCACAGAACGGGCCGTTCCCGCCGTCCCCCCTCCGCCGCGCCCCTCGATCCCCGTGCCCATCCCCCTTCCCGCCGAGCACATCAAGGTCCCCTACGCCGCCTCCGGCTCGTACGCCGTGGTGCCCGGCGGCGCGCCCGCCCGAGACGGAGAGGGCGAGGTGGTGCGGTACCTGGTGGAGGTCGAACGCGGCCTGCCGATCGACGGGACCGTGTTCGCGGCCGCCGTGCACCGCACCCTCAACGACCCGCGCGGATGGGCCCGCTTCCAGCGCGTCGACCACGGCCCGGTACGGGTGCGGGTGGCGCTGTCCAGCCCGGGACTGACCGTCCGCGAGTGCCTGCCGTTGCGCACCGGCGGCACGTTGTCGTGCTGGAACGGGACGCGCTCGGTCATCAACGCGCTCCGCTGGGCCGACGGCGTCCCGCAGTACGAGGGCGACCTGGCCGCCTACCGCGACTACCTCATCAGCCACGAGGTCGGCCACAGCCTGGGACACGGCCACCGCGCCTGCCCCGGCCCCGGCCTGCCGGCTCCGGTGATGGTCCAGCAGTCGAAGTCGCTGGGCCGCTGCCGTCCCAACCCGTGGCCCCACCCGGAACGCCGCCCGGACGAGCGCCGCGACGCCCTCGCCCGCAACCCCTGACGGATGGCCGGGCCCCCGGAAGCCGCGAACCTCCTACTCGGAAGGGCTCGCGGAGGCGGGAGGAGGACTCGCGGGGGCGGGCGCGGCAGGAGGGCTCGGGGCGGCAAGCGGACTGGAGGGAAGTCCGGCGCCTGGGCCCACGCCGCGCAGCAAGGTGTCCACCAGCCGCCCCGCCAGCGCCTCCGGCTCGCCGTCGCGGCTCTGCGCCGCCTCGTGGATCAGGGCGTAGTAGACCCGGCGGGCCCAATCCGGCTCCACGTCCTCCCGCAGCACCCCGGCCGCCCGCGCCTGCTGGAACAGCCGGTCGCACCTGGCCTCGACCTCGGAGTGCACCCGTGCCACCTCGGCCCCCGCCGACGGCCCGCGGCTCATCGCGAACCCCCAGTCGATCTTCACCCGCAGCACGTTCGCCGTCACCTGGTAGAGCGCGACCAGCGGCGGCGCCTGCTCGGGACGCGCGGCGTCCACGGCGGCGGCGAACTGCCGGGTGGCCCACTCGGTCATCGCCTCCACCAGCGACTCCCTGGAGGCGAAGCGCCGGTGGACGGTCGTGCGCGCCACCCCGGCCGCCTCGGCGATCTGCTCCATGCTGGCCGCCGGATTCCTGCTGAGCACCCGTTCGGCCGCCTCCAGGATCGTCCGGACGGTCCGCTCAGCGTCGGACCGCAGGGCCCGTGTCGTCCCACTCACACCTCAGAGGGTACAGGACGGTACCTCTTCAATTCGAAGTTGCGTCATCACTGTTGCAAGTTCTAGAGTGATCGCATCACCGCTGACGCAAGAAGGGCGATTCACATGGACATGCGACTCACCGGCAAGACCGCCGTCGTCACCGGGGCGAGCAGGGGGCTGGGGCTGGCGATCGTCGAGGCGCTGACAGCCGAGGGCATGCGGGTCGTGGCCGCGGCCCGCACGATCTCCCCCGAGCTGGAGCACACCGGCGCGATCACCGTGACGGCCGACCTGTCCACCGCGGCGGGCCCGGCCGAGCTGGTCGAACACGCGCTGGCCGAGCTTGACGAGATCGACCTCCTGGTCAACAACGTGGGCGGCGGCGACGGCGGCCAGGGGCAGCTCAACGGCTTCCTTGGCTTCGACGACGACGCCTGGCGCCAGTCGTACGATCTGAACTTCCTCAGCGCCGTGCGGGCCACCAGGGCCGCGATGCCCAGCCTGTTGCGGCGGGGCGGCACTGTGATCAACATCTCGTCCAACGGCGCCCGCGTGCCACACATGGGGCCGGTCGTGTACACCACCGCCAAGGCCGCGCTGACGGCGTTCGGCAAGGCTTTGGCCGAGGAGTTCGGCCCGCGTGGCGTGCGGGTCGCCACCATCTCCCCCGGCGCCTCGCGCACCTCGATGTGGGAGGCCCCCGACGGGTACGGCGCCGCCCTGGCGGCCTCGCTCGGCATGGAGCACGAGCAGTTGCTCGCGGGGCTGCCGTCGGTCACCGGGATGACGACCGGTAGGTTCGTCGAACCGGAAGAAGTCGCCTCCTTGGTGACGTACCTGGCCTCGCCGCACGCCGGGAGCGTGAACGGCGCCGACTACGTCATCGACGGCGGAGCGATCAAGACGGTATGAACTATCGCGATATATCGTAGAACGGGAACACCGGGGAATCCCGCCCGGTTGGGCGGGATGGACATCATCTCCAGGGGAGTGTGGGCAATGGCAGGAATGCGGACCGCACGGCGGATCCTCGCGGGCGGCGCGCTCGCCGCCGCGGCCGGGTGGGCGTTGCGCGGGATACCGGCCGAGCTGGGCGTGCGGCCTTTGACGTCGGGGCCGGACCGGGTGAGCAGGATGCGGCGCTCGCCGCAGTTCAGGGGCGACACGTTCGTCAACCCCATGTCCGAGCCGACCGCCCTGATGACCACGCCCCCGGTGGGCCTGCTGGCCGAGCTGGCCAGGAACAAGGAGCAGCGGCATCCCGCCGGTCCCATCCCGCTGCGCCTGCCGCCGTCCGGCCCGCCGCCCGCCGACGGCCTGCGCGCGGTCTGGTACGGCCACGCCTCCACGCTGGTGGAGATCGAGGGCAGGCGGGTGCTGTTCGACCCGGTGTGGAGCAACCGGGTGTCGCCGTCCCAGCTCGTCGGCCCCAAGCGGCACCACCCGCTGCCGGTGGACATCGGCGACCTGCCGCAGGTCGACGCGATCGCGATCTCGCACGACCACTACGACCACCTTGACATGGCCACCGTACGCTCGCTCACGCGCACCCAGAAGGCGCCGTTCCTGGTCCCGCTGGGCATCGGGGCGCACCTGGAGCGGTGGGGCGTGCCGCTGTACCGGATCATCGAGCTCGACTGGGACGAGGAAGCCGAGGTGGCGGGCCTGCGCTTCGTCGCCACCGCCGCCCGGCACTTCTCGGGGCGGGCCTTCACCAGGAACGACACCCTGTGGGGCTCGTGGGTGGTGGCCGGTCCGAGCAAGCGGGTCTTCTACGCCGGCGACTCGGGATACTTCCAGGGCTACCGGGGCATCGGGGCCGCGCACGGGCCGTTCGACCTGACGTTGATGCCGATCGGCGCCTACAGCCCGGCCTGGCCCGACATCCACATGAACCCGGAGGAGGCCGTCAACGCCCACCTCGACCTCGGCGGCAAGCTGCTGCTGCCGGTCCACTGGGCGACGTTCACGCTTGCACTGCACCCGTGGGCCGAGCCGGTGGACCGCCTGTGGCGTGAGGCGAAGGCACGCGACGTCGAGATCGTGGTGCCCCGGCCGGGCGAGGGCGTCGACGTCACCGCCGCCCCGTCCGTGGACGGCTGGTGGGAGACCCTGGGATAGCCGTCCCATCGGTGGACGGCTGGTGGGAGACCCTGGGCCAGCCGTCCCATCCGTGGACGACTGATGGGAGACCCTGGGCCAGCCGTCCCATCCGTGGACGACTGGCAGGAGACCCTGGGCCAGCCGTCCCATCCGTGGACGACTGGCAGGAGACCCTGGGCCAGCCGCCCCGCCCGTGGACAGCTGGCAGGAGACCCTGGGATGGCCGTCCCGTCCGGGTGACGCCGACTGTGGGAGGCCGTACGGCCCCCTACAGTCGTGGGGTGAGCAACATGGAACGTGACCCCCGCGAACTCCGCTGCGCCGCCGACGGCGGCGACCGGAGCGAGGTGCTGACCGGACGCGAGGTGCCGCTGGGCGGCCCGCGCGCGATGCGGGTGAGCAGGACGCTGCCCGGCGTGCACCGGCGGATGATCGGCGCCTGGTGCTTCGTCGACGCCTACGGCCCCGAGCCGGCGCTGATGCGCGTGCCGCCCCACCCGCACACCGGCCTGCAGACGGTGACGTGGCTGCTCGCGGGCCAGGTGCTCCACCGCGACAGCGTCGGCAGCCTGAGCCGGGTGCGTCCCGGCCGGCTCAACCTGATGACGGCCGGGCGCGGCATCTCCCACTCGGAGGAGTCGCCCGGCACGACGCTGCACGGCGTGCAGCTCTGGGTGGCCCTGCCGGAGACCCACCGGCGCACAGCTCCCGGCTTCGAGCACCACGCCACCCTGCCCGTGTTGTCCGGCCCCGGCTTCGACGCCACCGTGATCATGGGCACGCTCGGCGGCGTGACCTCGCCCGCGACCACCTACACCCCGCTGGTGGGCGCCGAGGTGACGGTCGACGGCACGGGCGAGGTGCCGCTCGACCCCTCCTTCGAGCACGGGCTGCTGCTGCTCGACGGCGAGGTCGAGCAGGCCGTGCCGGGAGCGCTGCGCTACCTGCCGCCGGGCCCCGGCACGTTGCGGCTGTCGGGCCGCGGGCGGGTGCTGCTGATCGGCGGCGAGCCGTTCGGCGAGGAGATCGTCATGTGGTGGAACTTCGTGGGGCGCTCCCACGAGGAGATCGCCGCCTTCCGGAAGGAGTGGGCGGAGGGCGAGGGCTTCGGCGCGGTCGAGGGCTTCGACGGCGAGCCGCTGCCCGCCCCGGCGCTGCCCTCCATCCGCCTGAAGCCGCGCGGACGGGTACGTCCCGAGACGCGTTAGTAGACCGAGATGTGCGGATGGTCGAAGTGGTTGGCCGTCGTGCCGCCGCGGTTGGACATCGTCCGCCAGGTGCCCGTCCTGGCGTGCCAGATGCGCTGGCGGTAGATGATGTACATGATTCCGAGGCGCCGGGAGTTCTTGATGGCCCAGTCGGCGATCTCGTAGCCGCGCTTGACCTCGGCCGCCGACGGCATCGCGCCGCCATGGCTGAGCATGAAGTCACAGGCGCGGCCGAGCGGGTGCTCGCCGCCGTCCTGGATCGTCCGGTAGCAGCCGATCCCGTACGGCACCGCGAACCGTTCCTTGATCAGCGTCTTGACCAGGCGCATGCGGGGCGTGATGTTCTCGGAGCCGTCCGGAAGCTGCGGCACCCACGTGCCGTCCGGGCGGCGCACGCCCGGGGCCGTGTAGAGCTTGTCGATCCGGTCCCTGATCTTCTCGATCAGCTTCTCGGCCTTCTTCTTGCGCCCCTCCAGGTCGGCCACCGCGGTGCCGAGCTCCTCGGCGCGGGCGGCGGCCTCCTGCTCGGCCTTGCGGCGCTCGTCCCTGACCTTGGCGTAGCCGCGCAGCCGGGCGTCCTGGACGTCGATGAGGTGACGGCTCAGCGCCAGGCGGCTCAGCAGCGCGTCCGGGTTCTGGCTGCCGGTGAACAGGGCGATCTGGTTGGGTTCGCCGCCGATGTACTGGGCCACGGCCAGCGTCCTGAGCTGGAGGGACTCCCGGTCGTAGATCTCCTGGGCGGCGGCCAGCCGCTCGCGCGCGCTCTTCTCCGTCTTCTCGGCCTGCTGCTGGGCGCGGCGGCTGTTGTAGTACTCCTCGATGAGCCGGTCCGACTCCTTGCTCAGCGCGGCCAGCTCCTTCTTGAGCTGCTTCACCGAGGGTTTGGGGGCCGCGCGCCCGGCTGAGGCGTTGCCCGCCGTCAGCGTCAGCCCGACGAGTACGGCGACCACGGCCCGCGCCACGTGGCCCACGGCGGAGGAGGCGACCGCCACTGTCCTCCTTTGCCTGAGCCGCAGGGCAGGTTCCGGTCAGGAGCTAATCAGAGTCCGGGACGCCCTCTTTCCGACGCTGATAGTAGGGGATCAAGCATCATTCCCCGCAACTCATGACTTTTCCTGACTGCGGGATTTTCGTGCGCGTCTGACCGCGATGCGACCTCCGAGCAGGGCCGATCCCGGCACCACGAGCATGCCGAGCAGGCTGGAGCCCAACCCGACGTCGAGGTCGGCGTCCAGCAGCCCGCCCCCGCCACCGCCGAGCAGCGAGCCGCCGAGCGACAACCCGACCGAGACGGACAGGAGCGGTTCGTGGCTCTTGGCGGGCGGCTTGGCGGAGGGCTCCGGGGCGGGGGCGCTCGTGGCGGGCGGCTTGGGAACCGGGCCGCCGGTGGCGGACTGCCGGGTGGACGTCGGCGACGACCGCGTGGGCGGCCCCGAACCCGGCTCCGACTTCGGCGGCCCCGAAGGCGCCCCGGACTTCGGCGGCTCGGACTCCGGCGGCCCCGGCTCCGACGGCCCGCTGGTCGGCCTCGGCGGCCGGCTGTTCGGGGCCCTCGTGGCGGGCGGCTCGGACGACGGGGGCCCCGCGGTCGGCCCGCCGCGCACAGTCGGCATGGCCGGCACAGTCGGCTGCCCGCTGGCCCCGGCGGTGGCCGTCACAGGCGGGGAGACCGTCCCTGACCCGCTCGGCACGGGCAGCTCCGGATCCGGCGAGACGGGCGGCGTCGCGAACGAGCTCTCCGCGGACTCCGGCGGCATCGCGACGCCGCTGTCGGGCGAGGGCGAGCCGCTCCAGATCACGAACGTCGACGCCACCGCCGCCGCCGTCGCCAGCACCAGCCCGCCGGTCACCCCCAGCTTGGCCGGCGGCCCCAGCGAACTGCGCACCACGCTGGTCCCCGTCGCGACGCCGTTCTCCGCACCGCTCCTCCCGATGATCCCTCCGCCGAGGCCCTCGCCCATCCCCCCGCCGGTCCCGGCCGACGGCAGCAGCGCGGCGAACGGCATCGCCAGCACGGCCAGGCCGGACCGCCCGCGCAGCTCCCACCCCGCGCCGTACGTCCCGCGCGCCACCTCCTCCAGCTCGGCCAGGAACGCCTCGGCCGAGGCGGGCCGGTGGGCGGGGTCCTTGGCCAGGCCGTGTTCGACGAGCCCGCGCAGGCGTCCGTCCACGTGCTCCAGCGGGGGCGGCATGTGCTGGTGCTGGAAGGCCAGGGCGGCCAGGTTCGCGGCGGTGAACGGGCGGCGGCCGGTGAGACATTCGTAGAACACCAGGGCGGCGGCGTACACGTCGCAGGCCGGGCCGGCCGGTGCGTCCTCCCACTGCTCGGGGGACATGTAGGCGGGGGTGCCGGCCAGGGCGCCGGTCTCGCCGAACCGGGCCGCGACGCCGAAGTCGACCAGCTTGCTGTCGCCGTCCGGGGTGACGATGACGTTCTCGGGCTTGAAGTCTCGGTGCGCCACCCCGCGCCGGTGCGCCTCGGCGAGGCCGAGCAGAGCCCCCTTCAGCAGGGTGAGCGCGGCCTCCACGCCGGTGCCGCCCTCGGCGGCGATCAGGCGGCGCAGCGTGACGCCGTCGACCAGCTCCATCACGATCGCGGACGTGCCCCCGGCCTCGACGTAGTCCAGCAGGCGGACGGTGTGGGGGCTGTCGATCTCGCCGATGACCCCGGCCTCGGCGCGGAACCGGGCGGCGAACTCGCCGTCCGCGCGCAGGGCCTCGGACAGGTGCTTGATCGCGACCGGTAAGCCGTCGGAGTCGCGGACGGCGAGCACGACGCGGCCGGTTCCTCCGTGACCGAGTTCCCGGATCTCCGTGTAACCGGGAACAGCCATGTCGGGCCCTCCTGACCGGATAAAGATCCTTATGTCAGGACGCTAGCCGAAGGTAACACGCCGTGTCGAGTCCCTTCGCGGGAGTAACCGACCCCCTGTCGCAATCGGTATTTTTCCTACTTCCTATAGTAGGTCCGTGGCTCTCACCGATCATCTGCGCGAATGGCTCGGGGCCTGGCCGCCCACGGGAAACCTCGACGTCACGGGCTCGCCGCTGCGTACGCTGCCCGCCTGGGACGGCCGCGTGCACCCGGCCGTCGGCGTCGGCACCCCGGAGGGGGCGATGTTGTCGGTGCCGCCCGAGCACGTCGCCCGGGTGCGCGCCGCGCGGACGCTCCGGGAGATCCCCGAGCTGATCGGATATGGGGATCGCGGCTGGTTCGACGCCGTCTTCCGATGGACCACCGAGCCCACGCCCCTGCCCGACGCCGGCGAGTGGGTCCCGGCGACGGACGACGCCGTCCCCGGATGGCTGCGCGTGTTCGGCGGCGAGGTGCTGGTGGCCGTGGACCCCGAGACCGGCGAGCACCTGGCCGGGGTGGGCATCAAGCGGCACGACCGGTTCGGCCGGGAACTGTCGGTGGTGACCGCGCCCGAGGCCCGCGGGCGCGGCCTGGCCAGACGGCTGGTGGCGCAGGCGGCGCGGCGGGTGCTGGACGAGGGGGCGGCGCCGACGTACATGCACGCGGTCAGCAACACCGCCTCGGCCGCCGTCGCCAAGGCGGCAGGCTTCCCCGACCTCGGCTGGACCGCCTTCGGCGTCGCCGAGAACTGACCCCTGCGCCAAGCCGCGCGCGAAGCAAGGACAGCATGCAAGGCCAGGCGGCCCGAAGCACCGGACACGAGATCAGGCCCTGGCGCGCGGCCAGGCGGCCGGGATCGCCGGGCGGAGGTCAGGCGGCCCGAAGCGCCGGGCGCGAGGTCAGGCCGCGGGAAGGGCTTGGCGCGGATCAGGCGGCTGGGACGGCTGGGCGTGGGGTCAGGAGGGCGCGGATGTTGCGGGCGGCGGTGCGGCCCGCGCGGTTGGCGCCGACCGTGCTGGCCGAGGGCCCGTAGCCGACGAGTTGCAGCCGCGGCTCCCGGACGACCCGCGTCCCGTCCACCTTGATGCCACCGCCCGGCTCCCGCAGACGCAGCGGCGCGAGGTGGTCGAGCGCCGACCGGAAGCCGGTGGCCCACACGACGACGTCCGCCGCGGTCTGCCGCCCGTCCGCCCACTCCACGCCGTACGGGGTGAGGCGGCGGAACATCGGCAGCCGCTCCAGCGCCCCCTTCGCCATCGCCTCCCGCACGACGACGCTGTAGCCGAGCCCGGTGACGCTGACCACGCTCTGCGGCGGCAACCCGTCCCGCACCCGCGCCTCCACCAGGGCGACGGCCTCGCGCCGGGCGTCCTCGCCGAAGTCGTCGCCCCTGAAGACGGGCGGACGCCGGGTGACCCAGACGGTGCCGGCGGCGACCCCGGCCACCTCCGACAACACGTGCATCGCCGAGGCCCCGCCCCCGACCACGACCACCCGCCGACCGGCGAACGCCGCCGGCCCGCGATAACCCGCGTAGTGCAGCTGCTCGCCCAGGAAGTCGCCGGCCCCCGGGTAGTACGGCCAGTACGGACGGGTCCAGGTGCCGGTCGCGTTGACCACGGCCTTGACCGCCCACTCCCCCGCGTCCGCCGCCACGACCAGCCGCCCGTCCTCCCCCTCCCGGACGGCCGTCACCTTGACCGGCCGCAGGACCTCAAGCCCCACCCGCCGCTCGTAGTCGCCGTAGTACTCCGGGACGACCTCCGCCGCGGGCCGGTCACCGGCCGCCGCCACCCCGTCCGGCACGCCGGGCAGGTCGAAGATGCCGTGCACCTTGTCCATGGTCAGCGACGGCGACCGGTGCCGCCACGCGCCCCCGGGCCCCGCGGCCGCGTCGAGCACGATCGTCCCGATCCCGAACCGCCGCAGGAAGTACGCGCTGGACAGCCCCGCCTGCCCGGCCCCGATCACCACAACCTCGGTCGTCTCCACGGTCGACTGCAACCCCGCACACCCGCCCGCTCTTCCCATCGGCTGTTCCTGTGGCGACGCCCGGTCGGTACGGCGGCGGCGCCCGACCGGATCAGGCGGGGGGCGGCTCTGTCAGCGCCGTGGCGAACAGGGCGCGGTGGCGCAGGACGTGCTCGCGGTCGGCGCCGTACAACACGTCGTCGCCGCGGGCGATGTGCGCGGCGAAGGCCCGGTCCCCCGCCGCCGCGCGGTCGCGCATGTGCCGTACGAGGTGCGCCAGCCGATCGGCGGCGGTGACGGGCAGCACCGGACGGTCACCTTCGGCCAGCCCATAGGCGTCGGCGAACAGCCGCAGCCTGCGTGCCTGCTCCCCCACCGGATCGGCCCCGTCGTGGCGGGGATCGCCCAGCGGGACGAACCGGTAGGCGGCGTAGGCGACGTCCCACACCCGCGGCCCCGGATGGGCGGTGTCGAAGTCGATCAGGGCCACCGGCCGCCCGTCGCGGAACACGCAGTTGTACGGCGCGACGTCCCCATGGCAGATGACCTCGGCGGGTTCCCGTGGCGGGAAGTACCAGGCAGCCCCGGCGGCCGAGAAACCTTCGGTGGCGTCGTGGTAGCGGCGCAGCAGCCGGGCGACGTCGCCGAGGGCCTGGTCAGAACGGGCGTAGTCGGGCAACGGATGACCAGGCACCTCGCCGGGGACGAAGTCGATCACCTCCCGGCCCTGGATGTCGATCCCGTGCCCGGCCGGCGCGCCCGTGAAGCCGCGAGCGGCAAGGTGGGCGAGCAGCGCGTGCACGGCCGGCGTCCACGGGCCGGTCGGGCGGCGCACGGTGGCGCCGACCCGCACCACCTGGTTGACACCGCCCCCGCTCAGCAGTTCCTCGTCATGCTCGGACACGTCCGCCATCCTCGCATCCCGGCGCGCACCGGCCGCCGCCGTCGAGCCGCCCAGCCCCCGCCGGGAGGCGTCAGCGGGCCCTGAACGCGACCGCGGTCGTGGAGGCGATCGCCGTCACCAGGACCACCATGACCAGGACCGTGCCGAGCGGGTTCTTGCGCCGCGGCGGCGCCTGGAACTGCTTGACCCGCTTGTGCACCGCGACCGCCGGGGTGGGCTTGGGCGTCGGCGTGACCTCCTGGACGGGCACCCGCACCGGAGGCGCCACGCGCACCGGCCGGGGCGTGGGGTGATGCACCGGCCTCGGCGTGCGCGGCGGAGTGGATGGCGGCGTGGGACGCGGTGTCGGCCGCGGCGACGAGCGAGGCGGCGGAGGCGGGGACGGGCGGACGTGGCAGTCGCCCACCTCGACGCTGCCGCTCGGCCCGTACACGCACACCGAGCCGGGGCCGATCGACACGCGCGGCACGGGGACGCCGGTCCGCGGCGCCCGCCCGCCGGGCCGCGTCGACACCGACGCCCGGGGCTTCGGGGCGTCCCAGATCTGCGCACCCGGGACCGACACCCGCGGCTCCGGATCGTCCCAGATCTGGGCGCCTGGCACCGACACCACCGGCCCCGGGTCGTCCCAGATCTGGGCGCCCGGCACCGACACCACCGGCCCGGTGCGGCCGTCGCGCCCCCGCCCGCCGTGGATCGTGATCCCCGGGCTCGGGAGCTGCGACGGACGCACGCGCACGGTGCCGGGCGCCGGGGATTGCAGGTCGGCCGCCGCCGGGCCGGCCGCGCTCGCGGCGAGCAGAGCGGCGGCCAGCAGCAGCGGCGCACGCCTGACGCCCACGGTCACATTCCCCCGGCGATGCGGGAGAACTCCTGCAACGCGCCCTGGAACGCCTGCGGCCCGACCGCCAGCGGCCCGGCGAAGGCGTGGGCGATGTCCCAGGTCAGATAGGTGCCGAAGCCGAGCATCGCGGCCATCGCGAGCAGCGGCAGGAACGCCAGGCCGCGTGGCCGCGCGCCGGCCAGGTAGGGGAAGACGACGACCAGCAGGCCGGTGAGCACGGTCAGGAACAGCAGCCCCTGGGGCGGGGTGGCGGCGGCGTCCATCGAACGCTGGGAACGGGCGGCGGCGATCGCGGCGACGCGTTCGAGCACGGCGTCGCGGGCGTCCTTGTCGTCGTCGGTCTTGGCGTCGACGGCGCTCACGCGGCTGCGCATGGCGTCGAGCCTGGCGGCGCCGACCGGGTCCATCCGGCCCTCGGCCATCAGCGGCCACTCGTCTCTGACCACGAAGGTGACGTAGTCGCGCAGCGCGGTGCGGACCGTCTGCTGAGCGGTGCCCGGGAGGTCGGCCGCGGCCCAGTAGGCGTCGATCGCGGCCTGGCTCTCGGCCTGGGCGTTCTGGCGGGCGGCGTCGGCTGTGGTCCACGGCACGATGATCGCGATCGCGAACACCAGCAGGAACAGGGCCGACAACATCGACCCGGCGTGACCGGCCGAGACCCCGTCGGGCTCGGCGTCCTCGCTGCCCTTCTTCGTGAGCCGGAACACCAGCGCGGTGAGCGCCACCACGCCCACGGCCGCCACGATCGAGAGCGTGTACGCCAGCATGAAGATCTCCCAAACCTTCTCGAATACACAGTGTTACATGACTATCACACTATGCAACGCTGGTGTCAGCTACCGGCAAGTAAAGTCGCGGCAAGCGTGTCGGCCGCCGAGGGAGCGGCGCCGGGCGGCACCGAGTGGCACCGGGGAGGTCGAGAACCTGCTCGCGCAGGGGTCCGGGGCGGCGCCACCGCTGGACGGATCGTTGATCATGACCGGGTGTTCTGACCAAACGTCCAGCCGGTCGGTGATGATCCAGAAAAATGGTGACTATGGACGGCGTGAATCTCAACGGCCGTAAATTCGTGATGGTGAGCTCGACGGCGAGCGCGGTGGACCCCGACAGCCCGACGGAGTTCCTGTACTGGGAGGCCGACGGCGTGGTGTGGGGCAGCTACACGGGCGACACCGTGACCCACGGCCGCTTCGTCGGGACGCGCGACGGCGCCGACGTCTCCATCTCCTACGCCCATGCGCTCAAGGCGGGCGGCAAGGCGGGCGGTCAGAGCAGCAGCCGCGTCGAGCAGGGCGAGGACGGGCTGCTGCGCCTGGTCGAGGAGTTCCGGTTCGACGGCGACGACACGCTGCACGTCAGCGTGTGCGCCGAGGTCCCGGCCTCCTGACCGGCCCTCCGACGGCAAGCCGGAAGGCCGGGGGACCGATCGGCCGGGAGCGGGCAACGCACCGGCAACCCGGCCACCCGGCTGCCCGGCTGCCCGGCGGGCCCGGCCGCTCTCGGTCCAGGGGGCGACGCCCAGCCCTCCTCGCGGAGGGCGACGCCCGACCGTCCTGGCGGAGGGAAGTGGCTAACCGTCCTTGCGCAGAGCGGTGGCTAGCCGTCCTTGCGGAGGGCGGCGCGCCCCTCGGCCGCGCCGACGAAGCGCATCATGCCGAGCGGCACGTCCCCTTGCGTCTCCTGGGGTGTCCGCCGCGCGGGACGGGAGGCGTCCCGGTCGGACGGCAGCACGTACGGCCGCCTGAGCACTTCGTCCAGGATGAACACGGTTTCGGTGGCCTTGACCGCCGGGATGTTGGCCAGGCGGTCGGTCACCATGGCGTGCACGGCGGCCACGTCGGAGACCCGTACCTGGATCATGGCGTCGTGCTGGCCGGTGGTGATCGCGCAGTACTCGACCTCGGGCATCCGGGCCAGTTCGGCCCTGAACTGCTTCCACATCTGCTGGCGCACGGTCACGAAGATCAGCGCGGTGATGCCGAGCCCGGCGCGCACGTGGTCGATCTCCGCGGTGAAGCGCTTGATCGCGCCGTCGGCGCGCAGCGCCTCGAAGCGCGTGTAGGCGTTCGCGCGGGAGATGCCCACCCGTTCGGCCAGCGCGGCGACCGAGATCCTGCCGTTCTCGCGCAGGACCTCAAGGATCTTCATGTGGACGTCGTCCAGTTCGAGACCGATGCCGATCCGTCCAGGCTGACCGCTGCCGCTGGCACCATTTCTGGAAATATCACTCATCATTACACCTCGACCATTTATATCCGTCTCGCGGACCGCACATGACCTGGACGTTCTGCCGGACAATCCTCGACATCCTTCTCCCGAACGTCCAATTTGGAGGACCCCATGGCGACCCGCTCGCAGACGGCGGCAGTGCTGCTCGCCGGTGCGCTCGCCCTCGCCGCCTGCGGAAGCGGCGGCACCTCGCAGACCCCGGCGGCCTCCGGTGGCGGTGGGAAGACGCTCGTCATCGACACGTCGTTCGACCTCAAGACGGCCGACCCCGGCCGCACCTACGAGCCGACCGGGCTCATCGTCGGCAAGGCCGTCTACGAGACGCTGCTGACCTTCGACGGTTCCGACGTGACCAAGCCGGTCCCGGCGCTGGCCGAGTCTTACGAGCTGAGCGAGGACGGCAAGACGCTGACGCTCAAGCTCAAGAAGGGCCCCACCTTCGCCGACGGCTCGCCGATCACCGCCGACGACGTGGTGTTCTCGCTCAACCGCGTGCGTGACATGAAGGGCACCCCGTCGTTCCTGCTGGACGGCGTCGAGGTGGCCAAGACCGACGACTCGACGATCACGCTGACGTCGAAGGCGCCGAACCCGGCGCTGCCCTACATCCTGCCGAACCCGGCGCTGGGCATCCTCAACAGCAAGGTCGCCAAGGAGCACGGCGCGACGGCCGACGCCCAGGACAAGGCCGAGCAGTACCTGAACGCCTCCTCGGCGGGGTCAGGGCCGTACACGATCGAGTCGTTCAACGTGAGCAGCCAGGTCACGCTCAAGGCGAACCCGAAGTACTACGGCACCAAGCCGGCCTACGACAAGGTCGTCATCCGCAACGTCGAGGCCGCCACGCAGAAGCTCAACGTGCAGCGCGGCGACAGCCAGGTGGCGCTGAACCTGTCCGGTGACCAGGTCACCAACATGCCCTCCACCCTGCAGGTGAAGAAGACCGCCTCGGCGAACGTCATCTTCCTGCTGGCCAACCAGGACTCGGGCGTCAGCAAGACCACGCCGAACGCCAAGTTCGTCGAGGCCGTGCGCAAGGGCGTCGACTACGCGGGCCTGCTGGAGCTGGCCGGCGAGGGCTCGACGCAGGCGCCGGGCGTGATCCCGTCGCAGCTGCTCGGCGCGCTGCCGCCGGAGCAGGCCCCCAAGCGGGACGTCGAGGGCGCCAAGGCGGCCCTGGCGGCCAGCGGCGTGTCGAACCCGACCGTCAAGCTGGAGTTCCCGAGCGAGCTGACCGTCAACGGCCTGTCGTTCCAGCCGCTGGCCGAGCGCATCCAGGCCAACCTCAAGGAGGTCGGCATCACGGTGGACCTCCAGCCCGCGCCGGTGACGACCGCGCTGGACAACTACCGCAACGGCAAGGAGGAGATGGGCCTGTGGTACTGGGGCCCCGACTACCCGGACCCGAGCGACTACCTGGCCTTCGCCCCCGGCAAGACCGTGGGCCTGCGGGCCGGCTGGAAGGAAGGCGCGGCCAAGGAGATCGAGGCGTCCGCTGACAAGGCCGCGACCGCGATCGGCGACGAGGCCCGCAAGACGGCCTACGCCGACCTGCAGACCAAGCTCAACGCCTCCGGCCCGTTCGTGCCGCTGATCCAGCCGAGCCAGAACATCGTGTCGGCCGCGTCCGTGACGGGCCTGGAGTACCACCCGGTCTGGACCGTGGACGTCGCCGACCTCGGCGCGAAGTAAGGAGACCGTCAGGTGTCCGACAACCCGGGCGCGGCGGGCTCGCCGCCGCGCCCCGGCGCCGGCTCCCCGGTCGAGGCGGCCGCCGCGGGCACGCGGCGGCGGCGGGGCGTGCACCCGCTGGCGCGCTTCCTCATCCGGCGCATCCTCATCGCCGTGCTGCTGGCCTGGGGCATCACGCTCGTCACGTTCCTGCTGACGAACCTGGTGCCCGGCGACCCCGTGGCCGCCAACCTGGGCCAGCGGGCGCTGGGCGACCCGGCCATCGTGGCGCAGTGGCGGTCCGAGCACGGCCTGGACAAGCCGCTGTGGCAGCAGTACGGGATCTATCTGCAGGGTCTGGTCCAGGGGGACCTGGGCATGAGCCAGCAGAGCCACCGCCCGGTCAGCCAGGACCTGGCCGAGTTCGTCCCGGCGACGCTGGAGCTGGCGGGCGCGGCGATCCTGATCTCGCTGGTGCTGGGCGTGGCCTTCGGCGTGGTCGCCGCGCTGCGCAGGGACCGGCTGTCCGACCACGTGCTGCGGCTGGTCAGCCTGATCGGCATCTCGGTGCCGACGTTCTGGCTGGCGCTGGTGGCGTTCTACGTGTTCTTCTTCCGGTTGCAGATCACGCCGGGCAGCGGTCGCGTGGACGCCGCGCTCGGCTCGGCGCCGGCGGTGACCGGGCTGCAGACGATCGACGCGCTGCTGGCGGGCCGGTGGGACATCTTCACCTCCGCCGTCGGCCACCTGATCACGCCCGCGCTGGTGCTGGCGCTGTACACGATCGGCCTGCTGACCCGCTTCACCCGTTCGGCGGTGCTGGAGGTGCTGGGCCAGGACTACGTCCGGGCGGCCCGCGCGAAGGGGCTGCCGGGGCGGGTGATCCTGTTCAGGTACGTGCTGCGTTCGGCGCTGGTCCCGATCATCACCGTGGCCGGTCTGGCCTTCGGCAGCCTGCTGTCCGGCACCGTCCTGGTCGAGGCGATCTTCGCCTGGCCCGGCGTCGGCCAGTACGCCTACAAGAGCGCCACCAGCCTCGACCTGCCCGCCGTGATGGGCGTCGGCCTGGTCGTGGGCGTGGTCTACCTGGTCATCAACCTGATCGTGGACGTGCTGTACGGCGTCATCGATCCCCGAGTGAGGCTGCAATGAGAGGCAAGGGTCTGCTGGGCAGGCTGCCCGAGGCGTGGCGGCAGCCGCTGGCCGTCGCGGGCGCCGTCCTGGCCGTGGCCTGGCTGGTGATCGCGCTGGCCGCGCCGTGGCTGGCGCCGCACGACCCGCTGGCCCAGGAGCTGCCGCGGCTGGCGCCCCCGGGGCCCGGCCACTGGTTCGGCACCGACCAGCTCGGACGCGACATCCTGAGCCGCGTCATGTACGGCGCGCGGGTGTCGATCCCGCTGACGTTGCTGCTGGTCGTGCTGTCGGTGCTGGTCGGCGGCCTGCTGGGGGCGTGCGCCGGGTACTTCGGCAAGTGGGTCGGCGAGACGATCATGCGGATCGCGGACCTGGTGTTCGCGTTCCCGACCGTGATCCTGGCCATGGTGGTGGCCGCGGCGCTGGGCGCGAGCCTGGGCAACGCCGTGCTGGCCGTGCTGGTGGTGGCCTGGCCCGCCTACGCCCGCGTCACCCGCGGGCTGGTGCTGGGCGTGCGCGAGCGGGAGTTCGTGCTGAGCGGGCGGCTGCTGGGCTTCTCGGTGTGGCGCTCGCTGCGGGTGGACGTGCTGCCGAACGTGACCGGCCCGATCCTGGTGCTGGCCACGCTCGACATCGGCACGGCGCTGCTGCTGCTGTCCGGCCTGTCGTTCCTGGGCCTGGGCGCCAAGCCGCCGTCCCCCGAGTGGGGCGCGATGGTGGCCTCCGGCGTGGAGGTCTTCGACAGCTGGTGGGTGGCGACGTTCCCCGGCCTGGCGATCCTGACCGTGGTGCTGGCGTTCAACTTCCTCGGCGATACGCTGCGGGACGCGCTCGACCCGCGGACGGCCCGCGCGATCAAGGAGCGTGCGTTGTGACGCTGGACATCACCGGCCTGAAGGTGTCGATCCACGGCAAGGAGATCCTGCGCGGCGTCGACCTGAAGCTGGCCGCCGGGCGC
This sequence comes from Nonomuraea sp. NPDC049758, assembly GCF_040674635.1. Lineage (NCBI taxonomy): Bacteria > Bacillati > Actinomycetota > Actinomycetes > Streptosporangiales > Streptosporangiaceae > Nonomuraea > Nonomuraea sp. NPDC049758. The sequence continues at coordinate 175,982 of NZ_JBFAMZ010000012.1, forward strand.
GTGCACGGCCTGGCCGGCGAGAGCGGCTCGGGCAAGACGATGACGGGCCTGGCCGTGCTGGGGCTGCTGCCGCACGGCGCGCGCGTCTCGGGCCGGATCGGGCTCGGCGAGCGGGACCTGCTCACGCTGCCGCCCAAGGAGCTCAACCGGGTGCGCGGCGGCGAGGTCGCCATGGTCTTCCAGGACCCGGCGACCAGCCTGCACCCGATGCTCACGATCGGCCGGCAGCTCACCGAGCACATGCGCCACCACCTGGGCCTGGGCAAGGCCGAGGCGAAGGCGCGGGCGGTCGAGCTGCTGGGCAAGGTACGCATCCCGGGCGCCGAGGAGGCGTACGGGCGCTTCCCGCACCAGTTCTCCGGCGGCATGCGCCAGCGCATCGCGATCGCCGTCGCGCTGGCCTGCTCGCCCAAGGTGCTGATCGCCGACGAGCCGACCACGGCGCTGGACGTGACCGTGCAGGCGGGCGTGCTGCGGCTGCTGCGCGGGCTCTGCGACGAGCTGGGCCTGGCCGTGCTGCTGGTCACGCACGACCTGGGCGTCATGTCGGCGGTCGCGGACGAGGTGAGCGTGATGAAGGACGGCCTGGTCGTGGAGACCGGGCCGCGCGGGCGGGTGCTGCGCGACCCCGAGCACCCCTACACCCGCGCGCTGCTGGACTCGCTGCCTGATTCTGCTTCGGACGTGGAGGGCTGATGCTGGACATCGAGGACCTGGTCGTCGAGCACCGCTCCCCCGGGCGTCCGGTGGTGCGGGCGGTGGCGGGGGCCAGCCTGACCGTGCGGGCGGGCGAGGTCGTGGGCCTGGTCGGCGAGTCGGGGTGCGGCAAGTCCACCCTGGCGCGGGCGGTCTGCGGGCTGAACCCGGTCACCCACGGGTCGATCGCGTTCGAGGGGCAGCAGGTCACGCCGCTCGGCCTGCGGCGCAGGAAGCTCACGGGCATCCAGATGGTGTTCCAGGACCCGTACGCGTCGCTGAACCCGCGGCGCCGGGTGGGCGACCAGATCGCCGACGGCCTGCGCACCGCGGGCGACACCCGTACCGACCCGGCCGACCTGCTGGAGCGGGTGGGCCTGCCGCGCGAGTTCGCCGGACGGCACCCCCACGAGTTCTCCGGCGGCCAGCGGCAGCGCATCGCGATCGCCAGGGCGCTGGCGGCCCGGCCGCGGCTGCTCATCGGCGACGAGCCGATCTCCGCGCTGGACGCCTCCGCCCAGGCCCAGGTGGCCCGGCTGATGCGCGACCTCGCGGTGGACTCCGGGGCCGGGCTGCTGTTCATCAGCCACGACCTGTCGGTGGTGCGGCTGATCGCCGACCGGATCGCCGTCATGTACCTCGGCAAGATCGTCGAGGTGGGCGAGACGGCCGAGGTGTGGGACGACCCGAAACATCCGTACACCAGGGCGTTGCTGGGGGCCATCCCCAAGCCGGACGGCATGGGCGTGCTGCCCGCCGAGCTGGCCGGGGACGTGCCCGATCCGGCGAACCCGCCGGGCGGGTGCCGGTTCAACCCGCGTTGCCCGCTGGTGATGGAGGTGTGCCGCGAGAAGGAGCCGGACTTCGGGCCGGTCGCCTGCTGGCTGCACGAGCCGGCGTGAGCCGGCGGCACGCCGCGCGGGTGGCGGCCGTGCGGCGGGCGATGGCCCAGGAGGGCATCGACGTGCTGGTGTTGCGGCCTTCGCCCGACTTCCGGTTCCTGAGCGCCTCCCCCGAAACCACCTTCCCTGAGGGCGCCGAGCCGGAGGACGGCTCGCCGGACGGCGGCGCCGGGCCGGGCGTGTTCCTCGTGGTGACGGCCGACGCGATCGTCGAGACCCGCGACCCGGCGGGACTGGTGCCCGCCACCGCGCGCCGGGTCGGGGTCGACCCGGAGATGCGGGCGAGCGAGCTGTTCCGGCTGGCGATCGCCGCCGAGCTGGTGCCCGCCTCCGCGGTGCTGGCGCCGTTGCGGCTGCGCAAGGACCCGGCCGAGCTGGCCGCGCTCGGCCGGGCGGTCGGGGCGGCGGAGGCGGTGCTGGCGCAGGCGGCCGAGCTGGCCTGGTTCGGCGCGACCGAGCGGGCGATGGCGCGCCGGCTGCGGCTGCTGGCCCTGGAGTCGGGCTGCGAGGAGGTGATCTCGCTGCGCGTGTCGGCGGGCGAGCACACCGCGCGGCCCGAGCACGTGCCCGGCGGGCGCGTGATCAACCCGGGCGACGCGCTGCTGGTGTCGGTGTGCGGCCGCTGGGACGGCTACTGCGCCGAGGCGGGCCGGGTGTTCGCCGTCGCCGAGCCGCCGGAGGACTACGAGGCGATGTACTCGGTGGTGCTGGCCGCCCACCGCGCGGCGCTGGCGGCGCTGCGGCCGTCGGTCCCGTTCGCGGAGCTGGCCAGGACGGTGCACGAGGTCATCGACGCCAGCGGGTACGGCCGCTTCGCCGCCCCGCACGTGGGCCGCGGCGTGGGCCTCGGCCACGACGAGGGGCCGCGGGCCGGCGAGGACGCGGTGTTCGCCCCGGGAATGACGGTCTGCCTGGAACCGGCCATCTACGTGCCCGACCTGTTCGGCGCCCGGGTGGCCGACGTGGTGGCCTGCACGGCCGCCGAGCCGGTGCCGCTGGGCACGCGGCCGCACACGCTGCACGTCCTCGACCGCTGAGGCGGCCTGCGCTTACGCTGGGTGACGACGATCACCGGGGGGCGTCGTGGACCAGTTCGTGCTGCTCATGCTGGTGCTGCTGGGCGCGCTGGTCACGGTTCCGCTGGGTGAGCGGCTGGGGCTGCCCGCGCCGGTGCTGATGACGCTGCTGGGCATCCTGCTGGCGGTGCTGCCGTTCGTGCCGAACGTGGACATCCCGCCGGCCATCGTGCTGCCGCTGCTGCTGCCGCCGTTGTTGTACGCGGCGGCGCGGCGTACGTCCTGGCGGCAGTTCGCGGCGAACTGGCAGCCGATCTTCCTGCTCGCGGTGGCGCTGGTGTTCGTGACGACGGCGGCCGTGGCGGCCACGGCGCACGCGCTCGTCCCCGGCCTGCCGCTGGCGGCGGCGGTGGCGCTGGGCGCGCTGGTCGCGCCGCCCGACCCGGTGGCGGCCACGGCGGTGGCCGGGCGGCTGGGCCTGCCGCGCCGCATGGTGTCGCTGCTGGAGGGCGAGGGCCTGTTCAACGACGTGACCGCGATCGTGCTCTACCACGTGGCGGTCGCGGCGGTGGTCACCGGCGTGTTCTCCTGGCCGGGGGCGCTGGGCGAGTTCGTGTTGTCGGCCGTGGTGGCCGTGGCGGCGGGGTTCGCGCTGGGCTGGGCGGCCGGGAAGCTGATGGCGCTGCTGGGCGACGCGACGCTGCAGGTGGGCCTGTCGCTGGTGGTGCCGTTCGTGAGCTACGCGGTGGCCGACGAGCTGCGCGGGTCCGGCGTGCTGGCCGTGCTGACCACCGCCTTCTACCTCAGCGACCGCATGTGGGACGCCGACGACGTGTTCGGCAGGTTCGCCTCGTCCACGTTCTGGCAGGTCGTGGACACGCTGGTGACCGGGATCGCGTTCGGGCTGATCGGGCTGGAGCTGCACACGGTGTTCGGCACGGTCCACGGGCGGTTCGGCGAGGTGCTGTGGTGGAGCGCCGCCGTGGTGGGCGTCGTCGTGGTCGTGCGGCTGCTGTGGCTGCTGCCGGCCGCGTGGCTGGCCAAGAAGGGACGGCGCGAGGACACCGAGGTGCCGATGAGCTGGCGCGAGACCGTCGTCATGTGGTGGGCGGGCATGCGCGGCGTGGCGTCCGTGGCGCTGGCGCTGGCCATCCCGCTGCGGATCCACGACGGGCGGCCGTTCCCGCAGCGGCCGGTGATCGTGTTCATCGCGTTCGCGGTCATCCTGGTGACGCTGGTGGTGCAGGGGCTGACGCTGCCGTGGCTGGTGGCGCGGCTCGGCGTCAAGGCCGACACGGCGGCCGAGCGCGACCTGGAGAAGCGCCTGGCGATCCGGGCCGCCCACGCGGCCAAGCGGCGGCTGCGGGAGATCGACGAGGCCGAGGACCTGCCCGAGGAGGTGGTCGAGCTGCTCGGCCGGCGCATGATGGACCTCGGGCTGCGGATCAGCCCCGAGGCCGCCGACGACGAGCGGCGGGAGGCGTTCGAGCAGCGGGCGCGGCGGGCCCGGCTGGTGCGGCGGGTGCAGGAGGAGATGATGTCGGCCGCCCGGCAGGCGGTGCTGGACGCCCGCCGCGACCCGCGGGCCGACCCCCAGGTGGTCTCCCGGGTGCTGCGCGCCCTCGACGCCCGGAGCATGCGCTGACCAGCCCGGATCCGCCGCCCAGAGGGTTGACGGTGTGTGATCGGGGGCCGCAGAGGGTAGTCATTTCCTTATGCTGCGGATCGGCACGCTGGGCGCCGCCCCGTCGGTCGGCGTCGTGGCCTGTGGCTGGCACGACAGCGGTCCGGGCCCCTTCACCACCGGCATCAAGCTGATCTACACCCTCGGCGGCCCGCTGCCCGAGCTGCCCGGCCTGCGGATCGGGTCCGGGGCGCTCAGGGGCGCCGAACAGATCGCCGCCGCGCTGCTCCAGGGGCTCGACGTGGTGATCACCGAGCCCGCCTGCCCGGCCGCGCCCGTGGTGGCGGCCGGCATGTGGCACTACGGCTGGACCAGGCGCGACGTGTCCGCCCTGGCCGGGGCGACGGTCGCCGGTCTGGCGCTGGCCACGCAGCCGGGCGCGTGCGTGGCGGAGATCGGGCGCGACGGCACCAGCTCCATCGACGGGCAGATGCCGGCCGAGTCGGTACGGGCCCGCCTGGCGGCGGCGTTCTCCGGCGGCCGGTACCGCACGCCGGAGGTGACGGTGCCGCTGGAGGCGGTGCGGCTCAGCCAGGACACGCCGTGCCGGATCCGGATCGCCCGTACCCCCGGCCTCGTCGTCTGAGGCCGTCCTGGCTATGGGCCTCGGCGACGAAGAACCGCCGGCCTTTGGTCGCCTGGCACGAACCCCTGACGTCACCGCATGTCGTACGGTCGCCAGGGAGCACCTGCGCGCCGACCGAGTTGGAGAGAGTGTGAAGATCACAGGAGTAGAGCTGCGCCGGATCGCGATGCCGTTGGTGGCGCCGTTCCGCACGTCGTTCGGCACTGAGACGGCCCGGGACGTCCTGCTGGTCCGGGTGGTGACCCCCGACGCCGAGGGGTGGGGCGAGTGCGTGGCCATGTCCGAGCCCCTCTACTCCAGCGAGTACGTCGACGGCGCCGCCGAGGTGATCCGCCGGTTCCTGCTGCCCTCCCTGCCGACGACCCTGGACGCGTACGGCGTCGGCCGCGCGCTCGAACCGATCAAGGGCCACCGCATGGCCAAGGCCGCGCTGGAGACCGCCGTGCTGGACGCGCAGCTGCGGGCCTCCGGCGAGTCGTTCGGCCATTTCCTGGGCGCGGCCCGCGACCGGGTGCCGTGCGGGGTGTCGGTGGGCATCATGGACTCGATCCCGCAGCTCCTCGACGCCGTGGCGGGCTACGTCGAGGAGGGGTACGTCCGCATCAAGCTGAAGATCGAGCCCGGCTGGGACGTCGAGCCGGTGCGCGCGGTGCGCGAGCGCTTCGGCGACGACCTGCTGCTCCAGGTGGACGCGAACGCGGCGTACTCGCTGGCCGACGCCCGCCGGCTGGCCCGGCTCGACGCGTTCGACCTGCTGCTGATCGAGCAGCCGCTGGCCAACGACGACCTCGTCCAGCACGCCCGGCTGGCCCGCCAGTTGCGCACCCCGATCTGCCTGGACGAGTCCATCGAGTCGGCCGAGCACGCGGCGGCCGCCATCGCGCTCGGCTCCTGCTCGATCATCAACATCAAGCCGGGCCGCATCGGCGGCTACCTGGAGGCGCGGCGCATCCACGACCTGTGCCGGGCCAACGGCATCGCTGTGTGGTGCGGCGGCATGCTGGAGACCGGTCTCGGCCGGGCCGCCAACGTGGCGCTCGCGGCGCTGCCCGGGTTCACGCTGCCGGGCGACACCTCGGGGTCGCGCCGCTACTTCGCGACCGACGTGACCGAGCCGTTCGAGCTGGTGGACGGCCATCTTGAGGTCCCGGCGGGCCCGGGGCTCGGCGTCGAGCCGATCCCGTCCGTGCTGGAGGAGGTCACGACGGCCACGGAGTGGATCCCGCTGTAGGGCGCCCGTCCTGGAGGGCGGCCCGGCCGGGGTCGCGGGACCCCGGCCGGTGCCCTGCGGCCGAGCTCGGCCGCCAGGCCGGGGCCGGCGAGGTGGCTCACGCCGTGGAGCGCGAGGGCGAGGGTCGTGCCTGCGGTGACGCCGCCAGGAGCACCGGGAGCCAGGCGATGACGACGTCCATGCCCGCCGTTCACGAGTCTCCTACGGGTTGTCGCCCATGATCTGCTGTTCGTCGAGGTCCACCTTCACCGAGCCGCGGTAGGCGCGGCTGTGCTCGGCGCAGAGACAGAGCGTCAGCCCCTCGGGGGTCGTCGTACGCGAGAGACCTCCCCAGGCCCGCTTCGGGTCGTACTTGACCAGCAGCGCTTCGAGCGCGCGGAAGTCGGCCTCCAGCCCGGTCCCGCACGGGCAGGGGAGGAGCCGTTTGATGCTCAGTCCTGGGAAACGTTCGCCGCCGAGGCCGGTCTCGGCTTCGCCGTCCGCGAGGGCGGCCTCACGGTCGGCGCGGGAACCGTCCTGACGACACCCGCCTGACGGGCGGAGGCCGGGAACCGCCGTACGGGTGGATCCCGGCCTCCTTTCGCGCACGTCAGGCCGGGGTGAACCGGAGGCGGAGCGTCGCGGCGGCCGGGTGCAGGTCGTGGCGGGGCAGGGCGCCGGGGCCGCAGGTGGCGGTGCCGATGCCCTGGTGGGCGAGGTCCAGGTGGAGGTGGACGTGGTCGCCGGGCACCAGGTCGGGGCGGTGCCGGGCGGCCGCCAGCTCGGCGGTGCTCCACCGGCGGGCGGTCAGGCCGAACACCGGGTCGCCGTGGACCCTGAACCCGCCCGGCCCGGTCCCGCCGAGCCCGGCCCACCGCACGTCGGCCCGGTGCCCGTTCTCCTGGGGGTGGACGTACGGCGTCTGGAGGTCGTCGATCGTGGCGTGCCAGCGGCCGACGCGGGCGGCCATCCCGGTGTCCGGGTACGCCTCCCCCGGCCCCCGGCCGAACCACGTGACGTGGCCGAGCTCGCCGGGCAGCAGCAGGTGCACGCCCAGCCGCGGGATCGGCGCGGGCCACTCGCCCTCCGGCTCGACGTCCACGGACAGGTTGAGCGAGCCGGACGTGGCGGTCCACGTCCAGGTGACGCGCATGCCGAGGTCGGTGGCGGCGGGGGCGACCCTGGTGCGCACGGTGATGCCGTCGCCCGTCTCGATCCCGGCGACGCGGTGGGTGAGGCGATGCAGCCCGAGCTGCCGCCACTTCCGGTCCAGCCCGCCGTAGCGGTCGTTGTCGGTGGGGGCGCGGTACAGGTCGAGGCGTGGCCCTTCGACGTCGAGGCCGAACAGGCGCAGCAGGCGGCCGGTGCGCGGGTCGAACTCGCCGCCGCCCAGCCTCAGCCGCCCGCCGGACGTCTCCGGCCGGACGTCCGTACCGGCGGCGGCCGGAAGGGCGGGGCTCGGCAGGCGGGTCTGGGACCAGGCGAGCTCGTGGCCCGCGGGGGCCCACGGCTGGTCGCCGGTCAGGGTGGCGCGGACGGTGAGCCAGCGCTCCCCGGCGCCGTCCGGCGGCGGCAGGGCGGGCAGCTTCACCTCGCCGCCGGACGGCGGCACCGCCAGCGGGAACCGCGCGACGGGGAGCCCGTCGTCCTCGACGACGGCCTCGAAGGCGAGGTGGGCCAGATCGCGGAAGTCGTGCCGGTTGACCACCCGCACGACGCCGTCGCCGAACTCGAACCGCACCGGCTCGAAGACCTTCTTCAGGTCCAGCAGGCCGGGCGAGGGCGTGCGGTCGGGGAACACCAGGCCGTCGATGACGAAGTTCCCGTCATGGACGGATTCGCCGTAGTCGCCGCCGTAGGCGTACTCGTGGCGGGGATCGGTCAGGCCGTGGTCGATCCACTCCCACACGAACCCGCCGGCCAGCCTCGGGAACCGTTCGAACAGCTCCTGGTACTCGGCCAGGCCGCCGGGCCCGTTGCCCATGGCGTGGGCGTACTCGCACTGCAGGAACGGCATCGCGCGCCGCCGCGCGTCCAGGGCGGGGTCGTCGAGCGGGTCCTCCGCGCCGCGGCCGATGGCCTCGACCTCGGCGTGGGTGGCGTACATGCGCGAGTAGACGTCGGTGTGGGCGCACGACCAGTCGCCCTCGTAGTGCAGCGGCCTGGACGGGTCGCGCTCGCGCGTCCAGCCGGCCATGACGGCGAGGTTGCGGCCGACGCCCGCCTCGTTGCCGAGCGACCACATGATGACGCTGGGGTGGTTCTTGTCCCGTTCGACCATGCGGCGCATGCGATCGAGCAGGGCCTCGGCCCAGCGCGGGTCGTCGGTGGGGTTGCGCCGCCAGCCGACCTGGCCGAAGCCGTGCGTCTCCAGGTCGCATTCGTCGACGACCCACAGGCCCAGCTCGTCGCACAGGTCCAGGAAGCGGGGGTGCGGCGGGTAGTGGCTGGTCCTGACGGCGTTGACGTTGTGCCGCTTCATGAGCAGCACGTCCTCGCGCATGGTCTCGTACGGGACCGCGCGGCCGTGGTCCGGATGGAACTCGTGCCGGTTGACGCCCTTGAGCAGCAGCGGGCGGCCGTTGGCCAGGAGCACGCCGTCCTCGACGGAGACGGTGCGGAAGCCGACGCGCAGCCGTACGGTCTCGTGCGGGGTGGTGAGGACGGCCTCGTACAGGCGGGGCGTCTCGGCCGTCCACGGCTCGGCCTCGACGGTGATCTCGACGCCGGGCGCCAGGTCGCGCACGCCGAGCTCGGGGATGCTCAGCAGGCCCTCGGCGGCCTCGAAGGACAGCCGGCCGTCGTGGGCGGCGTGCACGAACACGTCGGCGGCCGACCGGGTGAGGGTGACGTCCCGGAAGATGCCGGGCAGCCACCACATGTCCTGGTCCTCCAGGTAGCTGGCGGCCGACCACTGGTGCACGCGCACGGCCAGCACGTTGCGTCCCGGACGCAGCCACGGCCCGGCGTCGAACTCGACGGGCAGCCTGCTGCCGGTGGAGAAGCCCAGCTCGTGGCCGTTCAGCCAGACCCTGGCGAAGGAGTCGACGCCTTCGAAGCGCAGCCTGCCGCCGCGCCAGCCGTCCGGCAGGTCGAAGGCGCGCCGGTAGTCGCCGGTCGGGTTCTCGTCCGGGACGTGCGGCGGGTCCACGGGGAAGGGGTAGGAGACGTTGGTGTAGGCGGGGGCGCCGTGGCCGTGCAGGGGCCAGTGGGCCGGCACCGGCAGCTCGTCCCAGGCGGAGTCGTCGAAGCCGGGCCGGGCGAAGTCGTCGGGCACGTCGGCCACGGGTGAGAGGCGGAAGCGCCACAGGCCGCCGAGGTCGAGGGCGGGGGCGTCGGAGCGGAGTGCCGCGCGGGGTTCGAGACGGCCCGAACCGGGGGCGAAGGTTTCGAGATCCATCCCTTCCGACAGTAGGGGTTGATGGTGGTTCCGTCAGCGATGCCCCGTCTGGGGTGCTTGGACTTCCCTGCCGTGGTTGTTGGAGGAATGGCGCCGGCAGGGCCGAGGCTCAGGCGTTCCTGGAGAACAGGATCCCGTTCGCGCCGGCCGGGCCGGGCAGCGCGGAGGCAGCCGCGAGGTAGCCGGCCAGCAGGCTCTCGGCCACCGCGCCCACGGCCGCGTCGCCGGGCAGGAACTCGGGGGTGTGCAGGCCGGCGGCGGTGTCCACGCCGACGAACATCATGAGCGACGGCGCCACCGAGGCGTAGTGGGAGAAGTCGTCGGCCCCGCACGAGCGCAGCCCGCCGTCCACGGTCCAGCCGTGGCCGCGCAGCAGCCCGCCGGCGCGCACGGCCAGCCCGGTGTCGTTGACCAGCACCGGCTCGCCCGGCAGGATCGTCACCTCGGCCACGCAGCCGCACGCCCTGGCGACGTCCTCGACCACCTGGGTGAAACGTTCGTGCAGCTCCTGGCGCCAGTTCTCGGACATCGCCCGGAGCGTCCCCCTGGCCACGGCCTCGCCCGGGACGGCGTTGGGCGCGGTGCCGGCGTTGACCGTGCCGAAGGTGACCACGGTGGGCGTCATCGGGTCGGCGACCCGGCTGACGACCTGCTGGGCGGTGACGATGACCTGCGCCATGGCCACCACCGGGTCCCTGGTGAGGTGGGGGTAGGCGGCGTGGCCCTCCGCTCCCCTGACGACCACCCTGAACTCGTCGGAGGAGGCGTTGACCGCGCCCGGCACGGAGGCGACCGTGCCCTCCGCCAGCAGGGGCTGCACGTGCGCGCCGATCATGGCGCCGACCTTGTGGCGGTGCAGCGCGCCCGACCCCACGACGTCGGAGGCGCCGGAGGGGAAGCCCTCCTCGCGCGGTTGCAGCACGACCAGCAGGGGCGGGTCGGCGCCGAGCCGGTCGAGGGTCCTGGCCAGGGCGACCACGGCCGCCATGTGCACGTCGTGGCCGCAGGCGTGCATCGCGCCCTCGGGGGCGGCCCACTCGACGCCGGTGCGCTCGGTCAGCGGCAGGGCGTCGAGCTCGCCGCGTACGCCGACCGCCGGGCCAGGACCGCCGATGCGCAGGACCGCGCCCGTGCCGGCGACGTGCTCGACCTCCCCGGCGGGCAGCGCGTCGAGCAGCCGGTCCCGCGTCGGGCCCTCCTGCCCTGACAGGCAGGGCTCCGCGTGCACCTGGCGGCGCAGCGCCTGCGCCGCGGGCAGCTCCCGCAGCAGGCCCTCGCGCAGCGCCGCGTAGGCGGCGTGCTCCACGCCGCCGGTCCCGATGACGGCTCCGTCGACGGGCCTGTTGATCGTACGGCCCCCGAAGTCGTTCACCCCGTGCTCTCCTCCCGTGTTCCCAGTCCGTAGACGCGTCGCGCGTTGTCCGCCCCGACCATCGCCGCCACCCGCATCGCCTGCCCGGCCGACCACTCGCCGTCCAGCACGAGCCGGCCGAGCACCCGCGCCATCGCCCGCCGCCACAACACCGCGCCGAGGTGGTGCAGCTCGGCCGGTCCCCACCCGTCGGACGAGAACATGATCTTGGCGAACGGCGCCAGCTCCAGGCTCTCGGCCACCAGCGCCACGCTGCGGGCCCCGGTGTAGGTCACGCCGAGCCCCACGTCGAAGTAGACGTTGGGATAGGCCTGCGCGAGAAATCCCGCGTGCCGCTGGAAGGGGTAGCAGTGCAGCAGCACCAGCGGCACCCCGGTCGGCTCCGCGCGCTCGACGAGGCCGCGCAGCAGCAGCGGATCGGCCCGGCGCAGGTCGAGGTCGGGATCGCCGAGGCCGGTGTGGAACTGGATCGGCAACCCTCGCTCGATCCCGGCCCAGATCACGTGCCGCAGCAGCACCGGCTCCGTCAGCTTACCGCCGCCGGACCCGAGCCAGCGCCCGGCCGCCTCGGTGACCTCGGCCCGGCTCGGCGGCTCGGGGTCGAGGTCGAGGCCGTGGCGGTAGGCGGCGACGCTCTTGAGCCCGCGCGCGCCGCCGGTGCGCTCCCACAGCTCCCGCGCGAACGCGTCGGCGAACGAGGACGCGTCGCAGCCGCCGGCCGCGACCTGCTCGGCCACCGTCTCCAGCCGCACCACCTCGTCGGCGGGCGCGCCGGTGAGCTCGGCCATGCCGGACGGGCCCACCAGTTCCTCGCCCCGGTAGCCGGTCTCGACCAGGTAGTGGGCCACGTTCGCGGCGCCCAGCAGCAGCCGGTTCACCTCTTCGGCGCCCAGCCGGGCCCTCCTGGCCAGGTACTCCTCCGGGGTGCAGTGCGGTTCCAGGCCGAGGACGGGCGCGCAGTGGCGCAGGATGGCGTACCCCGTCTGGGAGTCGAACTGCGTCATCCACTCCGGCACCGGCCGGTCGGACTCGGTGATCAGCTCCTCGAACGCGGTGCGCGACAGGTCGCGCGGCACCACGCCGTGGACGTGGTGGTCGACCAGCGGCAGCTCCTCGATGGCTCGGACGAACCCGGCCGGGGCGAGGTCGAGGTCTGCGGCGGTGGCGTACACGTCGGTCACGGAGAGATCTACTCCCCCGTGGGCGCGCGGACGAACCCCCCCGCCCCGATCCGGTGCCCCGATCAGGGGGCCGCGGCGGGCACGGCGAGCTGCTGGACCAGCCACGGCAGCGCCTGCGGCAGCTCCCGGTTCCAGGTGTTGAAGTTGTGGCCGCCGCTGGGCAGGATCAGCGACGAGGCCCGCATGGGCGGTTTGACGGCGCTCAGGAAGCGCTCGGTCGGCAGGTAGTCGGCCTCGCCCTTCCTGCTGCTGGTGACGAGCACGGCCACGGGCGGCGCGGGCAGCCGGGCCAGGCGCCACATCAGGTCGTTGCGGTCGGCGAGCGCCTTGTCGCCGTGGAACAGGTCGCCGGTGGTGCCGTCCACGATCGTCTTGTAGTAGCCCGACAGGGAGACGGCTGCGGAGAACGCGTCAGGGCGGCTCATCGCCAGCTTCAGGGCGCAGTAGCCGCCGGTCGAGCCGCCGAGCACGCCCCAGGAGTCGCGGCCGGCCACCGTCCGGTAGTGCGCGGTCACGGCCTGCCGGACGTCGGTGGCGAAGTACGTCAGCGCCTGCGGGCCGCCCGGCACGTCCACGCACTCGGTGTCGCGCGGCAGCACCACGCTCGGCCGCATCATGACCAGGACGGCCGGCTCGACCTGGTGCAGGGCGATGGCGTGGGCCAGCCGTCCGGGCAGGTCGAGGCGGGTCATGAGGTTGCGCGGGTCGCCGGGGTAGCCGGTCAGGGCGAGGATCGCGGGGAACCTGCGCCGAGGGTCCTTGAAGTAGGCCGAGGGCAGGAACACGTACGCCTCCTCGCTCAGGCGCGTGGTCGCGCCCGGCAGGACGACCTCCTCGATCCGCCCGCCCGGCACCGCCCGGCTGTCCAGCACCCGCAGCCCGGCCGCGGCCCCGGCGACGGTGATCTGGGCGGCGCCGGTGTCGGCGCCGAGCAGGTCGGCCCAGGAGGCGTAGAAGCCGAAGTAGTAGTTCACCAGCAGCGCGAGCGCCGCCACCGTGAGCGCCTGGCAGCCCGCCAGCAGGCCGGCCCGGCCCAGCACCGGCGGCAGGCCCCGCCCGGCCAGCCGCGGCCACACCCAGACGGTGGCCGCGAGCCCGGCCAACGCGAGCACCGCGGTGGTCACCAGCAGCGCGATCGAGGTCAGTCCCATGAACAGCAGGAATATCCCGGCCGGCGTAAGCGCGTGGTTAACGGCGAGATTAACCGGCAGGGGCTTCAATCGGATTTGTGAAGCGTCCTTGGATCCCCGCGCTGGCGGGTTACGCGTCGCTGGTCATCGGCCTGCTGGACATCGCCAAGGCCGTGGCGCCGCGGCTGGAGCACACGCGGATGGGCCAGTGGTCGGATCTGCTGCCCGGGACGGTGACGACCGTGGCACGGGCGACGTCGCTGGTGGTCGGCATCATGCTGGTGATGATCGCGCACGCGCTGCGCCGGGGGAAGGTGCGGGCCTGGCGGGCGGTGGTGGTGCTGCTGCCGGTGAGCGCCGTCATGGGCGTGCTGCACCTGCGGCCGGTGACCGCCGCGATCAGCGTCGTGCTGCTGGCCGTGCTGGTGGCCGGAAGGCGGGAGTTCACGGCGCTGCCCGACCCGCGCTCGCGCTGGCGGGCGTTGTGGAACCTGCTCGTGCTCGGCGCGATCGACCTGGCGCTCGGCTACCTGATCGTGAGCGTCCGGCCGGGCGCGCTGGCGGGCCGTCCGGGCGTGGCCGAGCGGCTGGAGCACGTGGCGCTGGGGCTGGCGGGCATCGAGGGGCCGGTCACGTTCACCGTGGAACGCGTCTCCGACCTGGTCTACTTCTCCCTCGTCGCGCTGGGCGCGCTGACCGCCGTGACGACGCTCTACCTGGCGCTGCGCCCGGAACGGCCGGCCGCCGAGCTGACCGCCGACGACGAGCGCCGTCTGCGCGCCCTGCTGGACGTCCACGGCGAGCGCGACTCGCTCGGCTACTTCGCGCTGCGCCGGGACAAGAGCGTGATCTTCTCGCCGTCGGGCAAGGCGGCCGTGGCCTACCGGGTCGTCTCCGGCGTGATGCTGGCCAGCGGCGACCCGATCGGCGACCGCGAGGCGTGGCCGGCCGCGATCGCCGCGTTCATGGCCGAGGCGCGGCGGCACGCCTGGGTGCCCGCCGTCATCGGCTGCGGCGAGACGGGCGGCGAGGTGTGGACGAAGGTCGCGGGGCTGTCCGCGCTGGAGATCGGCGACGAGGCGATCGTCGAGGTCGACGGCTTCACGCTGGAGGGCCGCGCGATGCGCAACGTGCGGCAGATGGTCAACCGCACCCGCCGCGCCGGGTACGTCTGCCGGGTGCGCCGCGCCCGTGACGTGCCCGAGGAGGAGAAGGAACGCATCCGCCGGGCCGCCGGGCTGTGGCGCGGCACCCAGACCGAGCGCGGCTACTCGATGGCGCTCGGCCGGTTCGGCGACCCCGCCGACGCCGAGTGCCTGGTGGCCACCGCCTGCCGGGACGGCGACCTCAAGGCCGTGCTGCACTTCGTGCCGTGGGGAACCCGGGGCGTCTCGCTGGACCTGATGCGCCGCGACCGCGACGCCGACCCGGGCCTGAACGAGCTGCTGATCGCCGAGACGCTGCAGGCCGCGCCGTCGCTGGGGATCACGCAGGTGTCGCTCAACTTCGCGATGTTCCGCTCGACGCTGGCCCGCGGCGACCGGCTCGGCGCGGGGCCCGTGCTGCGGGCCTGGCGGTCGGTGCTGGTCTTCCTGTCGCACTGGTTCCAGATCGAGTCGCTGTACCGGTTCAACGCCAAGTTCCGGCCGATCTGGGAGCCGCGCTTCGTCGTCTACCCGAACGCCCGCGACCTGCCCAGGATCGGCGTCGCGGCGCTCCAGGCCGAGGCGTTCATCCCGTCGGGCCTGCCGCTGCGCGGCCGCCTGCGCCTCCCCCGGCCCTTCACCCACGACCGCGCCGCCGCCGCTCCCCAGACCCCGTGAACCACGCGGGTCACGGGGAGGCGGCGGTGCCGGTGGCGGGCCACATGGTGTTGAGGCGGCCGGCGGTGGCCTGGTAGGCGCGCTCGGCCTCCGGCGTCAGGACGACGTCGGCGCCCGGCCCGGCGGCGGCCAGCCGTTCGCGCAGGACGATGGAGTCGGCGGTGTCGGCCAGGTCGAGCAGCCCGGTGAAACGGGCGGCGGACGACACCAGCTCGGTGGCGGGCAGGCCGGTGCACACGGCGTCGAGGGCCTGGCGGACCACGCCCTTGCCGACCGCGCCGAGGCCGAGCGCCACCGCGGCGGCCGACAGGGTGGCCACGTCGAGCGGGTCGACGTCGACCAGGCGCAGCGGCACGTGCTCGACCTGGCCGCCGGGGGCGTACAGGCGACCGGCCAGGCGGGCGGCGGCGGCGCGCCTGCCCTGCGTGGGGCCGATCGCGCGCCAGAGCCGGCGCAGCGCGGTCAGCGCGATCCCGCCGGCCAGCGGGCCGGGCAGCGGCGAGCCCACGGACTCGGCGGCGCGCAGCACCAGCAGCAGCCTCTCCAGCTCGCCCACCGCGCGGGCCAGGTCTTCGCCCAGGTCGGGGACGAGGACCGCGCGCGGGCCGAGGCCGGTCATGTGCGGCTCCTCACGGAGCCCTCGTCGTCGAGCGGTCGTCAGGCGGCGGAGCAGTCAACCGGAGGGTCACAACCGGAGCGTACGCCGCCCCGGCCACGCCGCACACCCCACCGATGAGCACCCCGCCCCCAGCCCGCGCCCACCCCGCCTCCCCCCGCCCCCCAGCCCGCCCCCAGCCCGGCGCCCGCCCCGCGCACCCCGTGCGGAGCGGGCGAGCCGGGCGTGTGGGAGGATCTGGCCTCGATGGGTCCATGGTCGTTGGTGCGGTGGCTGCGTGCGGCGAGCTTCGCCGGCACGTGTGCCGCGCTGGCCGCGCTCGCCCACCTGGCGGGCGGCGGCTGCTTCGACCCCGGGGCGCTGCTGGCGGGGTTCCTGCTGGTCCTCGCGCCGGCCCTGGCGCTGACCGGGCGTGAGCGCACGCTGCCCGCCATCGTGCCCGCGACGGGCGCCTCGCAGATCGTCCTGCACCTGCTGCTCTCCCTGAGCTGCGACCATCCCGCACCCGTGGCCGCCCCCGCCAGCGTGGTCCACGCGCACGACACGGGCGCCCCGGGGTTCGGGATGCTGCTCGTGCACGCGGCGAGCGTGCTGCTGACGTCGGTCTGGCTGCGCTGGGTGGAGTCGGGGCTGTGCGCCCTGGTCCGCGAGCTGGCCGGGTGGGTGCTGCGCCCGCTGCTGGTGCTGTTCCTCGTCGTGGCCGGCTGGGCCGCGCCGGCGCGCACACCGGTGGGCGGGCGCGACGACGTCACGGCGCGCGTGCGGCTGTTCCTGCGGCACGTGCTGGTGCTGCGGGGGCCGCCCGCGGGTGGACCGGAGCCGCGACGGCCGGTCCGTCCGACGGTCGTGGGCCTGCCCGCCTAGGCGCGCCCGCGGTCCTTCGCGCGCCCGTCCGCCGCGGTTCCTCCGACGACAATCCCGGCTCGCCGCCGTGCCCGCCCCCCGCCGTGGGGCCGGTCCGGCGTGCGCGCCTCCGGACTCGACTCAGAGGACATCACCCATGAGACCTTCCCGTACCCGCCGGGCCTCGGCGGTCGCGCTCGTGCTGCTGGCCGCCGCCTGCGGCACGCCCGCGGCGACCGGCGGCGAGGCGGCCACAGAGGCGGCCACCGAGCCCGCCACCGGGCCCGCCACCGCCGCGCCCGCGTCCGCCGGCCGGACCGTCTACCCCCTCACCATCGACAACTGCGGCACGCGGGTCACCTTCCGCCGCCCGCCGCAGCGCGTCCTGATCCTGAACGGCACCAGCGTCGGCGAGGTGGAGAGCTTCCTGCTGCTCGGCCTGGAGCGCAGCATCCTGGCCAACGCCCAGAGCTACGGCGTGTCCGACGACCCGTCCATGACGGCCCGCATCAAGGCGCTGCCGACCGGCGGGCTGACCATGAACAAGAACTTCGACGTGCCCGCCGAGCAGGTGCTCAAGCTCAAGCCGGACCTGGTGGTCTCCACCTGGTCGGGCGGGTTCGACCCCGCCCGCGGCTTCGCCACCCGCGAGCAGCTCGCCGCGGCCGGCATCACCTCGCTGGTCAACCCGGTCAACTGCGCGATGGGCAAGCCGGAGGCCACCGAGCAGGAGAAGCGCGCCTACCGCAACCAGTCGATCAACTCCTCGCTGGAGTTCCTCAGCCTGCTCGGGCGGGTGTTCGACGTGCAGCGCAAGGCGTTCGACCTGATCGGACGGCTGCGGGCGCGGGTGGAGTCGGTACGGGCCCGCGTCGCGGCGCTGCCGCCCAGGAAGGTGCTGATCGCCTATCCCGGCATGGCCATGATGAACGCCAACGGCCTGCCCGCCGTGATGACCGGCGGCATCTACGACGACGTCATCAGGGCGGCCGGCGGGGTCAACGCCTTCGCCGGCCAGACCGCCGACATGACGCGCACCCTCAACCGCGAGCAGCTCGCCACCGCCCAGGTGGACGTGCTGGTCGTCGGGCTGTTCACGCCGGAGGAGAAGGGCGAGGAGGCGGCGGCGAAGCTGTTCGCCGCCTACCCCCACTGGGCCGCGGCCAGGTCCAGGAGCTACACGGTCGTCTCCGACGGCGTCTATCTCGGGCCGCTGAACGCCTGGGCCGTGGAGAAGATCTCCAAGGTGGTGCATCCCGGTGGCTGACACGCTGACCGCGCCGCCGCGCAGCGCCGTCCCCGTCCCGCCGCGGCGGCCGCACGCGGTGTCCGGGCGGGCGACCGGGTTCCTGCTGGCCGGGCTCGGGGCCGCGCTGGTCGTGGCCCTGGTGATCGGCATCTCCGCCGGGTCGGTGAACCTGCCGCCGGACCAGGTGTGGGGGGTGGTGTGGGCGTACCTGACCGGGCGGGGCGAGCAGGCCGATCCGCTGCTCGCGCAGGTCGTGTGGGAGATCCGCACGCCCCGGGCGCTGCTGGCCGCGCTGGCCGGGGCCGCGTTGTCGGTGGCGGGGGTCGCGTTGCAGGCGCTGGTCCGCAACCCGCTCGCCGACCCGTACGTGCTGGGTGTGTCGTCGGCGGCGTCGCTGGGGGCCGTGCTGGTGCCCGCGCTCGGGGGCGGCGCGCTGGCCGGGCTGACCGGCGCGCTCGGCGTCACGGGGGCCGCCTTCGCCGCCGCGCTGCTGTCGGCGCTGGTGGTGTACGTCCTGTCCCAGCGTTCCGGCAGGCTGCTGGACTCGTGGCTGGTGCTGACCGGCGTGGCCGTCGGCTACCTGTGCTCGGCGGCCACCACGTTCGTGCAGCTCCAGCTCAACCCGACCGAGCTGCAGGGCATGATGTTCTGGCTGATGGGCAGCGTCGCCGGGGCGTCGTGGGCCGATCTGGGCGTGCCCGCGCTGCTCGTCGTGTGCTGCGTGGCCTGGCTGTCCTCGCAGGCGCGGGCGCTCAACGCGCTGCTGGCCGGCGAGGAGTCCGCGGTCACGATCGGCGTGCCGGTCGCGGCGCTGCGGATCGGGCTGCTGGCGGCCGGGTCGCTGCTGACGGCGACGGTGGTCAGCGTGGTCGGCGGCATCGGGTTCATCGGGCTGATGGTCCCGCACATGGTCCGGTTCGTGGTCGGGGCCGACCACCGCCGGGTGCTGCCGGTCTCGCTGCTGGCCGGCGCGGTGTTCCTGGTGCTGGTCGACCTGGCGGCGCGGATCGCCGACCGGCCGAACGAGCTGCCGGTGGGCATCTTCACCACGGGGCTCGGCGTGCCGTTCTTCCTGTGGCTGCTGCGCAGGCGGCGGGCGGGAGGCGGCGGCGATGCGGCTTGACCTGGCGGGCGTCAGCGCGAGCATCGACGCGCGGCCCATCGTCACCGACGTCACGCTGAGCGCCGGGCCCGGCGAGTTCGTGGCGCTGGTCGGGCCGAACGGCAGCGGCAAGTCCACGCTGCTGCGCACGGTCTACCGGTCGCTGCGCCCGTCGGGCGGCGTCGTCCGGCTGGACGGCGACGACCTGTGGCGGATGCGGCCCCGGCACGCCGCGCGGCGGCGGGCGGTCCTGCCGCAGCACAACCCGGCCGGCGAGGGGTTCTCCGTGGCCGAGGTCGTCGCGGCCGGGCGGCACAGCCACAAGCGGGCGCTGGACCGGGAGAGCGCGGGCGACCGGGCGGCGGTCGCCACGGCCCTGGACCGGGTCGGCATGGACTGGGCGGCCGACCGGCTGATGACCACGCTGTCCGGCGGCGAGCGGCAGCGCGTGCTGCTGGCCCGCGCGCTGGCCCAGGAGGCGCCGCTGCTGATCCTGGACGAGCCGGGCAACCACCTGGACGTCGGGTCCCAGCTCCTGCTGCTGGACCTGATCCGCTCCCTCGGCCTGACGCTGCTGGCCGCCCTGCACGACCTGGACCAGGCCGCCGCCTACGCCGACCGGATCGTCGTGCTGCGCGAGGGCCGGGTCGCCGGGCAGGGGCCGCCCCTGGAGGTGCTGACCCCGGCCTTCATCGAGGAGGTCTTCGGCGTCCTGGCGCATGTGGGGCCGCATCCGATCACCGGGCGGCCGCACGTCGCGGTGGCCTCCAGGGCGGGAGGTAAGCGCCTGCCCTAGGGCGGGTCAGCACTCGTCCCCCGGTGCGGAGCCGTGCCCGGCGCCGTCCGTCCGGCCGGTTATAAACGGAGCGGAGTGGATCTTCGTGGAGAAGGGGCCGGGGGACCGTGTCGATCAGCAAAGTAGGACGAATGGCCGCCGGTGTCGGCCTGCTCGCGGCGGTGTGCGTGCCGGAGCGGGCCGTCGCCGTCCCGGCCCCTCTCCCGGTGGCGCCCCCGGTCGCGGCGCCGGTGCTGGACCTGGTGCTGGACGGCGGCCGGTTCGCGCTGCGGGACGCCTTCGCGATCCTGGCCGGCCGTCCCGTGCTCGCGCGGGTGTCGGAGGCCGCGCGGGCCCGCATGGCGCAGTCGCGGGCGGGGGCGCTGGCGGCCCTGAGCGGCCAGCGGGTGTACGGCTGGAACCAGGCGCTCGGCCCGCTGAAGGACCGCCCGCTCTCGCCGGAGGAGGCCGAGCAGTTCCAGCGCAACGTGCTGCGCTCGCACGCGGCGGGCGTCGGCCCGGCGTTCCCCGACGACGTGGTCAGGCTGGCCCTGGTCCTCAAGGCCAACCAGATGGCCAGGGGGAAGATGGGTGTCCGGCCCGAGGTGCCGCAGCGGCTGCTGTCCCTGGTGAACGCCGGGGTCGTGCCGGTGATGCCGCAGATCGGCTCGCTCGGCACCGGCGACCTGCAGCCGCAGGCGGCGGCCGGGCTGGCCGCGCTGGGCGAGGACGCGCCGGTGCACTACCGGGGCGAGACCGGGCCGGCCTCGCGGATGTTGCCGCGGGCCGGGCTGCCCGCGAGCTTCACCTTCGAGGCCGGGGAGGCGCTGCCCATCGTCAGCGGCAGCACGGTGCTGGCCGCCACGCTGATGCACGCCGTGCACCGGGCCACGGTGCTCGCCGACCAGGCGGAGGGCGCCTTCGCCCTGTTCATGGAGGCCACCAGGGCCGAGCGCGGCTCGCTGGACGCGCGGACGCACCGCGAGCGGCACATCCCGGAGGAGGACGCGGTCGCGGCGCGGCTGCGGACCATGGTCGCGGGTTCGGGCTGGATGACCGAGGAGGGCCGCAGGCGGCTCGACCCGACCAACTACACCCCGCGCGTGCAGGACGCGGTCTCGGTGCGCGCGGCCCCGCACATCATGGCCGGGCTGCGGCAGGTGCTCGCCGCCACCCGGCGGACGCTGGCGCGCGAGGCCAACTCCTCGACCTCCAACCCGCTGGTCTTCCGGCGCGAGCGCGGCCCCGGCTACGAGTTCGTGATGGGCGGCAACTGGGACGGCTCGATCATGGGCCACCTCGCCGACAGCCTGAACGCCGAGATCACCGACCTCGGCGTCCTGTCGCAGGAGTTGTCCGGACGCCTGCTGTCGCCCCGCTGGAGCTACGGCCTGCCGGCGAACCTGGCCGGCGGGAGCGTCGGCCTGAACTCCGGGATGGTGCAGGCGCAGTCGGTGGCCGCGGCGGTGGTCCCCGAGATGCAGGTCAGGGCCCATCCGGCGGGCACGTTGTCGCGTCCGGTCAAGGACGGCCAGGAGGACCACAACACGATGGCCATGGCCTCGGCCCGCGACCTGCACGCGAACCTCGACCGTCTGGAGATCGTGCTGGCGGTGCAGTACCTGATGGCGGCGCAGGGCATCGACCTGATCGCGGCGAAGATGGCCGGCCTGCCGCTCGGGACGGCGACCCGCGCCCTGCACGACGAGCTCAGGCGACACGTCGCGCCGCTGGGCGACGACCGTTACCTGACCCCCGACCTGGAGCGGACGATCTCGCTGGTGCACGCGGGCGGCCTGACGCCGTACCCCGCCCGGTGACGTCCCGGAACGGGTAGGGGGTGCGCAGGCCGCCGCGGTCGCGCGCCTAGGGCCGCCCGGACCTGGATGGCCGCAGCATCGGGGCGGGCTTGCCGGCCGTGACGTACGTGCCGCCGTTGATCACGTCGCGGGCGGCGGTGTCGCGGGCCCCGGTGTCGGAGGCCCCGGTGTCGGAGGCCCCGGTGTCGCGGGTCGCCGTGTCGCCGTCGGTCCTGACGGTCACCAGGACCGGTTCGATCTCCTCCAGGTATCCGTTCGCCAGCAGCCAGCTCACCGGAACCTCTTCACTGGTCTGCGGAGCCTCCGGGATGTACCTGCTGAGCACGTGGTACTGCGTGCCGCCGCCCGACTGCTCGAACGCGGGCGCCGCCGGGCCCACCTCGACGCGGAACGACTTGAGCACCCGGAACGCGTGATAATTGCACAGATGCTGCGGATCCTGCGGATTGGTGTTCAGGTTGCGCGGCGGCAGCGCACGCTGGGTGAACTGGTCGCCCAGCGGCGACAGGAACGCTCCCCCGTAACCGCCGAAACGGTCGAGCCGCATGCCGATCTGCAGAAACGTCGTCTTGAGCAGCAGCCTTCCGTTGGGGTAATTGCCGGAGCGGCCGAAACCGGAGTCGGGCGGGAAACGGTAATTGTTGGCGGCGTAGTCCCAGTAGCGCGAGAGGAAGTGCTGCGGGGTGAGACCGCCCAGCGGCACGTAGTCACGCAGAAGGGCGCCGAGGTAGCCGGTGCGGGGCAGGATCGTCGGCCCGAGGTCCGGGTCGCCGGTCACGTACGGCGGCCCGCAGACCAGCCCGCCGGCCTCCTTCTCGGGTTCGGCCGTGCCGGCAGGCGGCGCCGGCCGGACGAGCGGGGCGGTCTGCCGGAATGTGCTGTCGGCGTGCGCGGGCACGCCCCCCATGGGGTCGGCCGCCAGGCACATCGCGGCGACCAGGACGACGCTTCGTCGGTTAATTCGCATGACATTCCCGTGGATCGTGCAGAAGAAGCGAATGAAGAGCGATCACAAGCGATTCGGCGGCATGGACGCGACGTCCGGATATTCCTCGGCAATGCCCGCTCGTATGCAGCCGGGTGTCGAATGCGGTGATCGACAGCTACATTCCCGCCGGTCGCCCATATCGCCTCTCCGGCATGACAAGAGAACAGCAAAGAGTGCAGCCACGAAAACGGCCATTCTCGCTAAGGGTTGAAATATCCGAGAATGCGACGCTTTGCGCGTCTCGCTGTGCCGGGCCGATCAACCGCCGCGAGGGCTCACCTGGCGGGCGGGGGCAGCAGGCGGACCGCGTCCAGGGCCAGCGCGAGGTCCACGATGTCCCGCGGGCGGGTGAGCGAGCGGCCGGTGAGCTGCTCGATCCGGCGGACCCGGTTGATGATCGTGTTGCGGTGGCAGAACAGCCGGCCGGCGGCCCTGGCGGCCGAGCCGTCGCAGGCGAGCCAGGTCTCCAGGGTGGTCAGCAGCGTGTCGCGGTCGGCCGGGTCGAGGGCGAGCAGCCGGCCGAGCGCGCCTTCGACGAGGTGGCCGGTGACGCCGGGCCGGCTGATCATCAGCACGGCCGGCACGCGCTCGTCCAGGCGGGCGATCTCGGGGCCGCCGTCGGCGCAGGTGCGCATGGCGAGGGAGGCCAGCTCGTGCGCGGTGCCCAGCTCGTCCAGGCCGGTGACGACGGGGCTGACGCCGGCCACGCCGCTGACGATGAGGCTCAGCTCCTGGCACAAGTCGTCCAGGGTGGCCCGGCCGAGCGCGACGACGGCGACCTCGTGGCCGGTGCGCATGCGCCACAGCAGCCGCAGCGCGCCCAGAGACGCGGGCAGCCGGACGTCGTCGTGGTGGCGTCCGCCGGGGAAGCGCACGGTGACGACGGCGTAGCGGGCGCGTTCGGGCAGGCCGAGCGAGTCGGCGGCGGCGCGCACCACCCCCGCGTCGGCGGTGCCGTCGAGCAGGGCGTCCAGCAGCGCGTTGACGCGTTCCTTGCTGCGGCCGAGGATCTCCTGCTCGCGCCGGCCGTAGACGTCGCAGGCCACCAGCGACTGCCGGTCGATCGCGTGCCAGACGTGGCTGGCGGCGCGGACCAGGACGTCGAGGCGGTCGGGGCGCTCGCGTTCCATGTGGTCCACGATCGCCGACCAGGTCACCTGGCCGGCCAGGCGGTACATGCGCAGCAGCGACTCCAGCGGAAGGCCCTGCTCGGCCCTGCGCTGGGCCATCGACCGGGTGAAGACCAGGTCGCGCCGTTCGGACGGCTCCTGCAGGATCGCGGTCAGGCCCAGGCGCACCCCTTCGAGGGTGCTCTTCCAGTGCTCGTCGTAGGGGACGCAGGCGCTGTAGACGTCGTCGCCGCCGCGCGTCCTGGCGACCAGCTCGCCGGTCAGTTCGGGCAGGCGTTCGAGCAGTGCCCTGGCTGCGGTGCGTAACGTCTGGCGGACGTCCTCGTCCACGACCGTAGGGGGACGCATTCCCCGAGGCTGCCACCGGCCGCCATTCCAGAACAAGGCTCTGTAGCGTTTTGTGACCTCGCGTTGTGCGGCTGCACAACGGGCCCCCGGCCGCGGTGGGCAGCGAGCCCGACTTCGCCGCCGCATCTGGACGGCGGCCCCGCCCGCCGGTTTGGGTGGGCCGCCATGGGGTCCTGTGAGGAAGACGAATGGCCGAGCTGAGCGTGGACGGTCTCGTGGTGGACTACGGTCCCGTCCGGGCGCTGGACGGCGTGTCACTGAGCGTGCCGTCCGGGGCGGTGGTGGCCGTGCTGGGCGCGAACGGCGCCGGGAAGACGACGTTGCTGCGGGCGGTCTCGGGAACGCTCCGGTTCCACCGGGGCCGGATCGCCGCGGGCGGCGTCAGCGTGGCCGGGGCGCGGGTGGACGGGCAGCCGGCCGCGGCCGTGGTGCGGCGCGGCGTCACGCACGTGCCCGAGGGCCGCCGCGTGTTCGCCCGCATGACGGTGGAGGAGAACCTGCGAGCCGGCGGCCTGGGCACGCCGCGCGCGGCCGCCGTCCGGGCCGGGCGGCGGGTGCGCGAGCTGTTCCCGGTCCTGGCCGAGCGCGCGCACCAGCGCGCCGGGCTGCTGTCGGGCGGCGAGCAGCAGATGCTGGCCATCGGCCGGGCGCTGATGGCCGAGCCGTCGGTGCTGCTGCTGGACGAGCCGACGCTCGGCCTGGCCCCGCGGGCGGCCGCCACGATCGCCGCCACGATCAGGGCGATCAACGCCGCCGGCACCTCGATCCTGCTCGTCGAGCAGAACGTCGCCACGGCCCTGTCGCTGGCCTCCCACGCGTACGTGCTGGAGGTCGGCGCGGTCGCGCTGGCCGGGCCCGCGGCCGAGCTGGCCGCCGGTGACGAGGTGCGCCGCCGCTACCTGGGCGTGGACGACGGAACCCCGGCCCCGCAGGCGAGGGCCGGATTGTCGAGGTGGTCCGCGTGACCCCGACATACCAACCGGATGGTATGCCCGCTCTGGAGGTGCGCGACGTGACCGTCCGCTTCGCCGGCCTGACGGCGCTGGACGGCGTCGGCTTCACGGTCGCCCCCGGCACCGTGCACGCGCTCATCGGCCCCAACGGCGCGGGCAAGTCCACCTGCTTCAACGTGCTGTCCGGCGTCTGCCGGGCCGCCTCGGGCAGCGTCCGGTTCGGCGCGAGCGAGCTGACCGCGCTGCGCCCGCACCGGATCGCCGCGCTCGGCGTCGCCCGCACGTTCCAGAACATCGCGCTCTCCCCGCACCAGCCGGTGCGGGACAACCTGCTGCTGGGCCGCCACCGGCTCACCCGGGCCGGGTTCGTCGCCGCCGGGCTCGGCCTGCCCGGCGCGCGCCGCGAGCAGCGCGCCCACGCCGCCAGGGTCGCCGAGATCGCGGCCTTCGCCGGGCTCGCCGCGGTGCTGGACACGCCGGTCGGGCTGCTTCCGTACGGCGTGCAGAAGCGGGTCGAGCTGGCCAGGGCCCTGGCCATGGAGCCACGCCTGCTGCTGCTGGACGAGCCGGTCGCCGGGATGAACGGCGGCGAGCGGCTGGAGATGGCCGGGCTGATCAGGTCGGTACGGGAGAGCCTGGGCGTCTCCGTCCTGCTGGTCGAGCACGACATGGGCATGGTCATGCGGCTGGCCGACCGGGTGACCGTGCTGGACTTCGGCCGCCGCATCGCCGACGGGCCGCCCGCCGAGGTGCAGAACGACCCGGCGGTCATCGGCGCGTACCTGGGCGTGGAGGAGGCGGAGTGATCATTTTTGTGGAGCTGCTCGTCAACGGGGTCTCGCTGGGGGCCGTCTACGCGCTGATCGCGCTGGGCTTCGTCGTCATCTTCAAGGCGACCGAGGTGGTGAACTTCGCGCACGCCTCACTGCTGCTGGCCGGCGGGTACGTGGTGGCGCGGCTGCACCCGTATCTCGGCTTCTGGCCCGCGCTGCTGGCCGGGGTCGCGGCGGCGGCGGTCGTCGGGGCGCTGGTGGAGTTCCTGGTCATCCGCCGCTCGAAGGCCGGGTCGCACAGCGTGCTGGCCATCGTCACCATCGGCGTGGACATCGTGCTGACCACCGAGCTCACCCGGCGGATCGGCACCGAGGTGCTGGCCATGGGCGACCCGTGGGGCTCGCGGGTGCTGCGCCTCGGGCCGGTCACGGTCGCCGAGACCCGGGTCGTCGCGCTGGTCGTGGCCGGGGCGCTGATCGCGGCGTTCCTGCTGGCGTTCAAGTACACCGGATGGGGGGTGGCGATGCGGGCCACCGCCGAGGACCCCGAGACGGCCGCGCTCATGGGCGTGCGGCTGGGCCGGGTCTCGGTCAGCGCGTGGGCCGTGGCCGGGGCGCTGGCCGCGGTGGCCGCGCTGTTCCTGTGCGTCTTCCCCACGCCCGGCCTGGACCGCGGCTCCTCGCTGGCCGCGCTGAAGGCCTTCCCCGCCGCGATACTCGGCGGCCTGGACTCCACCACGGGCGCGCTGGCCGGCGGCCTGATCGTCGGCGTCACCGAGGCCCTGACCACCGGCTACCAGAACGACCTGGCCTTCCTCGGCCGCGGGATCGGCGACGTGGCGCCGTTCCTCGTCATGGTCGTCGTGCTGCTGCTGCGGCCCGCCGGGCTGTTCGGGACGCGGGAGCGGGCCCGTGTCTAGAACCGTCGGGTCGGTGGTGGCCGTGGCTGTCTTCGTCGCCG
This sequence comes from Nonomuraea sp. NPDC049758, assembly GCF_040674635.1. Lineage (NCBI taxonomy): Bacteria > Bacillati > Actinomycetota > Actinomycetes > Streptosporangiales > Streptosporangiaceae > Nonomuraea > Nonomuraea sp. NPDC049758. Next base: position 202,540 of record NZ_JBFAMZ010000012.1, read on the forward strand.
TGCCGTTCTACCTGGAGGGGTTCTGGCTGCAGGCGGGCCTGTTCGCGATGGCGGCCGCGGTCGGCGCGATCGGCGTCAACCTGCTGACCGGGGCGACCGGGCAGCTGTCCATGGGCCACGCGTTCTTCCTGGCCGTCGGCGCCTACGCCTACGTCTACCTGGCCGCCGAGCCCACCGCGACGCTGGGCGGCCTGGGCCTGCCGACGCCGGTGGCCGCCGTGCTGGCGGTGGCGCTGGCCGGGGTCGCGGGCGGGCTGTTCAGCCCGATCGCGGGCCGGCTCAAGGGCGCCTACCTGGGCATCGCCACGCTGGCGCTGATCTTCGGCGGGCAGCATCTGCTGTTCAACGCCGGGCCGGTCACCGGCGGGTTCAACGGGCGCGCCGTGCCGGCGATGGAGGTCTTCGGGTTCGCCTTCGCCGACGGGCCTGAGCTGGTCGTCATGGACGTGCCGTTCGGCGCGCTGGAGCGGCTGTGGTTCCTGGGCGGCCTGGCGCTGCTGGCAGCGGCGCTGTTCGCCCGCGGCGTGCTGCGCGGGCGGCCCGGCAGGGCGCTGAACACGATCCGCGACCACGAGATCGCGGCCGGGGTGATGGGCGTGCCCGTCACCCGCTACCGGGCCGGCGTCTTCGTGTTGTCGTCCATGTACGGCGGCCTGGCCGGCGTGCTGCTGGCCCTGGTCTTCCGGCGGACCGTGCCCGACTACTTCGGCATGCTGCTCTCCCTCGACTACCTCGCGATGATCGTCATCGGCGGCCTGGGCTCGGTGGGCGGCGCGGTGCTCGGCGCCGTCTTCGTCTCCCTGCTGCCGCAGCTGCTGACCCGTTACGGCGACGCCATCCCCCTGGTGTCGCCGTCCGGCTCCGGCGGCGGCCTGTCCCCCGCCGAGGCCGCCCGCATCCTGTACGGCGCCGCCGTCGTCGCCGTCGTCCTCTTCCTCCCGGGCGGCCTGCTCGGCCTGCCGCGCGCCCTGCGCCGCCGGTCGCCGGGACGCCGCCCGTCCGCTTCACCGTCACCGGATCCGTCCCCGAAGACCAGGAGCTCACATGTCCCGTAACCGCACGGCCGTCCTGGCCGCGCTGCTGGCGCTGGGGCTGGCGGCCACCGCCTGCGCCAGCGGCAAGGCCACCGGCGGCGGCCAGGCGACCGCCCCCGCCGGTGGCGACGGCGTCAGGACCGGCCCCGGCGTCACCGCCGGCACGATCACGCTCAGCCTGCTCACCGACCTGACCGGCCCGTACGCCTCGCTGGGCAAGAGCCTCACCCAGGCGCAGCAGCTCTACTTCGAGCAGGTCAACCAGAGCGGCGGCGTCTGCGGCAGGAAGATCGAGACCATCGTCCGCGACCACGGTTACGACGCGCAGAAGGCGATGGCCGCCTACGCCGAGGTCGCGCCGAAGACGGCCGCGATCCCGCAGTTCATCGGCTCGCCGATGGTCACCGCGCTCAAGGACCGGATCACCGCGGACAAGATCCTCACCCTGCCCATGGCGTGGGCCACCGGCCTGCTCGGCAGCGAGGCCATCCAGGTCACCGGCACCACCTACGACGTGGACATGATCAACGCCGTCGACTTCCTGGTGAAGGAGAAGGGCGTCAAGGCCGGCGACCGGATCGGCCACCTGTACTTCGAGGGCGACTACGGCGAGAGCGCCCTCGCCGGCTCCAAGTACGCCGCCGGCGAGCTGGGGCTCACGCTGGTCGAGCAGAAGATCAAGGCGACCGACCAGGACATGACCGCGCAGGTCGCGGCGTTCAAGAAGGCGGGCGTGCGGGCCGTGCTGGTCTCGGTCGGCCCGCGCCAGGCGGCCTCGCTGGTCGGCGTGGCCCTGGCCGCCGGGATGGACGTGCCGTTCGTCGGCAGCAACTCGGCCTACAGCCCGCAGCTCCTGGCCACCCCGGCCGCGCCGGCGCTGCTGAAGGACTTCTTCTACGTGACCGCGGGCGCCCCGATCAGCGCGCCGCTGCCCGCCTACGCCAAGCTCATCGCCGACTACCAGGCCAAGTACGCCGGCCAGCCCCTGGACAGCGGCGTGGCGGCCGGCTGGACCGCGGCGATCATCGTCGGCGACGCGCTGCGCAAGGCGTGCCAGGCCAAGGACCTCAGCCGGGCGGGCATCGTCGCGGCCCATCGGTCGCAGAAGTCGTGGGAGGCCGGGCTGGGCGGCACGCCGATGGACTTCAGCCTCTTCGACCGGCCCGCCTCGCGCGCCTCCTACGTGGTCAAGCCCGACAAGCAGGCGGTGGGCGGCGCCGTCATCCTCAAGGAGGCGGCGGTGTCGGAGCTGGCCGGGAAGTACACCGTGCCGGCGGCCGGCTGACCGGCGGGCTCACCGCCCGGCGGGCTCGCCGGTGAGCCCCGCCGGGCGGGGGGCGGCCAGCATGCGGCGGTAGACCGCCTCGTAGGCCGCGGCCATCGCGCTCACGCCGAAGTGCCGCTCGACGTGGGCGCGGCAGGCCCGCGGGTCGAGCCGCCCGGCCGCCTCGATCGCCGCGGGCAGCTCGGCCGGCTCCCGCAGGACGAACCCCGTCACGCCGTCCACCACGATCTCCGGCACCGCGCCCCGGCCGATGGCGACGACGGGCGTGCCGCAGGCCATGGCCTCGATCACCACCATGCCGAACGGCTCCTCCCACTGGATGGGGAAGACCATGCAGCGCGCGGCGGCCAGCAGCTCGCGCTTGCGCCCGGCGTCGGCCTCGCCCAGGTAGGTGACGCCGGGGCCGAGCCGCGGCCGTACGTGCTCGTCGAAGTAGACGTGCTCGCACGGCTCGGTGAGCTTGCCGGCCAGCACGATGCGGCGGCCCGCGGCGCGGGCGGCGTCGATGGCCAGGTGCGTGCCCTTGCTGTGGCTGAAGCGGCCCAGCCACAGCACCCAGTCCTCCTTGTCCTCCCGGAAGGGGAAGGAGGCCGTGTCGAGCGCGTTGTGCACGGTGGCGATCCAGTTGAGGTCCGGGGCATCGGCGCGCTGGGCGTCGGAGACGGCGATCAGGTTGACGTGCTCGCCGAGCGCCCGGTACACCTCGCCCAGCTCGCCGCCGGCATCGCCGTGGCAGGTGACCACGGTCGGCGTCGCCCGGCCGAGGGCGGTGAGCGGCCCGGCCAGCGAATGGTCGTGCACGATGTCGGCGGGCAGCCCTTCCAGCGCCCGCCAGGCCTGGGCGGCGTGCAGCACCTCGGGCAGCCCCTCGCCGATCCGCTCCGAGGGCGCCTCGGGGTAGGTGACCAGGAACTTGGCCGGGAGACCCGTGCTGCCCGCGCCGATCAGCGTCACCTCGTGGCCGCGGGCGGACAGGCCCGTGATCAGGTCGGCGAGCATCTGCTCGATCCCGCCGTAGGCCCGCGGCGGCACCTCCTCCCAGGGCGGAGCGACCATCACGATGCGCAGCGCGCCTTCCCAGTCGTCCTCGGCTTCCGTCGTCATTCCAGCACCTCCCCGTGTCGGTCCGGTCGTCACAACGCCGGCAGGCCGTGCGCCCTGCGGGCGGGGCCCGAGCGGCAGGCACCGCTGATCGGGCAGCGCGGTTCGGTGACCAGCTCGACGCCGTCGGGCAGGCCGGACACCAGCGGCGTGCCGTCCTCGCCCCTGACGCGGATGCCGACCCTGGAGTCGCCCACCGGCATGCCCTTGATCGTCACCTCCCCGAACCCCTCGGGCAGCGCCGGGACCAGCCACAGCTTCCCGTACGGCACCCACGGGTCCAGCCGCAGCAGCGTGCGCAGGAGCTGGATGGGCGCGGCGGCGGCCCACGCCTGCGGCGAGCACGACGTCGGGTACGGCACCGGCCGCCCGTACTCCTCCTTGCCGAACCCGCAGAACAGCTCCGGCAGCCGCCCCCCGAAGGCGTGCGCGGCCTCCAGCAGCCCGACGGCGATGCGCTGGGCCTCCTCGACGTGGCCGTAGCGCATCAGCCCGGCGGCGATGATCGCGCTGTCGTGCGGCCACACCGAGCCGTTGTGGTAGCTCATCGGGTTGTAGGCCCCCATGGACGAGGCCAGCGTGCGCACCCCGAACCCGGTGAACATCTCCGGCGAGAGCAGGTGGCGGGCCACCTGCTGGGCCTTGTCCTCGTCGGCGATGCCGGCCCACAGGCAGTGGCCCATGTTGGAGCCGAGGCCGTCGATGGGCCGGCCGCGCCCGTCCAGGCCCATGGCGTAGTAGCCGGGGCCGGGCAGCCAGAACCGCTCGTTGAACGCCTCCCTGATCGCCCGCGCCCGCTGCACGTAGCGCCGCTCGGCCGCCTCGTCGCCCTGCTGGCAGGCGAAGTGGGCGCGGGCGAGGTAGGCGGCGTAGACGTAGCCCTGCACCTCGGCCAGGGCGATCGGCGGGCGGGCGATGGTGCCGTCGGCGAAGTTGACGCCGTCGAAGGAGTCCTTCCAGCCCTGGTTGACCAGGCCGCGGTCGGTCTTGCGCTGGTACCAGACGAAGCCGTCGCGGCTGGCGTACTCCTCGATCCAGGCCAGGGCGGCGTCGGCGTGCGGCAGCAGCTCCTCGACCGCCTCGGGGTGCACGCCCCAGCGGCGCACCTCGCCGAGCAGCATGACGAACAGCGGGGTGGCGTCCACCGAGCCGTAGTACGCCCGCCCGCCGTACGGCGAGGAGCCGTCCTGGACGCCGAAGCGCAGCTCGTGCATGATCTTGCCGGGCTCCTCCTCCGACAGGGCGTCGACCTTGGTGCCCTGGAGCCGGGCCAGCCGGCGCAAGGTGCCGAGGGCGAGCGTCTGGTCCAGCGGCAGCGCCATCCAGGAGGTCAGCAGCGAGTCGCGGCCGAACAGCGTCATGAACCAGGGCGCGCCGGCGGCGATCGCGGGCGGCTCGTCGGGATGGTCGCGGTCGAACAGGCGCAGGCTGCCCAGGTCCTCGCGGGAGCGGGTCAGGGCCTCGACGAGAGCGGCGTTCGTGCTCTCCAGGACGGGGGTGCTGGCGGTCCACTCGGCCAGGCGGCGGGCCGGCTCGGCGTGGTGGGGGGGATGGGCGACCGGGAACCGGGCCGAGGACTCCTCGCCCTCGTGGACCGGCGTCACCAGCACGGTGACGTGCCATTCGCCGCGGGCGGGCACCACGACGTCGAAGGTGAGCAGGCCCGGCGCGGTGACGACCGGCGTGCCGGGCGGTTCGACGGCGATCCTGGCGCCGCGGGCGCGGCTGGGCGAGTAGACCTCGATGCCGCGTTCGCCGGGGTTCATCTCGACGTCCTCGGCGGGCCAGCTGCGTTCGGACTTCACCTCGAACAGGTCGGCCAGGTCGGCGCCGGCCTGCACGCACACGACGCAGCCCGCGGCCTCCTCGGACATGTTGCGCAGCGTGAGGTCCTCGCGCAGCCCGCCGCCGACGTACCGGTCGCGCACCACGAGCAGCGTGCTCTCCGCCCATCCGGGACGTGGCCGGGCCTTGCCGAGGAAGGTGGCGTGGTACGGCTCGCCCATGATGACCTGCAGCGGCTCGACGGGATGGTCGTCCACGCGCAGCATCCAGCGGGACAGCAGGCGGGTGTCGGCGTGGTAGACGCCCTGCGCGCCGCCGGGGACGATGTCGCCGCCGTGCTGGCACACGCAGAACGAGCCGCCCTCCACGAGCGTGACCGTGTCGCCCAGCGCGCCGGGTTGTCCCTCGAAGGTCCATGCGTTCACCGACGAACCCCCAGTCCTTCCCCCGGTCCCGCGCCTTGCGGGGGCAGGTCCCCGCACGTCAGGAGTGCTATCCGGAGGAAGAAGGGGAAATCCCATGACTGCCTAGATTCTTAACCCTTCATCCCGATATTTCGGTATATGGGAGGGTTTCGGCCGGGGAGGGTGGTTCCTCCCCGGCCGGGGGCCTCAGGCGGCGGCCTTGGCGGTGAGCGCCACGGTCGCCTGGCGGGTGACCCCGCTGACGGTGACCGCGACCGTCACCTGGCCCGCCCGCAGGGCCGTGATCGTGCCGGCGCCCGGGTCGAGCACCGCCACGTGCCACGGCTTGGCCGTCTGGCGGGTGCCGACGTGCAGGTTGGGCGAGCCGGACCAGGTGACCGAGACCGGGTAGGCGGCCGGGACGGCCCGGTCGTCCTGCCGGATCGCCGCCGTGACCGGCGCGGGCGCGCCGACGGCGACGGTCGCGGGCGCGGTCAGCGTCAGCTCGTCCACGTGCGGCCGCACCTGCGCGCCGATCCAGGTGGGCGCGTCGGTGAACCAGTTGCGCCGTACGTGCTCGGCCTCGGCGGGCGTCACGGGGTCCACGCCCCACAGCGACCAGCCGGTGAAGCCGCCGTCCTCGGGGGCGGTGGCCGGGTTCTTGCCGGAGTTGCCGTTGATGAAGTACGGCACCGCGTCCACGCGCGAGGCGTTGAACGTGCCCACGTGGCCGCCGATGAAGGCCGCGCCCTTGCCGGTGTCGCGCTGGAAGCCGGCCAGCCAGCCCTCGACCAGCGCGGCCTCCTTCCGGTCGCCGAGCTGGCTGCCCTTGCCCGGCGTGGGGTCGCGCGGCGGCACGTGGAACAGCACGGCGACCGACCCGACGGAGGCGTCCTTGGCCGCCTTGTCGAGCTCGGAGCGGAGCATCGCGACCTGGTCGTAGCCGCCGCCGCGCAGGTTCAGGCGGGAGGTGTCCAGGGTGACGAAGCGGGTGCCCTTGTGGTCGAAGGTGCCGTACGTGTCGCCGAAGACGGCCTTGAAGTTGTCGATCTTGCCGCCCATGACCTCATGGTTGCCGGGGATGTAGTGATATTTCAGCTCTCCTCCCAGCTCCTCGTCGAGGATCTTCTTCGCCAGCGCGAAGTCCTCCGGCGACGCCTCGTCCACCAGGTCGCCGTTGATCAGCAGGAAGTCGGGCTTGGCGGCCTTGATCTCCTTGAGCGTGCGGCGGGCGTTCCTGACGATGTCGCTGTCGGGATTCCTGGCCACGAACTGGGCGTCCGACATGACCGCGAACCGCCAGGGCGCCTTGGCCACGTCCGCCCTGACCACGGGGTCGGCGATCTTGGGCACGGCGGGCGCGGTGATCGACGGCGGCACCTTGGCCACCAGGCCGTCGATCAGGATGTCGTTGCTGTACTTGGCGTCGGCCCTGGTCTCGGCCACGTAGAAGCGCCGGAGCTTGAGCGGGTAGTTGACCCCGGCGGGCACCGGGAACTCGACGTACTGCCAGCCGGTCCACGTCATGTACGGCCCGCGCAGGATCTGCGACTGGCCGAGCGCGTCGTAGAACTCCAGGCTGGGCCACTCCCCCTTGCCGGTGGAGTTGATCCACAGCCCGAACGCCTGCGGCTGCCCGTCCACCACGATCTGCTGCGGCGGACTGGCGTACGCGGCCCGGGTGGCGGTCGAGGTGGTGAAGTCGTAGGACAGCTTGAGCCCGCCGCCGCTCTGGCCCGGCGCGGCCGACAGCGAGCCGGTGGCGCGGGCGGCGGCGAAGGTCCACTTGGCCGCGTCCTCGAAGTCGGCGACCGGCTTGGACTCGAAGCCGACCGTCACCGGCACGGCCGTGGTGATCTTGCCGACCTTGGCGGTGATCAGCCCGGAGCCGGTGGCCTGCCGGGCCTTGACGGTGAAGTACCCGTGCTCGGCCGGGGTGACCTCGAACAGGTTCCGGTCGTAGTCGAGCGTGAGGTCGTCCGGCTCGATGGGCGCGGAGTTGCCGTTGTGGTCGTAGCCGACGACGCCGAAGGCGGCGCTGCCGTCGGCGCCCGAGATGCCGAGCCGGTCGGCCGTGGCGCCGAGCCGCTGCAGCGGCTGGAGCACGGTCAGGCCGATCGTGCCCTTGGCGCCGCCGCGCGCGGCGGTGACCGTGGTCTGGCCGGGCACCAGGGCGTGGAACCTGCCGTTCCTGATCACGCCGTGCACGGCCGGGTTGGCCCGCCAGGACGGCGTGCCGCCCGCGGGGCCGTACGTCTCGTCGTAGCCGGCGGCGGTCAGCCGCCTGGTGAGGCCGGGGAAGACGCGGTCGGGGCGGCCGCCCGCGACTGGGCCGACGCCGGGCGCCTTGGCCGGGTCGCTCGCGGTCTCCAGCCAGAAGCCCTTGAGCTTGCCGCTGCCCTCGGGCGCGTACAGCGCCAGGCCGTTGGGCACGTGGCGCTCGCCGCCGTCGGAGGGGCTGTTCTCCACCTGCACCTCGGCCGAGCCGGGCTCGCGCGCCAGCAGGGTGGAGGAGCCGCCGCCGTCGAGGTTGAGCGCGTTGGCCGCGCCCAGGTCCACCATCATGGCGGCCAGCTCGTTGAGCGTGACGCCGCGGCTGTCGGCCTGGCGGCCGTCCACGGTCAGCAGGTACATCTTCCTGCCGTCGGCGGAGAAGCCCACGGCGGTGCGCGGGTGCGCGGCCGGGTCGGTGCTGTTCTGCACGACGCCGTCCTTGACCAGGACGTAGTTGCCGCCGACGGCCGCCTTGACGGCGGCGCCGTCCGACGCCTTCGGCTGGTACTTCACGTCCACGCGGTCGCCGGCCTTCAGGGCCGACAGGGCGGCGGCGCCGACGTCCCGGCCGAGCAGGATCGTGGTGCCGGCCGGGATGGGCCCGGTGCCGGCGGCGTTGCGCACCTCGGTGACCACGCCGTCCACCAGCACGACCTCGGCGACCGTGGCGGCGCCCTCGACGGCGCGGGCCCGGCTGTAGGAGCCCCACAGCGGCGTGAACAGGCCGACGCCGCCGTTCTGGACCATCTGGTTGAACTGGGTGAGCGCGATCGGCGCACCGCCGGAGGGCGTGGCGGTGCCCTCGAAGTACATCTTGAGCACCCGCCCGACGCCGTCGCCGGTGACGGCGACCGCGTTGTCGTGCCCGGCGGCCGGCGACTGGACCAGCGTGCCGTCCTGCACGCCGATGCCCTGGGCGGCGCCGGAGTTGTTGATGTCGAAGAAGTCGCCGTTGACCGCCGCCACCGCGCGGGAGCGCCCCGCGGGGCCGGACAGCGGCTCGGTCTTGGTCACCTCGCCGGAGAAGACGTAGTCGGCCCTGGGCCCGCCCTTGCCGCCGAGGTCGGCGGTCAGCGCGTCGGCGCGCAGCCAGCCCAGCGCGTCATAGGTGTCGAACGAGGTCAGCGAGAGGCCCGGCGCGACCGGCCGAGTCCTCTTGGCCGTCTCCAGCCGGGGCTGCCCGGCGGTGGCCTGGCTGATCAGCGTGGAGGGCGGCGGGTAGGAGGACGCCTTCAGCGCGTCCTCGGCGGGCGGGGCGGGGTCGGCCTGCGCGGGCGCGCTCAGGGCCACCGGCCCTAACACGAGCGCGGCGGCGGCCAGGAAACGGAGGGTCTGCACGACCGAACTCAATCGTTCGTGGATATAAGTTTCAAGACTTCGGAGTGAACTAAAAGAAAATTTCAGATCTTGTGGCGTCCCGGACCAGGCCGGACGATGGGACGCGTGGATCGACAGGCGCTCTACCGCGACCCGTACCCGCTCTACGCCCGCGCCCGCGCCGCCCCCGGGCTCACCTTCGTCGAGGAGCTGGACGCCTGGCTGGTGGCCCGGCACGACGACGTGCGCGAGGTGCTGTCCAGGCCGGACGACTTCTCCTCCCGGGGCGCTCTGCAGCCTGACGTGATGCCGAGCCCGCGGGCCTTCGCCGAGCTGGCCGGGGTGCCCGGCGGCGCGCCCGTGGTGCTGAGCACCGACGGCGAGGCGCACCGGCGCTACCGCAGGCCGCTCGCCCGCGGCCTGTCGCCCGCCCGGGTGGCCGCCGCCCTGCCGTTCGTCACCGCCACGGCCGCCGACCTGGTCACCGCGTTCGCCGAGGCGGGCGGGGGCGAGTGGATGTCCCGTTACGCCAGGCCGCTGCCCGCCGCCGTGATCGGCCACCTGCTGGGCCTGGACCCGGCCGACGTGCCCACCGCGATCAGGGGCGGCTTCCGGGCCGAGGACCTGCTGTTCACCCCGATGCCCGAGGACGAGCAGATCGCCGCCGCCCGCGACGTGGCCGCGCTGCGGCGGCTGCTGGCCGCCCACGCCGCCCGTTCAGGCGAATCCGGCGACCTGACCGGCGAGGTGGTGCGCGGCCTGGCGCCCGGCCCCGGCGAGCCGACGGCCGCCCAGCGCGACGAGATCGCCTCCAACGTCGAGAACGTCATGCTCGCCGGACATCTCACCACGACCGCGCTGCTCGGCTCGGTCGTGCACCGCCTGCTGCGCGACCGCCGCCAGTGGGAGCTGCTGTGCGCGAGCCCGGCCGAGCTGATCCCGGCCGCGATCGAGGAGGCCGCCCGGTACGAGGCGCCCGTCCAGGGCTTCCGCCGCCGCGTCACCAGGCCGCTCACCCTGGCCGGCACGCCCTTGGACGAGGGCTCGGCAATCTTCGTCTCCTTCGCCTCGGCCGGCCGCGACGAGGCGGTGCACGAGCGGCCCGACGTCTTCGACATCACCCGGCCGCGCGCCCGCCATCTGGCGTTCGGCCACGGCGTGCACGGCTGCCCCGGCGCGTTCCTGGCCCGCGAGCAGCTCCGGGTGACGCTGGAGCTGCTGGTGGCCGAGCTGCCCGGCCTCCGGCTGGCCCGCGAGGACGTCGTGATGACCGCCACGCTCATCCACCGCGCGCCCGAGGAACTCCATCTGACCTGGTGAGCCGGGCCAGGGTCTCCTCGTAGGCCGGGTCGAGCCAGTAGTCGGAGTGCCAGCGCGCCTCGGGCAGCGGCTCGCCCGGCCCGGGCTGGAGCGGGTCCCAGCAGAACCGGTCGACGGTCTGCTCCCCCTCGCCCGCCGGACGCGGCCCGAACGGGTCGACCCGGCGGAAGACCGGCCCCCCGATGGGGTCGCTCAGCCGGTACAGGTTCGTCCAGCGGACGGCGTCGCGCATCGCCGACAGGCCGGGGGTGCCGAAGTAGGCGGGGAAGAAGGCGGCGTACAGGCGGCGCAGCGGCGAGCCGTGGGTGAGCAGCCGGACGCGGGGCCGCAGCTCGGGCCGTACCTGGAGGACGAGCGCGGCGGTGAGCACGCTGCCCTGGCTGTGGCCGGACAGCACCACCTCGTCGTCGGCGGTCCTGGTCAGGGTCTTGACCCGGGCGAGCAGCTCGGGGATCACCCGCTCGGTGTAGCAGGGCGGCGCCAGCGGGTGGATGGCCCTGGGCCAGAAGGTCGAGACGTCCCACAGGATGCCGACCGTGCGGCGCAGCCGCGTGTCGCTGTACGTGCGCCGGCCCAGCAGGACCAGGCCCACGACGATCGCCGTCATGGCCCAGCTCCCGATCGAGGCCAGCAGCCCGGCCAGCCCGCCCACCGGGGCGAACAGGTGGAACCGGTAGATCACGGTCACCGCGCCGGAACCGGTCACGCCGATGCCGGTGAGCACGGCCAGCACGAGCCCGGCGCGGTCGGTGAGGGCGGCCAGCGCCCACTTGCCGGCCACGTCACGGTCGTAGGCGCCGTAGTAGGGGGTCAGCTTCGGGGTGAGCGCGGCGGCGGCCGACCCGCGGGCCAGCCACAGCTCGGCCGCCACGGCGACGAACCCGAGCACCAGCAGCGGCACGAGCGCGGCCGTCCACCAGACCGGGTCGTCGAGGTAGAGCCTGCGGTCGATCGGCCCCGGTTCGGCGACCGAGGCGGGCACGCCGAAGAACGTGGCGGTCCAGAACAGCAGGCCGAGGGCGAGCACGTTGGCGCTGCCGGCCGCCACCATCAGCGTGAACCAGGCCGCCATGCCGCACATCGCCCGCCGCTCGATCGGGTCGCCGGTCTCGGCCGGCCGGTCCATGCGCGCCAGGACGAACGTCGCCACCAGGATGAACAGCCCGAGCCCGACAGTCAGCGCGAACTGGAACGCTCCAACGCCGATGCCGGGCAGCTGCCGCCCCGGCAGCGCGGGCGACATCCCGGTAAGGGCGGCGGCGATCGTGGCCACGAAGGCCAGCGGCCCGGCCACCCGCAGCGCCCGGCACGCGCCGGTGAGCCAGGGCGGCACCGCCTCGCCGGGGGCCAGCCGCCTGGCGATGCCGGGCAGCGCCGCCAGCACCGCGGCGGCCACCTGGACGGCGGCGTTGGCGGCCGTCAGCGCCAGCCCCCGCGGGTCGCCCACGAACGGCGCCGACACCGCCAGGCCGATCGACCCCAGCGCGAAGGCGACGTGCACGGCCCGCAACCGCCACACGGGCGCGCCGCCGTGCCACAACCGCGGCCGGGCCAGCAACGGCCCGGGACGCGAGCCGCCGTCGTGCGGGATGCCGGTCTGCTCGTCGCGCTCCCAGGTGCGCCGCGCCAGCCACCACAGCAGCACGACCACCGCGAACGGCGCCAGCGCGGCGACCGCCAGCCGCCGCGAAGGGTCGGCGCCCCACAACTCGCTCATCCAGTGGACCGAGGCCGGCGCGCTCTCGCGGGCGCAGGCCCGGCCGGCCGCGGTGCACTGCCAGCCGACGAGGTCGACGCTCGCCCGGGTGACCGCGCCCACGAGAGTGCCGGTGAGCAGCAGCGCGAACAGCCGCTGCGCCGCCTCGGCCACGTGCCGCAGGCGGGCGCCGGCCGGAGGTCTGGGGAGCATGAAGTAGGACAGGTTGGCCAGGGAGAAGGGCAGCAGGAGCAGCCAGAGGGCGATGGTCCTGCCGCCCGAGGTGAGGCCGCCCCAGGCGTAGGCCTCGCGGTGGCGGACGCCGGGCACGTCGTCCTGCTCGCCGTCGGGCCGGCCGCCGGGCCACCAGCGGCGGTAGAAGCCGGTGGTGGCGTCGCCGGCGATCTGGCGGGGGTGGGGATGGTTGAGGATGCTCGCCGGCGGGGTGCCGGAGACGCCGTGCACACGTAGTTCGGTCATGCCTCCGCAGGTGGGGTCCAGGAATCCGTCCATGAGCCCAGGATCACGCAAAGTCACCGATTACGCAAAGTAATGACACGGTCACGAAAATGGAGGCGTGTTCTCCGGCCCTCTCCTGGCGGCCAGAGCCCTGTGGGGAAAGCCGCATTTCCGCACATCGGGGGCTTGCCGGGCGTACAGCTGAAGCAAGCGCACTGAAGCGAGGCATCATGACGACGGCGCTGCCGCAGCGGCATCCACCGGGACCGAACGACCAGATCCGCTCCGCGCGGATCAACGGCTGGTTCGCGGTGCTCGCGGCGGTGCTGGCGGCGGTGGTGACCTTCGTCGGCACGGTCGCCTACCAGGAGGCCGCCAAGGAACGCCAGGGCTGCGCCGCGACCCCGAGCCGCGAGAACTGCGACAAGAAGGACGCGAGCGTCACCGGCTGCGACAAGGACGCGGTCACCGTGCCGGGCGGCACCGCCGTGCGGACGGTCGCCGCCGGGAGGATGATCCTGGAGCTGCGCTGGAGCCGCACCTGCCGGACCCTGTGGGCACGGGCGCAGCCGCAGAACGACGTCTTCTATCTCCAGCCCTGGACAGAGCCCGACAGAAAGGACGCGACCCGCTTCTTCGCGGCAGGCGAGCGCACCCGGGGATGGCTGGAGTCGCCGATGGCCTTCAGCCCGGGAGGGAACGTCGCCGCCAAGGCGTGCTCCTTCGGCGGCCACGGCCGGGCGGACGCCGAATACGCCTGCACGGCCATGCTGATGCCCGACGGGACCGACGTCACCGAGAGCTAGGGCCTGCGCCCGGCGCGGCGTCCTCGCATGGGCCGCCGCCGTGCGGGCACCATGATCTACGTGACCGCGATCGGCGACGGCGAGGCGCGGGCCCACTGGATCGACAGGGAGACGGTCGTCTGGACGGTGGATCCGTCGCTGACGCACGCGCTGGCCTGTGCCCCGGCCGGCGGCATCGCCTGCCACGACGGCCGACTGACCGGCCATGCCGTGACCGTCCCGCTCACGCCGGGCGCGCTGGACGACGTGCGGCGGCGGGCGTGGCCGCACCTGGCCGGCGGCACCGCGCTCAAGCTGCGCCCCGAGGACGCCGGGCTGGTGAAGGAGGCCCTGCGCGGCCAGGTGGTGGCCGTGGCCCGAGACGGCTCGGGCGCGGTGGCCGCGGCGACCGGCGTGCAGATCCCGGGCGTGCTCGACGACGTCTACGCCGGGGCCGTGCGCGCCGGCCTCGGGCCGTCCGGACGGCTGCTGCCCCGGCTGGCGCTCTGGGCCCCCACCGCACGGCGGGTGGAGCTGGCGCTCGGCGGCCGCCGGCACGCGATGCGGCTGGACGAGGAGACCGGCGTGTGGTCGATCCGCGGCCTGCCCACCTGGTACGGCAAGGACTACACCTACCGCGTTACCGTCTACTCCCCCGCCGCGGGAGGCGTCGTCACGAACGAGGTCACCGACCCCTACAGCCTGGCCACCGCGCCCGACGGGGTGCGCAGCAGGCTGGTGAGCCTGGACGACCCCGCGTTCAAGCCGCCCGGCTGGGACCGGCTGGCCAAGCCCGCCCCGGTCCCGCTGGACCGCGCGGTCATCTACGAGCTGCACGTACGCGACTTCTCCGCCTCCGACGCCACCGTGCCCGAGGAGCTGCGCGGCACGTACGCGGCCTTCGGCCACGACGGCGACGGCATGCGCGAGCTGCGCGCGCTGGCCGCGGACGGGCTCACCCACGTGCACCTGCTGCCGGTGTTCGACGTGGCCACGATCCCCGAGCGCCGGTCGGACCGGACCGAGCCCGGCTGCGACCTCGCCGCCCTGCCGCCCGACTCCGAACGGCAGCAGGAGATCGTGGCGCTCACCGCGGACCGCGACTCCTTCAACTGGGGCTACGACCCGCTGCACTACACCGTCCCGGAAGGCTCGTACGCGACCGACCCGGACGAGCGGATCAGGGAGTTCCGCGCCATGGTCGCCGCGCTGAACGAGGCCGGGCTGCGCGTGGTCATGGACGTGGTCTACAACCACACCCACTCGGCGGACGTGCTGGACCCGATCGTGCCCGGCTACTACCACCGCCTGCTGGAGGACGGCTCCCTGGCCACCTCCACCTGCTGCGCCAACACCGCGCCCGAGCACGCCATGATGGGCCGGCTGGTGGTCGACTCGGTGCGCACCTGGGCCAGGCAGTACAAGGTGGACGGCTTCCGCTTCGACCTCATGGGCCACCACCCGAAGGCCAACATCCTGGCCGTGCGCGCCGCGCTCGACGCGCTCACCCCCGAGCGCGACGGCGTGGACGGCCGCGCGATCATCCTGTACGGCGAGGGCTGGAGCTTCGGCGAGGTGGCCGGCGACGCCAGGTTCGAGCAGGCCACGCAGGCCAACATGGCCGGCACCGGCATCGGCACGTTCGACGACCGGCTGCGGGACGCGGTGCGCGGCGGCGGCCCGTTCGACGGCGACCCGCGCGTGCAGGGGTACGGCTCGGGCCTGGCCGGCGCGCCCAACGGCGCGCCCGCCAACGGCTCGGCGGAGCAGCAGCGCGAGCGCCTGCGCCACTGCACCGAGCTGGTCATGCTGGGCCTGACCGGCGGCCTGCGCGACTACGTGCTGCCCTCGGGCCGCGCGGGCTCGCAGGTCGGCCACAACGGCGCCGCCGCCGGTTACGCCGCCCGGCCGGACGACGTCGTGTCGTACGTGGACGCGCACGACAACGAGACGCTGTTCGACGCGCTGGCCTACAAGCTGCCCGCGGGCACGCCGATGGCCGACCGGGTGCGCATGCAGGTGCTGTCGCTGGCCACGGTGCTGCTGGGGCAGGGGGCGGCGTTCGTGCACGCGGGCAGCGAGCGGCTGCGCTCGAAGTCGCTCGACCGCAACTCCTACGACTCCGGCGACTGGTTCAACCGGCTGCTGTGGGACTGCTCGGCGGGCAACGGGTTCGGCGCGGGCCTGCCGCCGCGGGCGGACAACGAGGCGGCCTGGCCGTACGCCCGGCCGCTGCTGGCCGACCCGGCCCTGCGTCCGGGCTGCGCGGCGATCGGGGCGGCGCGGGCGGCGTTCGGGGAGCTGCTGCGGATCAGGGCCTCGACCCCGGCGTTCGCGCTGGGCACGGCGGAGGAGGTGCGGCGGCGGCTGTCGTTCCCGGCCGGCGGCGAGGGCGTGATCGTGATGCGGGTGGACACCGCGGGGCTGGACCCGCGCTGGGACGCGGTGGTCGTGGTGCTCAACCCCACCCCGTCGCCCTGCACGCGGGCGCCGGGGGTGCCGCCGGGCCGCCGGGTGGCGCTGCACCCGGTGCAGGCCGCGTCGGCGGACGAGGTGGTCAGGCGGTCGTCCTACGACCCGGCGGCCGGCACGCTGACAGTTCCGGCCCGTACGGCCGCCGTTTTCGCGATAAATGCCGAAAATTCCTCATAAATTAAATTCTTTGGTGCCATAACCATGAATAGCGGTTGAGGAATGATCGCATCGCCTGAGGGAACCATTCCTGTGGAAGATGCCCGATCACTGGCTTTGACGCGCCCGACAGCGCAAACTGGCTGGACGGCGATCGCGTGGAGCATGGAGCACCCCGTGGACAATCACCTTGATCACATGCCGGTCCTGTCCCGCGGCAGGCATCGCAACCCGAAGCGCGGCGCCTGTTTCATGGAACTGGCGTCCTACCTGGCCGGCGAGCGGTGGAGCGACCACCCGGCCTGCACCCATCCGCTGCTGGCCGCGCTCGCCCGCCTGGTCAACGACAACACCGGCGACGAGAGCCGCGCTCAGCTGGTCGGGCTCGTGCCGTCCATCATCGGGCTGGCCGGCGACGACCTGCGGATCGACGCGCACATCGCGCTGCGCTGCGCGACCACGGCCCTGCCCGTCGCCGCCGCCGAGCGCCAGCTCGCGCTCGCGGTGTCGGTGCTGGCGGCCGAGGAGATGCTGGCCAGGCTCGACGGCGCGCCGTCCGGCCGGCTGAGCGAGCTGAGCCGCAGGGCGATGGAGCAGGTGCCGCACGCGGCCGAGCAGGCCAGGCGCTTCAGCCGGGCCGCCAAGATCACCGAGAAGGGCTTCCGCCGGTACGCGGCGCCCAACGCGGTGCAGCTCGCCGTGGTCGGCATCGTCCAGGCGTGCATCAAGGACCCCGACGCGCTGCTGCGCAGGCTGCTGGAGGACGCGATCGCCGACTGCGACGCGATCGTCAACGGCCCGAGGGCCGCCCGGTCCGGTGCCGCTCAGCCCGATCCCGCTCAGCCCGGTCCCGCTGAGCCGGCTCCCGCCAGCCCGGCGCACGCCTGACCCCGTCCGCGTCCCTCCGGCTCCCGCGCGCCGCGGGCTCCGGGGGGACGTTCGCGTTTCCCGTCCCCGGGCGCGTGGTCGCGCGTGCACGGTCGGTGACGCAGGGGGAAAACCGCAGATCAGGCTAGCCTCTCCTTCGTTGCGGATCATGCCGGAAGGGCCTAGATTCCGTGACGAACTGCCAATAAGGGGAGGATTGTCATGACGATTGAGCTTGCCCGGCCCTACTCTCCTGAGAAGCACCACAGCCACCGTGACGTCACCGGCGGCTGGTTGCGCCCGGCGGTGTTCGGGGCGATGGACGGCCTGGTCTCCAACGTGGCGCTCATCGCCGGCGTCGTGGGCGCCGCGGGCGCCGGGCGCGGCGCGGTGCTCGCCGGGTTCGCCGGCCTGGTCGCGGGGGCCTGTTCGATGGCGGCGGGCGAATACACGTCGGTGCGCTCCCAGACCGAGCTGATGCGGGCCGAGATCGCCGTGGAGCGGCGCGAGCTGGCCCGCAACCCCGACGGCGAGCGGGCCGAGCTGGCCGCCCTCTACCGGTCGCGCGGCCTGGACGCCGACCTCGCCCGCCGGGTCGCCGAGGGGCTGTCGGCCGATCCGGAGCAGGCGTTGCGCGTGCACGTGCGCGAGGAGCTGGGCGTCGACCCCGACGACCTGCCCTCGCCCTACCTGGCGGCCGGCTCGTCGTTCCTCGCCTTCGCCGCGGGGGCGCTGGTGCCGCTGGCGCCGTTCCTGTTCGGGGCGTCGGGGCTGTTCCTGGCGCTGGCGCTGAGCATGGTGGCGCTGTTCGGGTTCGGCGCGGCGGTGGCGGTGATGACCGCGCGGCCGTGGTGGCTGGGCGGCCTGCGCCAGCTCGGGCTGGGCGCGGGCGCCGCCGCCGTCACCTTCGGCCTCGGACACCTGCTCGGCGTCGCCGTCTCCTGACGCGGCCGCGCACCGCTCATGGCCGCGCCGTCTCCCGACGTGGCCGCGCACTGTTCATGGCCGGGCCGTCGAGGGGCCGGTCAAGGGCGGCCGGCGACGGCCAGGTTGACGCCGAGGCCGATGAGCGCGGCGCCGGTCAGCCCGTCCACGGCCTTGCGCACGCCGGGCCGGGCGAACACCCGGCGCAGCGTGCTCACCACGTTCGCCACCGTGAGGAACCAGACCATCGTGCCGGCCAGCGCGACCGCCGACAGCAGCAGCGTGTCGCCGAACGCGGCCCCCTCGCTCACGAAGTGCGGCACCAGGGCCACGAAGAACAGCGCGGCCTTGGGGTTGAGCACGTTGGTCAGCAGCCCTTCGGCGAAGGCCGCCCACGGGCCGCGGTCGGCGGGGGCGGGCAGGCCGAGGTCGAGCGCGCCGCCCTTGCGCAGGGCCGCGCGCAGCGCCTTGAACCCCAGGTAGAGCAGGTAGAGGGCGCCGACGATCTTGACCACGGTGAAGGCCGTGGCCGAGGCCGCCAGCAGCGCGGCCACGCCGGTGCCGGCGGCCATCACCCAGACGGCCACGCCCACGGCGATCCCGGCCGCCGCCGCCATGCCGTGCCCGCGGCCGGACAGCGCCGAGCGGCGCACCACGACCGCGAAATCGGGGCCGGGCGACATCGCCCCGAGCAGCACCAAAGCGCCGAAGCCCACGAACTGTGTCAAAGAGGTCATCATGGCGTCCACCTTACGAGGACCCGGCCCTCGGGGATCAAGGTGGACAGCTCCCACGTCCAGCTCGGCACCGTGATCATCTCAGCCGGATGGTCGAGCGGGACGGGCGTGTCCAGCAGCACGGAGTGCGACGTGAGCGGCAGCCCGCCTTCGGGGACGACGACGCTCACCAGCGGGGTGCGCAGGCTGGGCCCGTCGGGCTCGTCCAGGTCGCTGGACACCCAGGTGGGCTCGCCGTCGAAGAACGTGCAGACCAGCGCCCCCGCCGGCGCCGCGCCGGAGTGACGCAGGGCGCCGGCGGGCAGCCAGGCGTGCTCCCCCGGCAGGTACGCCACCCCCGACACCCGCAGCTCGCCCTCCAGCAGCACGAACTCCTCCCCCGCCAGGTAGTGGCCGCGGCCGGGACGGCTCCACCGGGGCGGGAAGCGGACCAGCGACGTGCCGCCGCCCAGCGGGGCGACCCGCACCGGCAGGTTGGAGCCGGGCAGCAGCGCCTCGTGGCCGGGCAGCCCCGCGTCGAGCAGATCGATGAGCACGTCAGATGATGTGCCCCCGTTACTTCCTGTGACGCCACTTCTTGAAGATGGTCCGGATCGTCAGCACCAGGGCGAGGCCGACGATCTGGCCGCCGAGCACGATCCGGTTGACGTCGACGGCCGGACGCCACTGCACGTCGCCGTCCTTGATGACGAACACCCCGGCGGGGGTGGCGCTGTAGCCGAAGCCGCCACCGCCGCCGCTGCCGAGCTCCTCCCCCTTCTCGTCCCGGCCCTGCCCCTGACCGGCCCCGCCGCCCTGGGCGACCCGGGCGACGGGGATGACCAGGACGTCGCCGTGGTGGATCGGCTCACCGAACACGCGCCTGACGGTGACGGCGTCCTTCGACTGCTCCAACAGCTCCTTGATGTCCATGGGCCCATCGTTCACCCGGATCGGCCGCTAGTCGAACGTGGTGGAGATCTCGTGCCAGCCGCCCGGCGGGATCTTCTCCGCCGGTTCGGGCCCCCAGGTGCCCTTCTCGTACGGCAACGGCTGGTCGGGCAGGTCGAGCAGCCGGCCCACGATCCGCCACGACTCCTCCACCAGGTCGAACCGGGCGAACCGCCGCGGGTCGCCGCTGACGGCGTCGGTCAGGATGCGCTCGTAGGCGGCCTCCATCGGCCCGAGCACCTTGGTGAAGTCGACGCTCACCGGCACCGGGATCGTCCGCTGCCGGCCCGGCTCCTTGGCCAGCACGTCGAAGGTCACCCCGGCGTCGGGCTGCAGCCGGAACCTGATGAGGTTGGGCGCCGGCGGCACGTCACCGCCGCGGAACATCGTCACCGGCGGCTTGCGCAGCTCGGCCACGATCTCCAGGTCGGTGGTGGGCAGCGCCTTGCCCGAACGGATGCACCAGGGCACGCCCGCCCACCGCCAGCTGTCGATGTAGAGCCGCATGGCGACGAACGTCTCGGTGGTGGAGCCGGGCCGGACGCCGGGGGTGTCGAGGTAGCCGTCGTACCGGCCGCGCACGACGTGGGCCGGGTCGACGGCCTGGACGGCGCGCAGCACCCGCCACTTCTCGTCGAGCTGGGCGCGGGCGTCCATGGACGGCGGCGGGTCCATCGCCAGGATGGCCAGCAGTTGCAGCAGGTGGTTCTGGACCACGTCGCGGACCGTGCCGTTGGCGTCGTAGAAGCCGCCGCGGTCGGCGACGTCGAAGTCCTCGGCCATGGTGATCTGCACGCTGCGCACGTAGTTCCGGTTCCACAGCGGTTCGAGCAGCATGTTGGCGAACCGGAACACCATGAGGTCCTCGACCGGCTCCTTGCCCAGGAAGTGGTCGACCCGCCGCAGGTGGTCCTCGTCGAAGTACTTCAGCAGCTCGTCGTTGAGCCTGCGCGCGGAGTCGAGGTCGTGGCCGAACGGCTTCTCCACCACGAGCCTGGCCTCGTGGTTGAGTCCGGCGCCGGCCAGCCCCTCGGCGACGACGGAGAACAGCGCGGGCGGCACCGCCAGGTAGTGGACGAGGAACCCCTTGCCCTCGGCCTCCTGCCGCAGCTTCGCGAACGTCTCGGGGTCGCGGTAGTCGCCCGCCACCAGCCGCAGATTGCCGGCCAGCTTCTCGAACGCCGCGTCCTGGACGCCGCCGCACGCCTCGCGGGCGTGCTCGCGCAGCGCGTCGAGGTCCATGTCGGTCTTGGCGACGCCGATGATCGGCAGGTCGAGCCTGCCGTCGGCGGTCAGGTGGTAGAGCGCGGGGAGCAGCATCTTGCGCGCGAGGTCGCCCGTGACGCCGAACAGGACCAGCGCGCCCGCCCGCCCCATCTCTAGGCCCGCCTTCCGCGCAGCTCGCGGTATCTGCGCACGAGTTGTTCGGTCGAGGAGTCGGGGAAGGTCTGCGGCGGCTCGTCGGAGGTGAGCGCGGGCGCCACGTCGAGCGCCATCTTCTTGCCCAGCTCGACGCCCCACTGGTCGAAGGAGTCGACGCCCCAGATCGTGCCCTCGACGAACACGATGTGCTCGTAGAGCGCGACGAGCTGGCCCAGCGTGGACGGCGTGAGCTTGGTCGCCAGGATCGTCGAGGTGGGCCGGTTGCCCGGCATCACCTTGTGCGGCACGATCTCCGGCGGCGTGCCCTCGCCCGCGATCTCCTCGGCGGTCTTGCCGAAGGCCAGCGCGCTGGTCTGGGCGAGCAGGTTGGCGGTGAGCTGGTCGTGCATGCCCTCGCGGTCCTCGAACGGCTCGGCGAAGCCGATGAAGTCGGCCGGGACGAGCCGGGTGCCCTGGTGCAGGAGCTGGTAGAAGGCGTGCTGGCCGTTGGTGCCCGGCTCGCCCCAGAAGATCTCGCCGGTCGGGACGGTCACCGGGCTGCCGTCGGCGCGCACCGACTTGCCGTTGGACTCCATGGTGAGCTGCTGGAGGTAGGCCGGGAAGCGGTGCAGCCGCTGGCTGTAGGGCAGCACGGCGCGGGTCTCGGCGCCGAAGAAGTCGGTGTACCAGATGCCGAGCAGGGCCATCAGGACCGGCATGTTGGCGTTGAACGGCGCGGTGCGGAAGTGCTGGTCCATGCTGTGGAAGCCGGACAGCATCTCGCGGAACCGGTCCGGCCCGACGGCGATCATCAGCGACAGGCCGATGGCGCCGTCGTAGGAGTAGCGGCCGCCCACCCAGTCCCAGAAGCCGAACATGTTGTCGGTGTCGATGCCGAACTCGGCGACCTTCTCGGCGTTGGTGGAGACGGCCACGAAGTGCTTGGCGACCGCGTCCTCGCCCAGCGCGCCGACCAGCCAGGACCGGGCCACCCTGGCGTTGGTCAGCGTCTCCAGCGTGGTGAAGGTCTTGGAGGCGACCACGAACAGCGTGGTGGCCGGGTCGAGGTCGCGCAGGTTGCCCAGGATGTCGGCGGGGTCGATGTTGGAGACGAACCTGGCCTCGACGCCGGCGTCCACGTAGTCGCGCAGCGCCTCGTAGGCCATGGCCGGGCCGAGGTCGGAGCCGCCGATGCCGATGTTGACCACGGTCCTGATCGGCTGCCCGGTGGCGCCCTTCCACTCCTTGGACCTGACGCGGTCGGCGAAGGCGCTCATCTTGTCCAGCACCGCGTGCACGTCGGCCACGACGTCCTGGCCGTCGACGACCAGCTTGGCGTTCTCCCGCATGCGCAGCGCGACGTGCAGGACGGCGCGGTCCTCGCTCACGTTGATGTGCTCGCCGCCGAACATCGCGGCGATGCGCTCGCGCACGCCCGCCCGCTCGGCCAGGGCCACCAGCAGGTCGATCGTCTCCTGGGTGGCGCGGTGCTTGGCGTAGTCGAGGTAGAGGTCCCCGGCGCTCACCGTCATCCGCCCGGCCCTGCCCGGGTCCTCCGCGAACAGCTCACGAAGCTGCTTTCCCGCCAGCTCCTCGTGATGCTTGCCCAGAGCCGCCCACTCCTGGCTCTGGCTGATGTCGCCGTTCACCGCTTCCTCCTCTTGCGTCGTCAAACCTGATCACATCGTCCCGCACTCCCGGGAGATCCGCTGAGCCGGGCTCCCGTCAGGGAACCCCGTACCCCACGGGGAAGATTCCGCGCACGGCGCCGGGCACTCTTTGCTCTCAATGGGACTCCCGGCCGGGGGCGTCGCCGGAGGAGCCCGTCAGGAAGTCGAGGTCGGCGCCCAAGTGCGCCTGGGTGACGTGGTCGACGTACAGGCGCTCCCAGCCGCGGGCCGGCCGGGCGTGGCCGGTCATGACCGGCTCCCTGGCGGCCAGCTCGGCCTCCGGGACGTCCACGTCCAGCCTCCTGGCGGCCACGTCGAGCACGATCGGGTCGCCGGTGCGCACCCGCGACAGCGGGCCGCCGGCCGCCGCCTCCGGCGAGGCGTGCAGGACGACCGTGCCGTACGCGGTGCCGCTCATCCGGGCGTCGCTGACCCGCACCATGTCGCGCACGCCCCTGGCCAGCAGCTTGCGCGGCAGCGGCAGGTTGCCGACCTCCGGCATGCCCGGGTAGCCCCTGGGGCCGCAGCCGCGCAGCACCAGCACCGAGGTCTCGTCCACGTCGAGGCCGGGCGAGTCGAGCCGGGCGCGGGCGTCCTCGACGCCGTCGAAGACGATCGCCCTGCCGCGGTGGCGCAGCAGCTCCGGCGAGGCGGCCGCGGGCTTGATCACGGCGCCGTCGGGCGCGAGGTTGCCGCGCAGCACGGCGATGCCCGCGTCGGGCAGCAGCGGGTCGGAGCGCCGCCGGATCACGGTGTCGTCCCAGATCTCGGCGCCGGCCAGGTGCTCGACCAGCGGCCTGCCGGTGACGGTGATCGCCGCGGGGTCGAGCAGGTCCTCGACCTCCCGCAGCAGGGCGGTCAGGCCGCCCGCCCGGAACAGGTCGTCCATCAGGTGGCGGCCGGCGGGCTGGAGGTCGGCCAGCAGCGGCACGCCCGAGCCGGCCCGGTCGAAGTCGTCGAGGCTCAGCTCGACGCCGAGCCGCCCGGCGATGGCCAGCAGGTGCACGACCGCGTTGGTCGAGCCGCCGATCGCAGCCAGCGTCACGATGGCGTTGAGGAAGGAGGCCCTGGTCATGACGTGGCTGGGGCGGCGGCCCGCGCGTACCAGCTCGACGGCCAGCCGGCCGCTGTCGTGCGCGCGTTCCAGCAGGCGGCTGTCGGGGGCCGGGGTGCCGGCCGTGCCGGGCAGCGTCATGCCGAGCGCCTCGGCCATGCAGGCCATGGTGGAGGCGGTGCCCATCGTGTTGCAGTGGCCGCGGCTGCGGATCATGGACGACTCGGAGGCGAGGAACGCCTCGCGGGAGAGCGTGCCGGCCCGCACCTCCTCGCTGAGCCGCCACACGTCGGTGCCGCAGCCGAGCGGCACGCCGCGGAAGTGCCCGGTCAGCATGGGCCCGCCGGGCACGACGAGCGCCGGCAGGTCGACCGAGGCGGCGGCCATGAGCAGCGCGGGAACGGTCTTGTCGCAGCCGCCGAGCAGCACCACGCCGTCGATCGGGTTGGCCCGCAGCAGCTCCTCGGCGGCCATCGCGGCCAGGTTGCGCCAGAGCATGGCGGTCGGGCGCACGTTCGTCTCGCCCAGCGACAGGACGGGCAGGTCGAGCGGCACGCCCCCGGCCGCCCACACGCCGTTCATGACGCTGCGGGCGACGTCGTCGAGATGGGAGTTGCAGGGCGCGAGGTCGGAGGCGCTGTTGGCGATCGCGATGTGCGGCCGCTCGCCCTCGAACGCCTCGCGCGGCAGGCCGCGGCGCATCCAGGCCCGGTGGATGTAGGAGTTCCTGTCGTCACCGGAGTACCAGAGGGAACTGCGCAGCGCCATGTGACGGCACATTATCGGCAGCCCGGGGATTCAGCACCGCCTGCGGAGGAATGGGCAAGGGCATGGACCACATAGACGCGTACTGGCGGGCGGCCAACTACCTGTCCGTCGGGCAGATCTACCTGCTGGACAACCCGCTGCTGACCGAGCCGCTGCGCCCCGAGCACATCAAGCCGCGCCTGCTCGGCCATTGGGGCACCACCCCCGGGCTGAACTTCTGCTTCGCCCACCTCAACCGGGTGATCTCCGAGCGCGACCAGGACATGATCTACATCGCCGGTCCCGGCCACGGCGGGCCCGCCGCCGTCGCGCACGCCTGGCTGGAGGGCTCCTACACCGAGCGCTATCCGGACGTCTCGCAGGACGCCGAGGGCATGCGGCGGCTGTTCCGGCAGTTCTCCTTCCCCGGCGGCATCCCCAGCCACGTCGCGCCCGAGACCCCCGGCTCCATCCACGAGGGCGGCGAGCTGGGCTACTCCCTCGCCCACGCCTACGGCGCCGCGTTCGACAACCCTGGGCTGGTGGTCGCCTGCGTCATCGGCGACGGCGAGGCCGAGACCGGCCCGCTGGCCGCGAGCTGGCACTCCAACAAGTTCCTCAACCCCCGGCGCGACGGCGTCGTCCTGCCGATCCTGCACCTGAACGGCTACAAGATCGCCAACCCCACCGTGCTCGCCCGCATCCCCGAGCAGGACCTGTTCAAGCTCATGGAGGGCTACGGCTACCGCCCCCACCTGGTCGGCCCCTCGCACGAGGAGATGGCCGCCACCCTCGACACGGTCTTCGACGAGCTGGCCGAGTACAAGGACGGCCAGGACCGGCGGCTGCCGATGATCGTGCTGCGCACGCCGAAGGGCTGGACCGGCCCGCGCGAGGTGGACGGCAAGCCGGTCGAGGGCACCTGGCGGGCCCACCAGGTGCCGCTGGCCGGGGTCCGGGAGAACCCGGCGCACCTGGCGATGCTGGAGGAGTGGATGCGCTCGTACCGGCCGCAGGAGCTGTTCGGCTCCGACGGCAGGCCGGTCGAGGAGGTGCTGGCGACGGTGCCGCGGGGGCCGCTGCGGATGAGCGCCAACCCGCACGCCAACGGCGGCGAGCTGCTGCAGCCGTTGCGGCTGCCGGACTTCCGCCGGCACGCGGTCGAGGTCAAGTCCCCGGCCGCCCAGCTGACCGAGCCGACGCGGGTGCTCGGCGGGTTGCTGCGGGACGTGATCGCCGGCAACCCGCGCAACTTCCGGCTGCTGGGCCCCGACGAGACCGCCTCCAACCGGCTGCAGGACGTGTTCGAGGTCACCGACCGGGCGTGGGAGGCCGAGCTGCTGCCCACGGACGAGAACCTGGCGCCGGGCGGCCGGGTGATGGAGGTGCTGAGCGAGCACCTGTGCCAGGGCTGGCTGGAGGGTTACCTGCTGACCGGCCGGCACGGCCTGTTCAACTGCTACGAGGCGTTCATCCACATCATCGACGCCATGTTCAACCAGCACGCCAAATGGCTGGAGTCGTCGCAGAAGATCCCGTGGCGGCGGCCGGTGGCGTCGCTGACGTACCTGCTGTCGTCGCACGTGTGGCGGCAGGACCACAACGGCTTCAGCCACCAGGACCCCGGCTTCCTGGACGTGGTGGTCAACAAGAAGGCGTCGGTGGTGCGGGTCTACCTGCCGCCGGACGCCAACACCCTGCTGTCGGTGGCCGACCACTGCCTGCGCTCGCGCGACTACGTCAACGTGATCGTGGCGGGCAAGCAGCCGGTGCTGGACCTGTTCACCATGGAGGAGGCGATCGCGCACAACACGCGCGGCCTGGGCATCCTGCCGTGGGCCTCCACCGACCAGGGCAGCGAGCCGGACGTGGTGCTGGCCTGCGCGGGCGACGTGCCGACCCAGGAGACGCTGGCCGCCGCGGCGCTGCTGCGCGAGCACCTGCCCGAGCTGAAGGTGCGCGTCGTCAACGTGGTGGACCTGATGCGGCTACAACCACGCTCGGAGCATCCGCACGGCATGCCGGACGCCGAGTTCGACACGCTGTTCACCGTGGACCGGCCGATCATCTTCAACTTCCACGGCTACCCCTCGCTCATCCACCAGCTCGCCTACCGCCGCACCGGGCACGCCAACATGCACGTGCGGGGTTACAAGGAGGAGGGCACCACGACCACGCCGTTCGACATGGCCATGCTCAACGACATCGACCGCTACCACCTGGTCATCGACGTCATCGACCGGGTGCCGGGGCTCGGCTCCAAGGCCGCGCACCTGCGTCAGCGGATGAGCGACGCGCGGCTGCGGGCGCGCGCGTACACCAGGGAGCACGGCGAGGACCCGGCGGAGATCAGGTCGTGGACATGGCCGGCCGAATACTCGTCCTGAACACCGGCTCCTCCTCCATCAAGTACGAGCTGGTGGACGTGCGCACCCGCGAGCGGCCGGCGCGCGGGCTGGTGGAGCGCATCGGCGAGGAGCGCGGGCGGCTGACGCACCACGCGGACGGCGGGCCGCCGTACGTGCGGGAGGAGCGCTTCCCCGGGCACGCCGAGGGGCTGACGGCGATGCTGGAGGCGTTCGCGCGGGCCGGGCCCGAGCTGGAGCCGGTCGCGGTCGGTCACCGGGTCGTGCACGGCGGCACCCGGTTCACCGGCCCGGCGCTGGTCGACGACGAGGTGATCGCCGCGATCGAGGAGCTGGCGCCGCTCGCGCCGCTGCACAACCCGGTGAACCTGGCCGGGATCCGGGTGGCGCTGGCGGCGTTCCCCGGGGTGCCGCAGGTGGCGGTGTTCGACACGGCGTTCCAGCTCTCGTTGCCGCCGCAGGCGTACACGTACGCGGTGCCGCGGGCCTGGCGGGAGCTCGGCGTGCGGCGTTACGGCTTCCACGGCACCTCCTGCGCCTACGTCTCCCGCCGCGCCGCCGCCCTGCTCGGCCGCGACCTGGCCGACCTCGACCTGGTCGTGCTGCACCTGGGCAACGGCGCCAGCGCGACGGCGATGTCCGGCGGGCGCAGCGTGGACACCTCCATGGGGCTGACCCCGCTGGAGGGGCTGGTGATGGGCACCCGTTCCGGCGACGTGGACCCCGCGATCGCCGGCTACCTGGCGCGGGTGCGCGGCCTGGGCGGCGAGGAGGTGGAGCGCGCGCTCAGCCACGAGGGCGGCCTGCGCGCCCTGGCCGGGACGCTCGACATGCGCGAGGTGCGGGCCCGCGGCGACGAGGAGGCCCGGCTGGCCCTGGAGGTCTACACCCGGCGCATCCGCAAGTACGTCGGCGCGTACTACGCCCTGCTCGGCCGCCTGGACGCGATCGTGTTCACCGGCGGCGTCGGCGAGCACGACGCGGCCACCCGCGCGGAGTCCCTGGCCGGGCTCGACCGGCTCGGCATCACCGTGGACCCCGCCCTGAACGCGGCCGGCCCGGCCGGGGAGCGGGCGGTCTCGCCGCCGGGCGCGGAGGTGGCGGTGCTGGTCGTGCCCACGGACGAGGAGTGGGAGATCGCCCGCCAGTCCCTGGAGGTGCTCCCCCGCCGCTGAGCGCCGCCGCGGTCAGGCATGGGGCACGGCCGGGACCCAGAAGTCCACGGTGGTCCCGGCCCCCGGCCGGTCGGTCAGGCTCCACCAGCCGCCCGCGATCTCGGCCCGTTCGCGCATCTCGATCAGCCCGAAGTGGCGCAGCGGCCCCTCGGCGCCCGGCGGCAGCCCGGTGCCGTCGTCGGCGACGCGCACGTGCACGCCGCTGTCGAGCGAGACCAGCGAGAGCCTGATCGAGGTGGCGCGGGCGTGCTTGCGCACGTTGGTGATCGCCTCCTGGCAGATCCGGAAGATGGTGACGGCGGCCTCGGGCGGCGGGTCGGCGTCGAGGCGGTGGTCGATCTCGAACGACAGGCCGGTGCCGGCCGTCACCTGCCGCAGGTAGCCGGCCAGGCCCTCGACCAGGCCCTCCTCGTCGAGGGCCGGCGGGCGCAGCTCGAAGGTCAGGTCGCGCAGGCGGGCGACGGCGGCCTCGACGGCCTCGCCGATGCCGCGCACCTCGGCGGCCCGCTCACCGGCCAGGCCGCTCTCCATCGCGCGCAGGCGCATGCCGACGGCGACCATGGACTGGATCGTGTCGTCGTGCACGTCGTAGGCGATGCGCCGGCGTTCGACCTCCTGGGCGCGGACCAGGTGGGCCAGCAGCATGCCGCGTTCGTCGAGGGCGCGGGCCACGTTGCGGCGCTCGGTCAGGTCGCGGGTGACCTTGCCGAACCCGCGCAGCTCGCCGCGGTCGTCGTGCAGGGCGGTGATGACCACGCTGGCCCAGAACCTGGTGCCGTCCTTGCGGACGCGCCAGCCCTCCTCCTCCCACCGGCCGTCGGCGACGGCGACCTCCAGCTCCATGGCGGGCTTGCCGGCCGCGACGTCCTCGGGCGGGTAGAAGACCGAGAAGTGGCGGCCGATGATCTCCTCGGCGCGGTAGCCCTTGATGCGCTCGGCGCCGGCGTTCCAGCTGACGATCCGGCCCTGGGCGTCGAGCATGAAGATGGCGTAGTCGACGACGTTCTGGACCAGCAGGCGGAAGCGTTCCTCGCTGTCGCGCATCGCCTGCTCGGCCAGGCGGCGCTCGGTCAGGTCGCCGGTGACCTTGCCGAACCCGCGCAGCAGGCCCCGCTTGTCGCGCAGGGCGGTGATGACCACGCGCGCCCAGAACCGGGCGCCGTCCTTGCGGACGCGCCAGCCCTCGTCGGCCACCCGGCCGGCCGCCGCCGCGCGGCCCAGCAGTTGCTCCGGACGACCGGCCGCGACGGCCTCGGGGGGGTAGAACACCGAGAAGTGGCGGCCGATGATCTCCTCGGCGCGGTAGCCCTTGATGCGCTCGGCGCCGGCGTTCCAGCTGGTCACATGGCCCGCGGGGTCGAGCAGACAGATCGAGTAGTCGACGACGCTGCGGACGAGCAGCTGGATGTCCGCTGACTGCCTGTCTTGACCGGGCATACTGCAGCTTCGCACGGCCCGGCGGAAGACCGAAACTCGATCATGCCCTGGAGCGCTCCTGGGCGGGCGCGACGACGTGGGGCGCCAGCTCGCACCACACCACCTTGCCGCCTTCGCCGCCCCCGTCGGCGCGGGAGACGCCCCAGCCGGTGGACAGCAGCTCGATGACGTGCAGGCCCCAGCCGTTGTCCGGCCCGGGCTCGCGCGGCTCGGGCAGGCGGTGGCCGCAGTCGCGCACCTCGATCCGCACGTGGGAGGGGGTGCAGCGGATGCGTAAGGCGGGCGGGCCGTCGCCGTGGACGAGCGCGTTGGTCACCAGCTCGGAGACCACGAGCAGGACGTCCTCGCGGCGCCCCCGGTAGCCGCACTCGGCCAGCACCTCACGTGCTCTCTGTCGGGCCGCGGTGATGCTGCCCATCTCTTCCGGCAGCTGGGTGTCCACCTGGTACGGCGCAGCGAAACTGCCCATCCTCCTACTGTCGGGCAGTACAGGACTGATCACGAGACGCAGTGGAACCACCTCTACCGGTGCGGATGAGGGGCGCCGTCTGGTGCGTCTGCGTCAGTCGAGCAGCCCTTCCCGGCGCGCGACGGCCACGGCCTCCAGCTTGGACCGGGCCCCGAGCTTCTCCAGGACGTGCTGGACGTGGTTGCGCGCGGTGTTGCGGGCCACGCCGAGCCGCGCGCCGATCTCGTCCGTGCTCGCCCCTTCGGCCAGCAGCCGCAGCGTCTCGCGCTCGCGCGCGGTCAGCGCCGCACCCGGGCTCCGCACCCGGCCGGTCAGCCGGTCGAGCACGCCGGGCAGCAGGCCCGGCGCGAACACCACGCCGCCGGCGGCCACCTCGCGCACCGCCGACTCCAGCTCCTCCAGCCTGGACGACTTCACCAGCAGGCCCGCCCCGCCCGCCTCCACCACCCGCGCGGCGACGGAGGCGCTGGCCTCCCCGGTGAGCACCAGCACCCGGGCCCCGGGCGCGACCGCCGCGAACCGGCTGATCGCCTCGACGCCGTCGCCGTCGGGCAGCCGCCGGTCGAGCACCACGACGTCGGGCCGGCGGCGGGCGGCCGCGGCGAGGGCGGCGGCGACCGTGCCCGCCTGCGCCACGACCTCGATGCCCGGCGCCCGGCCGAGCGCCAGGCCGATGGCCTCGGCCACCATCGCGTGGTCCTCCACGAGCAGCAGCCGGATGGAGGAAGTGGTCGGCATGGCTTCGTCTCGCCTCTCCCGCGGCAACGTCCCCGGCATCTTCCCATCCGCGTCCCGCCCGCGCCGCCCGTTCCCGCGCGGGCCGGACGGGTGCCGCCACGGGCGGCCGGAGAGCGCCGGACGGCTCGGAGTGCGGGGTTCGAGGAGGTCAAGCGGGCGGAGACCGTTGGTAGTGTTGTCCAGAAATATGCGTATTTTTTGGGATGGGTGGGATAGGTGGAGGTTGAGCAGACAGCGTTGCCGGGCATCGGGCTTCGGCACGATTTCACCACCCGCGCCGGCCAGCGGGTAGGCATCGTCTCGCACCGCACCGGCCGTCGCGACCTGGTGATCTACGACAAGGACGACCCCGACCGCGCCTGTCAGACGGTCAAGCTGAACGACGAGGAGGCCGACGCCCTGGCCGAGCTCCTCGGCGCCCCCCGCATCGTGCAGCGGCTCAACCAGCTGCACCAGCAGGTCGAGGGCCTGGTCAGCGTCCAGCTCCCCATCCCGTCCGGCTCCCCCTACGCCGGGCGCGCCATGGGCGAGGCCCGGGTCAGAACCCGTACCAGCGCCTCCATCGTCGCCGTGGTCCGCGGCGGCCAGGTGTTCGCCAGCCCCGGCCCCGACTTCGTCTTCCGCGAGGGCGACGTCGTGGTCGTGGTGGGGAGCGCGGACAGCACCGCGGACGTCGCCGGCATCCTGGCTGACGGGTAGGACCGCGGGTGCACGAAACCGCGGTCATCTTTCTCGAGTTCGGTGCTGTTCTTCTGGGTCTGGGGATTCTGGGCGCGCTCGCGCTGCGCGGCGGCATCTCACCGATCCCGCTCTACCTGATCGCCGGTCTGGCGTTCGGCACGGGCGGCGTGCTGCCGCTGGCGACCAGCGAGGAGTTCATCTCGGTCGGCGCGGAGCTGGGCGTCGTCCTGCTGCTGCTGACGCTCGGCCTGGAGTACAACGCCGACGAACTGGTCACCAGCCTCACGAGCAACGCGCGGGCCGGCATCGTCGACCTCGTGCTGAACGCCGCCCCCGGCGCGATCTGCGCGTTGCTGCTGGGCTGGGGGCCGGTCGCGGCGGTGGCCATGGCGGGCGTCACCTACGCCACCTCCTCCGGCATCACCGCCAAGGTGCTGTCCGATCTGGGATGGATCGGTAACAGGGAGACGCCGACGGTGCTGTCCCTGCTGGTGTTCGAGGACCTGACCATGGCGGTCTACCTGCCGGTCCTCACCACGTTGCTGGCGGGCCTGAGCCTGGTCAGCGGGGCGATCTCGGTCGGCATCGCGCTCGGCACGGTGAGCGTCGTGCTCGTCGTGGCGCTGCGCTTCGGACGCTTCATCGAGGCGTTCGTGTCGAGCCCCAACTCCGAGGTGCTGCTGCTGAAGGTGGTCGGGCTGGCGCTGCTGGTGGCCGGGCTGGCCCAGCAGCTGCAGGTCTCGGCGGCGGTCGGCGCGTTCCTGGTCGGGATCGCGCTGTCGGGGCAGCTCGCGCACGACGCGCAGGCGCTGCTCGCGCCGCTGCGCGACCTGTTCGCGGCGGTGTTCTTCGTCTTCTTCGGCTTCCAGACCGATCCGGCGAAGATCCTGCCGGTGGCGGGGCTGGCCGCGCTGCTGGCGCTGGTGAGCATGGTGACCAAGCTCCTGACGGGCGCGTACGCGGCCAGGCGGGCGGGCATCGGCAAGGCCGGCCAGGCACGGGCGGGCATCGCCCTCATCCCGCGCGGCGAGTTCAACATCGTCATCGCGGGCCTGGCGGTGGGCGCCGGGGCCCATCCCGACCTCGGGGCCCTGGCGGCGGCGTACGTGCTGATCCTGGCGGCGTTCGGGCCGCTGGCGGCCAAGCTCGTCCAGCCGCTCATCACGGCCATCGCGAACAAGGCGTGATCCGCTAGTTTGTTCGCATGGCCGACCGTAAGCACGGGGTGCCCGCGCCCCCGATCGAGACGACGATCCACGCCGACGACTGGGACAGGACGGAGATCGCCGGTGAGACCTTCCACCGGGTCCTGTTCCAGGGCGTCGACCTGACCGAGCTGGTCGACCAGGGGGCGTCGTTCGAGGAGTGCACGTTCAGGAACGTGCGGCTCAACGTCTCCACCCACGAGGACGCGCGCTTCCTCAACTGCCTGTTCAGCCGGTGCTCCCTGTTCGACGCCACGTTCAGGGGGTGCAAGCTGACCGGCAGCGTGTTCGACGGCTGCACCTTCGGGCTGCTGAAGGTCGACGGCGGCGACTGGTCCTACACCGGGCTGCCCGGCGCCGACCTGCGCGGCAGCGCCTTCCACGGCGTCCGGCTGCGGGAGGCCGACCTGACCGGGGCCCGGCTCGCCGGGGCCGAGCTGCGCCGGGCCGACCTGTCGGGGGCCTGGCTGCACGGCGCCGACCTCACCGGCTGCGACCTGCGCGGCAGCGACCTGAGCACGCTCGACCCGCACACGGTCACGCTCAAGAAGGCGGTCATCGACCCCTTCCAGGCCACGGTCATCGCCGAGGCCCTGGGCCTGGAGGTCCGCTCCTGAGGCACTTGGCCTTTGAAGTCCGCTCCTGAGGCGCCGGGCCTTGAGGTCCGCTCCTGAGGCGGGGTCGGCGATGATGGCGGTGTGCCGAACGCCGATCTCACCGACGCCGAGCGGGCCGTGGCCGCCGCGCTCGCCCACGGCCGCGCCGTCGACCTGCGCACCGGCGACCCCGCCGCCGACGACCCGGCCGCGGCCGCGTCCTGGGACCCCGGCCGCACGGTCCGGGGCGAGGTGCTGGCCGGGCTGCTGCTCGGCGGGTTCGACGAGCCCGCCGCCAAGCCCCGGCTGATCCTGGCGGGGGCGCGGATCACGGGCGCGCTCAACCTGGCGTTCGCCGAGCTGCCCTTCCCCGTCACCTTCCAGGGCTGCGCCTTCGACGCCGCCCCCGACCTCTACCACGCCCGCACCCGCTTCCTCAGCTTCAGCGGCTCGCTGCTGCCCGGCCTGACCGCCTCGAACGTCCAGGTCGAGGGCAACCTGCGGCTGGCGGGCAGCCACGTCACCGGCGAGCTGCGGCTGCCCGGCGGCCGGATCAGCGGCAACCTCGTGCTCAACTGCGCCCGCCTGAGCCACCCGGCGGGCACGGCGCTCAACGGTGAGCACCTCGACGTGGCCGGTCACCTGCGCGCCCAGGACGGCTTCGCCTGCGACGGCACGCTCGTCCTGGCCTCCGCCCGGATCGGCGGCGCGGTCGAGCTGGACGGCGCCCGCCTCAACGCGCCGGGCGGCACGGCCCTGGAGGCGTCCAACGTGATCGTCCAGGTCGGGCTGTTCGCGCGGGACGTGGAGGCCGACGGCGAGGTCAGCCTGCGGTTCGCCCGCGTGTCCGGCCCGCTCACGTTACGCGGCTCGCGCATCCGGCGGCCGGGCGGCCTCGCGCTGCGCGCCACCGGGCTCAACGCCGAGGCGGGGCTCTTCCTGGCCGGGCTGACGGCCGAGGGGCAGGTGCGCCTCAACCGCTCGGTCATCGGCGGCACCCTCGGCCTGGAGGGCGCGCGGCTGAGCGCCCCGGGCGGCGTGGTGGTCGCCGCCGACGGCCTCACCGTGAACGGCTCGCTGCTGGCCTGGCGGGGGCTGCGCGCCGAGGGCGAGTTCAGCCTGCTCGACGCCACGATCACCGGACCGGCGCACTTCGAGGGCGCGACCCTGGTCAACCCCGGCGGGGCCGCGCTGTCGGCCAACGGCCTGTCGGTGGGCAAGGTGCTCAACCTCTGCGACGGCTTCGCCGCCCGCGGCCGGATCAGGCTGACCAGCGCCCAGGTCGGCAGCCGCCTGTGCCTCGACGACGCCACCCTGGCGGCGCCCGGCGAGGTGGCGCTGAAGTGCTGGCGGCTGGAGGCCCGCGAGCTGGCGCTGCGCACGGCCGCGCCGATCGAGGGCGTGGTGGAGTTACGGTACGCGCGGATCGGCGTCCTGCGTGACGACCCCGCCGGGTGGCCGCGGGCGATGCGCATGGACGGGCTGTCGTACGAGGTGCTCGACCCCATGCTGCCGGCCGCCGGGCGGCTGCGCTGGCTGCGTGCCGACCCCGACGGATACCTGCCGGGCGCCTACGAGCAGCTGGCCGCGATGTACCGGCGGCTCGGCGCCGACGCCGACGCCCGCGAGACGCTGCTGGCCGGCCAGCGGCGACGCCGCGCCGCGCTCCCCGGGTACGCCCGCTTCTGGGGCCACCTCCAGGACGCCACCGTCGGCTACGGCTTCCGCCCCCTGCGCGCGGCGGCCTGGCTGGCCGCGCTGCTGGCCGCGGGCACGGTCGTGTTCGGGCTCGACGTGCCGCCGCCGTTGAAGCCGGGTGAGGCGCCGCCGTTCCACGCGCTGGTCTACACCCTCGACCTGCTGCTGCCGATCATCGACCTCGGGCAGGAGAAGGCCTACAACCCGCAGGGCGGCGCGCAGTGGCTGGCCTGGGGGCTCATCATGGCCGGCTGGGTGCTGGCCACGACGATCGCCGCCGGTCTGACCCGCTCGCTGCGCCGGACCTGAGGCGGGCGGCCCGGGGGGCCGTCAGCACAGTGCCATGGCCGTCTGCCACAGGCTGGGCAGGGCGGCCAGCACGTGGTCGCCGCGGCGGCGCCGGTCGGCGAACGTCTCGGCGCCGAGGTCGGCCAGCAGCTCCTGGAAGCCCTCCTCGTACCCGGCCGGCGCGCCGGCGGCGGCGCGTTTGTCCAGGCAGCGCGCGTACGTGGCGACCAGCCAGAACACCGCCTCCCGGTGGAGCCCGGCGGCGACGAGCTCGCGGCTGCCGTCGATGGCGATCGGACGCGCCTGCGGCGTGATGTCGGAGGTGAAGCGGTAGGAGGGCGCCTCCAGCCGGGCCGTCGCGTCGAAGACCGCCTCCAGGGCCGCCAGGTGCCGCTCCACCCGTTGCGGGGTCATCTGCGCGCAGCCCAGCAGTTCGAGCAGGTGCTCGTGCCAGTCGAGCCGCCCGTGCCCGGCCAGCAGCTCGCGCACGGCGGCGTACCGGCGGCGCACGGTCGGGTTGCGCAGCCCGGCGACCAGCAGGACGTGCGTGGTCACGCCCGTGCCGAACAGCCAGGACGCCACCTGCTCGGGGACGGGCGCGTTCTCGTCCATGGAGTTGATCCAGCCGCGCACCCGGTCCATCGCCTGCGTGCAGCGGGCGATGATCCAGGGCCGCTCGGCGAAGTCGCGGGCCACCAGGCGCTGGATCTCGCCGAGCCGCCCGGTCGGGTCGGCCAGCACGCTGGGCAGGTGGAAGCTGCCGGCCAGGTGGTAGTCGCTCAGTACCTCGTGGGTGGAGCCGATGCGGGCGATGCCGGAGACCTCCAGCAGGACGCCCTCGTAGCGGAACTTGCCGATCGCGGGCGGCGGGTCGGCGAGCACCATCACGTCCACGTCGGACGTGGGGCCGAGCTCCGTGCCCGGGGCCGCCCACAGCGCGGACCCGGTCAGGAACGCCCCCTCGAACCCGGGCAGGCGGGCGCCCTCGTCGAGCACCCACTGCCGCGCGAGCTGCCTGGCCCGCTCAACCAGCATCCACGTCCTCCCGGTCAGGGCCGCGGCGCGCGCCCCTGATCAGGAGGACCGCGCCCAGCACGACGAGCACCGCCAGCCCGCCCCAGATCCAGCCGGGGACGCCCGTCGCGGCGGGCCGTTCCTCGACGGGCGAGGGCGCCGCTGCCGGTTGCGAAGTAGATCCTTTCATGACGAACGGGATTTCGCCCTCGATCGGATGGCCGTCCGAGGACACGACACGCCAGGCGATCACGTACGAACCGGGCGCGGGCTGCCGGGGCACCTCGGCGAACACCTTGGGCCCCTCGATGCGGGGCTTGCCGACCTCGACGGCCTTGCCCGCCGCGTCGTGCAGCACGACGAAGGGGAACTGGACGTGGGCGTTGAACTCCAGCTCGATCCGCTCGATCGCGGACAACTGCGCGTTCTTGGCCGGTGAGCTGCTCTTGAGCGTGTCGTGGGCGAGCGCCGCGGTGGACGGCAGCAGCGCCAGGAGGGCCGCGCAGGCGAGCGTGGCCAGGCGGAAGGGCCAGGAGGGTTTCATGGGAACTCCGGATGCGGACGGCCGGACCGGCGCCGGGGCGCCGTCCGGGCACGGGAGAGCAAGGACGGGGACGCGTCCGGAACCGGACGCGGGACTCAGCGGAGGCGGAGCCGCCGGGGTGGTCCTCGCCGGGTGACCGTGCGGCAGGCGGTCCTGCCCATCGGAGTGGGGACGTCGGCGTACGCCGGAGTGCGCCCGTCGGGGCGGCGCGGCGGGATCGGCGCCTCGACCGGCGCGAGCAGCAGCGGCCCGAGGACCGGGGGCGGCGCGGCGGACAGGCGGATCACGAGCCACAGCGCGCGCTCGCCGCGGTGCAGCCACCACGCCGTCAGCGCGGCCACGGTGAGGTGGACCAGCGCCATGGCGGGCGCGGGATGGCCGTGCCCGGCGGCGGCGCCCGTGGCGGGCGCGAGGCGTTCGAAGAGCTGGTGCAGCACGAGCTGGGTGAGCGTGGTGGCGGCCAGGATCGCCGCGGGGCCGCGCTCGCGGCCGTTGATCGTGAGCGCGGCGGCGAGGGCGGCCAGCACCCCGAGCGCGCCGCCCCAGAGCGGGACGGCCCCGCCACCGGCCAGCAGGTGCCCCGCCGCGGACACCAAGCCGCAGACCGTCGCGAACACGACGGCCCGCGACAGACGCAGCCAGACTGACGCGGCGGTCACAGCCGCCATCCTTACACAACCGCCACACTTACCAGGCGGCGCGTTCGGCGTGTCCGCGCGGGGGCAGCGGACTCTGATGGACTTCGCCCGAGGCGATGGGCCGGATCTGGAACTGGTGGTCCGGCGGGAGTTGACCGACGCGGGTTTCAACGTCGAACCGTCCCCCCTGCCGGTCGACGGGGGGCTCACCGTCTGGCTCGATCCGTCCCGCGGTGTGGTGGTCGTCTGGGGTCCGGCCGGCACCGACACCGCCGCCCACCTGGCGAAATACGCGACCATCCGCACCGCGGTCCTGCTCGCGCTGCGGATGGTCCTGGCCGGGGCCGGCCACGAGATCCGGGAGGATCAGGAGGGCCTGGAGCTGGTGGTCACCTCCTGAGGGGCGCGCAGCGGCGCCCCGACGTCGTGCAGGTGCCGCATGGCCTGGGCCCACGACTCGACGAGCCCGCACTCGGCGTACGCGACGCCGAGCTCGCGGCAGTACTCGCGCACGAGGGGCCGGGCGCGGCGCAGGTTGGCCGAGGGCATGCCGGGGAACAGGTGGTGCTCGATCTGGTAGTTGAGCCCGCCGAGCGCGACGTTCATCAGCCGGCCGCCGCGCACGTTCCTGGAGGTCAGCACCTGGCGGCGGAGGAAGTCCAGGGAGTCCTCGGCGGTCAGCACCGGCATGCCCTTGTGGTTGGGCGCGAACGTGCAGCCCAGGTACACGCCGTAGCAGGCCTGGTGCACGGCGAGGAAGGCGAGCGCCTTGCCGGGCGGCAGCACCGCGAACACCCCCGCCAGGTAGGCCAGGTTGTGCGCGACGAGCAGCAGCCCCTCGGTGCGTCCGCCCTTCACCCTGCGCAGGGCGCGGAAGCCGGCCACCTTCAGGTTCAGGCCCTCCAGGGTGAGCAGGGGGAAGAACAGGAACGCCTGCCACCTGCCGATGAAGCGGGGCAGCCCGCGGCTGGCCTCGGCCTGCCGCCGCGACCAGATGAGGATGTCGGGCGCGACGTCGGGGTCGTGGTCCTCGTGGTTGGGGTTGGCGTGGTGGCGGGTGTGCTTGTCCATCCACCAGCCGTAGCTGAGCCCGACGGTCAGGTTGCCGACCACCAGCCCGGCGATCCTGCTGCGCCGCCGCGACCGGACCACCTGGCCGTGCGCCAGGTCGTGGGCCAGCAGCGTGACCTGGGCGAAGGCGACGGCCAGCAGCGCCGCGACGCCGAGCTGCCACCAGGAGTCGCCGACCGTGGCGAACAGCGTCCACCCTCCGGCGAACAGGGCGGCCACCAGGCCGATCCTGATCGCGTAGTAGGCGGGCCGCCGCTCCATCAGCCCCGCCTGGGCGATGCGGCGCGACAGTTGCGCGAAGTCGCTCCCCCGGGGCGCGGCGCGAGGGGTTTCCACCACGGTCAAGGCTCTCTCCGATGCTGGTGAGGCGGGCGTGAACACTCCTCAGCATCGCGGCGGCGGCCTTGCGGCGGACCCCCGCTGTCACCCGTCCTGATGGTGGGGCAGGCCCTACCATCGGCGGCCCTCGGCGGGGCCGCGCGGTCAGCGATAGTAGCCCTCCAGCGGGGCGCTGGCCTCGGCGTACAGGGCCGGGCCCTCCTGCGGGACGTGCGGCCAGCCGGGGCCGGTCCTGAGGCCGGCGAGCTGCTCGTTCGACAGGGCGTACACCACGCGGCCGAGGCCGGAGCGTTCGATGGCGCCGGCGCACATGCCGCAGGGCTGGCAGCTGGTGTACATGGTGGTGGCGGCCGCGGCCTCCGGGGTCAGCTCGCGGGCGGCCCAGCGGGCCAGCTTCAGCTCCGGGTGGGCGGAGATGTCGCGGTCGCCGAGGACCGTGTTGTGCTCCTCGGCCAGCACCTCGCCGCCGGGGCCGGCCAGCAGCGAGCCGAAGGGGGCCTCGCCGTTCGCGCGGGCGCAGGCGGCCAGCTCGATGGCCCGGCGCAGCAGGGTCTCGTCATCGGGGGTCATCGTCGTCCTCCTTGGACGGGTCGCGGGATTCGAGGTCCCAGTGGCCGGCCACGGCCGCGAGCGCGTGCCAGGCCGTCTGGGGGTGCAGCGTCTCGGCGGGGTCGCCGGCGAACGGGTCGAGCACGACGGTGTCGGCGCCCAGGTGCCGCAGCGCGTCGAGGTCGGCCAGGACCTGGTCGAGGGTGCCCTCCCCGGCGTGGCGGCCGGGGCCGGTGACCGGCTCGGCGGTCAGCCGCAGCAGGATGCGCGGCGCGAACGCGGGCACGGGGCGGCCGAGCTCGCCGGCGACGTCCGCCAGCCGCCCGGCGGCCTCGCGCAGCCAGGGCAGGGTGTTGCGCAGGGGGTGCCACGCCTGGCCCAGCCGTACGGCGCGGCGCAGGCCGGCCTCGCCGTTGCCGCCGACCCAGAACGGGATGGGCCCGGCGCGGTAGTCGTCCTCGGCGGACCAGGCGGCGCGCATGGCCAGCAGGTGGTCGTCGGTCAGCCGTCCGCGCCGCTCGAACGGCACCCCGAGCGCGTCGAACTCCTGCCGCGCCCAGCCGATGCCCACGCCGAGCACCAGCCGGCCGCCGCTGAACCGGTCGAGGTTGGCCGCCATCCGGGCCATCACCAGCGGATGCCGGTACGGCACGATGAGCACCGAGGTGCCGAGCCTGACCCGCGTGGTGATCCCGGCCAGCCAGGACAGCGTGGTGAACGGCTCGTAGAAGGGACCCGGGTACTGCTGGGCGACGTCGGGGGTGATCGCGACGTGGTCGGAGATCATCAGCAGGTCGTAGCCGAGGCCCTCGACGGTCTGCGCCCATCGCCGCAGCGTGGCCGGGTCGGTGCCGGGCCCGAAGTTCGGTACGTTCACGCCGATTCTCATGACACCGAAGGCTATCCAGGCCGTCCCGCCGGGCTGAAGGCCCCGCTCACGGTGTGCGGCGGGGATCGCCGTGGATCTGCCGGTATATTCGCCGGATGGCCGAGGATCTCGACGACACCGACTGGGCGATCCTGGCGGAGCTGCAGCGGGAGGGCCGCCTGCCGCTGACCGAGCTGGGCCGCCGGGTCAACCTCAGCGCCTCGGCGACGACCGAGCGGGTCAGGCGGCTGGAGGCGCTGGGCGTCATCGCCGGCTACCGGGCGGAGGTCGATCTGGGCAAGGTCGGGTTCGGCGTGCTGGCCGTCGTGCGGCTGAAGTATCCCGGCAGCCGGCACGAGCCGCTGCGCCGCCTGCTCGGCGAGCGCCCGGAGATCCTCGAATGCCTGCGCACCACCGGCGAGGACTGCTACACGCTGAAGGTGGCGGCCGGGTCGATGTCCCACCTCGAACGCGTCATCGACGAGCTGGCCCGGTTCGGCAGCACCACGACCAGCATCGTCTACAGCCAGACCCTGCCCTACCGGGGCCCGGCAGCCCCGCCCGCACGGCTCTGAGGCGGGGGCGCCGGGGGCCTCCCGGAGGGCGGCGAGGTCAGATCGGCTGCAGGGCGGGAACGGTGCGGGGGGCTGCCTCGTCGCCGTAGATGTGCAGGTCGGCGCGGAAGGCCCGCAGGTACGCCCGCCGGTCGTGGAACGTGGCGGCCAGGGCGTCGCCGTAGTCGATGAGCTGGCGGTGCGCCTGCCGGCGCGGCTCGTAGCGGGCCTGGAGCAGCTTGTCGAGCAGCGGCAGGTCGCCGCCGGCCGCGGAGATGACGTCGGCCAGGATCTCGGCGTCGTACAGGGTGTAGCTCATGCCCATGCCGGTCATCGGGTGGCAGGCGAAGGCGGCCGAGCCGAGCAGCGCGGCGTTGCCCCTGTGGTACGCCCCCACCCGCAGCGACGAGACCCTGATCGGCTGCCAGGCGGCGGCCTGCAGGGAGGCGAAGGCGTCGGTGCTGTCGGTGACGAAGCCCTTCAGCATGTCGGGCAGGCTGGTGGCGCCCCGGCCGAAGACCTCGTCGTCCTGCTCGGGGGGCAGGCCGACGAACACTCTGGCCTGGTCCTTGTCGAGCGGGTAGAGGTAGGCGAGCCAGCCGCCGGAGCTGAAGTAGAGCCGGTTGAGCCGGGCGACGCTGGCGCTCAGCGGCACGGTGGCCACCCGCATCAGCAGCCGGTCGTAGGGCATGGTGACCTGGTCGATGTCGAGCGCCCGGCGGACGGCCGACTTGGTGCCGTCGGCGCCCACGACCACGTCGGCGCGCAGCCGGCTGCCGTCGGACAGCGTCAGCAGCTCGATGCGGTCGCCGTCGCGCTCGACGTGCTCGATGGCGGCGTCGAAGCAGAACTCGACGCCCTCCATCGCGCAGCAGGCGTAGATGAGCTCGACCAGCTCGCGGTAGGGGCGGATGAGGAAGCCCCCGTCGGGGAAGCGGCACTCCCTGATCGGCTCGCCGTCGTGGTAGTAGCGGATGAGGTCGCGCCGCAGGCCGTGGCGCTCGACGAGCTCGGCCAGCCCGTGGCGGGCCAGCACCCGCAGGCCGGGGGGCTTGAGGAAGTCGGCGCCCGCGCTGGGGATCGAAGGTCCCTGCTCGATGACGACGACGCGCTGCCCGCGGCGGCGCAGCAGCAGTGCGAGGAAACAGCCGCCGAGCCCGGCGCCGACGATGGCCACGTCGCACGAGGTGGTTGCCATGACGAGAGCCCTTCTTGAGGTTGAACTAGACGTGCGTGGTTCCGTAGGTCTCCGAGCTCTCTGCCGCCCGGGGCCTCGGGATGTGATCCCTGGGGGTCGTGCGGGTCTCGACAGGCAGCAGCGCGTCGGCCTCCGCCGCGACGGTGGCGAGGGTCATGCGCAGCTCCAGCAGCAGCCGGCGCGGCACCTTGATCATGTCGTCGCCCGGGTCGGTCCGCAGCCGGGTGATCTTGGTGAGTGCGATGGCCCCGATGAACACCGAGATGGCCACGCACATGGCGAGCGCGCCGGCCAGCCCGGCCAGCGGGCCGGTCAGGATGAACGGGTGGTCGATGACGAGGGACACCACGGCGATGCCGACGGCCCCGCCGACCATGCGGGCCATGGTGGCCGCGCCGACGGCGGAGGCGTACTGGCTGGGGCGGGCGGCCAGGGTGGTGGCCACGGAGGTGCCGGGCGCCAGCGCGCCGACGCCCATGCCGACCACGACGCTGGCGATCAGGCCCCACACCGTCGGCCCTGACTGGGTCAGCACGAGCACGCACGCGCCGCCGCAGAGCAGGGAGCCGGCGTAGATCAGGCCGTACGCGCCGATGTGCTTGAGCAGCTTGCCGGCCAGGTAGCTGGTGACGACGACGGCCACCGAGGTGGGCGTCAGCCACATCGCCACCTCCAGCATCGGGTAGCCGAGGTGGAGCAGGTACAGCGGCTGGACGGTGAGCAGGCCGTAGGACAGGGCGCCGAAGAACCAGGTGGCCAGCCAGCCCCAGACGAACTTGCGCTGCCGCCACAACGCCAGGTCGATGGCCGGCAGGCGGTGGTGCCTGGCCTGGGCCAGCGCGCCGCCGAGCAGCGCCAGGGCCGCGACGGCCAGCCACACGACGTCCATGCCCCAGGCCATGGCCTTGGAGATGGCCAGCACGATCACCGCGATCCCGGCGGCCAGCAGCCAGGCGCCGAGCACGTCCGGCACCCCCTTGGCCGCGGCGCGCCTGCCGGACGGGAGCGCGGCGCAGGCGATCAGCAGCGCGACGCCCATGACGACGTCGGGCACGAACAGGGCGCGCCAGTCGACGGTGGCGGCCAGCCAGCCGCCGCCGGCCTGCATGAGCAGGCAGCCGAGCCCGGAGGCCGAGCTCCACAGCGCGATCGCGCCCCGGCGCTGCGACTCGGGCAGCTCGCCGAGCAGCAGCCCGAGGCTGGCCGGGATCATCGCCGCCGCTCCCGCGCCCTGCACCGCCCGCGCGGCCAGCACGAACGACCAGGACGACGCGGCCACGGTGGCGATCCCGCCGGCCACGAAGACCACCAGCCCGAACGCCAGCACCCGGCGGCGGCCGAACAGGTCAGCCCAGCGGCCGGCCGTGGCCAGCAGCGCCGCGATCGGGATGAAGGCGGCGCTGGTCAGCCAGACCAGGTCGCCCAGCGGCATGCCGGCGCCCGCGGGGGTGTAACGCAGCACGCCGACGGCCAGGGTGGTGGCCGTGGTGTCGGCCATCACGGTCAGCATCACGCCCGCGCCGACCAGCCGCAGCATCACGGCGTGACGGCGGGTCACGCCGGTTGCTCTGACGGCCACTGGTGTCTCACGCACTCGGTCCTCCTCGCAAGAAAGCCTCAGGTTCCCCGCCGGCCGGCACACTGCGGTGGGTGCGACCGGCGCGGGGTGGTTCGGGGGGTCAGGCGCCGTAACGGCCGGGAGAGAGCAGGCCGTCCGGGTCGAGAGCGGTCTTGAGCCGGTGGAGCATGCCGAGGCTGGCGGTGCTGGTCTCGGACCAGACGTCGGCGGCGGCGTGGTCGATGTCGGAGCGGTAGATGGCGCAGCCGTTGCCGCGCAGCAGGCAGCTCGCGTCGTTGCGCAGCTGGTGGGCGCGGTGGGCGGCGTCGGCGTCGGCCCGGTCGAAGAAGATCTGGATGACGGCGTTGGCCATGTGCGGGCTGACCAGGTTCCACTCCACCATCAGGGCGATGCGGTGGGTGTCGACGGCGGTCTGCAGGGCGTCGAGGATGCGCTCGGTCTTCGTGGCGTGCAGCGGCATCAGCGGCAGCAGCACGAGGAAGCCCATGCCGCCGGCGTCGATCTGCTCGCAGGAGGTGACGCCGAGCGCGTTGCGGACGCCCTGGCAGGTCGGGATGCCCTGGGCGGTGAGCGCCCTGGTGTAGAGCGGGTCGTCGGGGCCGACCGCGGCGGCGTCGAGCACGCGCAGCGTCTCGCCGCCCTCGACCTCGATGAGCGCCTTGCGCAGCATCTCCTCGGCCAGCTCGACGGTGGCGCCGGTGCCGAGCAGCGGCCCGAGGACGGTGAACTTGCCGGTGTCCACGCCCGCCGGCAGCAGCCAGCCGCCGTCCCTGCCGGGCGCGAGGGCGAGCTCGCGGAGCCGCATGAGCCCGCCTGCCGGGTTGCCGCGGCGCAGGAACCCGGCCATCGCACCGATCGCGGCGCCGACCTGGTCGCGCCGGATGCGCGCGTGCACGAGCCCGATCGTCTCCGGGCGCGGCACCAGCGAGACGGCCATGGCGGTGACGACGCCCAGGTTGTGCTGGACGAACGCGGCCGTCAGGTCGGGCCCGGCGACCCGGCCGTGGTAGACGCCGGTGGGGTCGAGCCCGCCGGTGGTGATCACGCTGCCGTCGGC
Source organism: Nonomuraea sp. NPDC049758 (assembly GCF_040674635.1). NCBI lineage: Bacteria > Bacillati > Actinomycetota > Actinomycetes > Streptosporangiales > Streptosporangiaceae > Nonomuraea > Nonomuraea sp. NPDC049758. The sequence goes on from NZ_JBFAMZ010000012.1 coordinate 246,986, forward strand.
GAGCACGGCCTCGATGCCGGCCACGTCCTGGACCCGGGAGCGGAAGCAGCCGTCGCCGCGTTCGAGGGCGTTGCCGATGACCGAGGTGTCGGCGCAGGAGGCGGTGACGTTGAGCATCCACGGCGTGTCCCGCAGCGCCTCGGCGAGCTGGGCCTGGGTCACGCCCGGCTCGATGACGGCGTAGCCGGCCTCCAGGTCGAGGCCGCGGATGCGGTTCATCCGGCTGAGGTCGACGACGACGTTGTCCTCGGTGACCGGCAGCGCGGAGCCCATGCCCCAGTTCCTGCCGGTGCTGACCGGGTAGAGGCGGCTCTTGCTCACCATGGCCCGGCGGACGAGGGCGCGTACCTCGTCCAGGGTGTGCGGGGTCTCGGTGCCCGCCAGCGAACGCGGTCGGTGGGCGCCCACGTCACGCGGCCGCAGATCCACTCGCGATAGTCCCTGCATGGCTCTCCTCGGGGGATGCGAAATCACGTCAGGCGGTGTGCTGGAGGAGGTCGTCGATGGAGCCGATGGCCTGGGTGGACATCTCCCTGATCTCACGCAGCCGCTGCTCGGTGAACGCCTCGTAGGGCGCGGGCGGCACGGCGGCGGGGGCGGGGAAGTCGAGTGAGCCGCGCGGGGCGGCCTGTGCGGGCACGTCGTGCGGGCCGTAGGGGTGGCGGCGGGCGCGGGTGCGTCCGGTGTCGGACGACTCGTGCCGGACGAGCGCGGGCAGATGCGGTGGGGTTCGCATGACGGGAGCTCTCCTACAGGGTTCGTACGGGTTGTGCGTGCTGCCGCCCGTGGAGCGGCACGTGGGTCGTCACGTGCTCTCCTGGTGGCCGGAGCGGGGGATGACGGCCGTGGGAGTCGCCCTCGGCACGCCGTGGTTGATGACGCTGGCGGCGATCCGGCGCTCGGTCAGCCCCATGTGCGGACGGGGCGCGCCGGCCGGACGCACGGCGGCCGTGCCGCGGATGATCGAGCTGGCGTGCACCCACCGGCGGGTCTCGGCCAGCACCTCGCGCTGCGCCCTGGGCAGGTCGCCGTGGGCGGCGTAGTGCTCGCAGACGGACCACGCGAGGGCGCGGGCCATGATCAGGTGCTCTTCGCAGGCCGCGGCCACCTTCGACTCCAGCCCGACCACCTGGGCCAGGAGCAGTTGCAGGTGGGACAGGCCGGAGCTGCGGTCGAACCCGTCGAGCTCGGCCAGCCGGGCCGGCCAGCGCAGCCGCCGCTCGACGGCGGCGCGGGTCGCGGCGGCGACGTCGGCCGCGGTGCGGCCCCGCGGGTCCTCGCCCTCCAGTTGCACGGCCCGCTGCGCGGTGTGCTCGAAGTCGGACAGCCGCTTCAGCCCGCTCTGCAGCAGCCTGATGCGGTTGTGCAGGCAGGCGGCGCTCCAGCCGAGCACCAGCAGCCGGTCGCTGTCGGCCTCGCAGTGCCAGCCGACGAGGCTGACCTCGCGGGCCATGCGGTGGTGGAGCACCCATGACTCGCGCGGGTCGACGTGGACGGGGGCGTCGATCCACACCTGCAGGCCGCCGGGAGGCAGCTCGCCGACGCCGACCTCGACCCCTTCGGGGGCCACCCTGGCGCAGATGCGCTGGACGACCTTCTGCTGCGCCGCCGTCTCCGGCGCCACCGGCGCCGGGTCCGCCGCCCAGACCGGCGGCACGCGCTCGGGGGCGACTCGCGCCCTGGGCTCGATGCTCATCTGAGGCCACCTCCAGACCCGAAGGTCCCTCCTACGTAAATTGACACTTAATCCTGCAGCTCTGATCCTCGGGTCGCAGCCCGTCGCTGTCAACTGACACTTAACGAATACCTATCGGACGCACGCTTGGCAACCCTGGGACGGAGGTGAAACAAGGGGCCGGAGGGGGCAGAGACAAGGCATGGCCTCGCCCGTCGCGAGGCGGCCGCCCGCGAGCGGCCACGAGAGGAAGGAGTCCCCGGTGGCGATGCCCAGAGCCGCGCTGGCGGCGGTGTTCCTGGCCGCCGGGCTGCCCGCGGCCCATGGGGTCACGCACGCCGGCGAGACGTTCTGCCGCATGCCGGAGTTCACCGGCAAGTCGGTTCCGGAGGGGCCTTACCTGATCGACACTGATGTCTCACCGCGGTGGATTTACCCGTACCCGACGCCCGCCGAGCGCGAGCCGTCGTCGGAGCAGCGGCTCGACTTCGCCGGGTTCCCGAGCGTGGCGGCGCTGGACACGGTGGGCCGCGACGGCGCTCCGGTCAGGAAGCTCCTGGTCACCTACGCCACCAACGTGGACAAGGTCGTCACCCTCTCCAGCGAGTCGGCGACCTCCGACGACGGCGGCGTCACGTTCGGCCCGAGCAACCGCACGCCGCTGCGGGAGGCGCCGATCGAGCTGCGCGACGGCCGGCTGCTGGCCCTGGAGTACTACCTGCGGCGCTCCGGGCCGGGCACCGCCAAGCTGGGCGTGCTGTCCTCCACCTCTGCGCACGACGAGAGCTGGGTGCGCTGGGAGGCCACGGTCTCCTCGCCGGACGCCGGCGCCTCCGGCGGAGCCGCGCACGGCCTGCCGATCCAGCTCGCCGACGGCACGATCCTGTTCACGGCCTACATCCGCCAGGGCGACACCGAGGCCTACCAGCCGGAGGTGTTCGCCAGCGACGACGGCGGCCGCACGTTCGCCAGGCGCGGCGTGATCGCCCCGCCCCAAGGACCGTTCGTCTACAACGAGACCGCCCTGGCCCAGACGCTCGACGGCTCCCTGCTGGCGGTGCTGCGCAGGGACGGCGAGCCGCCCTCCACGCTGCACCAGAGCCGCTCCTCCGACGGCGGCCGCACCTGGTCGCCGGTCCGGCCGCTCCGCATCGACGGTCAGGACTGCCTGGTGCGCGGCGTGGCGCCGCGGCTGCTGCTGATGCCGGACGGCGTGCTCGTGCTCAGCGCCGGGCGTCCGCACAACTGGCTGGCGATCGCCCCCGACGGGATCGGCGAGGAGTGGCGGCACCAGACGGTGACGTACCGCAACAGCGACGGCGTGCGGGACGTGCACGGCTCCTCGGGCTACACCGCCGTGGCCGCGGTCGGCCCGCACCGGCTGATCCAGGTGTTCGACAACTGCAAGCTGCCCGGCGTGCGCCCCGACGGGCTGCTCAACGAGACGGCCTGCCCGGCCCACGGCAAGTTCGAGAACGGCGGCTGGTACGCGATCAAGCGCCGCCTGTTCACCGTCACGCCCCCCGGCCCCGACCTGCTCGACCTGGCCGCCCTGTACCGCCGCGGCGCGCTCAAGGTCGAGACCGACATGCGCTGGACCCGCCCCGGCCGGCCGCGCACCGGCCCGGCGGGCGCCTTCGACGGCAGCACCGACTACTGGTCCGGCGCCGTCGCCGCCGGCCCCGGCCGGTACGTCCTGCACCTCGACCGCCCGTACGCGATCAACCGGATCGGCCTAGCCCTGCGCCCAGGGCACGCGGCCGGCGCCCGCGTGTACGTCTCCGCCGACGGCCGCTCCTGGGGCGAGCCCGTCGTCACCGTCGAGGACCGGACCGACTACGCCATGCGCTACCACACGGTGGCCCGCACCGGCGCGCACGTCATGATCGTCACCGAGCCGACGGACGACTGCGACGCCGAGATCGGCGACTCCTGCAGCATGCTCAGCGAACTCGAACTCTACGGACGCTGAACCCGGCCGGAATATGCGGATTATCAGGCGGGCCGAAATGGCGCGAGCCTACGGAATGTGACGCCGGACCCGGCGGGCTTTCGGGACCGGAGTTTTCCCGGCCGGGCGGAAAGGCGTGGCTCGGTTACTGTGATTTCCGTTCCTCTCTGCCCGCCTTCCGGCCTGCCGCGGTGACGAATGGCCGGACCGATGTTCCGGAGAGCCGATAAATTGCCGTCCCACTCCCCCGGCGCCGAGGCGTCGCCGTGCGCCTGATCCCCTCCCGCCCCTTCGACAGCGCCGCCGTGTGCGGCGTGACCGGCACCGTCGCGCTGCTGTGCGCCGCCGAGGCGGCCGGCCGCCTCGGGCTCGTCTCCCAGCTGGAGCTGCCGCTCGCCTCGGCGGTCGTGGCCACCGCCGCCGGGCTCGCCGCCGACCCCGCCTTCCTGGCCGACGTGCTGGCCACCTGCGGCGCGTGGGCGCTCGGGCTGCTGACCGCCGTGGCGGTGGCCGTGCCCGCCGGGCTGCTGCTGGGCAGCCTGCCGCCGGTCGAGCGGGCCCTGCGTCCCGTGCTGGAGTTCCTGCGGCCCATCCCCTCGGTGGCGCTCATCCCCCTGGCCGCGTTCGTCTTCACCGGCCGCCTGGAGACGGAGGTCGCGATGATCGTGTACGCCGCGACCTGGCCCGTCCTGCTCAACACCATGTACGGGCTGCGCGAGGTCGACCCGCTGGCCAAGGAAACGATGCGGGCCTTCGGCTTCGGCCCGCCGGCCGTCCTGTGGCGGGTCAGCCTGCCGAGCGCGGCCCCCTTCGTGGCGACCGGCGTGCGGGTGGCCGCGGCCATCGCCCTGATCCTGGCCGTCAGCACCGAGCTGCTGGCCGGCAGCAGCGGCATCGGCCACTTCATCATCGTGGCCGAGAGCAGTCCGGACGGCCTGCGGCTGACCATCGCCGCCACCCTGTGGGCCGGCGCGCTCGGCCTGCTCACCAACGCCCTGCTCGCCCACGCCTTCCGGCGGCTGCTGCGCTGGCACACGACGCTGACGGGAGCGGCACGATGATCAGATCCGTGGCGCGGCTGTGGGCCGTGCCCGTCGTCGTGGCCGTCTGGGAGCTGGCCACGAGGGCGGCGGGCAACCCCTACTTCCCGCCGCCGTCCACGATCGCGCTGCGCCTGGGCGAGCTGTGGATCAGCCGGACGGCCCTGGACGACCTCTCCCACAGCCTGGGCCGGCTGCTGACCGGCTGGGTGGTGGCGGGCGTGGCGGGCGTGGCGGCCGGGGTCGCCATGGGCCGCTCGCCGCTGCTGTCGAGGTTCGTGGACCCGGCGGTGCAGTTCTGCCGGGCGCTGCCGCCGCCCGCGCTGCTGCCGGTGTTCCTGGCGCTGTTCTCGACCGGCACGCTCATGCAGGTCGCGGCCATCGCGTGCGGCATCGTCTGGCCGGTGCTGGTCAACGCCGCCGACGGCGCCCGCGATGTGGACCGGCTGCACCTGGACACCGCGCGGGTCTTCAGGCTGTCGGCCGGGCAGCGCCTGCTGCGCGTCGTGCTGCCCTCGGCGGCCCCGAAGATCCTCGCCGGGCTGCGGCTCAGCCTGTCGCTCGCGCTGATCCTCATGGTGATCGCCGAGTTCTTCGCCACCGACGGCGTCGGTTTCCGATTGCGCGCCGCCCAGCGTTCCTTCGACCTGCCCGGCATGTGGGCGGCCGTCACCGTGCTCGGGGTTCTGGGTTATCTGCTCAATCAGGTTTTCCTGATTCTGGAACGCCGGCTGGTGGCGCATTATGGCGCGACCGAATAAAGCCGCCCGGGAATGCGAAGGATTGCCGGACGGCTGTTCTTTTTCCCCGGCACGCTTTGTTCGCGAACTCAACTCTCTGGGAGCGTTTTCATGCGTCTGTTACTCGCGGCGGTCGCCCTCGCCCTGGCGATGACCGGGTGCGGCGGGGCGGATCCCCGGCCGTCGTCCGGCGGGCCGGAGAAGGCCGTGCTGAACCTCGGCATGCTGGCCCTTCCCGAGGTCGCGCCCGTCCAGATCGCCATCGACAAGGGGTTCTTCGCGGCGGAGGGGCTGACCGTCAAGCCCGTCGTGATCCAGGGCGGGGCCGCCGCGATGCCCGACCTGATCAGCGGCAAGCTCGACGTCCTGCACAGCAACTACGTCTCGGCGATGCTGGCCGCCGCGCGCGGCGTGGGCCGGTTGAAGGTCGTCGGCGACGCCTACGCGGCCAAGCCCGGCAACTTCGTCCTCATGACGCGCAAGGACTCGCCCGTCACGAAGCTGGCCGACCTCAAGGGCAGGAAGGTCGGCGTCAACACCCTCGGCAACGTCGCCACCCTGGCCGTGAGCGCGCTGCTCAAGCCCGCCGGCGTGGCGCCCGCCGACATCACCTTCGTCGAACGGCCCTTCCCACAGATGGCCGGCGCCCTGGCCAACGGCGACGTGGACGCCGCCGTGCTGCCCGAGCCGTTCTGGCAGACCGCGGCCGCCACCAGCGGGGCCCGCAGCCTGTCCGACCTGTTCACCGGGGCGACCGCCGACTTCCCGATGGCGGGCTACCTGACCACCGAGGGCTTCGCTGCCGACAATCCGCGCACGGTGGCCGCCTTCCAGCGCGGCCTGCGCAAGGCGGTGGACCTGGCCATCGCCGACCCGGCCCAGGCCAGGGCCGCGCTGCTCAAGTACACGAAGATCGACAAGGCGACGGCCGACCTGATGGCGCTGGGCGGCTACTCCACCACCGTCGACAAGGCCCGGTTGCAGCGGGTGGCCGACCTCATGCTGGAGTTCAAGGGCAACGGCTACCTGGAGGCGCCGTTCGACGTCTCGGCCCTGCTCCTTCCCGGCGGCTCCTCATGACGGGCCTCGCGGGACGACGCCCGCGGCGGGTGGTCATCGCCGGGGCGGGCATCGCCGGGCTCACCGCCGCCCTCAGCCTGTACGCGGCCGGCATCACGGACGTCACCGTGCGCGAGGCCGTCAAGGACATCCGGCCGCTCGGCGTGGGCATCAACCTGCTGCCGCACGCCGTGCGCGAGCTGATCGAGCTCGGCCTGGGCGACCGTCTGGCCCGCGTCGGCGTCGAGACGGCCGACCTGACCTTCGTCACCCGGCGCGGGCAGCGCATCTGGACCGAGCCGCGCGGCCGGGCCGCGGGCCACGCCTGGCCCCAGTACTCGATCCACCGCGGCCGGCTGCAGCTCCTGCTCCTCGACGCCGTGCGCGAGCGGCTCGGCCCGGACGCCGTGGTGACCGGTTCCCCCGTCACCGGGCTCGACCACGACGCCGACCTGCTCGTCGGCGCCGACGGCATCCGCTCCGGCGTGCGGGCCGCGCTGTTCCCTGGCGAGGGCGAGCCGCTGTGGGGCGGGCACGTGCTGTGGCGCGGCACGTCCCGGGCGCGGCCGTTCCTCACCGGCCGATCCATGATCATGGCGGGCGACGGCGCCCAGAAGATCGTCATCTACCCGATCGCGCCGCCGGACCCCGACGGCACGCAGCTCGTCAACTGGGCCATCCAGCACCGGGCCCCCGAGACCGTGCCCCGGGGCGACTGGAACCGGGAGGTGGAGATCGGCACGTTCCTGCACCACGTGGCCGACGTGCGCTCCGACGCCCTCGACATCCCCGGCCTCATCGCCTCGGCCGACAAGGCGTACGAGTACCCGCTGGTGGACCGGGACCCGCTGCCGTACTGGTCGTCGGAGACGGTGACGCTGATGGGCGACGCCGCGCACCCGATGTACCCGACCGGGTCCAACGGCGGCACGCAGGCCGTCATCGACGCCCGCGTGCTGGCCCACGCGCTGGCCACCGGCCAGGGCCTGGAGTTCTACGAGAGCCGGCGGCGGCCGGTCACGAACCGGATCGTGCTGGCCAACCGCGAGGACGGGCCCGAGGTCGTCCTGAGGATGGCGCACGAACGCGCCCCTGACGGGTTCGCCGACATCGAGGAGGTCATCCCCAGGGACACGCTGGAGAAGATCGCGCTGCACTACAAGCAGCTCGCGGGCTTCGAGCCGGCCACCCTGAACGCCCGCCCCAGCTGGTCGGTCCCCCCGGTCACCGGCCAAGGGCCTGTTCCCCTGAACGCCGGTCAAGGGCCTGTTTCCCTGAACGCCGGTCAGGCCGAGAGCTCGCCCTGACCGCGCGACGTGTTCTGGAGGTGGGTGTGGTGAGGCGGGGGCGCGTGGGCGCCCCCGCGCGGGACCGGGCGCGGCCTCCTACCGCTTGGGCGGGAGGTCGTCGCCGCGGTTGCGGGTGTGCTCGCGCGCCTCGCTGTCCTCGTCGACCTCCAGGTGTTCCCTCCTGACCTGGCCCTCGACGGTCTCCTCGCGCTCGACGCGCTCCTTGTGCACGCGGATGTGCTCGACCGGCCTGGTCTCCTTGCCGATCACCGGCCGCTCCTCGTGCAGGGTGATCTGCTGCTCGTCCTCGCCGATCTCGTACGTGCCGGGCTCGCCGTCCCTGATGGGCTCGCGCTCGATCACGACCTCCTCGTGCGCGAGCGGCACCCGCTCCTGGACGTTCTCGGTCTCGACGTACTTGCGCAGCCGGACGTGCCCGCTCTCGCGGCTCTCCTTGCCGATGTGGAGCTGCTCCTCCGACGCGGTCATGTCCATGTCGCGGTCGCCCACGTCCCGGCCGCGCATCGGGCCCGGCCGGCCCGGCTGGCCCATCGCGCCCGGCTGGCCGGTCGGCGGCTGGCCGGTCATGCCGGGGCGCATGCCGCGTTCCCCGGTCGTCCGCGGCTCTCCGGTGGGCCGCTGGGCCTGCCGCTCCCCCGCGGCGGGCGAGCGCTGGGACGGGATGGTGGACGGCTGCATCCCGTAGTACCGGTAGAGCTCGGCCTCCTCCTCCAGCGACAGGCGGCCGTCCACGTCGATGTTGGGCGCGCCCTTGATCATCTCCTTGTCGAAGGGGACCCTGATCTCGTCCCCGGAACGGCGGGCGTTGGCCAGCGGCACGAAGGTCTGCTTCATGCCGAAGAACCCCGTGCGCACGGTCACCCACTCCGGCTCACCGGTGCGGTCACTGAGGTAGACCTGGCCCACCTTGCCGATCGACTGTCCGTCCGACCCGATCACATGGCACTCGAGCAGGCTCCGGATCTCTGTTTGCATAGCCACGACGATCCCCCCGATTGTTCGTCCTGGTTCAAAAAGGACAAATACCCCAGAGAGTCGCATTTGCACACACAGGTCGGCCAGTCTTTGCCATGGATCGGTCTACGGCGGAGGCACGCCGCGGCCCTGCCGGGAGCCCGCGTAGGCGGCCCGCCGCAGCCTGGCCGTCCATCCGGCCGGACGCAGGCAGGGGGCGCTGTTGAGCACGGGGTCGAAGGTCAGGTCCGCGCCGGGCAGCGCGGTGTGCAGGCGCAGGCGGGCCAGGTAGCGACCGCCCGCCCACAGATGGAACAGCAGCGGGCCACGGGCCAGCGCGCCGGGCAGCAGCGCGGGATCGGCGGGCACGCGCTCCCCCTCGGGCCGGGCGACCAGCCGGTACCGGCCGGTTCCGTACACGTACGCCGTGAGGCTGGAGTACGGCCCCGACGTGAAGGTGCGGCGCGGCACCGGCACAGGGCCCGCGCCGGTGGACAGCAGCAGGTCCACCCCGTTGGGCAGGCGCACGGCCAGCCCCAGCACGTCGGGCAGCCGGCCCGGCAGGGACAGCCCCTTGGACAGCCGGGCCCGCACCTCGTGCTCGCCCGGCTCCCCCAGCGGCGCCGCCTCGACCGTCAGCGTGCCCGCCAGGAGCAGCCCGCGCCGGTGCAGCGCGCGGCCGTGCCGGAGCCCGGCCAGCACGCGCGCCGCGGCGCGGGCGAAGGAGGCGAGCGCGGCCGGAGGGCCCGCGCCGCCGGGCATCGCGGACGCCCTCGTCAGTAGTCTTCCTGCGCCTTCTTCAGCGCCTTGAGGTGCTCCTGCAGCGTCGGCGACGCGGACTTGGCCAGCGCCACCACCGCCGGTGAGGAGCCCTTGGAGATCTCCTCCTTGGTGGCCTCGATCGCCGTCTTGTGGGCCTTGACCATGCCGACGACGAACTCCTTGTCGAACTCCTTGCCCTTGGCGTCCTGCAGGCGCTTGGCCATGGCGGCCTGGGCGGAGGTCGGCGCGGCGGGAAGCTGGATGGCGAGCTGGCTCGCGGTCTCGGTCACCTTCTTGTCGAACTGGGTGTGGTCGTCGACAAGCATCCGGCCGATCGACTTGATCTGGTCGGTGGCGCCCTTCTTCTCGGCCAGGCGGCCCGCCTCGATCTCGGCCAGGTTCCCCTGGTGGATGGTCGCCATCCAGGTCCTGTCCTGCTCGGACGGCTGAGCGTCGGTCCGCGGCGCCAGCCCCGCGGTGTTGGTGGTGGCGCTTTCGCCGCACCCGGACAGGGCGACGACGGCCGCGGCGGCCAGCAGCATGGTCAGACGAGTACGCATGAGGTTTCCTATGACATGGTGACACTTCTCCGACACAGAGAGTAACCATGCGCCCGCCACTTCCCCCTCAGGCGCGCCGCACCCCTGGCCGGGTGTCGCGGGCCGCCGCCGTGAGCCGTCATCATGTTGACGGACGAGACGCGGTCGGACCTGACCGCCGAGAGTGCGGGGAGAAGGATGACGCCACCGGCCCGATCACCGGAGCAGCGCAAGCAGGACACGCTCGACCGGCTCGAACACGACGTCGATGTCTGGGTGGCCACGGCGGGCGACGGCGGCCCGTACATGACGCCGCTGTCGTTCCTGTGGGACGGGCACCGGCTGCTGCTCTCCACCGCCGACGCCACGCCCACCGCCCGCAACCTGCTCGACGGCGGCATCGTGCGCCTCGGCCTGGGCCTGACCAGGGACGTCGTCCTCATCCACGGCACCGTGACCGCGCAGCCGGCCGCCACGATCCCCGGCGACATCGGCGACGCGTTCGCGGTGAAGACCGGGTTCGACCCGCGGGTGTCGCGTGGCCCGTACACGTACTTCTGGGTCACGCCGGTGCTGGTGCAGGCGTGGCGCGAGGTGAACGAGCTCGCCGGGCGCGACCTGATGCTCGACGGGAAGTGGACCGTCTAACCGAACCCCAGCACCAGCGTGGTGTGCCGCTTCACGATGACGAACTCCTGTCCTGGGCCTTGGGCGGCACTCTCTGGCGCGGGGCCTTCTGGGGCGGGGCTTCCTGGGGCGGGGTTGCGGTGGGCGGTCAGGCGTAGGTCGGTGGTGCGTGGGCGGCCTGCGGCGGCCCGATGGCGGAGCCGTCGGTGAGGCCGAAGGTGCCGCCGTAGCCGCCGTTCCGGTACCCGCCGAGCACGCACCAGCGCGGCTCGTGCAACGCCAGCCACAGGTCAGGGTCCCGGCGCAGCATGACCACCGACTCCGGCCCCGCGGACGGCCCCCGCAGGCGCATGAACCCGCAGGGCGCCACCGTACGTCCGGCCCAATGGCCGCCCGAACGTTCCAGCGCCACCGACACCTGCACCCCGCGCAGGTCGAGCGGCACCACCAGCCGCCCGCCCGGCGCGAGCTGGTCGAGCCAGGCGGGAGCCAGGTCCCACACGCCGACGGCGGCGATCACCCGGTCGTACGGCGCCGCCCCGGCGAACCCCTCGCCCCCGTCCGCGCACACCACCTCGACCTGCGGGAACCCGGCGACCGCCAGGTTGCGCCGGGCGTCCCGCACGATGCCGGCGTCGAGGTCGAGGCTCGCCACCCGCCCGTCCGGCCCGGCCAGGTGCGCCAGCAGCGCCGCGTTGTAGCCGGTGCCCGCGCCGATCTCCAGCACCCGGTGGCCGGGCTCGACGCCGAGCTGCCCGAGCATCGTCGCCATGACGGACGGCTGCGACGACGAGCTGACCGGCAGCCCGTGCTCGTCCCGCCGGGTGACGACCGGCACGTCCCGGTAGGCGGTGCGGGGATCGACGCCGGGCAGGAACAGGTGGCGCGGCACCGCGAGCAGCGCGTCCGCCACGTCGTCGGCGATCTCCTGGCGCCGGCGCAGGTCCGCGACCATGGCCTGCCTGAGCCGGACGGCCTCCATGAGGCAATTGTCCACCGGCCGGGAATTCCCGGTAAAGAAAACGCCAAGAAGGGTTGGGCTCCGGGATGGGGGGAATGGCAGGCAACTTCTGTACGTCGACCGTTTGGAGGAGCCGTAGTGCTCACCCTGACAGCCAACGCAGCCCAGGCGATCCGCGACCTGACCGCGTCCGCGCCGGAACCCGCCCAGGGCGGGATCCGCATCTCGTCGCAGGGCGAGGGCGCGAACTCGCTCACCCTCTCCCTGGCCACGGCCCCTGAGCCGGCCGACGAGGTGGTGGAGACCGAGGGCGCGCGGGTCTACCTCGATCCCGTGGCCGCGACCGTGCTGGACGACAAGTCCCTCGACGCCGGGGCCGACGCGCAGGGGAGCGTGTCGTTCATGGTGACCCCGCAGGCGGTGTGACGGGCAGCCGCCGTACCGGTGCTCACGCCGGTACGGCGGCCCCGCACCCGGGTCAGCCGGCCAGGAGCTTGTGCAGGTAGCGGACCTGCTCCTCGGTCTGGTAGCCCGACCCGCCCTCGTGCCCGTTCCAGGGCCAGACGGTGATCTCCTTCGGCCCCTGCCAGTGGTTGTAGGCGGCGAAGACCGTGGAGGGCGGGCAGACGTAGTCCATGAGCGCGACCGAGTACAGCACGGGCACCCGGCCGCGGGCGGCGAAGTTGACGCCGTCGAAGTACGACAGCGTGCGGAACACCTGGTCGGCGCCGTCCCGGCGGGAGGCCAGGAAGCGCACCACCTCCTGGTACGGGTCCCGGTCCGTGATCTCCAGCGCCCGCCGGAAGTGCGTCAGGAACGGCACGTCCACCAGCGCGGCCCGCACCGACGGGCGCAACGCCGCCGTGGCCTGCGCGATCGCGCCGCCCTGGCTGCCGCCCGAGACCACGATGCGCCCGGCGTCCACCGCCGGGTGGGCCGCGGCCACGTCGACCGCCCTGGCCGCGTCGGTGAACACGCGCCGGTAGTAGTAGTCCTCGGGGTCGAGGATGCCGCGCGTCATCATGCCGGGCGCCTGGACGTCGGCGCTGCCGTGCGGGTCGCCGGTCGTGCCGGGGCTGGTGGGGCTCGCGCCGCCGTGTCCCCGGGTCTCCATCACGAACACCGCGTAGCCGGCCGTGGGCCACAGCAGGTGGTCCTTCGGGAACCCGCGCCCGCCGCTGTAACCGATGTAGTGCATCACGCACGGCACCGGCTCCCGCACGCCGCGCGGCAGGATGAACCAGCCGCTGATCCGGTGGCCGCCCCACCCGGCGAACGACACGTCGTAGACGTCGACGCCGCTCAGCGGCAGGTCGTAGGGCACGAACTCGGCGGCGAGGTCGAACGCCTCGGCCTCGGCCAGCGTACGGGACCAGAAGTCGTCGAAGTCGGCGGGCTCGTCGCGGTCGGGGAGGTAGGCGCGCAACTGCTCGATCGGGAGGTCGAACAAGGACACGGGGGGACTCCAAGCTGTAGGCAACCCTGATATTTCACCTCATCAGCCCAGGTAAGCGCTATCCTCCGCCGGCGGAAGCTGAAAGCGCGCGTACGGGGTAGTGGAGGTCGCGTGATCGAATACGTGATCGAGGTTCCTTCCTCCCATCTCTATCCCGGCCTGGTGCTGGAGGCCCCCGCGGACGCCGAGGACTTCCTCGTGCTGTTCACCGACGACTCCGAGTCGCGCGCCCAGCTCCTCGGCGACGCCTCGGGACGTCCGGTGCTCAGGGTCGGCGGATACATGACCACGAACGGCACCGTCATCGACGAGCGGGTGTGGACCGTGCGCGAGACGCTGCGCACCGGCGACCGCCTGCGCATCCGCCTGGGCCGCTCGCTCCCCTCCCCCGTCACGGGCTAGCGTCCCCTTTGTGAGGTCTTTCGCCGGAATGGTGGCGGGCGCCGCGGTGCTCGCGCTGTCGCCCGTCGCCGGGCTGGCCGCGCTGGCCGGGACGGCGATGGTGGGCGCGCGGCCCGGGGTGTTCACGGTGACCGGCCTCGCGGTGTTCGCCTCGGTGTGCTACCTCGGGCTGCTGCTGTGCGTGCCCCGGCCGCGCGCGACCTGGGGGCGGTGGTTACGGGCCGCGCTGATCCTGGCCGTCGAGGTGGCGGTGGTCTGGCGGGTCGCGGACGCGACGCTGACCCCGCCGCCAGCGCCGGCCGCGGCCCCGTCGCCGGTGGCCGGGCAGCGCGAGTGGCGGCTGCCGACGGGGTCGCGGCTGGCGTACGTACGGGTCGCGCCGAAGCGGGTGACCCGCCCGGAGCCGGTGGTCTTCCTGTCCGGCGCGGCCGGCCTGGCGGACCTGGCCGCCGATCCGGCGTTCTACCGGCGGCTGGCCGCCGACGGCCACGAGGTGTACGTCTACGACCGGGTGGGCGCGGGACGCTCGGCGCGGCTGCCGGACCCGGCCGCGTACGGGCTCGGCCGCGACGTGGCGGACCTCGAGCAGGTGCGGCAGGCGATCGGCGCCCGCCGCCTGACCCTGGTCGCGCGCGGCGAGGGCGCCCGGCTCGCGGCGGCCTACCTGTCCGCCCATCCGGACGGGGTGTCCAGGGCGGTGCTCGCCTCCCCCGCCGACCTCGACCGGGCCCGTGCCGCGACGCTGCTGGACGACGGCCCGCCCACCCCCAGGATGCTCGCGGTCTACACGCTGCTGCGAGTCGAACCGGCGGCGGCGCACGCGTTCGCCGGCGACGCCGAACTCGACGCCCGCGCCGCAGGCTCCGCCGTCTGCCCGGAGGACCGGCCCGCCGGGAAGCCGCGCCTGACCGAGTCGGAGGGTTCGGATGGATACGCGCGGCTGGTGGAGCGGCCGTCGCCGCCGGGGATGCGGGAGGAGCTGGCCCGGGTGACGGCGCCCGTCCTGGTGGTCAAGGGGGCGTGTGACGGGGAGAGCTGGTCGGCGGCCACCGACGTCCGGCGGGCGATCCCCGGTGCCGGGCTCGTCTACGCCGAGGGGCGGGGGGCGTACCTGGCGACGCTGCGGGCGTTCCTGGCGGGCCGGGCGGTGCCGCCGTACGAGGGGGCCACGCCCCCGGCCGGTTACCGGGGGCCGTGGTGAACCCGGCTCAGCGGTCCCGCGTCCGGGGCTGCGGGCGGGCGGGGCGGGCGCAGGAGCCGGCCGTGGCCGCCGCCACCTTCCATCCCGCGTCCGGGAACGGCGACATGAAGTGGGTCAGCAGGTCCACCGCGTAGTCGGGGGCCTGCCCGCCGGGGTCGAGGAAGGACACCATCTGCGGGCCGTCGGAGCCGCGCAGGGTGATCGAGCCGTCCCTGCCGCCGGAGGCGAAGCCGGGCTTGGCGTCCACGGTGAGGCAGACGAGCCCGATCCCGGCGGCGGCGATCTCCTGGCGGGCGCCGATGCGGCGCATGCGCTGGTCGTAGCGGCGCAGGGCGAGCGAGGTGGCCCGGGTGAGCCGCAGGGAGCCGGTGAAGGCGTCCGCGCCGATCCTCCTGCTCAGCCTGACCCGCAGGGAGACGTCCGGCCGCAGGTCCACGCCCTTGGCGGTCAGGCGGAGGCGGTCGTAGGCGCCCTCGAAGCCGGGCGCGAGGAACCCGGCCGCGGCCGGCGCCTTGAGCCCGAACGGGATGCGCCCCGGCCGTACCCGCAGCCAGGACACGCGCCGGACCGCCAGCGACACCTCCCGCACCGCGCTCGCGCCGAGCGCGAAGTCCCCGCCGACCTGGTAGGTGAGGAACCCCGAGGTGTACGGGACCTCCTTGGACACGGCGATCCGCTGCCGCTGGACAGGGCCCACGCGCAACCCGGCGCCCACCGCGACGCGGCCCGTCGGCCCGGGTTTCGAGACCAGGTCGAGCGACTGGTCGGGATTGAGGCGGATCGTCGTGTCGGCGGCCAGGTCCTCGACCGCGAGCGAGACGCCGCCGAGCCGCCCGGACGGGTCCACCAGGCGGCCGTCCACGGCCAGCCGGCCGTCCAGGGTGCTCGCGCCGCCCCGGTAGGTGAGCGTGGGGACGCTCAGCCCGGCGGCCGAGGCGTCGGCGTCCAGGCCGAGCACCGCCGGGACGTCGGTCAGCCGCAGCCCGCCGCTGCCCCGGCCGGGCAGGGTGACCTCGGCGGTCAGGCGTTCGACCGGCGCGGAGTTCCGTATCCTGATCCGGGTCCTGGCCCCGTACGTGCCGCGCACGTCCACGGCGGCGGGCACCGGGTCGAGGGCGACGTGGCCGCGCAGCCCGCCCGCCTCGGCCAGCACGTCCAGCGCGCCCAGGGTGGCGGCGGGCTCGACGCGGTAGGCGACGTGCCCGGCGTCCAGCGGGCCCAGGGACAACCGGGTGATCCTCGGTGGCAGCCGGGTCAGCGTGGCCCGCGCCCTGATCGGGACCGGCGCGAGCACGCTGCTGTCCAGGTGGAGGACGAGGGTCCGGCGTCTGGGGGCGAAGCCGGAGAAGGCGAACGTGCCGCCCGCCGGGTCGATCGTCACCTGGCTGGGCAGGCCGGTGACGTCGAGGTAGCCCTGCAGGCCGTAGCAGCCGCGCCCCGCCGTGCAGAACGGGCCCTGACCGCAGCCGCCCGCCGGGCAGCCGCCGTCCGCCAGCGAGAGGCCGCCCTCGACGGCGGGCGCGGGACGCATGCGGGCCAGCGCGGCGGTCCTCCCGAGCCAGGCGCGGGCGGTCACGCCGAGCCGGGAGCCGGAGTAGGTGAGCCTGCCCTCGGGCGTGGCGGCGACGGTCAGGTCGCCCGGCACCGGCCCCACCCTGCCGAGGACGCCGAAGCGCACGTCCCCCAGGACGATGTCGGCGTCCACGGCGAGCCGCTGCCGGGCGGCCCGGAACCGGGCCAGGAACCCCTGGCCGGACGGGCTGAGCTCGACCCGCGACAGGCCCCTGACCAGCACGCTCGCGTCCAGGTCGCCGCCGGCCCGGTCGTAGTGGGCAGCCAGGTGCGGGCCGTCGGGAGACGTGGCGCCGTCGTGGTTGGCGACGGCCAGGGCCGCCGAACCCAGCGGGCCGGACAGCCCGCGGAAGCGGTAGAGGCCGTCCTTCCAGGCGGCCTCGAAGCGGGCCGGGACGCCGGTCACGTCGGCGGCGGCCCTGAGCACCCGGCCGCCCGTCCTGATCCGGGCCAGCGCCGACACCTTGGCCACGGGGGCGCTCGCGGTCCAGGCGAGGGTCCCGGCCGCGGTGTCGGCGGCCAGTTCGGCCCGTTTCGGCGCCCCTTCCACCGCCACCCGCACGTCGTCCCCGGCCGAGGCGCCGTCGAGGGCGGTGACGTACGACCTGGCCGCGTAGAGGCGGAGGCCGCGGAGCCGGCCGGACGTGGCGACCTCGACCGACGAGCGCTCGCCCAGCGTCCACGCGGTCCTGACGTCCCCACGCACCCCGCGGACCGTGCCGTCGATCGTCGGCCCGCTCCGGGCGTCGGCGTAGGCCGCCCGGACCCGGTCGATCGCGCCGCCGGCTCGGTAGACGGCTGTTCCGGCGGCGGGGTCGAGGGTGAGGTCGGCCTCGGCGGGCGTGTTGGAGATCTCCAGGCGTGCCAGGCGCGTCCCGTCGAGGCCCGCGGCCACGAAGGGCCGGTCGCTCGCCCTGGCCTCCAGGTGGGCGTGCGGCGCGCTGCCGTAGGTGACGTCGAACCCCGACACGCCGGACAGCAGCGCCGAGACCCCCGTGGCGTCGCCGTTCTTGATCAGGGTGACGTGGCCGCCGGCGGGGCTGGAGATCGCGCCGCCGCCGCGTTGCAGGACCGCGGCGAACCGGCCGATCGGCGAACTGGCCGTCTGCGTGACGCGGTGCGCCACCGGGTCGCTCGCCAACCGGGCCCGGGCCGGCAGCCCGCTCAGCTCGGCCCGCAGCACGGTCCCGGACGCGGCCCGGTCGTAGTACAGCACCTTGGCCGAGCCCGCCTGCGCGGGCCCCGACGACTCGACGGTCAGGCTCTGCCTGCCGCCGGACGCGGCGTGGGCGGCGGTGAACGAGCGGGGCACCTCGCGCAGCTCGGCGCTCGCGGCCGTGGCCAGGCGGCCGTCGCGGTAGAGGTGGGTGTGCAGCTCGGCGCGGGCGATCGGGGCGGGGGCGGTGAAGCGCATCCGTCCGCCGGCCAGGCGCACCCGGGCGCGGGTGGGCATGCGGTCCAGTACGGCCTGCGTGTAGCGGCCCGGGGAGACGGCGACCGCGTCCAGCCTGGCGGGACGGGACGCGGTGACGTCCAGCTCGACCGCCGGGGAGGTGGTGGCGTCCCGCTCGGCGGCCGGGGTTGGTGAGTCGAGGGTGGCCTTGACGATGAGTCGTTCGGTGGCGGGGGTCTGGCGCAGGCGCACCGCCGTGCGTCCGGTCAGCCCCGCCAGGGTGACGGCGGACGGTCCGGGGTCCTTGCGGGTGACGTTCGCCCTGACCGTCCGGCCGTCCGGATCGATGGTGAACGTCCCGCGGTCGAGCGCCGACAGCGACGCGCCGCCGCGCAGGCCGTCGAAGCCGACGGTCACCTTGCCGTCGTACTCGGCCCAGACCAGCGCCCTGACCCTCTTCCCGGACAGGCTCCTGACCGCGAACCCGAGCCCGATGCCCCCGCTCCCCGGGTTCGCTACGGGCACCAGGTCGGCCGCCAGGTCGGGGAGGCCGTCGCCGGTGACGTCCGCGGCGACCGGCACGGCGACGGGCCTGCGCGCCGAACACGCCACCGCCCGCTCCACCCCCACCACGCACAACCGATACGTCACCCCTTGCCTCCTCGGCAGAGCCCCACCGACCGCATCACCCACCGGCCCTCCCGCCGAAACGACCGCGCCGCCTCCCTGGGGGCGGATGGTGGGGACGGCCGGGCGGCCTCCCTGAGGGCGGGTTGCGCGGCCTCCCTGGGGGCGGATCAGGGGGCGGATGTCCAGGCGCAGGGCGTCCAGGGCCTTGGTGACGGACGGGGGCGGGCGCAGGAGGGTCAGAAGGGCGGCGCCGGTCGTGTCGGGGAGGAGGGCGGCGGGGGCGGGGGCCCGCCGTCCGAGCCCCTGAAGTTCCTGCCGCCGAGCGGCCTGGTCGGCGATGGCGTCGGCGAGACCGGTCCCGGCGGGCGTGGTGATCTCCAGCCGTCCCGGCCCCACCGGCCCCTTCCCCATCGGCCGTACGGCGGGCGACGGCCCCGACGGAACCCGCACCACGGCAGGCGGCGGCTCCGGAACCCCGGGCACCACCTGCGCCATCACCTGGCCACCCGCCGACGCCTGGACCACTCGCGCAGTCGAGGCATGGCCGGAGGCTGCGACGACGGGCGGACCTGCCAGTGCCGTGGCTGCGATGGACGTCGAAGCGAGCACGCGCAGAAGGGCGTGCGGCATGAAGCGTTCCCCCGAACCCGTCTAACTCATCCCATCAGAAACAATGGTCACGAGATGACCATATTTCCTCACTAATCGTCAAACGCGGCGCAACATGGAACTCCAATTCCCGCCCCCGCCACCTCGCCCCCGCGGCCACCTCATCCCCGACGACGCGTTCGCTCGACGCCAGGTGAGCCGCTACGCCGCCCGGCGCGCCCCCGTCCGGCTCACCGCCGTGACCACGGTGGCCGCCACGGCGAGCACCAGCAGGACGCCCACCGCCAGCCGGTAACCGTCCTGCAGTACGCCTGTCACGCCGGACAGCCGGGCGGGGTCGGCGGCGTAGACCAGGTGGCGCTCGGCCGCCGGCACGGACGCGGCGACGATCGCCAGCGACATGGCCGTGCTGATCACGGTCGAGACGTTGACCAGCATGAGCCGTACACCGTTGACCACGCCGAGCCGGTCCTGCGGCGCGTCCATCATGATCGCGGTGGTGTTGGCGGTGATGAACAGCCCGCTGCCCGCCCCCACCAGCGCGAGCGCCGTCCCGAGCCAGGCGTAGGGCACGGACGGGTCCAGCGCGGCCAGCATGACCGCCATGCCCGCCGCGCTCACCGCCGAGCCGGCCACCGCCACCGTGCGCGGGTGGAACCGTCCGGTCAGCGCCCCGGCGACCAGCGAGGTCAGGGCCGAGGCGGCCGAGACGGGCAGCACGGCGAGCCCGGCCTGGGCGGGCTCGAACTGCCGGGTGGACTGCAGGAACAACGAGATCACCAGCACGATCGAGAACTGCCCGAGCGAGTTGAGCACGGCGGCCAGGTTCGCCAGCGCGAAACCGCGGTCGCCGAACAGCCGCAGGTCGAGCAGCGGCGTCCGGCTACGCCACTCGACCAGCGCGAACACCGGGGCCGCCGCCGCGAACGCCACCCCGCCCGCGACCACCCACGGGCTCAGCCAGCCGAGTGAGCTGCCCTGCGACAGGGCCAGCAGCAGCCCGCTCAGCCAGGTGAACAGCAGGACGATCCCCGGCACGTCCAGCCGCTCGCGCGGGCCCCTCGGCACCGGGCGGAGGGTGACCGCGCCCCACACGATGGCCGCGACCCCGACGGGCACGTTGAACCAGAAGATCCACCGCCAGCCCGCCGCGCCCGCCAGGAACCCGCCGAACGACGGCCCCACGAGCCCCGCCACGGAGATGATGGCCATGTAGACGGCCATGCCACGGCCGAGCCGGGCCGGCGGGAAGGCGCCGGCCAGGATGGCCGAGCTGTTGGCCAGGATCATGGCCGAGCCGCACGCCTGGGCGACGCGGGCCGCGAGCAGCGCCTCGATCGAGGGCGCGAAGCCGGCCGCCAGGCTCGCGACGGTGAACACCACGAACCCCAGTAAGTACGTGCCGCGCCTGCCGAACAGGTCGGCCACCCGCCCGAACACCACCAGTCCGACCGAGCTGACCAGCATGTAGGCGAGCAGCACCCAGCTCGCCAGGAAGGCGCCGACGTGGAAGTGCGCGACGACGGCGGGCAGGGCGACGTTGAGCGAGCTGGAGTTGAGCCCGGTCAGGAACATGCCGAGGCTGGTGACCGAGACGGCCCTCCAGGCGTACCGGAGCTGCGCCGCCTCATCCTCCGCCCCCGCCACCGGCACCGCCACGACGGCCTCGGACTCAGTCACACCGGACCGCCTGAACGTTCATGCCCCACTCTTTCTAGAATCCCCCTCTAGGAAAGAGCCCACCCCACCGATTGTCAAGATCCCATCCCCAGGAACGTACGGTCACAGGCGCGGGCGAGGGTGGGGGTGGGGGTGGAGGTAATGCAGCGGTGCACGCGTAGATCCGGGCGCAGGGGGCGGGCGCAGGGGGCGGGCGCAGGGGCGCAGGGGGCGCTGTGGGAGGCGGCGCCCCCGGTGGGGAAGGTTCAGGCCAGTGTGCGGAGGGCCTGCTCCACGGTGTCGCCGGTGCCGACGGCCACCTCGCCGCCGTTGCCATCACGTGCGACGGCGATCACGCCGGACCCGGTCGGATGGCGGCTCAAGGTGACCGTGCAGCCGTCGCGCAGCAGCGCCCCCACGTCGGCCGCCCTCTGGGGCGCGGCTCGCTCACCGGAGCCGGGCCCGAGCAGACGGGTGGCCGCGATCAGTGCGGCGACCGGCGTCCGGTGCCGGGCCAGGAGCACAGGGCTGTCGTCGTACGGCTCCGAGACCTGCCGGACGAGCTCCCCCAGCTTCGCCTTGGCCGTGGACAACGACACCACGGGCAATCCGGTCAGCATCCCGGGAACCTTGGACAGCGGCACCAGCGCGGCCCACTCCCAGCGCTCCCGCGTGATCAGCGTGATCTGCCCGTCACCCGCCGCGCCGACCAGCGCCCCCCAGCGGGACCGTGCCTCCTCGACCCCGATGGGCACGCCCAGCCTGTCCTCCATCTCGCTGTAATTGATCATGAGGAAAACCGTAAGGCACCTTACGATATTCGCGCAAGGATCCTCGCCCGCTCCCGCGAGGCGTCCGGCGCGCTCACCTCCCGCGACGCACCCTCCGGACGAGGTTGTCGGCGGCCTCCCGCCACTGCGGGTACTCGAAGGCGAAACCCGCCTCCAGCAGCCGCCCCGGGACGACCCGGCGGCTCTTGAGCAGCAACTCGGTGTCGGACCGCAGCGCGTACGCGCCGAGTTCGGCCATCCACCGCGTCGCGGGCAGCCCCACCGGCACGCCCCACGCGGACCGGAGCGTCCGCATGAACGCGGCCTGCGGCAGCGGCCCGGGCGCGGCCAGGTTGACCGGTCCGTCCAGGTCGTCCCGCCCGGCCAGGAACTCGACCGCGCGGACGAGGTCGCGGTCGTGGATCCAGGACACGTACTGGGCGCCGCCCGCCAGCGGCCCGCCGAGGCCGAGCCGGGTCATGCGCAGCAGCACGTCGAAGACGCCGCCACGGTCGGGGCTCATCACCATGGCGGTGCGCAGGGCGACCTTGCGCGTGTGCGGGGTCTCGGCCCGCTCCTGCTCCCGTTCCCACGCCTTGGCGATCTCGACACTGTAGCGCCAGTAGCCCGGGACGCCTGGCTCGTCGCCGCCGATCAGACCGGTCGCCTCGTCGTTGGGGGCGTCGAAGCGGTGGGCGTAGACCGTGGCGGTGCTCATCTGCAACCAGACCCGGGGCGGACGTGCGGCGGCGGCGATCGCCCGTCCCACGACTTGGGTGGAGCGCACTCGCGAGTCCATCATGGCCCGCAGGTTGGCGGGGGTGTAACGGCAGTTCACGCTCCGCCCGGCCAGGTTGACCACGAGGTCGCTGCCGTCGATCTCGTGCGCCCACGCGCCCAGGGTCTCGCCGTCCCAGGCGACCTCGCCCTTCCGGGACGGCCTGCGGGTCAGCACCACGACCTCGTGGCCGGCGGAGGTCAGCGCCCTGCGGAGAATCTCGCCGACCTGTCCGGTTCCTCCGGGAATCACGGTCTTCACTCTGCCGACCCTACTCCCGTCATTTGAACGCGTTCAGGGCGGCCCCGAGCGCGCGCCGGGTAGCGCGCTCATCGCGGCGGAGGGCGTCGGAGAGGACGAAGGAGCAGAGGGGTCCTGGCCGGGCGGGAGTTCGTGGTCGTGGCGGATCAGGACGTGAGGGCGTCCAGCGTCCGCATGTCCTCGTCGGTCAGGGTGAGGTCGGCGGCGGCCAGGTTCTCCTTCAGATGAACGGCCGAGCCAGTGCCGGGCGTGGGCAGGACGACCGGGGAGCGGTGCAGCAGCCACGCCAGCGCCACCTGCCCGGACGTCGCGCCGTGCCGGTCGGCCACCCGCTCGATCGCCGCCCCCGTCCCGGCCCCCGCGGCGAGGGAGCCGTTCCCGAGAGGGAACCACGGCAGGAACGCGATGCCCAGTTCTTCGCACCGCGCCAGCACCGGCTCCGACTCCCGGTCCAGCACGTTGAACCGGTTCTGCACCGACGCCGGCCGCAGGACGGTCAGCGCCTCGTCGAGCTGGTCCAGGGTGACGGTGTCGAGCCCGATATGCCGGATCTTGCCCTCTTCGCGCAGTTCGGCCAGTGTGCCGAGCTGGTCGGCGAGCGGCACCGTGGGATCGATGCGGTGGAGCTGGTACAGGTCGATGGTGTCGGTGCGCAGGCGGCGCAGGCTCGCCTCGCACATGGCGCGCAGATCCTCGGGGCGTCCGGCGGCGTGCCACTTGTCCGGACCGGTGCGGATCACGCCGCCCTTGGTCGCCAGCACCAGGTCGCCCGGGTACGGATGGAGGGCCTGGGCGATCAGTTCCTCGGCGATGTCCGGGCCGTAGTTGTCGGCGGTGTCGATGAGCGTGACGCCGCGGTCGACGGCCAGGCGCAGGAGCGCGACCGCCTCGCCGGGCGTGAGGCGCGGGCCCCAGTAGCCGGGGCCCGTGAGCTGGGCGGTGCCGTAGCCGAGGCGTCGCACCCGCAGCTCACCGGCGATCTCGAACGTCCTGCCCACCACCGTGCCCGCCCTTTCCCCGATGAAAGGGCCCATCGTACGGCCGCCTCACCGCCGGGACCGCCGCTCCCTGACAGGGCGGGGCTCGTCCAGCAGCGACGACGGGTCAGGCTCCAGCCGGGACCGGGGAGCCGGGACCGGGGAGCCGGGACCGGGGAGCCGGGACCGGGGAGCCGAAAGCCGGAGCCGGACATCCGGCACTCCCAGGTGCCGCCGGGCCTGTTCTCAGAGCGTGGCAACCACCGCGTAGCGCTCGTCGGTGATCTCCTTGCCCCACAATGCCGGGTCGGGCAGGGGATGCACCCGAAGGTCGCCGACCAGGGGACGGAGGGCCGTGGTCAGGTTGTCGGCGGTGACGCCGCCCATCCACGGGAAGTGCTCGCCCGGCACGTAGTCGGACTGCCCGCCGGAGGTCTGCCAGCGGCCCTCGACCAGCACCAGCCGGCCGCCGGGGCGCAGCAGCGACACCCAGCGGGCCAGCGCCGCCTCCGGGTCGGGGATGGTCCACAGCAGGTGGCGGGCCAGCACGACGTCGAAGCGGCGGTCGCCGACGGGCGGGTCGGCCGCGTCTCCCGTCAGCACCGTGGCGCCGGTGGCGGCCAGTTTGGCCCGGGCCCGTTCGACCATGCGCGGCGCCAGGTCGACGGCGGTCAGACGATGGCCCTGGACGGCCAGCAGCAACGACAACGAGCCCGTGCCGCAGCCCAGGTCGAGCACGTCGAGCGGCCCGGCGGGCACCCACTCGGCCAGACGCGCCGCCCAGGCGGCCCTGACCTCGGGGTCGCGGAGCCCGTGGTCGGCTTCGTCGTCGAAGGAGTCGGCGGCGGCGTCCCAGAAGCCTGCGATGGTCGTCATGAGTCGCATCCTGGCAGGCGCCGCCGACAGTTTCGGGCCTGCGGCCGTACGCCCCCACGCGTCAGGATCCCCGGCCCGGCGCGGCCCCCTGCCCGACCGGCCGTTCCGTGCGCCCCCGCGCGCTGGATCGCCGGGCGGGCGGCGCGACGCGGGCGGGGAGGGCGGCGCGGGCAGGGCGGTCGTGGGGAGGGCGGTCGTGGGGAGGGCGGTCGTGGGGAGGGCGGTCGTGAGCGGGGGAACCTGGTGTACTGGTCTGACCAGTCGCTAGTGTTTCTCAGCATGACGGGATATGACGCGCTGTTCCGCCTCGACGGGCGGCGGGCCGTGGTGATCGGGGCCGGCAGCGGGATCGGCAGGGAGTCGGCGTTCGCCCTGGCCGCGCATGGGGCGTCCGTGGTGTGCGCGGACCGGGACCTGGCCGCCGCGCAGGAGACCGCCGCCGGGTGCGGGGGCACGGCCCGGCTGCTCGACGTGCTGGACGCCGACGCCGTCCGGGCGGCCGCCGCGGAGGAGCCGGCCGACGTGCTGGTGTTCACGGCGGCGACGAACGTGCGCAAGCGGCTGCTCGACTACTCCGGCGAGGAGTTCGACCGGGTGGTGGGGCTGAACCTGCGGGCCTCGTTCGACGTGGTGCGGGCCTTCGGCGCCGGGATGGTGCGGCGGGGGCGCGGGTCGATCATCGGGTTCGCGTCGATCCGGGCGTCGGTGACCGAGCCGGGGCAGGGCGTCTACTCGGCCACGAAGGCGGGGCTGGTGCAGTTGCTGCGGACGGCGGCGGCCGAGTTCGGCCCGCACGGCGTGCGCGTCAACGCGATCGCGCCCGGCGTCGTGGAGACCCCGCTGACCCGGCAGATCAAGGACAACCCCGACTGGTACGCCGCGTACGCCGCCAAAAGCGCCCTCGGCCGGTGGGCCACCGCGCCCGAGATGGCCGGCGCGGTGGTCTACCTGGCCGGCGACGCGGCGAGCTTCGTGACCGGCTCGGTGTTGTACGTGGACGGCGGCTGGACCGCCGTGGACGGCCGTTTCGATCCGCCCAATTAGCTCGAATACTCCCGACCGGATGGGGCAGCAGGCACGGGTCCCATTGAAGGGAGGGACTCATGAGAACAGCACGGAGCCACTTAGCACCCGCGGGAATCGCGGCCGTGCTGGCGTTGACCGTGTCCGCCACAGCCCCCGCCGCGGCCCAGGCCGCCACCACCGTCCGGCCGGTGGCCGCGCCCGGCGCCGCAGCCGCCCCGTCCGTCCAGGCGTTCCACGCCTCGGGCCAGGACCGGGCGTACCTGCGGCAGGCGCACCGCGGCAATCTCGCCGAGATCGCGGCCGGGAAGGCCGCGCTCCGCAGGTCGCACGACAAGGACGTGCGCGAGATCGCCTGGCGGCTGATCCGTGACCACCGCAAGCTCGACGCCCGGCTGCGCGAGGTCGCGCACCGGCTGCGCGTCAGCCTTCCTGACGCGCCGAGCGCCGCCCAGCGCGACGACCTGGACGCGGTGCTCACCCGCCGTTCCGGTCACCGGTTCGACCGGGCGTGGCTGCGCCTGGAGGCCGGGGCGCACGAGCAGACGCTCACGCTGATCCGGCGCGAGCTGCGGGACGGTCACTCCGGCTGGGTGCGGGACCTGGCGCGCGACGGCGCCCCCGCGGTCCGGCACCACCTGCGCGAGGTCCGCGCGGAGCTCGACCGGCACACCCGCTGACCGGGCGTGCATCATCCCGCCCCGCGACCGGGACGCAAGCCGTCTGACCAGGACGCGAACCGTCCGACCGGGAGCGTGAACGGTCCGACTGGAGACATGAACCGTCCGACCGGGAACGCGAACCGGCTGACCAGGACGTGAACCGTCTGATCGGGACGGTGGTCGTCGCGGTCGCGGGCGTGAGCTCCGGGCGGGGGCGCCCCCGCCCCCGCCCGGGTCAGGTCGCGGGACTCAGCCGCACCTGCACCGGCCGTCCGTGCACGGTCTCGAACTCCAGGACCGTGCGCGGCCCGGTGATCCTCGTCCGGCACGGCTGGCCGGCGTCCGCCCGCCACCGGCCGTCCAGGGTCACCCTCATGCGGTGCGGGTGGCTGGGACTGGCCAGCCAGGGCCGCGACCACGGGCTGTAGTGCCCGACGTAGCGGCCCTTCTCGTACTGGTCGTGGTCGATCCCGCCGTAAAGGCGCAGGTCCGGATCGCACACCGCGATCACCAGCGTCTCCCCCTCCGTACGGACGAGCAGCATCGAAGGCGTGTCCACCTCGCGTACCAGACCTTCCAGGCGGGTGCGCTCGAACACCGCGTACCCCGTGATGCCGGTGTCCCGGTCCCGTACGACGTGGGCCGCCGTGTCGGCGCGCAGCACCCGGTAAGGGGCGCTCGCCGCGTCCCCCATCGCGGCGGCGAAGCCGGCCATGCGCTCGGCCGTGGCGTTCACCACCATCGCGTACTCGTACGTCCCGTTCCGAGGGGCGGTGCCGTGCCTGATCCAGGCTGTGGCGAAGTCTCCGCTGGTGGGCTCTTCCGTGGCGTTGTTGCGGGAGGTCTGGGCCGAGCGGGTCAGGGCCACTTTCTGCCCGGGCGCCAGGTAGTAGCCGATGCCCTTGTCGTCGAGCAGCCAGCGCGGGCCGCCGTCGAGCTCCTGGTGAGGGAAGGCTGTGACCGCGGCGCCGTCCACCACGGTGGGGGCGGTCCTGGCCGGCAGCCGGGTCTGGAAGAGGGTGGTCTCTGTCTCGTCCGCGGTGTCGTCGTTGGTGATGCCGGTGCCCAGGGCCACGACGCGGTCGTCGAACAGGAACACCGACTTGCGGGCCCGGTGCGTGCCGTCGTACTTGGGGTGTCCGTGCAGGTCCATGGCGAACAGGGCGTTGCGTCCGTCGATGGTGCAGGCTCCGGCGAAACGGGAGTCGGTGAGGAGCATCTCCTCGATGGCCCCGGTCAGGTCGCCTTTGAGCTGGTCGAGCGGTTTGTGGATGACCGTGGTGCCGGGGCGGCGGTTCCAGTCCCAGCCGGGCTGGGCGTAGCCGCTGTCCTGGTTGGTGACGGGGTCGCCGCGGTGCAGGACCTGGATCTGGCCGTAGGTGTTGTAGCGGCCGTACCAGTTGGCGCCGACGTAGATCTCGGTGCTCCACAGGTAGCGGTTGTGCCCGCGTACGGTGATCTGCCATTCGTCGCGGCGGTGCACGGCCAGCGCCGCGTAGTTGAGCGCCCAGGCGCCGGTCGGAGCCGGTTCCGGGGCGATGCCGCGCGCGGCGAGCCGGGCCGCGAGCTCCTTCTGCCGCGGCGTCGGGTTGCCGGGCAGCAGGCGTAGGAAGGCGGCGGCGATCTCATCGTCGATCGGGGCAAGCCACTCGAACGGGACGATCGACAGCGCGGTGGCGCCGCTGGGGTTGCGGCCGCTGATCGAGATCGGCCAGTGGTTCTTGTTGGCGTAGACCCGCTGCGTGAGCAGCGCCTTGCGCAGCCAGCCGGACGCCTCGGGCGAGATCGCGAACGAGCCGCCGTGCAGGACGTAGACCAGCGGCGCGAGCCCGGCGAAGCCGTCGCGGACGTAGTCGGGGAAGAAGCCGACATGGTGGAAGGCGGTGCCGTCCACCTTGATGCCGTCCTGGATGCCGTCGGTGGGCAGCAGTGTGGCGTTCAGCCAGTCGCGCAGCGCCCGCAGGTACGCCACCTGCTGCGCCTCGCCGTCGCGCAGCAGCACGGCCGCCAGCATGCCGCGGACCGTGGTGTTGTAGAGGTCCATGATGCTGCCCCGGGCCATCCGGAAGCCGAAACCGCGGAAGATCCGGCCGAGTCCGCTCAGCCATTCCAGGTCCGCTCGTACCCGCTCCAACTCCCCCGCCTCGCGCAGGGCGTCCCGCATGAGGTAGACGGAGTCGTACAGGCCGCGGACGTCGTAGCCGAGATGGTGGATCGTGCCCTGGCAGCTGCCCTTCGTCCAGCCCTGTTCCCGCAGGTGGGCGACCATGCGCAGGTAGAGGGCGGCCAGCGCGGGACGTTCGGCGGGGGCGGCCTGGTGGGCCTGGGCGATCGTCTTCATCAGATCGCTGCAGGCGCGCAGCGTGACCGGGTTCACGAACGCCTTGAGCTCGGCGGCGATCTCGGCCGGGTAGATCTGGGCCTGGTAGGCGTGCGTGGGGCGGCCCTCCAGGGCGGCGACCTGCGCGGTCAGCCCCGGCACGTCCGGCTTGACCTGGGCGGTCAGGTACTCGTCGTGGTAGCGGGCGTGCAGGGCGCGCAGCGAGGCCAGCTCGCCGGCGGACGGCGGCGACAGGTCGGGCTCGACGGTGGCCAGCAGCCGGTCGAAGCGGTGCAGTGCCTGCCAGTGCTGGTTGTCGTACTCGTCGCCCTCGGGGGCGATGTCGGGGAGCTGGTGGTCGCGGCAGGGGGCGTCGGGACGCAGCGGCACGTTGAGCATGAGCTGGTCGAGGTGCAGGGTCCCGGCCCGGCGCGGGGCGACGATCCGCAGGGTGTCCATGTCGGGGTGGGGCCGGCCGTGCATGTCGTAGGCGTACCGCACCCAGGCGGTACGCCACCCGCTGAACCCGAGCCGGAACTCGAACCACAGGTCGGTGCGCTCACCCCGGCCGAACTCGAACCGCAGCACGTCGTCCACCGGCTCGGCGTTGTGCACCCACACGCAGAACGCGTCCACCAGCCCCTGCCACGCCTGGTCGTCGCCGAGCCGGTAGGGGTCGGGCGCCCACCGCAGCGGCGCCCGCACGGTGATCACGTCGCGGCCGGCGTGCTCCCAGCGCAGCGACCGCGTCCCGCACACGGCGACCCGGTCGCTGATCGACAACGTGGAGCCGGGGCCGGCGGCGAAGTGCGGCGGGACGGCGCTCTCCAGCAGGAACACCGGCGGGTCCATCGCCATGGCCCGCTGCTCCAGCCCTTCGGCGGCCACTCCCGCGGCGGCCGGTCCGCCCACCAGGCCGGACGCCGCCAGTGCCGCCGTCCCCGGGCCGCCGCCCGCGCCGAGGAAAGCGCTTGCCGCACCCGCCTTGAACACCGTTCTGCGCGTGATCTCCACCATGCGCGCCATCCAACGCGACCGCTGCGGCGAGGTAAAGACATCTGGTCAAACCGTTATCCTCATCGGAGGGAGCAGAGGCTCACGTCCCCGTCGCCGCCGCCGTAGTCCGAAGGGTCCGCGCCGCCGGCGTAGCGGTCCCAGTCCGCCCTGCTCAAGGTCTGGGGGCCGTCGTCGCACAGGGTCTGCTCGGGGGCGGCGACCACCTGCCGCAGGTCGTGGAGGTCCCACAGGGAGAAGGTGGCGCTCTCGGGGGCGGCCAGCAGGGCGCTGCGGGCGCCGTCGCCCAACGCCACCCCCCGCACCTCCGACGGGTATCCGCGCAGCCCGGCCAGCCGGACGGGCCGGGAAGGGACGGACAGGTCCCAGAGCGATCCGTTGCCGTTGGAGCCCGCCAGGAGAGCGGTCCCGCCGTCGGGTGTGAGGGCCACGTCGAGCATGTCCGCCGGAGGCATCCCGATGACGGCGGTCCGGACCGGGCGGGCCGGGTCGCCGAGCGTCCAGACCTCCGCCTGGCTCCGCAAGTCGGCCCCCGGGTCGCGCCGCGCGACGACGAGGACGCGTCCGTCGCCGCTCAGGGCGGCGGCCGTGCCGGTGTGGATGGCCGGGGTCAGCTCGGCCGCCTTCACCGGGTGCGCCGGGTCCGCCAGGTTCCAGATCGTCACCGGGCCCCTGCCGGTCATGGTGACCGCCGTCCTGCCGTCGCCGCTGAGGTCGAGGTCCTCCGTCGAGGAGTCGTGGACGGCGGTGACCGAGCGCCGGACCGGGTGGTCGCGTGCGGTCAGGTCCCACACCAGCAGGTTCCCGGCGAAGTCGGCGACCGCGGCGACCCGGCCGTCCCGGCTCACCGCCACCGCCTGGACGTCGTCGAGCGGCCCCTTCGCCGCCACGCCCGGCAACGTCGCCCGGCGGGCCGGGCGGGCGGGATCGGTGAGGTCCCACACGGTCGTGGCGCCGTCGTCGCCGCCGGTCAGAGCGGTGCGGCCGTCGTGGGAGAGCGCCGGCGCCGCGTCCTCGGGCCCGTCCAGCGTGACCGATTTCCCGGAGCCGAGCTCCCAGACCTCGGCCTTGCCGTTCCCGGCGACCAGGCCGACGCGTCCGTCTCCGCTCAGCTCGGCGTGCCAGGTGCCGCCGGAGTCGCGGGGCCGGAGGTCGTCCCTGCGCCCCAGCAGGAGGGTGTCGGTCAGCCCGGCGCGGGTCTGGTCGTCGGCGTGCACGCCCACAGCGGCCAGGCCGAGGTCGCGCGCCTTGACCGGATCGTCCCCGCGCAGCTCGGCGGCGTGCAGCGCGAGCCCGTGGGCCAGCGCGACGCGCTCCCGGTCCCGCGCCTGCCCGTGCTCCCGCCACCAGGCCGTGCCGGCGCAGGCCAGGGCGACGGCCAGGAGGGCGGCGAGCGCGGGCAGGGCCCTGCCGCCGCGCGCTCGCGGGACAACCACCGGAACGTCCGTCCGAATAGCCAGGGCACGCGCCTCCTCGCCGTTTGGGCGCCACCCTACAGCGGCCGTCAGGGGCGGATGATCGCCATTCTGGTCACCGTCATTTCCTCCATGGCGAAGCGCGGGCCCTCGCGGCCGCTGCCCGAGTCCTTGACGCCGCCGTACGGCATGTTGTCGGCGCGGAAGCCGGGCACCTCGTTCACCACCACGCCGCCGGTCTGGATGCGTTCGATCGCGGTGAAGGCGGTGGCCAGCGAGCGGGTGTAGACGGAGGCGTGCAGGCCGTACCGGGAACGGTTGACGGCCTCGAAGGCGGCGTCGAGGTCCGGCACCCCGCGGACGCACACCACCGGGCCGAAGATCTCCTCGTCCCACGCGGCGGCGCCGTCGGGCACGCCGGACAGCACGGTCGGCGCGATCGCCCGGCCCTCGCGCACCCCGCCGGCGACCACCTCGGCGCCCGAGTCGCCGATCCACGCGAGGACGCGGTCGGTGGCGGCGGCGTCGATCAGCGGGGCCACGCGGGTCCCGGGCAGGCGCGGGTCGCCGACCGCGACGTCCTTGACGCGGGCGGCCAGCAGCGCCAGGAACTCCGCCCGTACGGGCTCCTCCACCAGCACCCGCTGCACGGCGATGCACGCCTGCCCGGAGGCGTAGTAGCCGCCGCGCACGACGGCGTCGGCGGCGGCCGCCAGGTCGGCGTCGGCGGCGACCACGAGGGCGGCGTTGGAGCCGAGTTCGAGCAGCACCTTGGTGGGGGCGGCGGCGCGGGCGATGGCGTGCCCGGCGGCGGCCGAGCCGGTGAAGGAGACCGCGCCGATCCGCCGGTCCTCGACCAGCGTGCGGCCGACCTCGACGTCCCCGGTGACGAGCTGGACGCCGGCGGGCGGCAGGCCGCCCTCGCGGAGCAGGTGCACCAGCCGGAGCGTGGCCAGGGGCGTCGCCGGGGCGGGCTTGACGATCACCGGGCAGCCGGCCGCGACCGCCGGGGCGATCTTGTGGGCGGCCAGGAGCAGCGGGTAGTTGTAGCCGGTGATGCCGACGACGACGCCGATCGGCCGCCGCGTCCAGAACCCGATCAGCCCCTCCCCCGACGGCAGCAGGTCCAGCGGGACGGTCTCGCCGTGCAGCCGGGCGACCTCCTCGGCGGCCGTGGCGAGGGTGAGCAGCGTCCTGGCCACCTCGACCCGGCAGTCGACCAGCGGCTTGCCGGTCTCCAGGACCAGCAGCCGCTCGAACTCCTCGCGGCGGGCGGCGAGCGCGTCGTGCGCGGCCATGAGCGCGGCGCGGCGGGCGTGCGAGGGCAGCGCGGCCATGGCGGGCGCGACGGCCAGCGCCGCCTCCAGGGCGCGGGCGGCGTGGGCGGGGGTGCCCAGCGGGGCGCGGGCCACCACCGAGCCGTCGTAGGGGAAGATCACCTCGGTGGTGTCCTCGGTGGCGGCCCATCCGTCTCCGATGGGCAGGCCGTCCGGCCAGGTCATCTGTCTCCCCCTAGGACGCTCGGGAACACGTCGAGGTACGCGGGCGCGTCCTCGCGGCCGGTGGCGGCGAGCATGGCGTGGGCCACCGCCCGGCTGAACACGTCGGCCGCGGCGGCCAGGACGTCCTGGAGCCCGTCGGGGCCGGGGGCCGGGCGGGCGCAGGCGGCCAGGCCGAAGACGGTGTCGCCGTCGACCATGGTGTGGGCCGGCCGGATGGCTCTGGCCAGGCCGTCGTGGGCGACCCCGGCCAGCTTGCCGCACTGGGCCTTGGTGAGGGTGAGGTCGGTGGCCACCACGCCGATGGTGGTGTTGAACGAGGTGACCTTGTCCGGCTGCCACGCCCCGGCCTCGGCGGGGTCCGGGCGGCGCAGGTGGCCGAACTCGCCGGGCAGGCCGTAGCGGACGCCGGCGAGGGTGGCGCCCGCTGGGTCGAGCACGGACCCGGCGGCGTTGACGACGGCCAGGGCGGCCACGGTGACGCCGCCGGGCAGGACGGCGCTGGCCGTCCCGACGCCGCCGGCCAGGCCGCCCGCCATCGCCCCGGCGCCGGCCCCGATGGACCCGCTGGCCGTGGGAGGCGCGGTGGCGTGCCGGGCCGCGCCACCGTAGCGGGCGGCGGCGTAGGCGGCGGCGCCGAGGGCGGCGTCGGGGGTGGCGCGGAAGTCGCCGCCGCGCCCGAGGTCGTAGATGACGGCCGCCGGGACGATGGGCACCACGCCGCCCGCCACCGGGAAGCCGATGCCCGCGTCGGCCAGCCCGTCCATCACCCCGCACGCGGCGCTCAGCCCGTACGCGCTGCCGCCCGACAGCACGACGGCGTGCACGCGCTCGACCAGGTTGCGCGGATCCAGCAACTCGGTCTCGCGGGTGCCGGGAGCGGCGCCGCGCACGTCCACGCCGGCCACCACGCCCTCCGGCGGAGCCAGCACCACGGTCGTGCCCGTGCGGTAGCCGCCGCCCACCCGGTGCGCGTGCCCGACGCGCAGCCCGGCGACGTCCACCAGCGAGTTCGTCGGCCCGGGACGCATGCCGGGGGCGGGTTCGGCGAGCATCAGAAGTCCCGGTGCAGGAAGCGCCGCGCCGCCTCGGCGAACACCCGGGTGCACCGGACGATCTCGGCGACCTCGACGTACTCGTCCGCCTGGTGGGCGATCCACTTGCCGCCGGGGCCGTACACGACCGAGGGGACGCCGCCCCAGTGGGTCAGCACGGTCCCGTCCGTCGAGCCCGGCACGCCGCCGTAGACCGGCTCCTCCCCCGTCACCGTACGGTGGGCCGCCGCCAGCGCGGCCACCACCGGGTCGGTCACCGGCACGTCCACCGGCGGCCGGTCCACCAGGACCGACACCGACGCCTCGATCCCGTCCCCGGCCGCGGCGAGGGCGGCCACCCGGTCGGCCACGACCTTGTGCTCCAGCCCGGGGATCGTGCGCACGTCGACGAAGACGGACGCGGTGGCGGGGATGACGTTGACCTGCTCCTCGCTGCCCGCCCGCACCACGGTCGGGGTGACGTACACCTCGCCGAGGTGCTCGTGGGCCGGATGCCGTTCCTGAAGCTCCCGCTGGAGGCCGCTCAGGGCGACCAGCAGCGTGCCGACCGCCTGGACGGGGTTGCGGCCGTGCTGCGGCATCGCGCCGTGGGCCATCTTGCCGGTGAGGTCGACGCGCAGCCGCAGCGCGCCCTTGGCCACCGCGCAGATCTCCCCGGCCTCGGGCTCGGCGACGATCGCGCCGTCCACGCCGTCGGCCAGCCCGGAGGCGACGAAGTGGTGGGCGCCGATCATCAGGCCCTCCTCGTCGGCCAGCGCGCACACCTTGATCCGGCCGGGGAACGGGCCGGCGAGCTGGAGCGCGCGGGTGGCGTAGAGGGTGGCGGCCAGGCCGGACTTCATGTCGGCGCTGCCCCGGCCCCACAGCCGCCCGTCGCGGATCTCGCCGCCGAACGGGTCGACGGTCCAGGTGGACAGGTCGCCCTCGGTCACGACATCGGTGTGGCCCTCGAACATCAGCGTCGGCCCGTCGCCGCCGCCGCCCTCGACCACCGCGACGACGTTGGGCCGCCCGGCGGCGGCCTCGCTCACGACCGGGTCCCAGCCCCACTCGCGCATCCTGGCCTCGACCAGCTCGGCGGCGGGCCGCTCGGTGCGCCCGCGCGCGGGGTCGTTGGTGCTGGGGATGCGCACCAGGGCCTGCGTGAACTCCACGACTCCCCGCTCGTCGACCTCGATCACAACAATCCCTCCAGGGTCGGTACGGCCTGCAGCAGGTCACGCGTGTACGGGTGGCGCGGCGCGGCCCAGACGTCGTCCACCGGGCCGGTCTCGACGATCTCGCCGCCGCTCATGACGGCCACGGTCTCGCACACGTGCCGGACCACCGACAGGTCGTGCGAGACGAACACGAGCGTGAGGCCCAGCTCGTCCACCAGGTCGGCGAGCAGGTTGAGGATCTGGCCGCGGACGGACACGTCCAGGGCGCTGACGGGCTCGTCGGCGACCAGCACCTTCGGCCGGGGCGCGAGCGCGCGGGCGATGGCGATGCGCTGCCGCTGACCGCCGGAGAACTGGTGGGGGTAGCGGTCGGCGGCCGAGGCGGGCAGGCCGACCTCCGCCAGCAGCTCGGCCACCCGCCCGCCGACCGGCAGGCCGAGCGCGACCAGCGGCTCGGCCACCAGGTCCCGCACGCGCATGCGCGGGTCGAGCGAGCTCATCGGGTCCTGGAAGACGATCTGCAGGTTCTCCCGCAGGAAGCGCAGCCGCCGCTCCGGCAGGCCGGTGATCTCCCGCCCGTCGAAGACGACGGACCCGCCGGTGGGCCGGTCGAGGCCGCACAGCAGGCGCAGCAGCGTGGACTTGCCGGAGCCGGACTCGCCGACGATGCCGAACCGCTCGCCGCGGCGGACGGTCAGCGACACCTCCCGCAGGGCGTGGACGGGCGCGCCCGGCCTGGTGAGCGAGGTGCGCGGGCGGTGGTAGACGCGGCTGAGACGGCGCGCCTCGATCAGCGCGTCGCCAGAGGGCTCATTCTGCGGGGTGCCAGCATGCGTGGGCATGGCCGTCTCCTGTCAGCGCCGGCGGGGTCTCGCACCGCGGGGTGGCGTGCGGGCAGCGGTTGCGGAACACGCAGCCCTCGGGGAAGGCGCCCGCGGGCGGCACGCTGCCCTTGATGGTGGGGAGCCTGGTGCCGCGCGGAGTGAGCCGGGAGGCGGCCAGCAGGCCCTCGGTGTAACGGTGGCGGGGGCGGGTGAAGACCTCGCGGATGGGCCCGGTCTCGACGACGCGGCCGCCGTACATGACGATCACCCGCTCGCAGACGGAGGCCACCACCGCCAGGTCGTGGGTGATGAACAGCAGCGCGGGGGCAACCTCGGCGATCAGCTCCAGCATCTGCTTCTGCACGGTGACGTCGAGCGCGGTGGTCGGCTCGTCGCAGACGAGCAGCCCCGGCTCGTTGGCCAGGGCGATGGCGAGCATGACGCGCTGCCGCTGGCCGCCGGAGAGCTGGTGGGGATAGGCACGGGCGATCTGCCCGGGTTCGGGGAGCCGGACGCGGTCCAGCAGGGCGAGCGCGCGCCGCCCGGCCTCGGCGCGGGGGACGCCGTGCAGGGTCATGGCCTCGGCGACCTGCGCGCCGACGCGCATGAGCGGGTTGAGCGCCGTCATCGGCTCCTGGAAGACCATGGACAACGCGCGCCCGCGCAGGTCCTTCAGCCGCTTCTCGGGCACGCCGAGCAGCTCGCGTCCCCCGAGCCTGGCCGTGCCGGACGCGGTGACGCCCTCGGGCAGCAGGCCCATGAGCGACAGCGCGGTCAGCGACTTGCCGGACCCGGACTCGCCGATCAGCCCGACCCGCTCGCCGGGCCCGATCGCGAACGACACGTCGTGCACGAGCCCCACCGCGCCGGCCCGTACGGAAAGCCCCTCAACCGTCAGCACGGACCCTCCTGAGCTTCGGATCGAGCTGGTCGCGCAGCCCGTCGCCGAGCAGGTTGAACCCCAGGACGGCGAGCGCGATCGCCAGGCCCGGCCACAGCGCGAGGCGCGGGGTGGAGAACAGCAGCTCCTGCGACTCCTGCAACATCCGCCCCCAGGACGGGGTCGGCGGCCGGGTGCCGAACCCGAGGAACGACAGCGCCGCCTCGGCCAGGATCGCGATCGCGAACGACACCGACGCCTGCACGATCAGCACGGACCCGATGTTCGGCAGCACGTGCCGCACGGCGATCGCGCCCCGGCGGCGGCCCGCGGCGCGCGCGGCCAGGATGTAGTCGGTCACCATGACCTGGAGCGTCGCGGCGCGGGCCACCCGCGCGAACGCGGGCACGGTGGCCACCCCGATCGCGATCATCGCGGTGAGCGTGCCGGCCCCGTAGACCGCGCCCAGCATGACGGCCAGCAGCAGCGCGGGGAAGGCGAACACCAGGTCGTTGACCCGCATGATCAGCTCCGACAGCCAGCCGCGCGGCGTCATCCCGGCCACCACGCCGAGCGGCACGCCGAGGACGGCGGCGATCCCGACGGCCACCACGCCGACGTAGAGGGTGGTGCGCGCGCCGACCATGAGCTGGCTGAGGGTGTCGCGGCCGAACTTGTCGGCGCCGAGCAGGTAGCCGCCGCCGGGGTCGCGCAGCTTGCGGGCGGCGTCGACGAGGGTCGGGTCGTGCGGCGTCCAGACGAACGAGACCAGCGCGGCCAGCGTCACCAGCCCGACCAGCGCGCCGCCGGTCAGCAGCGCGGCGTTCGCGCGGCCCTTCATCGCAGCCTCGGGTCGAGCAGGCGGTAGGCGACGTCCACCACGAAGTTGATCAGCAGGACCGCGGCCACCAGCACCATCACCACACCCTGGACGAGCAGCAGGTCGCGCCCGGCGACGCCGTTGAGCAGCAGGTCGCCGAGCCCGGGCAGCACGAAGACCCGCTCGACCACGACCGCCCCGACCAGCAGGGTGGCCAGTTGCAGGCCGAGCACGGTGACCACGGGGATCGAGGCGTTGCGCAGGCCGTGCCGCCACAGGGCGCCGGTGCTGCCGCGGCCCTTGGCGCGGGCGGTGCGCAGGTAGTCCTCGCGCATGACGTCGAGGACGGCGCTGCGCACGTAGCGGGTGAGCACGGCGCCCTGGACGAGCCCGAGCGACAACCACGGCAGCAGCAGCGAGCGCAGCCACTCCTGCGGGCTGTCGGCGATCGGGACGTACCCGCCGGAGGGCAGGGCCTGGGCCTTCACCGCGAACACGAACACCAGCAGGATGCCCGCCAGGAAGGCGGGGACGGCGATGCCGAGCTGGCTGACCGCGCTGATCGCCGCGCCGAGCGGGTTGCGGTGGTGCACGGCGGCGAACGTGCCGAGCGGCACCGCGACGGCCAGCGCCAGCACCATGCCGCCGAGCACCAGCACGGCCGTCACGCCGAGCCGCTCGCCGATCTGCGGGCCGATGGGCGAGCTGGTGACGTAGGAGACGCCGAAGTCGCCGTGGGCCAGCCCGCCGATCCAGTCGAGGAACTGCACGACCGGCGGGCGGTCGGTGCCGAACTGCCGGCGCAGCGCGGCGACCGCGTCGGGGGTGGCGTTGACGCCGAGGGCGATCTCGGCCGGGTCGCCGGGCAGCAGCGCCATGAACGCGAACACCGCGACGGCGGCGACGGCGGCGCTCACGATCAGCACCGCCAGCCGTTTGAGCAGGTAGAGCGTCACTGCTTGGCGAGACCGGTAAAGTCGAAGGACTCCGCGATGGCGTTCTTCGGCAGCCCGGTGACGCCCTTCTTCGCCACGATCAGGTTGGGGAACAGGAACAGCCAGTCGGCGGCGGCGTCGGCGGAGAGCAGCTTGGCGGCCTTCTTCAGGTCGTCGGTCTGCTGCTGCTCGGTGCCGGCGTCGGCGGAGGCGAGGAGTTTGCCGAACTCGGGGTTGTCATAGTGGAAGTAATACGATTTATCGGCAAAAATCCCCATGTCGCGGGGCTCGACGTGGTTGATGATGGAAAGGTCGTAGTCGCCCTGCTTGAACACCACGTCCAGCCAGCGGGCCGGGAACTCCAGCGGCTCGATGTCGGCCGTGATGCCCACCTGGGCCAGCTGCGACTTCACGACCTGCGCGCTCGCCACCGCGTACGGCAGGTTGGGGATGCGCATCTTGACCGTCAGCGCCTTGCCGCCCAGCAGTTCCTTGGCCTTGGCGGGGTCGTAGGGGTAGTCGCCGGTGCGGTCCTCGTACCAGGGGTCGGTGGGCGGCACCATCGAGCCGATGAGCTGGCCGCGCCCGGCCCACGCGGTGTCCAGCAGCGCCTTGTGGTCGATGGCGTACCGGACGGCCTGGCGGGCCTTGACGTCGTCGAACGGCGGCCGGGCGTTGTTCATGGACAGCACGACCTCGCCGTTGGTGGTGCCCTCGACCGTCTGGAACCGGTTCGGATCGGCGAACTGCTGCAGCGACTCGGGGGCCTGCACGGCGGAGATGACGTCGATGCCGCCGGTCAGCAGCGCGTTGTTCATCGCCGTGGCGTCCTTGAAGTACTTCAGCGTGATCGCCGACAGCGCCGGCTTGGCACCCCAGTAGGAGGGGTTGGCGGCGAGCTGGATCGACTCGCCGCGCTTCCACGCCCCGAGCGTGTACGGCCCGGTGCCGACGGGCTTGTTGGCCAGGTCGGCCACGCCGGTGCGGCTGAACATGGCGCCGAGGCGGGTGGCCAGGGCGTAGAGGAAGCCGTTGCTCGGCCGCTTGAGGGTGACGACGGCGGTGGCGTCGTCGGTCTTGGCCACCTTGTCGATGACGTCGAGCTGGGCCTTGATCTTGAGCTTCCAGTCGCTCCTGACCCGGTCGAGCGAGAACACCACGTCGTCGGCCGTGAACGGCGCCCCGCTGCTGAAGGTGACGCCCTTGCGCAGGGTGAAGGTGTAGGTCTTCCGGTCGTCGGAGACCGACCACTTCTCGGCCAGCAGCGGCTTGATCGAGCCGTCCTGGTCGAGCTTGACCAGGCCCTCGTAGACGTTGACCAGCAACGCCTGCGGGATGGCCGCGCCCTCGGTGGCGGTGAAGTCGAGGTTGGCCGGCTCGGCCACGAACCCCACGGAAAGGGACTGGGCCTTGGGGGTGCCTGCGGTGCCGGAACCGCCCGAGCCGGAACCGCCGCCACAGGCGGCTGTGACCAGCAGGAGACCGCCCACGGCGATCCAGATTCCGATTCGCCTCATGTCTTACAGCCTCCTGGCTAGTGCACTGGTCTGACCAGTAGGCTACGCACATTGCCAGTCCGTGACGGCTCGGGTCAAGGGGGCTTCCGATGGGTGCACGGTTCGAGCCGGTGCGGGCCGTACGCGCTTACGAGCGGGTCGTGGAACAGGTCGAGGAGGCCATCGAGAGCGGGGCCCTCGGGCCGGGGGCGCGGCTGCCGAGCGAGCGCGAGCTGATGGTGCAGTTCTCGGTCGGGCGCTCCACGGTGCGGGAGGCGCTGCGCGTGCTCCAGGCACGCGGCCTGGTGCGGTCCCGGCCGGGCGATCCCAACGGCGCGGAGGTGCTGCCGTTCTCCCCCGCCGCCTTACACAAGTCGATGACCACGCTGGCGCGAGTGGCCGAGCTGTCGCTGGCCGAGCTGGTGCAGTTCAGGATGGTGCTCGACTCCTCGGCCGTGCTGCTGGCCGCGCGGCTGCGCACCGAGGAGCAGCTCGCCGAGATGGAGGCGGCCATCGCCGGCATGCGCGCCGCCCTGCGCGCCGCCGCGCCCGCCGCCACCGCCTCCGCCTCCGCCGCCGCGTCCGACCACGACGCCTTCAGCGCCGCCGACGTGGCCTTCCACGACGTCGTCGTGGCGGCCAGCGGCAACACGCTGATCCAGGTCTGCACCGACGTGGTCCGCTCGGTCGTGCTGGGGCTGATCGCCGGGAAGATCGCCGACGCGCCCGACCGCGAGTCGCTGATGCGGCGCAGCATCCGGCACCACGAGGAGGTGCTGGCCGCCGTGCGCGCCGGCGACGGGGCCTCGGCCGCGCGTCTGCTGCGCCGGTCCATGTACGACTACTACGCCGTCCACCTGCCCGACGCCGAGCGGCCCGCCCTGCGCGCCCTCCTGGAGTGACGCCCGCCACAGGGTGTTATGTTGCACGCGTGTCACGCGAGGACGGGGACGGGGTGGCGGAGGCGTTCCTGCGCGCGCCGCGCCGCTACACCAGCCACCAGGTGGCCCACATGGCCGGGGTCCCGGTCTACCGGGCGCGCCGGTTGTGGCGGGCGCTGGGGTTCGCCAACGTGGCCGACGACGCGGTCGAGTTCACCGACTCCGACGTCGAGGCGCTGCGCACCATGCTCTCGATGGTCAGCTCCGGCGCCTACGACGAGGAGCACATGCTGCTGATGGCCCGCTCGATCGGGCGGGCGACGGCCCGGCTCGCCGAGTCGCAGGCCGAGCTGGGCGCCGAGGCGCTCGACCAGGCGGGCGTGCCGCTGGCCGAACGCCCGCGGGCCTGGCGGCGGCGGGCCGAGCGGGTGGTGCCCGACCTGGCGCGGCTGCTGGTCTACGCCTGGCAGCGGCAGCTCGCCGCCGCCGCCGGCCGGCTGGCCGACCAGGACATGAGCGCCGTGCGCATGGCGGTGGGGTTCGCCGACCTGGTGGCCTTCACCCGGCTCAGCCGGCAGATCACGGCGACCGAGCTGGCCCGGCTGGTCGACAGGTTCGAGGGCCGCTCGGCCGACGTCGTGACGTCCTCGGGCGGGCGGGTGGTCAAGACGCTCGGCGACTCGGTGCTGTTCGTGGCCGACAAGTCGCACGTGGCGGCCGAGATCGCGCTGCGCCTGGTGGAGACCCACCGCGGCCGGGACATGCCCGAGCTGCGGGTGGGCCTGGCCGCCGGGCCGGTGATCTGGCGCATGGGCGACGTGTTCGGCACCACCGTCAACCTGGCCAGCCGGCTCACCGCGCTCTCCCTGCCGGGAACGATCCTGGCCGACCCCGAGATGGCCGAGGAGCTGGAGGGCGACCGGGCCTTCCTGCTGCGCGCGGTCGACCGGCTGTCAGTGCGCGGGCTCGGCGAGCTGGCGCCCTTCACGATCATGCGCGCGGGGTCCGGCGGACAGGACATGCTGGACGCATGATCGTACGAGCGGTGGTCGAGGGCAGGCCGGTGGACGCCGACGCGCGCTTCGCGCTGGAGGCCCGCTACGGGCACTTCACCGCCATGCAGGTCAGAGACCGGCGCACCCGCGGCCTGGCCCTGCACCTGGAGCGGCTGGCGGCGGCCAACCTGGAGCTGTTCGGCGCCCGGCTCGACCCGGCGGCGGTGCTCGGCTCGATCCGGGCCGTGCTCGGCGACGACCTGCGCGACGCGGGCGTGCGGGTCTACGTCGTCGAGCACGACGGCCGCCCGCGCGTCGTGGCCACGGCCGCCCCGCCCACCGAGGTCTCCGCCCGCCCGCAGCGCGTCACGGCGGTCGTCTACCAGCGTTACCTGCCGCACGTCAAGAAGGCGGCCGGGTTCGCCCAGGCGCACCTGCGGCGGACCGTCGCGCCCCTGGGCTTCGACGAGGCGCTGCTGACCACCGCCGACGGCGTGATCAGCGAGGGCGCGATCACGAACGTCGGCTGCTGGTCCGGCGGGCGCCTGGTGTGGCCGGACGCGCCGATGCTGCACGGCACCGCCATGGGCCTGCTGGAAGGCGTCGACGTGCCCCAGGAGCGCCGCCCGCTGCAGGTCGCCGACCTGCCGGGCTTCGACCTGGTGTTCCTGTGCAACTCCCACGGCGTGGTCCCGGTCGGCGAGGTCGACGGCGTCCCGCTGCGGCAGGACGGCCCGGCGCTGGCCCGGCTGCTCTCCTGCTACGACGCCGTCCCGTGGGACCCGCTGGATTGATCCCGGGGCGTGCGGCGTTGCACGCAGGCGTGACCCTCTACTCGATTCTCGACCGTTCGCTCCTGCGCCGGGGCTCCGACGCGGCCACCGCGCTGCGGGACACCGTCGCGTTCGCCCGGCAGGCCGAGGAGCTGGGCTACCACCGGTTCTGGGTGGCCGAGCACCACAGCGTGCCCGGCGTGGCGGGGGCGGCGCCGACCGTGCTGGCCGCGGCCGTCGCGGCGGCGACCGGGCGGATCCGGGTGGGCACCGGCGGTGTGATGCTGCCCAACCACCGGCCGCTGGTGGTGGCCGAGCAGTTCGGCGTGCTGGAGTCGCTCCACCCCGGGCGGATCGACATGGGGCTCGGGCGTTCGGTGGGGTTCACGGGCGGCGTCCGGCGGGCGCTCGGGCACGGCAAGGAGGCCGCGGACGGGTTCGGCGACCAGGTCGGCGAGTTGCTGGGGTACTTCACCGGCGGGCAGCGGGCGCATCCGGGCGTGCACGCCGTCCCGGCCGAGGGGCTGCGTCCGCAGGTGTTCGTGCTGGCCATGGGGTCGGGGGCGGATCTGGCGGCGGAGCTCGGGCTGCCCATGGTGATCGGGGCCGGGCCGCGGGCGGTGGAGGCGGCGGCGCGCTACCGGGCGGGGTTCCGGCCCTCGGAGTGGGCGGCGCGGCCGTACGTGATGGCGGCGGTCAGCGTCGCGGTCGGGGCGACGCGCGAGGAGGCGGCGCAGCTCCAGCTGCCGGAGGCGTGGTCCACGGCGCGCTCGCGCACCAGCGGCGCGTTCCCGCCGC
Source organism: Nonomuraea sp. NPDC049758 (assembly GCF_040674635.1). Taxonomy (NCBI): domain Bacteria; kingdom Bacillati; phylum Actinomycetota; class Actinomycetes; order Streptosporangiales; family Streptosporangiaceae; genus Nonomuraea; species Nonomuraea sp. NPDC049758. The sequence goes on from NZ_JBFAMZ010000012.1 coordinate 289,738, forward strand.
TGGTGCCGGCCGAGGAGATCGCCCGGCTGGAGCTGACCGGGCGGGAGCGGGCGCTGCTGGCGGAGGCGCTGAAGGGGCAGATCCACGGCACCGCGCCGGAGGTGGCGGTCGCGCTGGGCTCACTGGTGGAGGCCACCGGCGCCGACGAGGTGCTGGTCACGATGAACACCTACGACCTGGAGCGGCGGCTGGAGTCGTACCGGCGGCTGGCCGTTCTGGTTTGATCGCCAATTCCACCGCATTTTGTTGGCAAATGCCCCCATTGCGCGCGCCAATTCGGTTCCGGTAATTACCGGATGTCACCCCTGTTCCATCCGGGCAACACCCATACCTAGGGGGTTCAATGGCGCGCACCCGAATCATCGGAATCGCTGCCGCACTTCTCTTACTGCCCACGCTGACCGCGATACCCGCGTCGGCCGAGTCCCCGCAGGCGGCCGCGCCGCCGAGCGACGTCAAGGAGCTCACCCGCAAGGACTTCACCCTCGACGGCAAGCCCGTCAAGGTCCCCGCGAAGTACGAGGCCCGCACCACGGCCAAGACCAAGGCCGCCGCCGAGACGCCGCCGGTCGGCACCGTACGGCAGTGGCTGGCCACGGACGACTACAACGGCCGCCTGTACCGCAAGGACTACACGCTGCGCGGCGTCGGCGACAAGATCGAGGTCTGGGTCGCCAACGACCTGGCCTTCCCGGCCGGCGACTGCCGGATGCAGGTGCCCGGGACGACGGAGATCACCGACGCCCAGGTCACGAACCTGGTGCAGCAGTTCGACACGAACATGTTCCCGAAGGAGACCGCGACCTTCAGCACGCCGCCGGACCGGGACGGCACGAACGCCGTGCTCGGCCCCGACGCCAACGGCAACGGCGGCGTCTACACCGGCGCCGGCGACCGCACGGTGACGCTGATCGACAACGTCCGGGACGACAACTACTACACCTTCCCGGCCGCGACCACGTACATCGCGGGCTTCTTCTCCTCCCAGTACAACGAGCTGCTCGACCGCAACGTGATGACGATCGACGCGTTCGACTGGCTGCACAGGACGGGCGCGAACCCGCCGGACAACCCGACCTCCGACGTGTGCACCTCGCGCTCGGCCCGGCCCTTCCAGTACGAGGGCGTCTTCGCCCACGAGTGGCAGCACCTGCTGCACTACTACACCGACCCGCTCGAGACCACCTGGATGAACGAGGGCCTGTCGGACTTCGCGATCTCGGTGACGGGTTACGGCAACCCCAAGGCGACGGTGTTCGAGAAGGGCTTCGACAACCACATCAACTGCTTCCAGGGCTTCGGCATCGTCCAGACGCCGTACAACCCGAACCCGCGCAACTGCGGCGGCCCGCAGAACTCGCTCAACCTGTGGGGCGACGGCGGCAACCCGGACGCGGTGCTGGCCGACTACGGCAACGCCTACTCGTTCATGTTGTTCCTGTACGACCGGTACGGCGCGGACTTCCTGTCCAAGCTGCACCGTGACGGCTCCCTGCAGGGCCTGGCCAGCGTCAAGGCGGCGCTCGGCAGCACGGACCTGTATCAGGTGCTGCACGACTACCAGACGATGGTGCTGGTGGACAAGGTCGTCGGCAGCCGCGGCGTGGTGCTGGGCGTGCCGAAGAAGCGGGTGACGACCGCGAGCCTGAACTCCACGGTCAACCTCGCCAACCCGGCCGCGTACAACACTCCGGGGGCGGCCCCGAACGGCGCCGACTACGTGCAGATCCGCAAGCCGGGCGGCGCGGCGCCGACCTCGCTGTCCTTCCAGGGCGCCAAGACGCTGCCGCCGATCCCGCTGGCCTGGACCGTCGTCTCCGACGACCCCGACCGCGCGGGCAACCCGGTGCTGTGGTCGGGCAACGCCAGCAACCTCAACGTCGCCGCGGTGACCAAGGTGACGGTCCCGGCCGCCGACCCGACGCTGCGCTTCCTCGCCAAGTACGGCGCGGAGTCCGGCTTCGACTACGGCTACGTGATCGTCTCCGCGGACGGCGGCAAGACCTACACCGCGATCCCCGGTGACAAGACGGTGGCCGGCCCGCTCGGCCCGGCCGTCAACGGCACCACCACCGGGTTCCAGCCGCACACCTACAGCCTGTCCGCCTACGCGGGCAAGGAGATCCTCGTCGGCTTCCAGTACGTCAGCGACGGCGGGGTCAACGAGGGCGGCTGGAAGATCGACGACGTCACGGTGGGCGCGACGGCGGTGAGCGACGGGGCCAGCCTGGAGCCGTTCGACTCCCCGACCGAGATCTCGCCGACGCCGGTCAGCAACTGGAACGTGCGTCTGGTCGGCCTGGACGAGCGGCACTCGGTGGTGCTGCAGGCCCAGTTCGACGGCAAGGGCTCGATCAGCCTCAACCGGCTGCAGCTCGCGCCGTTCGCGGTCTTCCCGTCGGTGGTCGCGATCGTGGCCTATGACGAGCCGACCGAGCAGGTCCAGCAGTACGCGCCGTACACGCTGAAGGTCAACGGCGTCACCCAGCCAGGGTGAGCCCGAGGAGGCGTCCGCCGGGGGTCGGCGGGCGCCTCCTTCGTCGGGTACGATCGCCGAACATCATTCGGCATGGGGGTGCCCAGCATGACCACGCGCCAGCACACGATCGGCGACCTCCTGCGGCGCTCGGCCGCCAGGTTCCCCGCCAAGACCGCGGTGATCTACGGCAACGTCCGCCAGAGCTACGCCGATCTCGACCTTGAGGTCAACCGCACGGCCAACGCGCTGGCGGCGCGGGGCGTGGCCAAGGGCGACCGGTTCGCCCTGTTCAGCCATAACAACCATGCCTTCGTGGTGGCCTACTTCGCGCTGGCCCGGCTGGGCGCGATCTCCGTGCCGATCAACTTCATGCTCGGGCCCCGCGAGGTGGCCTACATCCTGGAGCACTCCGGCGCGACGGGGATGCTCGTGGAGGAGGCGCTGCTGCCGGTGGCCGAGGCCGCGGCCGGGCCCGCCGTGCGGGTGCGCGGCGTGATCGGCGCGGCCGAGGGCTGGGAGTCCTTCTCCACCTGGCGCGGCGACGACGCCGAGCCCCAGGTGGAGATCGCCGCCGACGACCCGATCCAGCTCATGTACACCAGCGGCACCGAGTCCCGGCCCAAGGGCGCCACGCTGTCCAGCGGGAGCCTGCTGGCCCAGTACGTGAGCTGCGTCGTCGACGGCGAGATGAGCTCCGACGACGTCGAGGTGCACGCGCTGCCCCTCTACCACTGCGCCCAGCTCCACTGCTTCCTGACGCCCGGCATCTACCTGGGCGCCACCAATCTCGTCCTGCCGGGCGCCGACCCGGCCTCGATCCTGGCCACCATCGAGGGCGAGCGCGCGACCAAGCTGTTCTGCCCGCCCACGGTGTGGATCGCCCTGCTGCGCCACCCCGACTTCGACCGCCGTGACCTGTCCTCGCTGCGCAAGGGCTACTACGGCGCCTCGATCATGCCGGTCGAGGTGCTGAAGGAGATCTCGGCCCGGCTGCCGGACGTGCGCCTGTTCAACTTCTACGGCCAGACCGAGATGGCGCCGCTGGCCACCATCCTGCGCCCCGAGGAGCAGCTGACCCGGCTGGGCTCGGCCGGGCGGCCCGCGCTCAACGTCGAGACCAGGATCGTCGACGACGAGGACCGGCCGGTGGCGCCGGGCGTGGTCGGCGAGATCGTCCACCGCAGCCCGCACGCCATGCTCGGCTACTGGAACGACCCGGACAAGACCGCCGAGGCGTTCCGCGGCGGCTGGTTCCACAGCGGCGACCTCGGTGTCATGGACGCCGACGGCTACCTGTCGGTGGTCGACCGGAAGAAGGACATGATCAAGTCCGGCGGCGAGAACGTGGCGAGCCGCGAGGTGGAGGAGGTCATCTACCAGCATCCGGCGGTCGCCGAGGCGGCCGTGTTCGGCGTCCCGGACGAGCGGTGGATCGAGGCGGTGACGGCCGCGGTGGTGCTGCGCGAGGGCGCGGGGCTGACCGCCGCCGAGCTGAACGCGTTCCTGCGCGAGCGGCTGGCCTCCTTCAAGACGCCCAAGAACGTGGTGTTCGTGGACGCCCTGCCGAAGAACGCCTCCGGCAAGGTGCTCAAACGCGAACTGCGCGACGCCTTCTGAGACCCCGCGCCGGTCACTTGCCGAGCAGGTCGGCGGCCAGTTGCCGGAGCACCGCGCGCTGGACCGTCCCCGTCGCCGTCCGCGGCAGCTCGTCCAGGACCAGCACCTCGTGCGGGAGCCGGTCGGCGGCCAGGCCCTCGCGGCAGAACGCGATGAGCTCGCCCGCGTCGATCGGGCGGCCCGGCCTGGGCACCACGCAGGCGACCGGCCGGTCCGGCCCGTCGGCGCCGGTGTGGGCGACCACGGCGCACTCGGCGACCGAGGGGTGCTCCAGCAGCCGGGCCTCGGCCTCCAGGGGTGACGTCCAGGCGCCGCCCGTCCTGATCAGGTCGCCGGAGCGGCCCAGGAAGCGGTAGGAGCCGTCGGCGTCGCGGGCGCAGGTGTCGCCGGTGCGCAGCCACTCGCCCTGGAACGTCTGGCGGGTGGCGGCGGTGCGGCACCAGTAGCCGGTGGCGATCGAGTCGCCGCGCACGTACAGGTGGCCGGGCTCGCCGTCGGGGACGGGCGCGCCGGAGTCGTCCAGGAGGCGCACCTCGTAGCCGGGCACGACGGCGCCCGAGCCGACCGGGCGCGCCCGGCCCGGACGGCCGGACAGGAAGACGTGCAGCGACTCGGCGGAGCCCAGGCCGTCGATGAGGTCCACGCCGAAGCGGCCGGTGAAGCGGCGGTGGAGCTCGGCGGGCAGCGCCTCACCGGCGGAGACGGCCAGGCGGACCGAGGCGAAGGCGTCCTTGGGGGCCTCGGCGGCCAGCAGCGCGGCGTAGAACGACGGGCCGGCGAAGAACAGGGTGGGGCGCTCGGCCAGCAGGCGTTCGACGACGCCGCCCGGGGTGGGCGCGGCGGGGTCGAGGATCGTGGTCGCGCCCGCGGCGAGCGGCAGGACCAGGGAGTTGCCGAGGCCGTAGGCCGAGAACAGCCGGGCCGCCGAGAGGCACCGGTCCTCGGGGCGCACGCCGAGCACCTGCCGCCCGTACGCCTCGTGGACGTCGCGCAGCGCGCCGTGGCGGTGCATGGCCGCCTTGGGCGCGCCGGTGGTGCCGGCGGTGTAGAGCCACAGCGCGGGCGAGTCGGGCCAGGTGTCGTACGCGCCGGTCGCGCCCCGGCCGGCCTCCAGCACGTCCGACCACAGGCAGACCGGCACGCCGGGCTCGACCGCCGCCGACGGGCCCGCTCCGGTCGCGGTGGCGATGCGCGCGACGTGGCCGGGGACCTGGCTCGCGTCGGTGAGCACGAGCGCCACGACCTCGGGCGCCGACAGCAGCGCCTCCTGCACGGCCGGCTCGAACTCGGGCGCGGAGACCACCACCCGCGCCCTGGAGTCGCGGATCAGCGCGCCCAGCTCGGCCCCGTCGTACAGGGCGGGCACCGGGACGGCGACCGCGCCCATCCGCAGCACGGCCAGGATCGTGATCAGCGTCTCGGGCCGGTCGGGCAGGACGAGCAGCACGCGCTCCTCCGGCCGTACGCCCATCACCCGCAGCCCGCCGGCCAGCTCGGCGACGTGCGTGGCGAGCTGGGCGTACGTCATGGCGCCGAGCGGCCCGGCGACGGCGACGCGGTCGCCGTGCCCGGCCTCGACCAGGCGGTCGGTGAGATGGACGCCGGCGTTGAACGACTCGGCAGGCATGGTCGTCCCCATCCGCAGAAGGGCGTGTGCAGCTGAAGTCTCCATACAGAATCGATGAGCCGTCAACTACTTCTGCGAGGACGGGTGCCGGCAGGGCCGCAACCCCGGGCCGACGTCGGCGGCGCCGGAGCGCACGTGGTCCAGGAAGGCGCGCACGGCGGGCGTGAGCCGGGCCCCGGCGGGCCAGCACGCCCCGATCGTCCGGAACACCGGGGGCGACAGCGGGATCTGCACGACGCCCTCCGCGGGCGTCAGACGGGGCAGCACGGCCACGCCGAGCCCGGCCGCCACCAGGCCGCGCACGGTCTCCGACTCCTGCCCCTCGAAGGCGATCCTGGGCGTGAACCCGGCCGCCGCGCACAGGTCGTCGGTGATCTGGCGGACGCCGTAGCCGTGTTCGAGCGTCACCAGCTCCTCCCCGGCCAGCTCGGCGGGCCGCACCCGGGCGCGTCCGGCGAACCGGTGACCGGGCGGCACGGACAGCACCAGCTCCTGATCGGCGAGCGGGTGCCCGGCCAGGCCCAGGTCGCCGTCGGGCAGGGGCGCGACGAACACCAGGTCGATCTCGCCCTCGGCGAGCGCGCGCAGCATGTCCTGGCGCGAGCCCTGCGCCAGGCTGAACCGCACGCCCGGGTGGCACTCGCGGAAGCCCCGGATCAGCGAAGGGACGAGCGTGCGGCCCAGCAGGTGCAGGAACCCGAGCACGATCCGGCCGCTGCCCGGGTCGATCTCCTCGCGCACCTCGCGGGCGGCCGACTCCATGGTGGCCAGCGCCCTGCCCGAGGCGGCGGCCAGGACGCGCCCGGCCCTGGTCAGGCGGATGCCCCGCCCGTACGGGACGACGAGGGGCGCGCCGACCAGGTCGGCCAGCGCGGCCAGGCGGCGGCTGGCGGTGGGCTGCGGCATGCCGAGCAGCTCGGCCGCCCGGGTGACGTGCCCGGTCTCCCCCACGGCGGCCAGCAGGGCGAGCGTGGGAGCCAGCCCGGCGGCCAGCCGCTCGTCCACGAGCTGGTATTCATCCACCACAGCATGAATTATGGCCTATTTCTGCATTGGACGTATTTATTAGCCTTGCTTAGCGTTTCCAGGCGTGGCGGTCATCGAAGCTCAACGAGTCGGCACCCGGCGGGCCGGTCCGGCCGTGGCGGCGGCCGGCGTCTCCTCCTTCGCCCTGCTGTACGCGCCGCAGCCCGTCCTGCCGCAGCTGGCCGCCGACTTCCGGCTCGACCCCGGCGGCGCGTCGCTGGCCGTCGGCGTGGCCACGGCGGCGCTGGCGGTGGCGGTGCTGCCGCTGGCCGCGCTGGCGGAGGTCGTCGGGCGGCGGCGGATGATCGTGTGGTCCGTGCTGGCCTCGGCGCTGATCGGGCTGGCGCTGCCGCTGGCGCCGACGTTCCCGGTGCTGGTGGCGATGCGGGCGGCGCAGGGGGTGGCGGTCGCCGGGTTCGCCGGGGTCGGGGCGGCGTACCTGGCCGATCTGGTGGGGGCGACGAGGCTGGCCGGGGCGGTGGGCGTGATGATCGCCGGGAACTCGGTGGGCGGGATGCTGGGCCGGCTGGGCGCCGGGTTCGCCGCCGGGCCGTGGGGGTGGCGGGGCGCGCTGCTGGTGGTGGCCGGCGTGTCGCTGCTCTGCTCGGCGTACGCGGCCCGCACGCTGCCCGCCCCGCCGCCCGTCGTACGCGCCCCGCACGCCAGGGGCGGCGGCCGGATCGGGACGGCGCTGCTGGCGCCGTACACGGTGGGGGCGCTGGGCGTCGGCGCGTTCGTCGCCCTCTACAACGCCGCCTCCTTCCGCCTGTCCGCGCCGCCGCTGTCGCTCTCCCCCGCCGTGGCCTCCCTGGTGTTCCTCTCCTACGCCCTCGGCACCGCCTCCTCGGCCGCCGCCGGCCGGCTGGCGGACCGCCTGGGACGCCGGGCGGCCCTGGTCGCCGCCCTGGCCGTGACGGCCGCCGGCTCGGCGCTGACCGCGCTCGGCCCCCTGGCCGCGGTCGTGACCGGGTTCGCCGTGCTGACCGCCGGGTTCTTCGCCGCGCACGCCGTGGCCAACGCGTGGGTCGCCGCGCAGGCCCCGCCGGCCGCCCGCGGGCGCGCCGCCGGGATCTACACCCTGTGCTACTACCTGGGCAGCGGCGCCGGCGGCACGGCCGGCAGCGCCGTCTACGGCGCTGCCGGATGGACCTGGCTGATCGTCCTGACCTCGGCCTGGCTGCTGCTGGCGATCGTGGCCGTGCTCGTCGCGGGCCGGCGGCCGCGGGCTGTTGCCAGGCGCCCCCGGCAGGAGTACGCCTGACATCACAGGGGTGGGCTACTTCCAGGAGGGGAAGACGATGGCCGACCAGTTCATCGTGTTGCGCGATCTGAGCAGGACCCGCATGGCCGCGCCGTTCGAGCGGGCCGCCGCCGTGGCCGAGACGCCGAGCGAGCCGCACGTCGAGGTCACCGGGCTCGGCAAGCGCGAGGTGGCCGACCTCGCGCGGGACCCGTCGGTGGCCGCGGTCGCCCGGCCGATGCCGACCACCGTCCCGGGCGCGCCCGAGGACGCCGAGGCCCCGCCGCCGGCGGCGGAGGCGGGCGCGCAGGTCACGTGGGGGGTGCGGGCGCTGGGCGCCGACGCCTCCACCCGTACGGGGGCGGGGACGGTGGTCGCCGTCCTCGACACCGGCATCGACGCCACGCACCCGGCCTTCACCGGGATGACGCTGGTGGAGGAGGACTTCACCGGGTCGGGCCGCGGCGACAAGGTCGGCCACGGCACCCACTGCGCCGGCACCGTCTTCGGCCGCCCGGTCGACGGCATGCGCATCGGCGTCGCCCCCGGCGTCGAGCGGGCGCTGATCGGCAAGGTGCTCGGCGACGACGGCAAGGGCTCGACCGCCGCGACGGTCAAGGGCCTGCTCTGGGCGCTCGGGAACGACGCCGACGTCATCACCATGTCGCTCGGCATCGACTTCCCGGCCGCCATGCGGCAGCTGGAGGAGCGCGGGCTGCCGCAGTTCCTGGCCACGTCGATCGCGCTGGAGTCGTACCGGGCCACGTTGCGGCTCTACGACTCGCTGATGCGGATGATCGCGGCCAGGGCGGCGTTCGGCGCCGGCACGATCGTCGTCGCGGCCACGGGCAACGCCAGCCACCGGGAGCTGCGGCCGGACTTCGAGGTCGGGCCGGAGCTGCCGTCGGCCGCCGAGGGCATGATGGCCGTGGGCGCGGTGCAGCGGCTGCCGTCCGGGCGGCTGGCGGTCGCGCGGTTCTCCAACACCTTCCCGCAGGTGTCCGCGCCGGGCGTGGACGTGGTCTCGGCCCGTACCGGAGGCGGGCTGACCAGCAAGAGCGGCACCAGCATGGCCGCGCCGCACGTGGCCGGGGCGGCGGCGCTGTGGTGGCAGGAGCTGCGGGCGGCCAGCGACGGCGCGCGGGCCGCGGCGGTCACCGGCAGGTTGCTGCTGACCGCCGCGACGGACGTGTTCGTCCCGGACGCCGACGTCGCGGACCTGGGCGCGGGGCTGGTCCAGGCGCCCCGCTGAGCCGGCAGGCAGCCCGGCACGGTTTTCCGGCCGCGGTGGCCGGGAGACCGTCAGGGGCCTTCGGGATCCACCGTGTCGGCGTCGGCCCAGAACGGCGCGGCCAGCTCGCGCAGCCGCGCCGCGCCGACCCGGTCGAGCAGGGCGAGCGCGCCCGCGTTGTCGGCGAGCTGGGCCGTGCTCGTGACGCCGAACAGCACGCTGGCCACCGCCGGATGGGTGAGGCAGAACGCCACGCACACCTGCGCGGGCGTCGCCTCCAGCGCGGCCGCCACCTCGGCCAGCCCGGCGGCGGCCGTCGCGGCCCGCGCGCGCACGCCGCCGGGGTCGGGGAAGACCGGCCGGGCGGGCCTGTCCCTGCCCGCCAGCAGCCCGCCTTCGAGCACGTCGCTGGCCTGCAGCGAGACGCCGGCGTCGAACACCTCGGAGAACGGCACCCCTTCCGGGATCGAGCGGCGGCACGGGTTGTACTTGAGCTGGGCCAGTTGCGGCCCCGGCGAGCCGAGGTCGCGGGCGTGGTTGCGGACGGTCAGGATCGAGGTGGCCGACCAGTTGTTGACGCCCCAGCAGCCGAGCAGCCCCTCGGCCTCCAGCTCGGCCAGCTCGCGGGCCAGGCGGCGCAGGTCGAGGTCGTCCCGGTGGACGTCGCCGACCACGGCCAGGTCGGCGTGGTCGGTGCCGGCCCGCAGCAGCGCGCGTTCGAGCTGGTCGCGCAGCGGACGCCCGGGGTGGTCCTCGAGCCAGAGCTTGACCGAGAGCAGGTAGTCCTCGCGGGCCAGGCCGGCGGCCCTGACCATGGCCGAGAAGAGCACGTCGGTGAAGACCGGCCGCTGCCCGGGCAGGCCGTAGACGCCCACGTCGAACAGGTTGACGCCGATCTCCACGGCGTGCCGCAGCAGCTCGACGGCCGCGCCGAAGTCCATCCGGTCGTAGGTGTGCCAGGACCCCAGCGACAGCACCGACGCCTCGGGGCCGTGCGCGCCGATCTGGCGCTGGGGGACCTTGACCGTCATACGTTCGCCTCCGAGTCCCAGACCTGGTGGCGGCTGCGCCACCACAACAACGCCACCATCACCAGGAACGGCAGCACCCCGCGGTACTGCTGGACCGCCTCCAGCGAGGCCGTCACCCCTTCCAGGCAGCCCAGCAGCAGCCCGCCGGCCAGCGTCAGCCACAGGCTGCTGAACGCCCCCACCATGGCCACCGCCAGCGCGGTCGTGACCAGGTTGCCCAGCGTGGAGAAGTCGCCGCCGAGCCGCGGCGCGACCAGGACGATGACCAGCGTGCTGACCGCGCCGATCGCGACCCAGACGGCCAGCGCGAGCCGGGGCGCGGGGATCCCGACGACCTGCGCGGTGGCCGGTCGTTCCGACAGCGCCTGGAGCCGCAGCCCCACCCGGGTGCGCCCGAGCAGCAGCCCCACGCCGACCGTGATGAGCACCGCGAACGACAGCGACACCAGCACCGCCTGCGGCACGACCACCTCGCCCACGGTGAAGGCGGGCGCGTCGAACGGCTGCGGGAAGCGCCGCGCGCCGCTGGTGTTGTTGCCGAACAGCCGCAGCCCGACCGACATCAGCGCGACGAACACCGCCACGGTGACGGCCGCCTTGGTGCGCAGGTCGTGCTCGCCGAACCAGCGCACCAGGCCGAGGCCGAGCAGCGCCGAGACCAGCCCGCCGGCCAGCGCCCCGAGCGGGAGCGCGAGCCAGACGTTCAGGCCGGCGTCGGTGAGGGTGACCATGACGAAGGCCCCCATCGCGCCCACGGCCGCCATCGCGAAGTTCACCACCGCGACGAGCCGGTAGGTCAGGACCACGCAGAGCCCGAGCAGCGCGTACACGCCGCCGCTGGTCAGGCCCGCGACCACGGAGTCGAGCATCAGCCGTTCCGCTTCGGGACGATGAAGCCCTCGGGCAGCACCGTCCACTTGCCGTTCTCGGCCTTGACGAAGCGGCTGCCCTCGATGGGGTTGTGCGTCTGGCCGGGGCCGAACACCCAGGGCGTGCCGACCATGGGGTAGGTGATGGGCTGCATCGACTTGAACGCCTTGGTCACCGACTCCCGGGTGACGTCCCCCTTGATCGTCTTGAGGACCTGGACGAACACGTCGGCCGCCATCACCCCGCCCTGACTGAACGCGGTCTTCTGGATCTTGTTGTCGTTGACGATCTTCGCCCACCGCTCGTTGCCCGGCAGCGTCTCGTCGGTGTACGGCTGCCACTCGGTGCCCGCCTGGGCCTTCATCCCGGCCGGGATGAGGGCGGCGTTGGCGTCGGTGTAGGCGTTGGCCATGAGGATGAAGTCGACGTCCTGCATGCCCTGGGTCTTGGCCTGGGCGAACCAGGGCCCGACCTGGGCGTTGTAGACGACCGCCTGACAGCCGCCGCTCTTGAGCTTGACCAGGTACGGCGTCGGGTCGCCCTGCCCGACCGAGGTGTCCTTGACCGCCAGCGTCTTGCCGGTGATGTCGCTCCACTCCTTGATGGCCGCGTCGATGCCGCCGCCGCTGCCCGGCAGCACGGTGAAGGCCAGGCACACCTTGTCGTGCCTGAGCGTCTCGGAGGCGTAGTAGAGCATCGCGGTCAGCAGCTTGAACGGGCCGGGGTTGACCGGGGCGATGTTCGGGCTGGTGAAGCAGGCCGGGTCCACGCCCACGGCCGGGATCGAGACGATCTGCGCCTTGCTGTAGGTGGCCCGGTTGAGCCCGCAGTCCACGGCGCTGGAGGAGCCGACGAACGCGACGACCTCCTCGGAGTCGATCAGCTCGCGCGCCGCCTCCGTGGAGCGCTGCGGGTTCATCGCGTCGTCCTTGCTGATCAGCTCGATCTTGCGGCCGTTGATCCCGCCGGCCTTGTTGACCTCCTCGAAGACGGCCTTGACCGCCTGCGGCACCTCGGGGGTCTGGAACAGGCCGGTGACGCCGTTGACGGCGCCGACCTTGATGGGCCCGTCGGTGCCCGAGCCGCCGGAGCAGGCCGTCAGAGCGGTCAGCAGGCCGAGGACGGGCAGGGCCACGAGTACGCGTTTCACGATGTCTCCTCCAAGACGGTGCCGAGGTAGGCGGCCCTGACGGCCGGTGCGTCCAAGACGTCGAGCGTCGGCCCCGAGGCGATCACGTGCCCGAAGTCCAGCACCGTGACCTGGCCGCAGGCGGCTCGTACGAGATCCATGTCGTGCTCCACCAGCAGGATCGACACGCCGAAGCGGGCCGGGACCTGGGCCAGGCGGTGGCCGAGCCGCAGCGACTCGGCGGCGGACTGGCCGGCGGCCGGCTCGTCGAGCAGCGCGACCTTCGGCCTGGCGGCGATCGCGGCGGCGACGTCGAGCAGCCTTCTGGTGCCCGCGTCGAGGATCGAGACCGGCACCTCGCCGGGCGGGCAGCCGAAGAAGCGCAGCACCTCCGCCGCCTCCTGCCCGGGCAGGCGCCGCCCGGCGACGATCGCCAGGTACTCCTCCTGCGTCAGCTCCGGCGCGATGGCGGTGGTCTGGAACGTGCGGCGCAGCCCGCGCCGGGCCCTGACGCTCGGGCTGAGCCGGTCGAGTGGCTGCCCGGCGAGCACGACCGAGCCCTCGTAGCGGGCGGCGAAGCCGGTGACCGCGGAGATCAGCGTGGACTTGCCGGCGCCGTTCGGGCCGATCAGGCCGCAGACGCCGAGGGCGGGCACGGTCAGGTCCACGCCGTCCAGGGCGACGACCTGGCCGAACCGCACGCTCAGCCCGCGGATCTCCAGCACGTTCCCCTCGCCCGCCGCCGGAGGAATCGGGGCGGGCTCCTCGGCGGGCGCGGCGGACGCGGCCTCCAGCAGCGGGCGGGCGGCCCGTTCGCGCCTGCGGGCGCGGGTGAAGTCGGTCTGGCTGACCCCGCTGCGCAGGGCGAAGATCGCCATGACGCCGAACAGGATGCCGCCGAGGTCCTGCGGCAGGCGCAGTTTCTCCAGGACCGTGGCCATGACCGCGCCGAAGATGCCGCCCAGGACGGCGCCCTCGGTGTTGTGCGGCCCGATGAGCACGGCGACCGCGAACAGCGCCAGCGACTGCATCATCGCGAAATTTCCGGATACGACGAGGCCGAGCTGCCCCGCCATCAGCCCGCCCCCGATGCCGGCTATGAACGCGCTGATGGCGAAGGCCGTGAGCTTGCTGCGGGCCACGGAGATGCCGTGCGCCGCCGCCGCCCGCTCGGAGTGCCGCAGCTCCAGCCACGACCGCCCGATCCTGGTCCGGTTGACCAGCGCCAGGCCGATCGCGATCAGCACGAACACGGCCATGGCCAGCACGAAGTACGCCGCGTCGGAGGCGAACGGCTCCGGCCGGACGAGCGTCTTCAGCTCGGTCGTGCCGGGGAACTGGTTGGCGTTCAGCACGATGTCGGTGGAGACGGCGAAGCCGAGCGTGACGACGGCGAGGTTGACGCCCCGGATGCGCAGCGCGGGCAGCCCGATCGCGACGCCCACCGGCACGGCCGCCAGGCCGCCGAGCACCAGCCACAGCAGGAAGCCGCCGGGCGCGTCGGCCAGGTTCAGCCGCAGCACCACCCAGGCCCCGATCGCCGCGAACGACATCTGGCACAGCGACATGACCCCGGCCCGCCCGACGATCACGCCGTAGCTCTGCATGAGCACGCCGCTGACCACGGCCGCGATCGCCAGGTAGATCCAGTACGGCGGCAGCACCCAGGGCAGCACCGCGCACGCCGCGACGGCCAGCCCCAGCCCGGGACCCCAGGTTCTCAGCAGCGCGTTCATCAGCTCCCGCCTTCCGTGCCGGCCGCCCGGGCGAGGCCGTCGTCGGTGACGGCGCCGAAGTAGAACTCGTGCAGCCGGTCCTGCGCCCCGCGCAGCTCCTCGCACGGGCCCTCGAAGACCACCCGGCCCTTGCGCAGCACGTACGCGCGGGCGCCGATCTCCAGCGCCAGGTTGGCGAACTGCTCGACGAGCAGCACCCCGATGCCCCGCTCGGCCAGCTCCCGCACCGAGCCCATCAGGCGGCGGACCACGACCGGCGCGAGCCCGAGCGACATCTCGTCGATGAGGACGACCTTGGGCCCGGCGATCAGCGCCCGGCCGATGACGAGCATCTGCTGCTCGCCGCCGGACAGGTTGGCGGCCGGCAGGGTGCGCCTGCGGTCCAGCTCGGGGAAGATGTCGTAGACCATGGCCGGGTCGCCGTCGCCGGAGACCAGCAGGTTCTGCTCCAGCGTGAGCGTGCGGAACACGGTGCGGGCCTGCTCGGCGTACCCGAGTCCGGCCTGGGCGCGGCGGTAGGTGGGCAGGCCGGTCAGCGGCGTGCCGGCGAGGGTGACCGTGCCGGCGGCGGCGGGGGCCAGGCCCGCGATGCCGTCGAGCAGGGTGGTCTTGCCCGCGCCGTTCGCGCCGAGCAGCACGGTGACCGTGCCGGGCGCGACGCCGAGGCTGACCTCGTGCACGACGGGCACCTCTCCCCTGGAGACGCTGAGGCCCCGTACGTCGAGGACGTCGTCCGCGGGAGCGCCCATCAGCGGCTCCGGCGGCGGTCGTCGGCCGCGGCGGCCTGCGGCGCGTGCGCCGGTCCGCGAGGGGCCTGATCGATGATGCGCCGTGCCTCGAAAGGTAGAGGCATCGTCACCTCCCGGCACGAAATCGTATCTGATTCCATGTACGTTATGCGGATGGAAATGAGAGTGTCCAGAGCGGAGCGGATATGAAATCTGCGGCTGACAACAGGTCGGCGGATCTGGTCATGACCGGCGGCGTCGTCCACACGATGAACGCGTCCGGCCATCTCGCGTCCGGCATCGCGATCAAGGACGGACGCATCGTCAGGGTCGGCACTCCACTGCAGGTCCAGGCCATGGTGGGCCCCGGGACGCGGGTCGTGCGCCTGCGCGGCAGATCGGTGCTGCCCGGCATCAACGACAGCCACCTGCACGGCGCGTGGCTCGGCCTGCGCTGGCCCGACCTCCTGCTGGACCGCCTGACCGGCGCCGCCGACCTCGTCCCCGACTCCCGGCTGGGCAAGCAGGAGGAGCGGCGGGCGGCGATCCTGCGCGCCGGCGACCTGCTGGCCTCCCTGGGCATCACCAGCTACACCGAGCCCGGCCTCGGCCCCTGCGAGCACGACGGCGGCGGGCGCTTCGGCGTCGAGGTCCTGCGCGAGTACGCCGGGATGGCCGCGCGGGGCGAGCTCAAGGCGCGGGTGCGCGCGTTGCTGCTGTTCGCCGAGGTGGACGGGCGCAGCTCACTGCCCGACCTGGTCGCCGGGCTGCGCGACCTGACGCCGCCCGCCGAGGTGCCGGGCTGGTTCAAGGTGGCCGGGGTGAAGATCTTCGCCGACGGCATCCCGCCGATGCGCACGGCCTGGAGCGACGAGCCGTACGAGGACGGCACGCACGGCGCCCCGCTGGTCGAGGGCGGCTCGGAGGACGAGCGCGAGACCGCCCTGACGACCATGATCGAGACCGCCGCCGCGGCCGGGCACCAGGTCGCGGTGCACGCCACCGGCAGCCGCGCGACCAGGACGGTCACCCGCGCCCTGGCCGGAGTCCCCGGGCGGCGCCACTACCTGGTCCACGGCGACGTCCTGCATCCGGACACCCTCAAGACGATGGCCGCGGCCGGCATCGGCCTGACCACCCAGCCGGGCATCGCCGCCGCCGCCTCCCCCATGCTGCGCGACGCCCTGGGCCAGGCCGCGCTCGGGCACGCCTGGCCGGTGCGGGACGCGCTGGCCGCCGGCGTGCGGCTCAGCCTCAGCTCCGACGCCCCCATGCTCACCCCCGACTGGCGGCACGGCGTGGCCGCGGCCGCCACCCGGTGGGCCGTCGAGGGCGCGCGCGACCAGCGGCTCGCCCTGGACCAGGCGCTGCGCGCCTACACGAGCACCCCGGCCTGGCAGGAGGGCGCGGAGTCGTGGAAGGGCTCGCTGGAGCCGGGCAAGGTCGCCGACCTGTGCGTGCTCGACGACAGCCTGCTGGACGCGCACCCGGCCGACCTGCCCGAGGTGCCGGTCGCGATGACGATGGTGGACGGCAGGATCGTCTACGAACGCTGACCGGGGGCCGCTCCTGGAGTCACAGCTCCACGTGGTGGTCGGGGTCGCCGCCGAGGCGGCCGCCGCCGCCGCCCAGGGCCGAGATGCGCGCCATCTCCTCGGCCGACAGCTCGAAGTCGAAGACCTCCAGGTTGTGGCGCATCCGCCCGGGGTCGGCCGACTTGGGGATCGGCACGGCGCCGAGCTGCACGTGCCAGCGGAGCACGACCTGCGCGGGGGTGCGGGCGTGCGCGGCGGCGACCGCGGTGACGGCCGGGTCGTCGAGCAGCTTGCCGCCGGCGCCGAGCGGGCTCCACGACTCGGTCGCCACGCCGTGCCCGGTGAGCCAGGCGAGCAGGCCGGGCTGCGGGAAGCCGGGGTGCAGCTCGACCTGGTTGACCGCGGGCCACACGCCGGTGGCGTCGACCAGCCGCTCGATCTGCTCCGGGGTGAAGTTGGAGACGCCGATCGAGCGGGCCAGCCCCTCCTCGCGCAGCCGGACGAACGCCTTCCAGGTGTCGACGAACAGGCCGTGGCCGGGCAGCGGCCAGTGGATGAGGTAGAGGTCGACGTGGTCGAGGCCGAGACGGGACCGGCTCTCCTCGAACCCGCGCAGCGCCAGGTCGTAGCCGTGCTGGGCGCCGCGCAGCTTCGTGGTGACGAACAGCTCCTCGCGCGGCACGCCCGACTCGGCGACCGCCGCGCCCACGCCGCGCTCGTTGCCGTAGCTGGCGGCGGTGTCGATCAGCCGGTAGCCGAGCGTGAGCGCGTGGCCGACGGCCTGGTGGGCCTGGCGGTCGTCCATCGGCCAGGTGCCGAGGCCCAGGCGCGGCATGGCGCGGCCGTCGGAGAGCACGAAGGTCGGCGCGGTCGTCATGGCGGTCCTCTTCCGGGTGCGGGCAGGTGACGTACCTACCCGCCGCCGGGATGATCAACCTGCCGGTGGACCCCGCGCCACGTCGCGGCGCGGGCGGCGTACGATCCGAGACGTGATCACCGCTCCCCGCCTGCTCGCCGTCAGCGACCTGCACGTGCACCATCCCGACAACCGCGCGTTCGTCGAGGAGCTGCGCCCCGGGTCGGACGGCGACTGGCTGCTCGTCGCGGGCGACGTCGGCGAGCTGACGACGGACATCGCCTGGGCGTTGCAGCTGCTGGCCGACCGGTTCGCGAGGGTGGTCTGGGCGCCCGGCAACCACGAGCTGTGGACGCCGGCCCGCGACCCGGTGCGGCTGCGCGGCGAGGAGCGCTACCGGTACCTGGTGGAGCTCTGCCGCGATCTCGGCGTGCTCACGCCGGAGGACCCGTACCCGGTGTGGGAGGGGGCGCGCGGCCCGGTCACGGTGGCGCCGCTGTTCGTCCTGTACGACTACACCTGGCGTCCGGAGGGCGCGACCACCAAGGAGGAGGCCCTGCGCACGGCCTACGACGCGGGGATCGTCTGCACCGACGAGGTCATGCTCCACCCCGACCCCCACCCCGGCAGGGACGCCTGGTGCGCGGCCAGGGTCGAGTACACCGAGGCGCGGCTGGCCGCCCGGCCGCCGGGGCTGCCGACCGTGCTGGTCAACCACTATCCGCTGGTCCGCGAGCCGACGCGGGTGCTCACCCATCCGGAGTTCGCGCAGTGGTGCGGCACCGAGCGCACCGCCCGCTGGCACCTCGACCACGACGCCGCCGCCGTCGTGTACGGCCACCTGCACATCCCGCGCCTGACCCACCACGACGGCGTGCCGTTCATGGAGGTCTCGCTCGGCTATCCGCGCGAGTGGCGGCCGCGGCCGAACCCGCCGGCGCTGCCCCGCGTGATCGACGTGTGAACGCCGGCCCGGGTCAGCCCTCCAGGTAGCGCAGGATCGCCAGCACCCGCCTGCTGTAGCCGGTGTCGCGCGGCAGGTCGAGCTTTTCCATGATGGCGTTGACGTGCTTCTCCACGGTGGACGCCGAGACGTGCAGGCGCTCGGCGATGGCCGCGTTGACCAGCCCCTGGGCCAGGTGCGCCAGCACCTCGGACTCGCGCGGGCTGAGCCGGCTCAGCGGGTCGGCGTGGCTGGTGCGGGCCAGCAGCCGCCGCACCACCTCGGGGTCGAAGGCCGTGCCGCCGGCGCGTACGCGGTCGAGGGAGTCGAGGAAGTCGGCCACCTCCGAGACCCGGTCCTTCAGCAGGTAGCCGAGCCCCTCGGCGGGCCCGGCCAGCAGGGTGGCGGCGTAGTGGGGCTCGACGTACTGGGACAGGACGAGCACGCCCACCTCGGGCCACCGCGCGCGGATCTCCAGGGCCGCCCGCAGCCCCTCGTCCTTGTGGCCGGGCGGCATGCGCACGTCGATCACCGCCACGTCGGGCCGGTCGTCGGCGACCGCGGCCAGCAGCGCGGGCGCGTCGCCCACGGCCGCGACGACCTCGTGCCCGGCCTCGGCGAGCAGCCGGGTCAGGCCCTCGCGCAGCAGCACGGAGTCGTCGGCCAGGATCAGCCGCACGGCGGCTCCTTGGGCAGCGTGGCGACGATCTTCGTGGGCCCGCCGGGCGGGCTGTCCACGGTGAACGCGCCGTCGAGCGCCAGGACCCGGCGGGCCAGCCCGGACAGGCCGCCGCCCGCGGGGTCGGCGCCGCCCCCGCCGTCGTCGGAGATCGCCACGCTCACCGTCCGTTCGTCCTCGCCCACCACGACCAGGATGTCATGGGCGCGGGCGTGCTTGACCGCGTTGGTGATCGCCTCCCTGGTCACGAAGTACAGGGCGGTCTCGATCTCCGTGGCGGGCCGGGCCGTCAGCCCGTAGTGGACGGTGACCGGCACGGCGGCGCGTTCGGCGACCCCGGCCAGCGCGGCCTCGATCCCCAGCTCGTCCAGGGCGGTGGGGTAGATGCGCCAGGCGACGCTGCGCAGCTCGTCCAGGAGGCGGCGGGACTCGGCGTAGGCCTGGTCGACCAGCTCTGCGGTCCGGTCGTGGTCGCGGCCGTGCCGGGCCCGGCCGAGCAGCATGGCCAGGGCCACGCCGCGCTGCTGGACGCCGTCGTGCAGGTCGCGTTCGATCCGGCGGCGCTCGTCGTCCACGGCCCGGACGATGCCCGAGCGGGTCGCGGTCAGCTCGGCGATGCGGCGGCGCATGAGCTCCCGGCCGCCGGGGCCGAGGAAGTGGGCGGCCAGGCGGCGTTCGAGCACGCCGGCGGCCAGGGCGAGCAGCGCGGTCACCGTCAGCAGGGCCACGCCGCCGGTCAGGCCGAGCATGCCGCCGGTGGTGACGAGCCGGACGCCCGGCAGCTCGACGGGGACGGGGTCCGAGCCGCCGGTGATCAGGTCCCACGCCCCGCCGCCCAGCAGCAGGCCGCCGACGAACAGGGCGACGGCGCAGCCGTACCCGCCGAGCACGCCCAGGGCGGCGCGGGCGGCCAGGTAGGCGTAGCCGCCGTCGCGGGTGGGGGCGGGGTGGCCGAACCACCGGGTCAGCCGGGCGCGTTCGAGCGCCATGAGCCGCGCCGCGCCGCGCCGGGCCAGGGGGCGCGCGGCCGGGACCAGCCAGGCGGGCCAGGCCACGCAGAGGAAGGCCAGCTCGACCGCGCCGAGCGCCATGCCGGCCAGCACCCCCACCAGCGCCTTGACCGCCCGGCTACCGGTGTTCTCCCGGTTGTCCGGCATGAGCCCGAAGCCGGTGTTCTCCCGGTTATCTGGCATGGGCCCGAAGTTGTCCGACACGGGCCCGAAGTCTAGGCGTCGCGGCGGCGCAGCACGGCGTAGCCCGCCGCCAGCGCCGCCGCCGCCCAGCCCAGCAGCCAGGCCAGGCCCTCCCCCGCCGAGTACGGGACGGGCCCGCCGGTCAGGTTGTCCACGCTGCCCATGAACGCCAGCCCGGCGAACGTCGGCATGCGCAGCGAGGCGTCCAGCGCCGCCTGGCTCCCGGTCATCAGCAGCACCAGCGGCAGGCCCAGGAGCAGCATGAACACCACGGTCAGCGTGCCCGCCGCGCTGCGCATCGCGGCCCCGCAGCCCAGCGTCGTCACCGCCACCAGGGCGAAGAACACGCCCGCGCCCGTCACGTCCCGCACCGCCTCCCCGAACGGCAGCACGACCAGCCCGCCGAACGCGTCGGCCTGCAGCACCACGTAGACCGCCACCGTCGCCACCGCCCCCGACAGCACCCCGGCGGCGAACATCACCGGCGCCACCACCAGCGCCTTGGCGGCCAGCACGACCCCGCGCACCGGCGTGGCCTGCAGCGTGACCCTGATGCCGCCCGAGGAGTACTCCGACGTGATCGCCAGCATGGCCAGGGCGACCAGCGCGAACTGCACGAACGACGTGGCCGACACCACGGACTCGCTCGCCGTCACCCGCGCACCGGGCACCCCCTCCCGCACCGCGTCGGTGGCCGCGGCCGCGGCCAGGGCCACGGCGGTCAGCACCATGAGCGCCGCCGCGCCGGCCAGGCACCACCACGTGGACCGGACCGACCACAACTTGCCCCACTCGGCCCGTGCCGCCTGCCACAACGCCGCCGTCACGCGCCCGCCTCCGTCGTCCCGTACTCCACGCTGCTCTCCGTCAGCTCCTGATAGGCCTGCTCCAGGGACGCCTCCCGGGTGCGCAGGCCGTGCAGCCTGATCCCGGCCTCGTAGGCCAGGTCGCCCACCCGCTCGACGGGCGCGCCGGTGGCGACGACCTCGTTCTCGGCGACGCGCTCGGCGGCGATCCCGGCCGCGCGCAGGCGTCCGGCCAGCTCCCCGGCGTGCGGGGTGCGGGCCAGCACGGCCGTCAGCGAGCTGCGCCCGATGACCTCGGCCAGGGGCGCGTCGGCGATCAGCCGGCCCTTGCCGATCACCACCAGGTGATCGGCCGTGAGCTGCATCTCGCTCATCAGATGGCTGGAGACGAACACCGTGCGGCCCTCCGCGGCCAGCGACCGCATGAGCCGGCGCACCCACCGCACGCCGTCGGGGTCGAGCCCGTTGACGGGCTCGTCGAACAACAGCACCGCCGGGTCGCCGAGCAGCGCGGCGGCGATGCCGAGCCGCTGGCTCATGCCGAGCGAGAGCGCCCCGGCCCGGCGGCCCGCCGCGCCGGCCATGCCGACGCTCTCCAGCACCTCGGCCACCCGCCGCACGGGGATGCCGTTGCTGCGGGCCAGCGCGGTCAGGTGCGCCCGGCCGCTGCGCCCCGGGTGCAGCGCCCGCGCGTCGAGCAGCGCGCCGACCGTCCGCAGCGGGTTCCTGATCCGGTGGTACGGCACGCCGCCGACCAGCGCCGTGCCCGCCGAGGGCCGGTCGAGCCCGAGGACGAGCCGCATCGTGGTGGACTTCCCCGCGCCGTTGGGACCGAGGAACCCGGTCACCGCGCCGGGTCTGAGCTCCAGCGACAGGTCGTCCACCGCCGTCCGGTCGCCGTACCGCTTGGTCAAACCCCTCAGACTGATCACGAGGGTCAACGCTAGGCAGCCGGGGTGCGGGCCACCATGGGGTCCGGCCGCCGACCTCGATGGCGGAAAACCGGAACAGACCAGGTCGCGGCGCCGTCCGGCCGGGGCGAGCGCGCCCAAACAAGACGATGCCGTTGCCCCGCGTTGACGTGCGGCTCACTACGGTTGCCGAGCATGACCGAAGACAAGAGCCGGAACCGGCGGCGGATCAGCATCGACGAAGTGGGCCTGGAGAAGCGCAGGTCCGCGATCCAGGCGCTCATGGAGCAGCCGCCGTCACCGGCGTCCGAGCAGGTGGGCGTCTTCGCCGAGGCGAACGCGCCGGGCGCGGCACAGGGCGACCTCGGCTGAGCCGCGCCCGGCGCGGCCCCGGGTTCGGCAAAGCGGCGGCGCGTCGCGCCGCCGCTCCCGGGTCCGGGATGTCACGCTCGCCGGGAACGAGGAGTACCGCCATGAGCAAAGCCGGGCAAGGGCCCGAGGCGCATCCTCTCCTGGTCAAGCTGCTCCAGGAGGGTTCCCCGGACACCATGACGTTCTGGGGCTACGTGGGCCCGCCGTACCAGGACGGATGCGTCACGCTGTATCCCAGCCTGGAGGATCTGAACTCGGCCCTCGACATCCCGCTGAGCGACGTCCTGCACATCGAGGACGTGCCCGAGGGCATCCTGCTCTTCGGCGCGAAGGTGTTGTGGGTACGCCGGGACGCCAAGGTCGTCCGCCGGCAGGCCGGCACGGCAGAGGCGTCGCTGACCTCGGAGGCCGCCGAGGACGCCGGGGAGATCCGGACGGGCCGGCTGCACCTGCGGGTCAAGACCGAGCGCGCCGACTGCCACAGCCCCTGCATGACCTGCCGCGACTGCAGCAGCGTGTGCGTCTCGTCCTGCCGCGTGAAGTCGTCGCCGGAGTAGGGGAACCGCGATGATCACCGACACCGCGCTCGCCGCGCTCGACCACCAGGCGCCCTACCTGCTCGAACGGCTCGTCAAGGAGCGCGTCGCCGCGACGGAGGAGGAGGCCGGGGAGCTGTTCGCCGAGGCGAAGAAGTACCTGGTGCTCACGCAGGTCGACCGGTCGCGGATCTGGACGATGCACTCGACGCGCGTCGACGACGCCTGGCATCACTTCATCCTCTTCACCGGCCTGTACACCGAGTTCTGCCGCACCTACTTCGGCCGGTACGTCCACCACAGCCCGAGCAACGACCCCGGCACGCGGGACGAGCCCGCCGAGGAGACGCCGGCGGGCACGTTCGCCGAGTTCCGCGACCGCTACGAGGAGCTCTTCGGCTGCCCGCTCCCCGACGTCTGGTACGACCATCGCACCGTCACGCTGACCCGCCGCGTGGTGAACGAGCGCGCCGGGCTGCTCACCACCCGCCGCGACGGGAACCAGGTCGAGTTGCTCTCCCCGTCGGGCGAACCGCTGGTGGCCGCCAACATGATCGCCTCGCCCGCGCTGGAGTTCGTGGCCCGCACCGGCGCCTTCTACGTGCGGGAGCTGCCCGGCGGCCTGACCGGGCAGGAGCGGGTCGCCCTGGCCGAGGTGCTGGTCGAGCAGCGGATCCTCAAGGTGAGCGGCTAGCGGCGGCGTGACCTACGCCTCCCTGCGGGCGGGGCGGGGGCCCAACGCGCTCGTCGTCGAGGCGCTGGACGTGCTCGGCGGCGTCCGCGGGCGGGCGCTGGACATCGGCGCGGGCCCGCTCAACGACACCCGCTTCCTGCTGGAGCTGGGCTTCTCGGTCGAGGCCGTGGACACCGACCCCTGCACCCTCGCGCTGGCGGCGGCCTGGCGGCACCCGCGGCTGCGGGTCGTGCACGCCGACGTCCGTGACGTGCCGGTCGCGGCGGGGGCCTACACGTTCATCGTCGCGATCCACGTCCTGCCCTTCCTGCCCGAGGCCGACGTCCGCCGGGTGGCGGCCGCGATGGCCGGCGGCCTGGCCGCGGGCGGCGTGCTGTGCTGCACGTTCTTCGGCCCGGAGGACGCCTGGGCGGGGCGGCCGGGGCGCACGTTCCTGCGCGCCCCCGAGGCCGGCGCGCTGTTCCCCCGGCTGGAGCCGGTCGTCCTGCGCGAGGACCGCTACGACGGCATCGACGCCCGGGACGAGCCCAAGCACTGGCACGTGGTGCGCTGCGTCTTCCGCAGGCCCGCTGCCTCAGGCTCAGATGGCGCCGCCGGGTCGGCCTGACGTCGCGAGGGTCAGGAAACCCTCCTCGACCAGGCGGCGTACCAGGGCCAGGCCGTCCTCCCCCGGCAGACCGGCCGCCGTGAAGGGCTCGCCGTCCGCCATGCGCAGGAAGGCCGCCTCGTGCCGGGCGGGGAGGGTGAGCCGTTTGCCATGGAAGGCGAGGACCAGCGTGCCGGCGTCCCGTCTGCTCTCCCAGCGCAGGCCGGGGCGGAGCCGGACGGCGGTGCCGGCGTCGAGGCGGGCCAGGCCCGCGAGGTCGAGCAGGTGGCCGCCCAGCCGGTCGCCCTCGGCGAGCATCGCCATGTCCACGGCGTCGTCGGCCAGCCTCTCGGGGGTGAGGACGGTCGTCAGGCGGGCGGTCAGCTCCCGGATGCGCTCCCGTGTGGCGGCCCGGCCGCCGCTCGTACGGGCGAAGCCGAAGGGCAGCGGCTCCTGGCAGTCGGGGTCGGCGGAGACGGCCGCCTCCCACCCGGCCAGCAGCACGTCGGCCCAGGTCAGGGGGTGGACGCCGACGCTCAGGTGCAGGGACGCGCCCCGCGCCGAGGCGGCCTCGTGCGGCAGGCCGCGCGGCAGGTAGAGCAGGTCCCCTTCGCCCAGGTCGAACTCGCGGCGGGCGTCCTCGTGGATCCGCCAGCGTTTGGTCCCGGCCACCTGCAGCACGAACACGTCGTGGGAATCGCGGTGGACGCCGAAGCCGCGCGACCGCGGCGGTGTGAGGTAGGCGTTGACCCGGCACTCCGCGCTGAACTCGCCCGCCAGCCGCCGGCACAGCTCCCGCAGCGGCGGCCACCGTTCGTGCACCGAGGGCATGATCAGGGTCGAGCCGTCGCGGTAGCGGGCGTAGAGGTCCTCCAGCCCGGCCGCGCCGCCGTCGGCGTGGCCGTCGCGGACCACGCGCACGGCCCCGGCGTGCAGGCCGGAGCCGGACAGCAGCTC
Source organism: Nonomuraea sp. NPDC049758 (assembly GCF_040674635.1). Taxonomy (NCBI): domain Bacteria; kingdom Bacillati; phylum Actinomycetota; class Actinomycetes; order Streptosporangiales; family Streptosporangiaceae; genus Nonomuraea; species Nonomuraea sp. NPDC049758. Next base: position 314,520 of record NZ_JBFAMZ010000012.1, read on the forward strand.
GTCGAGGCGGGCCAGCGAGAACAGCTCGCGGTAGTGGCCGGGCGACCGCCTGCGCAGCAGGAGATGCCGCCGCCCCTGGTGGTCCTGCAGGAACTCCTCGCGGGACACCGGGCCGAGCAGCCAGTCGGTGGCGGGCGTGACGTCCGCGCCGTCCCGCTCGTCGATCATCATCTCCGGTCCGTACCCGTGGCGTCCGCACGCCACGCCCCGGGCCGCGCAGGGGCGGCCCGGGAGGCCCGGGGGCGCGGTCAGTCGGTGCCGAACTCCATCGCGGCGCGGTCGAGCAGCTCGTCGTCCTCGGCGACCTCGCCGCGCGAGGCGATGGCCTCCGCGCCGCCCTGCGGCATCGCGCCGATGAGGCCGGTCGAGGCCGCCTGGGCGGCGCCGATGAGCGCCGGGTGGGTGGTGCCGACCATGCCGAGCGTGGCGTACTGCTCCAGCTTGGCGCGCGAGTCGGCGATGTCCAGGTTGCGCATGGTGAGCTGGCCGATGCGGTCGACGGGGCCGAACGCGGAGTCCTCCGTGCGCTCCATCGACAGCTTGTCGGGGTGGTAGCTGAAGGCCGGGCCGGTGGTGTCGAGGATCGAGTAGTCCTCGCCGCGGCGCAGCCTCAGGGTGACCTCGCCGGTGATCGCCGTGCCGACCCAGCGCTGCAGCGACTCGCGCAGCATGAGCGCCTGCGGGTCGAGCCAGCGGCCCTCGTACATGAGCCGGCCGAGCCGCCGGCCCTCGTTGTGGTACGTGGCCAGGGTGTCCTCGTTGTGGATGGCGTTGACCAGGCGCTCGTAGGCGGCGTGCAGCAGCCCCATGCCGGGGGCCTCGTAGATGCCGCGGCTCTTGGCCTCGATGATGCGGTTCTCGATCTGGTCGGACATGCCCAGGCCGTGCCGGCCGCCGATCGCGTTGGCCTCCATGACCAGGTCGACCGGGGAGCCGAACTCCTTGCCGTTGATCGTGACCGGGCGGCCCTGGTCGAAGCCGATGGTGACGTCCTCGGGGAGGATCTCGACCTCGGGGTCCCAGAAGCGCACGCCCATGATCGGCTCGACGGTCTCGATGCCGGTGTCGAGGTGTTCGAGGGTCTTGGCCTCGTGGGTGGCGCCCCAGATGTTGGCGTCGGTCGAGTACGCCTTCTCAGTGCTGTCGCGGTAGGGCAGCCCATGGGCGAGCAGCCACTCCGACATCTCCTTGCGCCCGCCGAGCTCGGAGACGAAGTCCGCGTCGAGCCAGGGCTTGTAGATGCGCAGGTGGGGGTTGGCCAGCAGGCCGTAGCGGTAGAACCGCTCGATGTCGTTGCCCTTGAACGTGGAGCCGTCGCCCCAGATCTGCACCTCGTCCTCGAGCATGGCCCGCACCAGCAGGGTCCCGGTGACGGCGCGGCCGAGCGGCGTGGTGTTGAAGTAGGCCCGGCCGCCCGAGCGGATGTGGAACGCGCCGCAGGTGAGCGCGGCCAGGCCCTCCTCGACCAGCGCGGCGCGGCAGTCGACCAGGCGCGCGAGCTCGGCCCCGTAGGCCAGCGCGCGGCTGGGCACCGAGGCGATGTCGGGCTCGTCGTACTGGCCGATGTCGGCGGTGTAGGTGCACGGGACGGCGCCCTTGTCGCGCATCCACGCGACGGCCACCGAGGTGTCGAGACCGCCGGAGAAGGCGATGCCGACCCGCTCGCCGGTGGGCAGGGAGGTGAGAACCTTGGACATAGAAGAAGATTATGCATTGCAACGCATGTTCATGCAAAGCCAGCGTCTTTTCCGGGTGCGGGCCGGGATCTCCGGCGGAGGGTGGACAACCGGGCGGGGACGTGATCTGACGGAGGAAGCACCGCCGACGATCACGAACAGGAGCACCGGGACATGACCGACAAGCCGCGACTGCACTCAGCCGGCCCCACCTACCTGGACCGCGCCCGCGACCTGCGCCCGCTGATCGAGGGCGAGGCGGCCGAGGCCGAGGCGCTGGGCAGGCTGACCGAGCCCGTCGTGGCCGCCCTGCACGAGGCCGGGCTGTTCGGCGTCTGGCTGCCCGCCCCGCTGGGCGGCTCGGAGTTGTCGCCGTCGGAGCTGCTCGCCCTCTTCGAGGAGCTGACCTACGCCGACGCCTCGACCGGCTGGGTGGTCATGGCCACCACCCTGGAGAACGGCACGGCGGGCGCCTACCTGGGCGACGACGCCGTCGAGCACATCTTCGGCGGCCCCCGCACGCCGCTGTTCGCGGGCCAGGGCACCCGGCCGGGCACCGCCGTGCGCGAGGACGGCGGTTTCCGGCTGACCGGCCGCTGGAGCTTCGCCTCGGCCATGCCGCACGCCCGGTACGTGCACAGCCTGGGCGTCGTGGCGGGCACGGGCGAGGAGCGCATCTTCATCACCCCGGTCGAGGACGCCGAACTGCTCGGCAACTGGGACGTCCTGGGGCTGCGCGCCACCGGCAGCCTCGACTACGCCATCGACGGCGCCTTCGTGCCGGAGTCGCGCACGCACCTGTTCGCCCAGCGGGAGCCGCTGCGCGGCGGCGCGATCTACCGGCTGGGACTGCTGGACCAGGCGCTGATCGCCCACTCCGGCTGGGCGCTCGGCCTCGGCCGCCGCCTGCTGGACGAGCTGGGCCGGCACGTCGCGGCCCGCGCCGGACGTCCGGGTCAGCTCGCCGTCAGCGACGCCTTCCACACCGGCTTCGCCCGCGCCGAGGCGGCACGACGGCGCTGCGCGACGGCCTGCTCCAGCGCCTGTTCCGGGACGCGCACGCCAGCGCCCAGCACATCACCTCGGGCCCGCAGGCGCTGCGGGAGTGCGGCCGCGAGCTGGCGGGCCTGGCCCAGGGCGAGGAATGGACACTCTTCACCCTGGAACCCTGACCCGGCCCGCACCCCTGCCCCACCCTGAAGCCCTGCCCCGAAGCGCCGCCCTGAACCCCTGCCCCGGAGCCCTGAGCCCCGCCGCAGGACGTCGAGCGCTGCCAGAAGGTCAGTGCTGCCGGGAGACCTGGGCGGTGTGCAGGGCGTCCGCGGTGGCGATCTTGTGGTTGCGGGCCGCCTGCTCGATCACCTCGGCCTCGGCGGCGCCCTCGATCAGGCTCAGCAGGTGGTCGTGCTCCTCCACCGACCTGCGCGCCCGCCCCGGCACGTACGTGAAGCTGGAGCGGCGCATGTGGTCGAGCCGCGCCCACTCCGACTCCAGCAGGGCGTTGAGGTGCTCGTCGGGGCAGTGGCGGTAGAGCGAGAAGTGGAACTCGCGGTTGAGCGCGGTGAAGGAGGTGGGGTCGAACTCCTCCAGCGCCTCCTTCATCCGCTCGTTGATCTCCCGCGACTCCTGGATCTTGGCCGCGTCCATGTGCGGCGCGCAGATGGCCGTGGCGTAGCCCTCCAGCCGGGCCAGCACGTTGAGGGTGTGCTCGACCTGCACCGAGTCGAAGACGGCGACCCGGGCGCCGATGTTGCGGACGACCTCGACCAGCCCGTCGGACTGCAGCCTGCGCACGGCCTCGCGCAGCGGGATCGTGCTGACGCCGGTCTCCCGGGCGAGCTGGTCCATGACCAGCCGGTAGCCGGGGCCGTACGTGCCGTCGAGGATGCGGGCCCGCAGCAGGTCGTAGCTGATCTCGGCCTTGGAGCCCTTGGGCCGCTTGGCCTGGGCCGGTTTTCTCGTGCTGCTCACCATCACCTCTGCAGGACCTTCATGATGGCGTCGCGGAAGCCCGCGCCCACTGTCATCCCCTCATCTTGCCCGACCACGAGCCCGCGCGACGCCTGGACCCCCGCCATCCAGAACCTCCGTCTGTCCTATTTCACATATGATTTCAGATCTTATCGTACGCGGGCACGGGGAAGTCCACGACCACCTGCCCGGTTCCGGTCGAGCCGAAGTACGGGCACAACTGCTCCCCCCGCCCCTTGTACGACCGCCACCCCAGCAACCCGAACAACATCGCCGTGTCCGCCATCGCGCCCTCCCCCGCGCAGCGCACGTTGTAGTCGGGCAACATGTCCAGGAACTCGCCGATGCGCCCTTCGGCCCACATGTCCAGCACGGCCATGTCGATCTTCCGGTTGAGCGGGCTGCTGACCTCGTTGAGCAGCGACTCGGCGGTCTCGTTGGAGGGGAAGGCGTGCGAGAGCGAGCCGCTGGCCAGGAAGGCGACCCGGCGGTCGCTCTGCTGGATGCCACGCAGCAGCGCCTCGCCGATGCGCCGGTTCTCGTCGATCGAGGAGTAGATGTTGCAGCCGATCGGCAACACCCGCACGGCGGAGTCCTCGTTCATGAAGTGCATCGGGACCAGCGTCGCGTACTCCAGGCCCAGGTCGCGGTAGGTGTGCACGAGCGCCTTCTGCCCGCCGGCGGCGATCTCGGCGCGGATGAGCTCGGCCAGCTCGGGGTCGCCCGGGTAGTCGTAGTCGAGGTCGTGGATGAAGTGCGGCAGCTCGTGGCTGGCGTAGGAGTCGCGGTGGCGCTCCTTGCCGTTGAGGTGGAAGCCGATGCTGTTCATCCAGTGGGTGTCGGCGATCAGGTACGTGTCCACCCCCAGCTCCCGCGCCCGCCTGCCGACCTCGGTGAGAGCCAGCTCGGCGGGCCGGCGGATGCCGAAGTGCCTGCCCGGCTGGATCGACAGCCAGATCGACGGCACATGCGTGATCTTGGCTGCCAGGACGAGCTCTCCCATCACACCCTCCCCAGGTGCGTCCAGACGCCCTTGACCTCGGTGTAGGCGTCGATGGCGTACGGGCCCATCTCCCTCCCCCACCCGCTGGCCTTGTAACCGCCCCACGTGGTGGCGGCGTCGGGCACGTGGATCATGTTGATGAACACGGCTCCCGCCCGGATCCGGGCGGCCAGGCGGTGGGCGGTCGACAGGTCGTTGGTCCAGATGGAGGCGGCCAGGCCGTACTCCAGTCCGTTGGCGCGGCCGGCGATCTCGTCGGGGTCGTCGTAGGCCAGCACCGGGATGACGGGCCCGAACACCTCCTCGCGGGCCACGGCCATGGCGTCGGTCACCTCGGCGAACACGGTCGGGCGGTAGAAGAAGCCGGGGCCCTCGGCGCGCCTGCCGCCGGTGACGAGTTGCGCGCCATCGTACAGCGCGCTGCGGACGTGGGCGTCCACGGCCATCAGGTGGTCCTCGCTGATCAGCGGGCCGAGGTCGGTGGCCGGGTCGAGGCCGGGTCCGACCTTGAGCGCGTCGGCCGCGGCGGCCATCTTCGAGGTGAACTCGTCGACGCGCTTGCGGTCGACGTAGAAGCGCGAGTACGCGGCGCAGACCTGGCCGCTGTTGAACAGCGCGCCCTGGACGTTGCCCGCCACCGCGGCGTCGATGTCGGCGTCGGCCGCGATGATGCTCGGGGTCTTGCCGCCGAGCTCCAGCGTCAGGCGCTTGAGGTTGTCCGCGCTGGCGTGCACGAGCGAGCGCCCGACCGACGTCGAGCCGGTGAAGGAGATCTTGTCCACGCCCGCGTGCCCGGCCAGCGCCGCGCCGGTCTCCGGGCCGCCGGTCAGCAGGTTGACCACGCCGGACGGGAAACCGGCCAGCGCCATCAGCTCCACCAGCCGGACCGTGGTCAGCGGGGTCTGCTCGGCGGGTTTGACGATCACCGTGTTGCCGCAGGCCAGGGCGGGGGCGAGCTTCCAGGCGGCGATCATCAGCGGGAAGTTCCACGGGGTGATGAGCGCGCACACGCCGACCGGCTCGCGCCGGGTGTAGTGCAGGGTGTCGGGGTACGAGACGGGCAACACCGACCCCTCGATTTTCGTACACCATCCTGCGAAATATCGGAAATGTTCGGCGGTGCCGGGGACGGTCACGTTCCGCGCCACCGCCAGCGGCTGGCCGTTGTCCCTGGTCTCCAGCTCGGCCAGCTCGTCGGCGTGCTCCTCCACCAGGTCGGCCACCTTCCACAGCAGCCTCGCGCGGGCGGCGGCGGGCAGCTCGGCCCAGGCCGGGTCGTCCAGCGCGGCCCTGGCCGCCGCCACCGCGCGGTCCACGTCGACGGGGCCCGCCTCGGCGCACTCGGTGATGACGGTGGCCTCGGCCGGGTCCAGCGTGGCGAACGTCGCGCCGTCCGCGGCCGGGCCCCAGGCGCCGCCGATGTACAGGCCGGTCATGAGCCGATCTCCTCTCGCACCATGTCCGCGCACCGCTCGCCGATCATGATGGCGGGCGCGTTCGTGTTCCCTGACGTGACGGCGGGCATCACCGAGGCGTCGGCGACGCGCAGCCCGTCGATGCCGTGGACTCTGAGCCGCTGGTCCACGACGGTTCCCATGGCGCAGGTCCCGACCTGATGGTGGTAGGTCACCAAGGTCCTCTCTATGTGCTCGGACAGTTCACGGTCACCGGGGTAGAGCTCCGCGCCCGCCCACTCCCGCAGGGCGGTGGCGTGGGCCAGCTCCCGGCACAGCTCGACGGCCGCGCGCATGCACGCGCGGTCGGCGGCCGCCTCCAGGTAGGCGGGGTCGATGTGCAGCGGGGCGTCGGGGTCGGCCGAGGTCAGCGCCAGGTGGCCCCTGCTCTCCGGCCGGACGATCCCGGCCATGAGGGTGAAGGCGTCCGGCGGGCCGGTCATGCCCTCGTCGTACAGGGGGATGTGGAAGAACAGCGGCTGCACGTCGGGGCCGGGCAGGCCGGGGCGGCTGCGCCAGAAGAGCTGGCTGTGCATCGGCTGCAGGCCGGGCATCGCGGGCGGCACGGGCCGCCGGGCGGCCACGATCACCGGGACGAGCGCGTGGTCGTGCAGGTTGCGCCCGACGCCGGGCAGGTCCTCCACCGCCTTGATGCCGTGCCGGTGCAGCTCGGCCGCGTCGCCGAGGCCGCTCAGCAGGAGCAGGCGCGGCGACTCGACGGTCCCGGCGCTGAGGACGACCTGGGCGGCGGCCCCGACCCGGTGCAGGCGGCCGCCCTGGCGGTACTCCACGCCCACGCACCGCCGCCCGCGCAGGAGCAGCCGGCGGGCGCGGGCCCCGGTGCGGATCTCCAGGACCGGCCGGTCGCAGCGCGGGCGCAGGTAGGCGTCGGCCGTGCTGTGCCTGCGGCCGTGCCGGATGGTGAGCTGGCAGAACCCGGCGCCGTCGGGACGTTCGCCGTTGCAGTCGGGGTTGAACGGCAGGCCCTGCTCCACGGCGGCCGCCACGATCGCCGCGTTGACCTGGTGCGGCGCGTAGTCGGCGATCACCCGTACCGGCCCGCCGGCGCCGTGGTAGTCGCCGGGCCCGCGGTCGAAGTCCTCCAGCCGCTTGAAGTACGGCAACACCTCGGGGTACGACCAGCCGGGCCCCCAGGCGTCGTAGCCGGCCGGCGCGCCCCTGACGAAGATCATGCCGTTGAGCGAGGACGAGCCGCCCAGCACCTTCCCGCGCGGCCAGTGCGGACGCCGCCCGCCCAGCCGCCGCTGCGGCGCCACCCGGTAGTCGTAGTCCTCGGGGCCGCCCCACAGCCGGAACACCCCGCCGGGGTCGTGGATGTCGGGGTTGACGTCGGGGCCGCCCGCCTCCAGCAGCAGCACGCGCAGCGCCTCGTCGTCGGCCAGCCGGCGGGCCACCGCGGCGCCCGCCGAGCCCGCGCCGACCACGACGACGTCAAAGGTCTCCATCGCCCGCTCCCAGATAGGCCGAGCGCAGCCGGCCGCGCAGTTCGTCCGGCGTGCCGCGCAGCACGACCCGGCCCCGGTCCAGCACGTGCACGCGGGTGGCCAGCTCCAGGGCGAGCCGGGTGTACTGCTCGATGAGCAGCACCCCGGCGCCGCCCTCCGCGAGCGCGGCCAGGGCGGGGACGAGCCTGGACACCACGGCGGGGGCCAGGCCGAAGGACAGCTCGTCCACCAGCAGGTAGCGCGGGCCGCCGGTGACGGCCTGGGCCAGGGCGAGCATCTGCTGCTGGCCGCCGGACAGCGTGCCGGCCCGCCGGTCGCGCAGCCCGGCCAGCTCGGGGAAGGCGGCCAGGGCCGGTCCCGGGTCGGGCCCGGCCACGCGCAGGTTGTCGGCCACGCTCAGCGAGCGCAGCACCCGGTGCCCCTCGGGCACGGCGGCCACGCCCAGCGCCCGGACGCGTTCGGGGCGCAGCCCGGTCAGCTCGTCGCCGTCGGCGCTGACCGCGCCCGCCTCGACCGGCAGCAGCCCGGCCACGGCGAGCACGAGCGTGCTCTTGCCCGCGCCGTTCGCGCCGAGCAGCGCGGTGATCTCGCCGGGCGGCACGTCGAGCGTCACGTCGTGCAGCACCTCGCGCCCACCCCTGCGCACGCGCAGGTCGCGCACCTCCAGGCTCACGGCGCCTCCCCCAGGTAGGCGGCGCGCACCCGCTCGTCGGCCAGCACCGCCGCGGTCGGGCCGGCGGCGACCAGCCGGCCGAAGTCCAGCACGGCCGTGGTGGCGCAGACCTCGCCGACCAGGGCCACGTCGTGCTCGATGAGCAGCACGAGCGCCCCGAACCGGTCCGGCACGGCCGTCACCACCTCGGCCAGCGAGCGCGACTCCGCCTCCGACAGCCCGGCGGCCGGCTCGTCGAGCAGCACGATCCTGGGCGTGCCGACCAGGGCGCGGGCCAGTTCGAGCCGCCGCCGTTCCGGCAGCGTCAGCTCGCTTGCCGGGCGTCCGGGGTCGCTCAGGCCGCAGAACGCGAGCAGGCCCTCGTCCGGGCCGCCCAGGTGGTCGGCGGCCAGGCGCAGGTTGCCGGCCACGCTCAGCTCGGCGACCACCTGCTCCTGCTGGAACGTGCGGCGCAGCCCCCACCTGGCCCGCCGGTGCGGCGCGAGCGCCAGCAGGTCGGCGCCGCCGGCCGTGACCCGCCCGGAGACCGGCCGGACGAAGCCGGACAGCACGTCGAACAGGGTGGTCTTGCCCGCGCCGTTGGGCCCGATGAGCCCGCACAGGCCGGAGTCGAAGGTCAGGGTGACGCCGTCCAGCGGGCGCACGCCGCCGAAGCGCACCCGCAGGTCCTCGATCTCCAGCCTCATGCGGGCCGCCGCAGGTCCTCTAGCTGCCCGCCGATGCCGCGCGGCGCGGTGACCAGAGCGTGCATGGTGCCCGCGCCGAAGACGACGAGCATGAGGTTGCCGTCGAGCCCGGCGGCGTCGAGGGCGGCGGGCACGACCTGGCCGACCACGCCGGACAGCACCACGCCGGTCAGCCCGTACGCGCCGCCGACCAGGACGACGGCGAACAGCAGCACCGAGTCCGAGGCCCGGAACGAGATCGGGTCCAGCCGCCCGGTGTTGGCCGCCAGCAGCGCCCCGGCGGTCCCGGTGACGAACGCCGCCAGCGCGAACGCCCACACCTTGTACCTGGTCAGGGCCACGCCGACGGCCAGCGCGCCGGCCTCGCCGCCCCTGATCGCCGCACACGCCCGCCCCGGCCGCCCGCGCTGGTGCAGCACGACCAGGACGAGCGCGAGCACCGCGCACAGGACGGCGAACCGGAAGAACCCGGCGTCGGAGGAGGCCATCGAAGGGCGCGGCATGGCCTGCTGCGTCCCGCTGCCCGCCACCCGGCCGAGGAACCCGGGGCCGCCGTCGGGGAACCCGGTCGCCGAGAACGCCACCTGGAACGCCCCGCCGGCCATGAGCGTCACCAGGGCCAGGTCCACGCCGGACAGGCGCAGCGCGGGCAGACCGTACACGATGCCGACCAGGCAGGTGATCGCCCCGGCCGCCGGCACGACCAGCGGGAACGGCCAGCCGGTGGCGAACGCCAGCCGCAGCGCCACCCAGCCGCCGACGCCGAGCAGCGCCACCTGGCCGAGCGAGACCAGCCCGAGCCGGGCGTACAGCAGGGCGATGCCCGCGGCGGGGATGACGAAGATGACCGCGGAGGTGAGCACCCGCACCCAGTAGCCGTCCACGGCCAGGGGCACGAGCACCGCCAGCGCCGCCGCCCCGGCGGCCAGCCCGAGCACCACGCGCAGCACCGAGCGGGCGTCGCCGGGCGGCAGCGGCCGGGTCCGCGCCGGCAGCGCGGGCTCGGCCGGGCGCACCTCGACCGTGCCGCCGCGCCTGGCCCGCGCCCCTGTGCGCTGCAGCCACAGGATCGCCGCGACCGCCACCGCGAACGGCGCCACCGACCGGTACGGCGCGGTCTGCTCCCACGCCCCGCCCAGGGCCTCGGCCAGCCCGATCGCCAGCCCGGCCGCCAGCGTGACCGGCAGCGACCGGAAGCGGCCGACCACGCCCGCCGCCAGCGAGGCGATCACCAGGAAGGTCAGGGTGCCCGCCTCCAGCCGGGTCAGCGAGCCGAGCACCAGCCCGGTCAGCCCGGCCACCGCGCCGCCCGCGGCCCAGGTGACGGTCTCGACCCGCCGGATGGGCACGCCGAGCAGCGCGCTGATCTCGCGGTCGTCGGCCAGCGCGCGCATGGCGGTGCCGAAGCCGGTCCGGCGCAGCAGCACGGCGGTCCCGGCGGTCAGCGCCACGGCCAGGGCCAGCGCGAGCGCCTGGGTGAGCGTGACCCGCGCGCCGCCCACGTCGAACCCGGCCGTGTCGGTCGGCAGGGTGAGCGTGCGCGGGTCGTCGCTCCACGTCCAGTAGCACAGGCCGAGCAGCATGAGCGCGAGGCCGAGCGTGCACACCGCCTTGACCAGCGGGTCGCGGGCGGCGACGAGCGGGCCGACCAGGCCGCCGTACAGGCCGGACAGCAGCGCCGACAGCAGCGGCGCGGCCGCCAGCGCGGGCACGACCGGCCAGCCGTCCTGCAGGAGCTGCCAGGACAGCAGCGCGCCGATCGCGCCGAGCGCGCCGTAGGCCAGGTTGAGCACGCCCGTGGCGCGGTAGAGCACGACGATGCCCACGCCCGACAGCGCGTAGACGGCGCCGAGGGCGAGCCCGCTGATGACGAACGGCAGCATCAGCCGGTCAGCCCCAACTGCTTCTCCTCCCGCAGCAGCGGCGCGAGGTCGGGGTCCTGGGTCGGCGTGCAGTCCTTGATCTTCGACCAGCCGCCGCCCTTCATCGTGATGTAGCGGGTGTCGTGGTTGGCGTTGTGGCGGGCGGCGCGGCCGAAGTACCAGGGGGCGCAGAGCAGGTCGCTGCGGAAGCCCTTGACCTGCGACAGGGCCCGGCTCACCGAGGCGCGGTCGATCGTCCCGCCGGTCCTGGTCAGGGTGTCGACGAAGATCTTGGCGGCCAGGAAGCCGCCCTGGGAGAAGGAGTCGCGGGGGGCCTTGTCGTCGGCGTACTCGTCCATGACGCGGCGCCAGAGCTTGTTGTCGGGGGTGCCGGCGTCGAGCATGGTGAACTCGGAGTTGGACACGAAGCCCTCCCAGTAGCTGCCGACCTGGCCGGGGAAGGTGGTGTCGTAGCAGGGCGTCAGGCAGACGAAGGTGACCTTGTCCTTGAGGCCCTGCGCCTGGGCGGCCTTGAGGATGGCGGCGTCGTCGGGGGCGGGGTCCTGGAGGATGATCGCGTCCGGGCGGCCCCGCATGGCTTCGAGGAGCACGGCGGTGGCGTCCTTGACGCCGGGGTCGTGCAGCACGTCGCCGGCCGAGGTCAGGCCCTTGGTCCTGAGGTAGGCGCGCACGCCGTCCTGGGTCCAGTCGCCGACGCCGGGCACCCGGTTGCTGATCTGGGCGACCCTTCTGGCGCCCTTGACCTCGACGGCGTACTGGGCGGCGGCCACCGCGCTGACCCTGGGGCCGGCGTTGACCGGGGCGATGCGCGGCGACTCGAAGCACGCCCTCGGCACGCCGACCGCGAGCACGTCGAACAGCCCGTTCTGCTCCCAGATCGGGCCGGAGACGCCGCAGGCGACGAAGCTGGAGCCGCCGACCAGGGCGACCAGGTCGCGGTTGCCGGCCAGCTTGGTGGCCAGGGCCGAGGCCTTCTGCGGGTTGAGGCCGTCGTCCTCGACCAGGTACTCGACCGGACGGCCGCCGATGCCGCCGCCGGCGTTGACGCAGTCGAAGTACGCCTTGGCCGCCTTGGTGGCCGAGCTGAAGTCGATGCCGCCGCTCGCGGTGACGATCGCGCCGACGGTGATCGGGGTCCCGGTGGCGGGCTTCCCCGTGCCGCAGGCCGTTCTGGCGGCGCCGCCGTCCTGGCCGGTCCCGCAGGCGGAGACCACCAGGGCGATCGCGGCCCACCACACCAGGCGTCGTGGACATCGCATACGCATCCTCCTCGAAGCGCCGTGCGTCCAGCCCCGATGGACAAATCATGTACGACATCAGATATTTCTGTCCATAGGTTCCCCCATGTATCATCGACGATGTCCTATACGATTTGACGGGGTTGCGAGGGGCCTTCCGCTGGGCCTTCCACCTGGGAAATCATCGTGGCGGGGCGGAGGAGGAGTGCCATGACAGGGCGGTCCGGCCGCACGTCCGACAGGGGATCGATCGCACCCGTGGCCGGGGGGCCGCCGTCCCAGTGCAAGGAGATCGCCCGTTGAACCTGGAGCACTACATCGACGGGGCCCACGTGCCCAGCGTGTCCGGCCAGACGTTCACCTCGTTGGAACCCGCGACCAACCGCCCCGCCCTGACCGTCGCCTCCGGGGACGCCGAGGACGTCGACCTCGCCGTGCGCGCCGCGCTCAGGGCGTTCACCGACGGGCCGTGGCCGCGGATGCCGGGCGAGGAGCGGGCGGCGGTGCTGCGCGGCATCGCGGCGGCCATCGAGGCGCGCGACGAGCGCATCGCCGAGCTGGAGTGCGGCGACACCGGCCTGCCCATCACCCAGGCCAGGGGCCAGGCCCGGCGGGCGGCGCACAACTTCCGCTTCTTCGCCGACGTCATCAGCAGCCTGGGCGAGGACGTCTACCGCGTCGGCTCGGCCCAGCTCAACTACGTCGTGCGCAAGCCGGTCGGCGTGGCCGGGCTGATCACGCCGTGGAACACGCCGTTCATGCTGGAGACCTGGAAGCTCGCGCCAGCCCTGGCGGCCGGCTGCCCGGTGGTGCTCAAACCGGCCGAGTGGTCGCCGCTCTCGGCCAGCCTGCTGCCGGAGATCATGGAGGAGGCCGGGCTGCCCGAGGGCGTGTTCAACCTGGTCCACGGCATCGGCGAACGGGCCGGGGCGGCGCTGGTGGCCCACCCCGACGTGCCGGTGATCTCCTTCACCGGCGAGACCGCCACCGGCCAGACGATCATGCGCGACGCCGCCACCGGCCTCAAGACGTTGTCGATGGAGCTGGGCGGCAAGTCCCCGCTGCTCGTCTTCGACGACGCCGACCTGGAACGGGCGCTCGACGCGGCCGTCTTCGGCGTCTTCTCGCTCAACGGCGAGCGCTGCACCGCCAGCTCGAGGGTGCTCGTCCAGGACACCGTCTACGAGGAGTTCGTGGCCCGGCTCGCCGAGCGCGCCGCACGGGTGCGCGTCGGCCCGCCGCACGACCTGGCGACCGAGCTGGGCGCGCTCATCCACCCCGAGCACTACGAGCGGGTCATGTCCTACGTGCGGGCCGGCGTCGAGGAGGGAGCCCGCCTGGTGGCCGGCGGCGGCCGCCCGGACGGCCTGCCCGAGGGCAACTTCCTGGCCGCCACGGTCTTCGCCGACGTGACGCCCGCGATGCGCGTCTTCCAGGAGGAGATCTTCGGCCCGGTCGTCTGCGTCACCCCCTTCGCCACCGAGAAGGAGGCCCTGGAGCTGGCCAACGCCACCCGGTACGGCCTGGCCGCCTACGTGTGGACCAGCGACCTGCGCCGCGCCCACCGCATGGCCCAGTCCGTCGAGGCCGGCATGCTCTGGATCAACTCCCAGAACATCCGCGACCTGCGCACGCCCTTCGGCGGCGTGAAGGCCAGCGGCCTGGGCAGGGAGGGCGGCCGGTACAGCATCGACGTCTACACCGAGGCGCACATCGTGCACGTCGCCACCGAGGACCTGCCGATCCCCCGCTTCGGCCTCGGCTGAACCCGCCCCGCCGCGTCCTTCACTGTGCGCCCGGGCGTAACGTCCGGGCCACCTCGGCGGTCTACCGTGCCCGCATGACGACGCGCAGGTTGTTCGCGAGCGTGCTGGCCGCCGTCCTGGCCGGCGGCACGGTCGCTGTCGTGCTGACCCAGACGCCACCCGCCACGGCCGAGCGCCGCGGCCAGGCACCCGTCGTGATCGGTCACCGGGGCGCCAGCGCCCACCGGCCCGAGCACACGCTGCTGTCCTACGAGGCGGCCATCGCCATGGGCGCCGACTACATCGAGCCCGACCTCGTCTCCACCAAGGACCACGTGCTGGTCGCCCGGCACGAGAACGAGATCTCCGGCACGACCGACGTGGCCGCCCACCCCGAGTTCGCCGATCGGCGCGCCACCAGGACCGTGGACGGCCGGCCGGTCACCGGCTGGTTCACCGAGGACTTCACGCTGGCCGAGCTGAAGACGCTGCGGGCCAAGGAACGCGTGCCCGACCTGCGGCCGGACAACACCGCCTTCGACGGGCTGGCCGAGATCCCCACGTTCGAGGAGGTCGTCCAGCTGGCGCAGCGGCACGGCGTCGGGGTCTATCCCGAGACCAAGCACCCGACGTACTTCGACTCGATCGGCCTGTCGCTGGAGGAGCCGTTGCTGGAGGTGCTGAACCGGTACCACGTGCGCAAGGCGTACATCCAGTCCTTCGAGACGGCGAACCTGCGCGAGCTGCGCGGACGGACGCGGCTGCCGCTCATCCAGCTCATCACCTCGGGCGGCGCGCCCTACGACTGGGTCGCCGCCGGCAGCACCCGCACCTACGACGACATGGCGACCCCCGACGGGCTGCGCGAGGTGGCCCGGTACGCCGCCGGGATCGGCGTGGACACCCGCCGGGTGGTCCCGGTGGACGCCGCGGGCGCGACGCTGCCCCCGACCACGCTGGTCCAGGACGCCCACCGCAGGCGGCTGGAGGTGCACGTGTGGACGATCCGCAACGAGAACTCCCAGCTGCCCGCCGACCACCGCAGGGGCAACCCGGCCAGCCCGGTCTACGGGCGGGCCACCGGCGACGTGGCCGGCTGGCTGAGCAGGCTCATCGAGCTGGGCATCGACGGCGCGTTCTGCGACGACCCGGCGATGGGCCGCGCGGTGGTCACCGGACGCCCCGCCTGACCGGGGCGCACACACGAAGCGGCGGGCCCCTCCTGATCGGGCGCGCACACGAAGCGGCGGGCCCCTCCTGATCGGGCGCGCACACGAAGCGGCGGGCCCCCGTGCCGGGGACCCGCCGCCGGTGCGCCGCCGGGACGGCCTCAGGTGCGGCGCCAGCGGGACTCGCCGAAGCAGTAGCCCGCGAACAGCAGCAGCCCGAGTGCCACCACCGCGAGCAGCCACGGCCCCACCGGCGTGTCGGCGAAGCGCCGCAGGGTGGCGTCGATGCCGCCCGCCTTGTCGGGGTCGAAGGTGACCGCCGCGTAGCCGACGAAGACGCCGGCGCCGCCGGTGATCACGCCGCGGGCGATGTAGCCGGCCTGGCCCAGCCGTTCCATCACCTTGCGGGCCTTGGGCGACATGCGGCCAAGGTCGAGCTCGCGCTCGAACTTCTTGGTGACGCCCTCATGGATCCAGTAGATGCCGAGGGCGACGATGCCGAGCCCGATCAGGCCGACGATGATCTGGCCGCCGGGCAGGTCGAGCAGCTTGCTCGTCAGGTTCTGCGACTGCTTGTCGTCGGACTTGGCCTGGCCGGCCAGCAGCACGCTCAGCAAAGTCACGCAGATCAGGACGTACACGCCGGTGCGGAAGGCCGACTGCGCGCGGTCACTCGCCTTGCGGTGACTGAACAGCGCCTCCGACGCCTGCCACAACGCCAGCCCAGCGAAGCCGACCGTCATGATCCACAGCAGCACCTGGCCGAAGGGCAGTCCGGCGATGGTGGTGATGGCTCCGGACTTGTCGGCCTGGCGCGAGCCGTCGCCGAAGGCGATCTGCAACGCCAGCACTCCGATCAGCGCGTACAGCACGCCGCGGCAGGCCAGCCCGATGCGGGCCAGCGTGGTCATCGCCGGGCTGTCCGCTGCTCTGCGGGCCGCGTTCTTGGCCTCGCGGCCCGCGTCCATGGCTTCGCGGCCCGCGCTCTGTGCGGTGCTCACCGTTCCTCCTGGGGGTTTGCGGAAGAACTCCCCTTTGCCCGGGAAACGGGGTCCTAGGCGTCGCCGATCAGTCGAAGGCGAGGGTGGGCAGGTCAACGGCGGTGGCGCCGCCGTCGGCCACGACCACGCTGCCGGTCATGACGGCGCTGTCCGGCGAGGCGAGGAACAGGCAGATCGCGGCGATCTCGTCGGCCGTCGCCGGGCGGCGCAGCGGCACGTCCTTGGTGACCAGCTCGTACGCCGCGTCGCGGGTGATGCCGTCCCGGCCGACCAGCACATCCATCTCCTCGTCGGCCATCGGCGTGCGCACCCAGCCGGGGCACAGGCAGTTGGCCCGGACGCCCTGGGGCCCGTAGTCGCGGGCGATCGAGCGGGTCAGGCCGATGAGTGCGTGTTTCGTCGTGACATATCCGGACACGGCCGGGCCGGCGGCCAGGCCCGCGATCGACGACACGACCACGATCGCCCCCTTCGACCGCACCAGCGCCGGCAGCGCCTCCCGGCAGGTCACGAAGCAGGTGTTGAGGTTGACGTCGAGGCTGAGCCGCCAGGACGCGTCGTCGGTCTCGCCGACCGGCCCGCCCCCGTGGCCGCCCGCGTTGGCCACCACCACGTCGAGCCCGCCGAAGCGGCCCAGGCACGCCTCGACCGCCGCCCGCGCCTGGCCGGTGTCGGACATGTCCGCGCAGGCCACGGCCGCCGCGTCGCCGAGGTCCGCGGCCACCTCGGCCAGCGGCCCGGGACGGCGGCCGGTCAGCATGACCGAGGCGCCCTCGGCGGCGAACCTGCGGGCGGTCGCCGCGCCGATGCCGGTGCCCGCCCCGGTGATCAGCGCGACCTTTCCCTTGAGCCTCATCGCCTACTCCTTTACAACGGGAAGCTATATGATTTCATAGACGAATTCGTGGAGGAAGGAGCGGCCATGACCGATCGCCCTGCCGGTTGGAAGAACATGGACGATTTCGCGCCCGGGATCGCCACGAACCGCCTTCCGGCCACGTACGCGCTCGCGGGCACCGAGGTGGACCTCACCTTCGACGACGGCAGCAAGACGTCCCTGGCCTTCGCCGGTCGTTACAAGGTGCACGCCGACGGCGGGCCCGCCGAGCCGTACGAGGCCGTGGCCATGCGCGAGGACCTGTTCTACGTCGGCCGCGCGCACGCCGAGCGGCCCCGCGAGTACACGGTCACCGTCCTGCACACCAGCACGGGCCGGGCGCTGCGCGTGGTCTCGGTCATCGCGCCCGAGCCGGTCCCGGGGCAGCCGCGGGTGTCGCAGACGTTCACGCCCGGCGTGATCGAGGGCCGGGAGGTCACCGGCGAGCCGCCCGCGCCGACCCGCGAGCTGATCGGCCGCCGGGCCCTGTACCGCTACAGCCCCGAGCACCTCTACGAGCACGTCTACCTCAGCTCCGAGCGCTACGCCTGGCAGTGCCTGGCCGGCGCGCAGCGCGGCCACGGCGACGTCGATCTGGCCGCCGCCTGGAAGATCGCCGACGGCCTGTACGTGTTCACCTTCCGCGAGTTCCGCATCCCGGTCGCGGCCACCTGGCTCTACGACTGGACGGCCCTGCGCACGGTCGGCACCTTCTTCGGCCTGTCGGGCGAGGGCGAGATCCACCACTCCCCCGGCGGCGCGCACATCGAGCCGCTGGGTCAGGTCACCTATCCGGCCGGTGAGGAACCGGTCTGAGGAGAAACACAGATGAGCGACAATCTCGACGCCGTACGCGCCTCCTACGCGGCCTCGGCGGCCGGCGACGTGAACGGCATCGTGTCCCTGCTGGGCCCGGCGGCCCGGTGGACGGAGATGGCCGGCTTCCCGTACGCGGGCACGTACGTGGGGCCGCAGCAGGTGCTGTCGGAGGTGTTCGCCAAGCTGGGCAGCGAGTGGGACGGCTACCAGGCCGAGCCGGAGGAGTTCGTGGACGGCGGCGACGTGGTCGTCGTGATCGGCCACTACAGCGGCACCTACCGCGCCACCGGCAAGTCGATGAGGGTGCGCTTCACCCACGTCTGGCACCTTGAGGACGGCGTGGCCACCCGGTTCGAGCAGTTCACCGACACGGCCCTGGTCCGGGAGGCTGAGTCTTGCACTCGGAGCTGGTGGGGGTCGCAGTGGCCAGGGGGAAGCGACTGTTTACTAAAAACACAGGTCCGTGCGAAGTCGTAAGACGATG
>NZ_JBFAMZ010000013.1:0-329405 GCF_040674635.1 Nonomuraea sp. NPDC049758
ACGGCCGCAACTGGGACCAGGCCACCTCCTCCGGCCCCTTCTTCTTCCTGTTCGACTCCATGCGCTCATGGATCCAGTACCAGTGGCAGGTCTTCACCTTCCACAGCGGGGTGCACGAGTACCACCAGTACATGTCCGACCCCTGGACGTGGCCGCTGCTCGTCCGCCCGGTGTCGTTCTACTACCCCGCCGACGTGCCGCCGTCGGCGTGCGGGGCCTCCGCGTGCGCGCAGGCGATCCACGGGGTCGGCACCCCCGCCCTGTGGTTCGGCGCGCTGCTCGCGTTGGCGGGCACGGCCGTCCTGTACGCCAGGAGCCGCGACTGGCGGGCCGGGGCGGTGCTGCTGGCGTACGCGATGGGGTGGCTGCCCTGGTTCTACTACGCCCTGGCCGACGACCGCACGATGTACCTGTTCTACATGCTGCCGGTGGTGCCGTTCATGGTGCTGGCGGTCGTGCTGATGGCCGGGCTCGTGCTCGGCCGGGCCGACGCGCCGCCCACGCGCAGGGCCGTCGGGGCGGCGTTCGCAGGCGCGTTCGCGATGGTCGTGCTGATCAACTTCTGGTGGCTGCAGCCGGTGCTCACGGCCGAGACGCTCACGCAGACACAGTGGTGGGCTCGGATGCTGATGCGCTCTTGGGTGACCGCCGCCCCCAAGTGACGCCCTTGCGCAGCGTGATGGCCGCCGCGATGCAGGCCAGCGGGACGGCCGGCAGCACGTAGCGGTAGTCGAACTCGGCCGTCGCCGCCGGGGCCAGCAACAGCCCGAACGCCCCCAGCCAGGGCAGCGCCACCGGGCCGCCGAACCTGCGCCAGCGGACGACGATGCCGTACAGGCCGATCAGCATGATGCCGCCGAGCATGATGCCGCGCAGGTAGAAGATCTTCTGGTAGCCGCTCATGATGTCCGCCCACGGGTGGACGATCCTGGTCTCGGGCGGGCCCTGCTCGTAGCTGAACGCGTCGGTGTCGGTGTGGCCGCCCCCGTAGGAGGACCACTTCGGCAGGCGCTTGGGCCGCCCGGTGTCGTCCACCTCGTAATAGGGCTTGAACTGGTACATGTTGTACGTCGACTCGTCCGGGAAGCGCGGCCGTCCCCAGTGGAAGGAGCGGAAGAAGTCGCGCGCGACCACCTTCAGGTAGTCGCCCGGCTGGGACAGGATCGCCCGCGTCGCGAACGCGCTGGCCGCGTCGTTGGTGATGCCGCTGAACTTCTTGTTGATGCCCCACCGGTGGAGGACCTCGCCGGTGCCCGTGCCGTCGCCGTTGCCCTGGCCCCACAGATACCACTGTGCATAGTCTTTGCGCTGGTTGACCGGGTCGTTGATGCACAACAGGAGAAGCTGTACCTCCTTGTACTTGTCGATCTTCATCTCGTTGCAGTCGGCGAAGATCGCGGTACGCATGTAGAGGATGAGCCCGTCGCTGTTGGTCATCGCGAATTTGCCGTAATTTGTCGAAAACCAACCCATATAGCTAAGAACGGGAACCGCGCACGCCGCGATGACCGCCACGATGGGCCGCCACCCCGTGCGCTGGACGATCAGATAGAGCACCACGAGGCCCAGGATCGGCATGCCGATCGACCGGGTCAGCCAGGTCAGCGCGAGCAGCAGCCCCACCACGATCCCGGCCCGCCACGACAGCCGCCGCTTCCACAGCACCAGCGTCACCACGCCTACGACCAGCAGCGTGAACAGGGTGTCGGACATGACCATCTGCTCAAGCTGGATCTGGTAGGCGTCGAACAGCACCGGCGCCGCCGCGAGCGTCGCCCCCCACTTGGGCAGCGCGAACTTGCAGCGCAGCAGGGCGTAGATGAGCGCGGCCGCGGCCAGGCCCATCAGGTGTTGCGTGAAGATGGCGAGCGTGAAGCTGTGGAACGGCTTGAGCAGCATCAGCCAGAAGCTGTAGCCGTCGGGCCTGATCGGGTGGGGCCTGGGGTGCAGCGCCACGTTGACGTACTCGTAGGAGTCGTTGAACCACATCGCCGGGCCGTAACCGAGCATGGTGATCAGCCGCAGCACGGCGCCGACGCCGAAGGCCACGGCGAACACGCGATGACGGCGCACGAGGGACAGCACGCGAGCTGCCCGGCCAGGAGCGGAGTGGTCCACAGGGGTAATCTCCGCGACGCTCACCATGCTGTAAAGAATGCCAGTCGTTTTTAGGTCTTGACCCGAGCACGCCGGGCACAGGGCATGATGGTTCACTGGAAGAGCCTTATTACTGAAGGGTTGAGACGTGGAACTGACGGTGGTCATGCCCTGCCTCAACGAGGCGGAGACCGTGGAAGTCTGTGTGCGCAAGGCATTGGCGTGCATGGAGGAGCACGGAATCGAAGGGGAAGTCCTGATCGCCGACAACGGCAGCACGGACGGCTCGCAGCAGCTCGCGCGTGATGCCGGTGCCCGTGTCGTCCACGTCGACGAGAAGGGCTACGGCAACGCCCTCATGGGCGGCATCCGCGCCGCCCGCGGCAAGTACGTGATCATGGGCGACGCCGACGACTCCTACGACTTCACCTCGTTGCTCCCGTTCGTCGAGCAGCTCCGCGACGGCGCCGACCTCGTGATGGGCAACCGCTTCAAGGGCGGCATCGCCCCCGGGGCCATGCCCCCGCTCCACCGCTACCTGGGCAACCCGGTGCTGTCGTTCATCGGCCGGCTGTTCTTCCCGTCGGCCATCGGCGACTTCCACTGCGGCCTGCGTGGCTTCCGGCGCGACTCGATCCTGCGCCTCCACCTCCAGACCGGGGGCATGGAGTTCGCCTCCGAGATGGTCGTCCGCTCCACGCTGTCCGGCCTCGACGTGCGCGAGGTGCCCACCACGCTCTCGCCCGACGGCCGTTCGCGCCCGCCGCACCTGCGCTCCTGGCGCGACGGCTGGCGCCACCTGCGCTTCCTGCTGCTCTACAGCCCCAAGTGGCTGTTCTTCTACCCCGGCGTGTTCCTGATGGTCCTCGGCCTGATCGCGGGCACGGCGCTGACGTTCGGGCCGGTGGAGATCGGTGAGCTGGCCTTCGACGTCGACACCCTGGTCGGGTCGTCGGCGCTGGTCGTGATCGGCTTCCAGGCGGCGCTGTTCGCGGTGTTCACGAAGGTCTACGCGGCCGAGGAGGGCTTCCTGCCCGAGTCGCGGCGGATCCGGAAGATCATCGACATCGTGACGCTGGAGAAGGGCCTCGTGGTCGGCGGCCTGCTGGCGCTGGCCGGTCTGGTCGGCCTGGTGATGTCGCTGGTCCACTGGCAGGTGCGCAGCTTCGGCGCGCTCGACCCGCGCGAGTCGCTGCGCATGGTCGTCCCGGCCGCCACGGCGCTCGTCATGAGCTTCCAGACGATCTTCGCCTCGCTGTTCATCAGCATCCTCGGCATCCGCCGTACCAAGGAGAGCTCGATCGACGTGGCCGCCAAGGCGGCCGAGGAGGCCGCTGAGGCGGTCTCCCTGGAGAAGTCCAAGCACTAGGGTCCTCCGCGTCCCGGTGGAAGCCGGCGCCGGCCACGTGCCGGCGCCGGCTTCCGTCTTTCCGCGCGGGGGTTGGGGGTTTGGACGAGGAGCGGGGCCGGGCCCCGTAGGCTTAGGTCATGTCCCAGCACATCTTGACCGCCGTCGCGTGGCCGTACGCTAACGGCCCCCGCCACATCGGGCACGTCTCGGGTTTCGGCGTGCCGTCCGACGTCTTCAGCCGCTACCAGCGGATGGCGGGCAACAAGGTGCTGATGGTGTCCGGCACCGACGAGCACGGCACTCCGATCCAGGTGCAGGCCGACAAGGAGGGCGTCAGCGCCCGCGAGCTGGCCGACCGGTACAACAGGGTGATCGCCGAAGACCTGACCGGTCTCGGGCTCTCCTACGACCTGTTCACCCGGACCACGACGAAGAACCACTACGCCGTCACGCAGCAGATCTTCAAGGGCCTCTACGACAACGGCTACATCTTCCCCAAGACCACGATGGGCGCGATCTCGCCCTCGACCGGCCGTACCCTGCCCGACCGCTACATCGAGGGCACCTGCCCCATCTGCGGCTACGACGGCGCGCGCGGCGACCAGTGCGACAACTGCGGCAACCAGCTCGACCCGATCCAGCTCATCAACCCCAAGAGCCGCATCAACGGCGAGACCCCAGTCTTCGTCGAGACCGAGCACTTCATGCTCGACCTGCCCGCCTTCGCCGAGGTCCTGGGCTCCTACCTGCAGTCCAAGCAGGGCGAGTGGCGGCCCAACGTGCTGAAGTTCGCCCTCAACCTGCTCGGCGACCTCCAGCCCCGCGCGATCAGCCGCGACCTCGACTGGGGTGTGCCGATCCCGCTGGAGGGGTGGCGCGACCAGCCCAACAAGCGCCTCTACGTGTGGTTCGACGCGGTCATCGGCTATCTGTCGGCCTCCATCGAGTGGGCCAGGCGCTCCGGCGACCCCGACGCCTGGCGCCAGTGGTGGCAGAACCCCGACGCCCGCGGCTACTACTTCATGGGCAAGGACAACATCGTCTTCCACGCCGAGATCTGGCCGGCGATGTTGTTCGGCTACAGCGGCATCGGCGCGCGCGGCGGCTCGGCCGGTGAGCTCGGCGCGCTCGACGTGCCGTCCGAGGTGGTCTCCAGCGAGTTCCTGACGATGGAGGGCAAGAAGTTCTCCTCCTCCAGGCAAGTAGTAATTTACGTACGCGACTTCCTGGCGCGTTACGACGCCGACGCCCTGCGCTACTACATCGCGGTGGCCGGCCCCGAGAACCAGGACACCGACTTCACCTGGCAGGAGTTCGTCAACCGCAACAACGGCGAGCTCGTCGCCGCCTGGGGCAACCTGGTCAACCGGTCGATCTCGATGGCGTCCAAGAACTTCGGCGTCGTGCCCGAGGCCGGCGACCTGACCGACGCCGACCGGGCCATGCTGGAGCGCTCGCGCAACGCGTTCGCGCCGGTGGGCGCCGAGCTGGGCAGGTCGCGGTTCAAGAACGCGATCACCGAGGCGTTCGACGTCGTCCGCGAGGCCAACAAATACCTGGCCGAGCAGGAGCCCTGGAAGCTCAAGGACGACACCGAGCGGCAGAAGTCGATCCTCCACGTCGCCCTCCAGGTCGTCGACGACGCCAAGACGATGCTCACGCCGTTCCTGCCGGGCTCGTCCAACAAGGTCTTCTCGATGCTCGGCGGCCAGGGCGTCTGGTCCGGCATGCCGGAGATCCGCGAGGTCGACGAAGACGGCGGCGCCCCCTACCCCGTCATCACCGGCGAGTACGACGGCGCCGCGCGCTGGGAGCACCGGCCGATCAAGCCGGGCACCCCGCTCGCGCCGCCCGTGCCGCTGTTCAAGAAGCTCGACCAGAAGGTCGTCGAAGAGGAGCTGGGCCGGCTGGCCGACTGAGGCCGTAGTCCTTGAGCGTGATGGCGGAGGCGGTCTTCCTGACCGACTTCGCTATCACGCCCTTCCACGGCAGATACGGCATGATCTTGTAGTTCTGGTTCATGAACCAGGCCATCAGCCGGTTCTCCGGCACCATGAACTTGCTGACGCCCACGGCCGACTTCTGGCAGCCGGTGGCGTAGGCGCGCACCTCCTGCTCGTAGCGGGCGAACGCGGTCCGGTGGTCGCCGCCGGCCGCGGCCAGCTCGCCCGCCAGCACGTGCGCGCCGACCAGCGCGAGGCCCGTGCCCATGCCCGACAGCGGCGACGGGCAGCAGGCGGCGTCGCCGATCAGCACCACCCGGCCGCGCGACCACGAGTCCAGGTGCACCTGGCTGGTCGAGTCGAAGTAGAAGTCGTCGGCGTCCCACATCCTGCGCAGCAGCTTGGGCGTCTCCCAGCCGACCCCCCGGTACGCCTCGGCCAGCAGCTCCTTCTGCCGGGTGACGTCCCGCCGGTCGTGCTCCAGCGGCGGTGAGCCGAAGTAGAACATGGCCTTGGCCTCGGTGTTGTTCCTGGCGCTGTAGAGGCCGACCGTCTTGCCGGGCGTGCTGTGGAGCAGGCCCGTGTGGTCGAGGCCCAGGTAGTTGTCGAGGGTGAACACCGCGCAGTAGAGCCCGAGGTGGCTGGTGACGGCGGCCTCCGGCGCGTCGAAGGCCAGTGAGCGCACGTTGGAGTGCAGGCCGTCCGCGCCCACCACGAGGTCGAACCTGCGCGTCGCGCCCCGCTCGAACGTCACCGTCACCCCGTCCGCGTCCTGGGCGAGGGAGGTGATGGAGTCGCCGAAGACGTACTCGGCGCGGTCCTTGGTGGCGTCGTAGAGGATGCGGGCCAGGTCGCCGCGGAGGATCTCGACGTCGCCGGAGAACAGGTCGCCGGGCACGGAGGCGAGCTTCCTGCCGGACTCGTTGACGTACGACATGTCGCCCATGTGGGTCTGGAGGCGCTCGACGTCGGCGAGGATGCCGAGCGCGCGCAGCGCGGTCATGTGCGCCTCGCCGCGGAAGTCGACGGAGTAGCCGCCCTCACGCAGGGCGGGGGCGCGTTCGACGACGGTGACGCGGTGGCCGGAGCGGATGAGGTGGAGGGCCAGGGCGGGGCCGGCGACGCTCGCGCCGGAGATCAGGATGTCCATGCCCGAGAGCCTGCCGGGCCCCGCTCACCGCCCCCTCACCCCACGCTCACCGCCCTCTGTGCTCTTGCCCGGGGTCTTCCGCGTCTCAGGTCGGGTCGTGGAGCGGGAAGTCGTCGAGGGAGTGCAGGGGGGAGGCGTCGATGACCTCCGCCGGGACGCCGGCCAGCATCAGCGCCTCCCGGTGGGAGAGCCGCGCGCCCGCGCGCCGCGCACCCGCGTACCCCTGCTCGCCCAGCGCCTCGCGCAGCCGCCGCGACAGCCCGGCGACGTGCTCGTCCTCGGGCACGTCGATGCCGCGGATCGCGACGGCGGCGCCGAGCAGCGTGGCCGCCGCCGCCGGATCGTCGTCGAAGGCCAGGACCGCCAGCGCCTCGATCGCCCTGACGCTCTCCGACAGCGCGCCCGACGTGACCGTGCTCTCCATCGCCCGCAGGTAGGAGGCCCGCGCCCCGGCCGTGTCGCCCTCGGCCGCGGCCAGCCGTCCGAGCCCGACGAGCAGCCTGGCCATGTTCCCGGACGTCTTCACCCAGACCGGATCGGACCGGCGCAACGCATCCTCGTAGAGCTCCCGGGCCCGGACCAGGTCGCCCTCGCGTACCGCCACGTCGCCCAGGCCGCGCAGGGCCGCCGGCAGGATCGCGCCGCCCGTGCGCCCGGCCAGCTCCGCCGCGCGCTCGTAGTCGGCCCGTGCGCCGGCCAGGTCGTGCCGGATGCGGTAGTCGCCCCGGTTGCAGTAGTGGTCGGCCAGGTCCTCCTCCGCGCCGAGCTCCTCGGCCAGCGTGATGGCCTCCTCGGTGCGGGCCAGCGCGGTGGCCTCGTCGCCGCACGTGCTGGCCAGCCAGGCCAGGGCGTCGAGCGTCATCGCCGAGCCCCAGCGCTCGCCGAGGCCGCGGAAACCCTGGAGGGCCGCCTTGAGGTCCGCCTCGGCGGCGGCGAACTCGCCGGCCGCCATTCGCGGGTAGGCCCAGATCAGCCGGGTGGCGGTCGTCTCCCACGCGTCGGGACCGCGCTCGCCGCGCCGGATCAGCGCGATCGTGACGGCGGGGTCGATCGACGCCGAGGTGACCATCGGCCACAGGCAGGTGACGACCGGGTTCCGCAGGCCGTCCGCCGCGATCATCGTCTCGGCGCTGCCCTTGTGGCGCTCCCACAGCTCGCGCCGCCCGCTCGCCGCGGTGAGCAGGGTCAGCAGGTACGTGTCCCCCAGCGCGGGATCGGGTCTCGGACCGGCCGCCTCCAGCAGGGCCGCCGCCGCCTTGGCGGGAACCGCGCGCATGCCGCGCATCCACAGCGAGAAGGTCTGCGCGGCCAGCAGCCGCATCCCGAGCGCCACCTCGCCCTGCTCCACCGTCCAGCGCAGCGCCGCCTGGAGGTTGTCGTGGTCGGCCGCGAACCGGGCCAGCCACGGCAACTGCTCCGCGCCCCGCAGCCGGGGGTCGCCCTCCTCGGCCAGGGCGAGGAAGTACGCGGCGTGCGCCCGCCGGAAGGTCGCGGCCTCCGCGCCGAGCCGGTCGGCGCAGAACGCCCGGATCGTCTCCAGCATGCGGTAGCGCCCGCCCGACACCTCCAGGAGCGACTTGTCGGCCAGCGAGTCGAGCAGGTGCTCGGGCAGGCCGCAGACGGCCGCGGCGGCGGCCGCGGTGGCCCCGCCGGAGAAGACGGTCAGGCGCATGGCCATGGCCTGTTCGGGCTCGGTGAGCAGCTCCCAGCTCCAGGCGACGACCGCGCGCAACGTCTGGTGCCGGGCGTCGGCCGTACGGCTGCCGCGCAGGCTGAACCGGCCCTGACCGGCCAGGCGTTCGGCCAGCTCGCCGGCCTCGTGCGTACGCATGCGGGCGGCCGCCAGCTCGATGGCCAGCGGGAGGCCGTCGAGCGCGGCGCAGATGCGTTCGACCGGCTCACCAGGGGTGAAACCAGGACGTACGGCCTTGGCCCGGTCGGTGAAGAGCGTGCGGGCGTCGGAGGGGGCGAGGGGGCGTACCGGCCACAGGTGTTCGGGGGTGATCGCGAGCGGCTCGCGGCTCGTGGCCAGCACGCGCAACGCCGGGCACGCCGACAGCAGCCGCTCGGCCAGCGCCGCGGCCTCGCCGACGACGTGCTCACAGTTGTCCAGGACCAGCAGAACCGGCCGATCGGCGAGCACCGCGACCAGGCGGGCCAGGGGATCCGGCTCACCGGACGAGCCCAGCGCAGCGGCCCCCAGCAGCGCGCCGTCGCGTACGCCCAGCGCGGCCAGGACCGCTCGCGCGAGATCGGCCCCCGGGCCGAGCGGGGCCAGCTCGACCAGGACGGCGTCGCGGTGGTCTCTGGCCAGCTCGACCGCCAGCCGGCTCTTGCCCGCGCCGCCGGGCCCGAGCAGCGTGACGAGACGGGCGGCGGCCAGCAGCGCCCGGACCTCGGCCAGGTCGCCGTCGCGGCCGACGAAACTGGTGAGCCTGCCGGGCAGCGGCACCGCCGCTGGGCCCGTCCCGGGTCGTTGCGCCGGGGCCGGGGCCGGGGCCGGGGGCGTGCTGGGCGCGCCGCGCAGGAGGGACTGGTGGAGGGCGGCGAGCTCGGGGGAGGGATCGGCGCCCAGCTCATCGGCCAGCAGCCGCCGGGTCTCCTCGTAGAGCACCAGTGCCTCGGCCGGCCGGCCGTCGGCGCGCAGCGCCCGCATGAGCTGGCCGCGCAGCCGTTCGCGCAGGGGGTGGCGCTGGACCAGCTCGCCCAGCTCGGGGATGACGCCCTGGTGGCCGCCGCAGCGCAGGTCGGCCTCGATGCGGTCCTCCAGCGCGGCCAGGCGGCGCTCCTCCAGCGGCGCGCCGTGCACGGGGTCGAGGTCGGCGAAGGCGGGCCCCCGCCACAGGGCCAGCGCCTCCCGCAGCAACCTCCCGGCCAGGGCGGCGTCGGCCCGGCCGTCGTCCGCGCTGCCGGTTTCGGCGGGGTGGTGGCCGAGGAGGGTGGCGCGGCCGGTGTCGGCGAGGTGCAGGAAACGGCCGGCGTCGATGTCGCCGGGGGCCGCCGGCAGCCGGTAGCCGGCGGGCGTCAGCTCGACCGGGATCCCGTCGCCCCGCAGGCGGGAGACCTGGGAGTGCAGGGCGTGCTGGGCGTTCTTCGGCGAGCGGTCGCCGTACAGGAGGTCGATCAGGCGGTCCTGGCTGACGATCTCGCCCGGACGCACGAGCAGCAACGCCAGCAGCGCGCGCCTGGCCGGACCACCCAGAGGTACGTCGACGCCGGCCGCGTCCCATGCCCGGGTGCTGCCGAGAATGCCGAAGCGCATGGAGGCTACTTTAGATGCGTGAGCAAGATTCCCGCCGCGCCCGAGCCGCTTTCCGCACCGGTGTTCGACAGCCACTGCCACCTGGACATCATGGTCGGCAACAGGCAGGCGTCCTCGGGCGACCCGGTGGCCCAGGCCGCGCAGGCGGCGGCGGCCACCGTACGGTCCATCCTGCGGGACGCCCGCGAGGTCGGCGTGACCAGGCTGGTCACCATCGGGTACGACCTGCCCTCCTCGCGCTGGAACGCCGAGGTGGCGGCCGAGCAGGAAGGCGTGTACGCCGGGGTCGCCATCCACCCCAACGAGGCGCACGAGGCGACCCCCGAGGTGCTGGCCGAGATCGAGTCGCTGGCCGGACAGGCCGACGTCCGCGCGGTGGGGGAGACCGGCCTCGACTACTTCCGCGACTGGGCGAGCAAGGACGACCAGCACGCGAGCTTCCGCGCGCACATCGAGATCGCCAAGCGCACCGGCAAGGCGCTGGTCATCCACGACCGGGACGCGCATGACGACGTCCTGAGGGTGCTGGCCGAGCAGGGCGCGCCGGACAAGGTGGTGTTCCACAGCTACTCAGGCGACGCCGAAATGGCGAAAAAGTGCGCGGAAGCCGGATATTTCATGTCCTTCTCCGGGCCCGTCACCTACAAGAACGCCGGCTACCTGCGCGAGGCCGCCGCCGTGGCCCCCATGGAGCTCATGCTCGTCGAGACCGACGCCCCCTACCTGCCGCCGGTTCCGTACCGGGGCAAGCCCAACGCCCCCTACCTCATCCCGCTCACCCTGCGCTGCCTCGCCGAGGTCAAGGGTGTCCATCCGGACGAGTTGTGCGCGGCGATCAGCACCAACGGAGTCACGGTCTTCGGCGAGTGGTGACCATCTTTCGGTTCGGCTTTTCGTGAAGCGGTGGAGGCGGGCGCGTCGCCGCCGCTAGCGTTCGGGCGGTCCCTGGCCGTTTCCGGAGGTGGTTCGTGCGAGGCAGGAGGCGTGCGCCGCGTCCGCGGATCCCCTGGCGTTCTCCGTGGACGCCGGTGGTGTGCGTCGTGGGTACGCTGGCCGCCGGCCTGCTGGTCGCGGCCTCGTACCTGGTCAAGGACGTCGTCGTGGTCGTCGACGGCACGCCGGTGGCGATCCGCGGCTTCGCCGCGCGGGTGGCCGACGCGCTCGGCGAGGCGGGCGTGTCCGTGGGGCAGGGCGACGTCGTGCGTCCCGCCCTGAGCGAGGGCATCGCCGACGGCTCCACCATCGAGGTGCGCCACGCCCGCCTGATCACGCTGACCCTCGACGGCCACACCACGACCCACCTGGTCACCGCCACCAACGTCCGGGACGCCCTGGCCGAGCTCGACGTGGAGGCGGCGGCCGGCAGCCTGTCCGCGCCGCCCGGCCGTCCGGTGCCGCTGTCGGGAATGTCGCTCACGGCATACACCGAGCGCAGGGTCTACGTGGTCGCCGGCGCCACCCGGCTCGCCGCGCGCACCACGGCGCGTACCGTCCGGCAGGTGCTCAGGCAGGAGCGCGTCGTCGTCCGGCGCGGGTCCTTGGTGCGCCCGCCGCTCGACAGCTTCCCCGAGGACGGGACGGTCATCACGGTCATGCCGCCGCGAGCCGTACAGATCCCGTGGGAGGTGACCCGGCTCGACTGGCAGGCGCTGGCCGACTGCGTGGCGCGCGGCGACCCCCAGGCGTACAACCCCGACGGGCCCTACTACGGGATGTACCAGTTCAGCCTGGCCATGTGGCAGGCGGTCGGCGGCGTCGGCCTGCCGAGCGCCTGGCCCGAGGAGGAGCAGACCTACCGGGCACAGCTGCTCTACCAGCGGGTCGGCGGCCGGTGGCAGACCCAGTGGCCCAACTGCGGCGACCGCCTGTTCACCTGACGCCACCTTGTCCGGGCCCCCTCCGGGCCCGGTTCGTTCAGCCGGCCAGTGCGGTGCCGAAGTCGGTGCCCTTGGGGGGTTGTACCGACTGCACGTCGTCGGCGTTGCGCGGCGCCACCGCGACCTTCCCGTACGGCGGCCCGTCCGGCTGGCCCACGAAGAGCTTGTTCCCGCTGAAGGCCACCGACCAGCCGAACAGCCCCTCGGCCGTCGCGAGCTTCCGGTCGTCGGCCGGGTTCTTCCACGAGAACACCTGGACGCCGCCGCCATAGGGCGCGCCGACGGCCAGCCTGCCGTCCGAGGAGGCGGCCATCGAGAAGCCGAACGCCTGCCTGCCGCCCTGCTTCAGCATCCTCGTCTGCTTCCTGGCCGGGTCGAGGAGCTGCACGTAGCCGGGGCCGGGCGCGCTGACCGCGTAACCGTTGCCCTCGGCGTAGGCGACCGCGTAGCCGTACCGGTCGCCGGAGGCCTTGGTGGGGGAGTCGAGCTTGAGGCTCACGATCCGGGGAGCCAGCACGTCGTCGATGAAGACCACCGACCCTGAGTCGATCTTGCCGGCCTGGACCTGCCGTCCCGCGCCGTCGTCGTTCTCGTACGGGACGCCCACGACCAGGCCGTTGCGCGGCCCGATCGCCAGCGACCAGCCGAACTGGTCGCCGACCTCGCTGTTGCCGCGCACGTCCACGGTCTCCTGGCTGATCCGACGCAGCGCGCCCGAGCCCTGGCGCACGTAGACGGCGCCGGCGTCCTCGATCTGGCCGTCGTCCTCGTAGGGCGCGCCGATCACCGTCAGGCCGCCCCTGGCCGCCAGCGACCAGCCGAAGTGCGCGAACCGCTGCGGCTGCGGGGCGGTCAGGCGTTGCGGAGGCGCGGCCTTGCCGCCGTAGACGACGTAGACGCTGCCCGCGTCCTGCTCGCCGTCCACGTCCGCGAAGGGGGCGCCGATCAGCAGGTCGGCGCAGGAGTCGCCGTTGACGTCGGCCAGCCGTACGGACCAGCCCAGCCCGTCCCCCTTGACCGGCCCCGGCACGGCGACGGGGGTCACCTTGGCGCCCGACAGCAGGTGGACCGACCCCTTCTGCCCGTCGCCGAACGGGTCGCCCACGGCCACGTCGTCCGCGCCGTCACCGTCGAAGTCGGCGGCTCCGGCGCAGGCCACCGCCGCCGCGGCGGCGGGCGCCGGTGACAGGATGCCGCCGGTGGCGAGCAGGACGGCCATCGCCACCGCCTTGGAAGCGCCGGCGGAAAGCGTTCGGACGGGGCTCACAGGGCGACCTCGATCTGTCGGCCGTTCTCCAGCATGGTCGCGGACATCTTCACGGGCTTGCGATAAGGCGCCAGGTCGAACACGAAGGCGCCGTCCACCCGCCCGCCCGGCTGGAGGGCCGGGGGCAGGGTGACCGGGGCGGGGCCGTGCTCGCCGCCCTTGTCGTCGACCATGGTGACGACCGGCCGGACGAGCCGGCGGCGTTCACCGCCTGGATTGATCACGGTCCAGTGGACCACGCAGAGCTGCCCCTTCGTGGTGGTTTGCCCCTCGAACTCCGTCAACCCGCACTCCGGCGCCTCCGGCACGACCACGACCGGGTCGTCGAAGTTCCCGCCCAGCGCGAGCCTGCGGCCCACGTCGCCCGAACGTGGGTTCGTCACGGCCCTGGAGGGGCTGTTGGAGGTGGCGACGGAGGAGGGGCTGCGGCCGGAGTTCACGATCAGGACGGTGACGGTGACCACGATCGCCAGGACGGCGGCCGCGGCGGCGATCAGCCAGCGGGTGCCCTTCGTGCGGGTGCCGCCTAGAGTGTCCGGTTCGTCGGGGGCGTACGTCAGGGCGCCCGGGCCCGTACCCTCGTCGCTCCGGGCCCCGGCGACCGCTCGGGAGCCGGCGGCGGATCGATGCTCAGCGGCGGATCGACGCTCGGCGCTGGATCGTCGCTCGGCGGTGGGGCGGGGGCCGGTGAAGGGTTGGGAATCGGTGGCGGGCCGGGTGTCGGTGGTCGGCCGGGACTCGGTGGTCGAACGGGACTCGGTGGGGGGCCGTGACTCGGCGGTTGGCCGGTACTCGTCGGGGGGCCGCGACTCGTAGGGGGGCCGCGGCTCGGTGGTCGGCCGGGGCCGTGCCGGTTGCCCGCCCGAGGCGGACTGCCTGCGTGCCAGCTGGCGGGCCTGCTCAAGCTGGCGCTCCTGCTCCTGGCGGCGGGCCTGCGCCTCGGCCTCCCAGCGGGCCAGCTCCTCGCGGGCGGCCTGCTCCTCGCGCCGCGCCAGCTCGTCGGGGGACGCCTGCCGCGCCCCCGCCTGCCCGCCCGCTAAGCCGGCGGCCCCTCCGGCAGCGTTCCGAACATCGGGCCCGGCGTCGGCCCCGAACGCCCCGGGCACCTTCGGCCGCCCCGCCCCCGCTCCCGGGCCCGCGGCGTCCCCGGGGCCGGGGTTGCGCGCGCCCGTCGCGTCGCTCGGCGGCGGGGTCGTGAACGTGGCCGTGACGTCCGGCTCGTCCACGACGTTCTGCGGCGGCTCCCAGTCGGTCAGCATCTCCGTGGCGACCAACGTGGGCGGATTGTCGGAGATAGCCGGACTGCTCCCACCCACCAAGGCGATCAGAAGCTCCTGGGCCGTGGGCCTATGGGCGGGATCCATGGCGGTGGCACGGCGTACCAGCTCGTTGAGCGGCGCGGGAAGCGCGCCGAGCTCGGGCGGCGTGTTCAGCACGCGGGTCGCCATCGTGATGGGATCGCCCCGCCCGAACGGATGCCGCCCGTTGCCCGCGTACGCCACCAGGCACCCCCAGGCGAAGACGTCCGCCGCCGGGGACACCAGCTCACCCCGCACCTGCTCGGGAGCCCACCACCCAGGGCTGCCCAGCAGTTCCCCGGAGAGCGTGAACCCGGTCTCCCGGTCCAGCGCCCTGGCGATCCCGAAGTCGATCACCCGCGGCCCGGACAGCGACAGGATGACGTTCGCCGGCTTCAGATCCCGGTGCACCAGCCCGGCCACGTGGATCGCCGCCAGCGCCGCGGCGACCCCCAGCGCCACGCCGTGCAGCGGTCCCGGGTCGAGTGCCCCGAAAGTCACGATCTGGTCGGAAAGGGGAGTGCCCGCGATGTACTCGGTCACCATGTAAGGACGTCCGTCCCCGGTGTTGCCGTTGTCGAGCACCTGAGCGGTGCAGAACGACGCCACCCGGCGCGCGTTGTCCACCTCGGCGTGGAAGCGGGCGGCGAACCCCTCCTGGTTGGCGAACTCCGCCTTCACCACCTTGAGCGCGACGAACCGCCCCGTCGGGGCCCTGGCGAGGAAGACGGTCCCCATGCCGCCTTCGCCGAGTCGTCCGAGCAGGCGGTAGGGCCCGATCTCCCGCAGATCGGTCGGACGGAGCGGCGCGGCGCCCGTTGGCTCCATCAGGGACGTCCCTTCCTGTTCCACGCCATCCTCTCCTTAGGTCTCCCCCATCCGCCATCGCAGGTTCTTCGATGCGGGAGACTGGTTGGATGATGAGGCTGTTGGGCCCTGCAGAAATACGTATTTTGGCGAACAAGCTAGATCTTCGCCCCACGAAAAAGCTAGGCCAGAACTTTGTGATCGACGCGGGGACCGTCCGGCGCATCGTCCGCGTGGCCGACCTGTCGGCCGACGACGTGGTCATCGAGGTCGGGCCCGGCCTCGGCTCGCTCACCCTGGCGCTCCTGCCCGAGGCCGCGCACGTGGTGGCCGTCGAGATCGACCCGGTCCTGGCCACCCAACTGCCTCTCACCGTCGCCGAGCGCGGCCCGTCCGACCGGCTGACGGTCGTCAACGCCGACGCCATGAGGATCTCCCTCGACGACCTCGCCGGTCACGACCCCACGGCCCTGGTGGCCAACCTCCCGTACAACGTGGCCGTCCCCGTGGTGCTCCACCTCCTGGAGACGCTGCCCTCGCTGCGCAAGGGCCTGATCATGGTGCAACTGGAGGTGGCCGACCGCCTCGCCGCCGGTCCCGGCTCCAAGGTGTACGGCGTGCCGTCGGTCAAGGCCGCCTGGTACGCCGACGTACGCCGGGCGGGCCCGGTCGGCCGTACGGTGTTCTGGCCCGTCCCCAACGTCGACTCCGGCCTGGTCTCCCTGACCCGCCGCGAACCGCCCGCCACCACGGCCACCAGGGAAGAGGTCTTCGCCGTCGTGGACGCCGCCTTCGCCCAGCGCCGCAAGACCCTGAGGGCCGCCCTGGCGTCCTGGGCCGGCAGCCCGGCCCAGGCGGAAACGGCACTGAGAGCCGCCGGCGTGGACCCCTCGGCCAGAGGCGAACAACTCGCCATCGACTCCTTCGCCCGAATAGCCGAACAAAAGCCCTGACCCAGGCGCCCTCGAAGAACCCAAGCCCCGCCCCCAGCGCCCCGCCCCCAGCGCCCCACCTCCACCCCCCAGGGCTTTTGGCGTCCCGTGACGCCCGCACACCCCCAGGCGCCTCGCCTCCCGTCACATGCGGCCTCGGGACGTCCGCCTCGCGTCGGCGCGGCCAACCCGCACAGCCCCCGCACGCCCCCGCCCTTCCACGCAGGCACGCCCCCGCCCCTTCGCGTAGGCGCGCACCCACCCTTCCGCGCAGGCGCACGCCTGGCCTACATTCACGCGTGCTCGCACGAGACCCCGACACCGGGTGGCTGTCCACAACCCAAGACGCTCAACACCCACCCATCCACAGAACCCCGTTCGGCCCCTCCGCCCCCGCTTCACCCACGTGATCCTGGCTCCCGTCCCTCATCACGACGAAGGAGCCACTGATGAACACCCGCCACCACATCACCCAACTGTCGGTCATCCTCAGCAGCGGCCTCCTGACCGTCACAGGAGCCCACCCCACCCTCGCCAGAGCCACCCCCCCTCCATGCCTCAGGGCCACCATCACCATCCCCGCCGCCGGCGCCGCAGCAACCGCCACCACGCGCTGCCCGGCCCCCCACCACCCCAAGAAACCGAAGCCGAAGAAACCCAGAAAGCGCCCGAAGCACAAGGGCGAAATCGCAGCCGCGGCAGCCCTCACCCAGCTGGGCGTCTCGTTCTCCTGGGGCGGCGGCTCCTCAACAGGCCCCACCATCGGAGTCGGCACCGGCGCGAACACAAGAGGCTTCGACTGCAGCGGCCTCACCCTCTACGCCTGGTCCAAGGCCGGAGTAAGGCTCGCCCACTACACCGGCACCCAGTTCCGCCAGGGCCGCAGAGTCCCCCTCGCCGCCAGGCGCAAGGGCGACCTCCTCTTCTTCGGCGGCCCGGGCGACCCGACCCACGTAGCGCTCTACCTGGGCGACAACATCATGATCCACGCCCCCCGAACCGGCGACGTAGTACGAAGAACCAACTTCCTGAACTCCGCCTACTACCGAACCGCCTACCGAGGAACCATCCGCCCCGCCTGACACCACCACACCCTCAGCGCAAGGAACACCCAGCCCCAAACGCCCACCACTCGTCAACGCTCACCAACCCGGACGTCCACCAACCCCGGACGTCCACCAACCCCGGACGTCCACCAACCCCGGCCGCCCGTCAACCAGGGCGCCCGCCGCCCCAGGCGCCCACCAACTGCTGACGACGCACTCTCCGACAGGCGGCCACCCACCATGGACGCCTACTCATCACCTGAGAGCACCCACCGTCCACCCGATCAGCACTACAGGCGACGGCCGTTCACCCTGACCAGCACCGCGAGAGTCCACCGCTCACCCTGACCGGCACCACAAGGGACTGCCACTCACCCTGACCAGCACCACAGGCGAGCGCCCGCCCCGGCCAGCACCCAGGAGGACCACTCCACCGCGAACGCCACCTACCGCCCGGCGCAGACCGCCACCAACTCCTTCACCACCGACGTGAGCAACGCCTGATCCTCAGCCCCCGCCGGCTCATACTCCATGAGCCCCAACCCCACCACCTCGAACCGCTCCGTAATGGCCCTCACCAGCTCCAGAAGCTCCTCAGGCCGGAACCCCTCAGGCGTAGGAGACCCCACGCTCCCGAAGATCTGCGGGTCAAGCACATCGAAGTCGACATGCACATAAACAGCCGTTCGCTCGCCACCCCCCGCCGCAGCCGCAGTACCGACAGCCTCGACCAGAGCCTCTGCATCAGCCGCCCGCACCCACCGCACCCCCCGAGCCTCGACGAACGCGACCTCGGCCGGATCCAGATCACGCACCCCCGCCAGCACGACCTGCCCGGCCCCGACCGGCTGCCCGGCCACCAGCCCGTCAGGCCCTTCACCGGTCAAGGCTCTCAGGACCATGCCATGAAAGGCCCCCGACGGCGACGACTCCGGCGTGTTCAGATCCCCATGCGCATCGAACCAGACGACGACCAGCCCATCCCCGAACCTCTGCCGCGCCGCCGCCACCGGCTCCAGTTCGACACCGCAGTCCCCACCCGCGGTGACCAGAAGCCCGTCCCACCCAGCCTCGACGACCGCAGCCCGAACCCTGGAAGCAGTGACCACCAGATCATCGTCATCGACCTCGACCTGAATCCGACGATCCGCGTCCACCATCTCCGCAACCAGCCGGGCCCCCTCCCGCAGCCGCTCAGCCGTACGAGCCCCGGACCCCCGCCACTGCGGCACCTCGACAACCGTCACCTCGGACACGAGCACCTCCACCTCAAGCAGTCCTCTCAGCATCCCAAGGACGAACCCATGCCGACCACCACAAACCCTGGTGAACCAGATCGACGAGTCCTGCATAGGAGCCCCCGGCCGTCGTCCTGGACGGTGGGCACCCCGTGCCCGACGCCGCCCAGTTCCGCCTCGCCCGTATCCCGTACGTTCGGCTCACAAGTGGATGGTGATGCGCCATGAGCACTCTTGACCCCGAACGTTCCCGGCATCAGACCAAGGAGGCCGACGCGACACCCCCACTCCAGGCCCGGTCATCTGTCCCGCTTGCACCCCCTGGCCGCCGGAGCCGGCGGGCCGGTCCAGCCGGATTCGGAGCCGCGTGCCCGATAGCTCATGACCTCGCCCTCCCTTGCCCCCGCAGCCGTACGAGCCGCGTAGGAGACCGATGCGAGCAACTGCCCCGTCACGGGATCGAGGATGTGCCTGTCGCGGACGGTCACCGTCCTGCCCGGCGACAGCAGTTGGCTCCCGGTGCCGCCGAGGTCCACCGAAAGCCCGGCTCTGCCCAGCGGGTCCCCGACCGTGCCGACCACCTTGGTGGACGGCAACCCGGCCAGCACCCGGATGACCGCCGCACGTTGGGCCGGGCCGAGCGGCATGGCCAGAAGGTTCATGGTGACGGGCAGAAACTCCTGGAAGGACTGGGCGAACCCGCGCGCCGTCGAGAGCTCGTGGTAGACGTGCAGCCGCCTCATCAGTTCGTCAGGGCGAGCAGGGAACACGGACAAGTCCGCCATGGTGAACTCGGCGACCGTCCTATCCGGATAAACCCCGCTAGGTTCCAGCCCCGCGCTGTACACGCAACCCTTAGAACCGTCCACACCGATGATCGACTTGGCCTCGCCGCCACGAGCCGACGGCAGCCCGCCCGCGACGTCCCCATTGCTCATCGGTACCGGACGGCACGACGTTTTGCCGCCGCCAAAGCAAGGGCCAGCCACCTGGGCGGGGGCCCCGGAAGCGCGCCAGGCACGTTCGTCCGCGGCCGTGGCCGGGCGGGCGATGGCCGGCGACCATTGCCTGATCATCACGTCGGTGGGGTCGCGCGGCTGCCAGGTCTCCCGGCGCTCGGCCACCATGACCGTGTACCCGCCGCCGGCCGACCAGGCGTTGCCCTCGATCCGAACATCGCGCCAGTACGCGCCGCTGCTTGCAGGCAACTTCTCGATCCTGTCAGCGAGGTCGTACAACTCCTGGTTGCGCCTCGACGGCGTGAGCACGGGCGGAGCAGCGGTCAAGCTCGTGACCAGCGTGACGACCAAGGCGACGACCACAGCCGTCGCCACCGGCGCCCAGAGAACCCGCAGATGGGGGAGACGCGGCTCCTGCGCTGCACGCACGACATCGACGACCGGTACGCGCGTCCGGCTTGGGAGGCGGATGAGCGACGGGCGGGGAAGTGGCATGCGGATGAGCGAGAGAGGAGACAGCGAGAGACGGAGCAGCGGCAGGCGGGTGCGCAAGAGCCGAAGAAGCGGGAGACGGAGGAGCGGCAGGCGGCGTGCCCGTCGCGGCTCGGCCGCCATGATCGCGTCGCGCAGCTCGCGCGCGCCGGATCCCTGAGGAAGCGCCTGCGGAGCGGGATCGATGGCCTTCACCAGAGCGTCTATGTCGTTCATGCCTTCCTCATCACCATCGTCCGGGACGGCTGCCGCTCCAGCAGCGCCGCCAGCCGTCTGCGCGCACGATGCAACCGGGTACGGGCGGCGATCGCCGTACATCCCATGACCTGGGCGATCTGCTCGCCGCTCAGCCCCTCCCAGCACGCCAGCGCCAGTACCTCGCGGTCCCGTTCGGGTAGTTCGTCGAACGCCCTGCGCACGTGGTCGAGCTCAACCGGCGTCACCGTCCGGGCGGCGGCCAGTTCGTCACGGAGGCGTTCGGCCAGCACAGCCCGCCGCGAGGCGCCGCGCTGCTGGTTGGCCAGCACCCGCCGGGCCACGCCGTACAGCCACAGCAACGCCTTATCCCCCTGGGGGACGTCGGCGATCCGCCGCCACGCGATGAGGAACGTCTCGGCGAGCACGTCGGCCGTGTCCTCAGGCGAGCTGGTGCGGCGGGCGGCGTACTGCTGTATCGCCGGGTAGTACGTGTCGTAGACCGCCTCGAAGCGATCTCGCTGTGTCACAAGTTCTCCTAGCGAAAGGTGCCGGACACAGTGGTAAATGTCCGGCACCAGCCCGCCTGTTGCACCACCGCCCACAATGGCCGCGACGCCACCGAAGCGGCTTCCCCGGTGCGGTCCGGGCCATCGGCGGCGCCCAGAGAGGGCAAGGCGCCGTTCCGGAGAGAAGGTCGGCCCGAAGAGAAGGCGGTGGCAGAAAGACGGCAATGTCGGCGTATGACCACCTGATCGGCCGAAAGGAGGACGAACCTCACTCTGTGTGGCCCGCAGTCGGTCATCTCACACGTCTAATTCCGAGAACCGCATGTCAGCGCACCCCACCCCGATAACATCGAGTGTCCTTGACCCCGGCAAGCGATGAAAGTGGCAGAAGATCGATGAGTTCGGTGACCGTACGTGTGCCCGCGAAGGTCAACGTGCAGCTTTCAGTCGGCCCGCTCCGGGAAGATGGCTACCACGACCTGGTCAATGTCTTCCACGCAGTGTCGATCTTCGATGAGGTGGTCGCGAAGGAGGCCGAGTCGATCACCGTCACGGTCAACGGCAGATGGTCCGACCAGGTGCCCGTCGACGACGACAACCTCGCCATCCGCGCCGCCCGCGCCCTCGCCAAGCACGCGGGTCGCTCTTACGGCGCCGATCTGATCATCGAGAAGGCCATCCCGGTCGCCGGCGGCATGGCGGGCGGCAGCGCCGACGCGGCGGGGGCTCTCGTGGCCTGCAACGAGCTCTGGGGGCTCGGCCTGCCCTTCGAGGACCTCATGGAGATCGCCGGAGACCTGGGGAGCGACGTACCGTTCTCGCTGCTCGGCGGCACGGCGGTCGGCACCGGCCGCGGCGAGCAGCTCAGCGAGCTGCCCACGGGCGGCACGTTCCACTGGGTGTTCGCGCTGGCCGACGGCGGCCTCTCGACCGCCAAGGTCTACGCGGAGTGCGACCGCCAGCGCGAGGCTTCGAACGCCCGCGTACCCTGGCCCGAGCTCGACGCCCCGCTCATCGAGGCCCTCGGCACCGGCGACGCGTACGCCCTGGGCGCCCACCTGAGCAACGACCTCCAGGCCGCCGCCCTGGCCCTGCGTCCCGAGCTCGCCACGACCCTCGACAGCGGGCGCCAGCACGGCGCGCTGGGCGCGATCGTCTCCGGCTCCGGCCCCACGTGCGCCTTCCTGGCCATCGACGCCACCCACGCCCGCGACCTCGCCAACAGCCTCACCGCCACAGGCGCCGCCACCACCACGGTCGCCGCCCACGGCCCCGTAACCGGCGCCACCCTGCTCTAACCCCCTGGCGCCACCCCCAGCGCCGCCGATGACCCCCGCCACGCCAGCCCCGCATGGGCCGCCCTGCTGGCCGCCCCGCTGGGGCCGTCCGTTGGGGCCGTCCCGCTGGGTATGGCGCGACGGACCTGCCACGGCCGGTGCGGCACGACAGCAGCCGTCACGCGCAGCCAGTCACGCTGGCCCAAGCATGCGACCCTGTCGCGCTGAGCCCGTTGCGCTGAGCCCGTCACGTTGAGCCCGTCACGTTGGGTGCGCAAGGCAGGCTGGCCCAGTGGCCCGACGTTGCGGCCTACGGCAATGGCTGCCGGGTGTCGTCCGCGTGGCCCGCTCGCCCCAGGCCCAGGCGGTGCCGTCGGTGCCTGATGCAACGGTCTGAGGCGCTGGTTTGCGGTGCTTGGTGAGGCGGCGGTCGGTGGGGGTTGGGGTGGAAGGCTGGCGAACGTTCTTGTGGCGGTGCCGTCATTATCCGCGCCTCAGCCGCCAGCACCCGGATCTGAGCAGCGGTGGGGGCACGGATATCGGGTTCGGGGGCTCGTACGGACCTGCTGATCACGGACGGGCGGTGTGAGGGGGGCGCCCGGCATCGCGTGCGCCTGCCCACCGTGGGAGAGGCCAACGTTTCGTCGCCTACAGGAGATGGACGTGAGCCGGGCGCTCATGGTGGGCATTCGGTCCGGCAATCCCTGGCCCGTAGACGATCAAAGGACGTCGTGGGCGTCGGGAAGCGGTTGAGGGGACCGATACCCTGGACACGTCATGAATCTGGTCAACCTTGAGTCGGTCTCCCACGCCTACGGGCCCAAGCCGCTCCTCAGCGACGTCTCCCTGGGCATCGAGGCCGGGGAGCGCATCGGCGTCGTCGGCCGCAACGGGGGCGGTAAGACGACCCTGATGTCGGTCATCGCCGGTGACGTGCGTCCCGACAGCGGCCGGGTCACCCACACGCGCGGGCTGCGGGTCGGGTTCCTGTCCCAGCAGGACACCCTCGACCCCGAGGCCACCGTGACCCAGCTCGTCCTTGGGGACAGGGCTGAGCACGAATGGGCAGGTGACCAGCAGGTCCGCGAGATCCTGGCGAACCTGATCGGCGACCTCGACCTCAGCGCCAAGGCCGCCGCGCTGTCCGGCGGCGAGCGCAGGCGTACGGCGCTGGCCCGTCTGCTCATCGACGACCACGACCTGGTCATGCTCGACGAGCCCACCAACCACCTCGACATCGAGGCGATCGCCTGGCTCGCCGCCCACCTGGCGACCAGGAAGAGCGCCCTGCTGGTCGTGACCCACGACCGCTGGTTCCTCGACGCCGTCTCCACCCGCACGTGGGAGGTCGTCGACGGCCGGGTCGAGCGCTACGAGGGCGGCTACGCCGCGTACGTGCTGGCCAAGGCCGAGCGGGCGCGCATCGCCCAGGCGGCCGAGGAACGCCGCCAGAACCTCATGCGCAAGGAGATCGCCTGGCTGCGGCGCGGTCCGCCCGCCCGCACGTCCAAGCCGAAGTTCCGGATTGACGCCGCGCAGGCCCTGATCGCGAACGAGCCGCCGGCGCGGGAGACCGTCGAGCTGATGCGGTTCGCCGCGGCCAGGCTCGGCAAGACCGTCTACGACCTGGAAGACGTCACCCTGCACGCGGGCGGCCCCGGCGACGGGCCGCTGGTGCTCGATCACTGCACGTGGCAGTTCGGGCCGGGCGACAGGATCGGCCTGATCGGCGTCAACGGGTCAGGGAAGTCGTCGGTGCTGCGGTTGCTCGCCGACGGCGTCCGGCCGGACTCGGGCCGGGTGATCCGGGGCAAGACCGTACGTCTGGCGCATCTGTCCCAGGAGCTGACCGAGCTCGACCCGTCGCGGCGGGTGCTGGAGTCGGTGGAGGAGATCCGCAAGTACCTCCAGCTGGGCAAGCGGGAGTGGACGGCGTCCCAGTTGCTGGAGCGTCTGGGCTTCAAGGGCGACGCGCAGTGGAAGGTCATCGGCGACCTGTCCGGCGGCGAGCGGCGGCGGCTGCAGCTGCTGCGCCTGCTGATGGACGACCCCAACGTGCTGCTCCTCGACGAGCCCACCAACGACCTCGACATCGAGACGCTCAACGAGCTCGAAGACCTGCTGGACGGCTGGCCGGGCACGCTGATCCTGGTGAGTCACGACCGCTACTTCCTGGAGCGGGTGACCGACCGGTGCGTGGCCCTGCTGGGTGACGGCAAGCTCGTGCTGCTGCCGGGCGGGGTCGACGAATACCTCGAACGCCGCAGCGCCGGCACGGCGGTGACCGCCCGCATCGGCAGCGCGCCTGCCCCGGCCTCCGGTGCTCCGGCCCCGGTCGCGGCGTCGTCCGGCGCGCAGCCGGAGACCGGGCTGTCGGCCAAGGAGGAACGCGAGCTCCGCAAGGAACTCAACCGCCTGGAACGCCAGCTCGACAAGCTCGGCGACCAGGAGGCCCGCCTCCACGCCGCCATGGCCGAAGCCGCCAGCGACTACGCCAAGCTGGGCTCCCTCGACGCCCAGCTCCGCGACGTCCTGTCTCAGAAGGACACCGTCGAGGCGGAATGGCTCGAAGTGGCCGATCGCCTCGGCGACTAACCCCAGCTACGGTCTCGCACGCGAGGGTTCCCGCCGGTTCGACGGCCGCCGGAGAGGCGGCGTCGGCGGACCGGCCTGGAGCCGTCGCCGGTGCGGGTCGCAAGGCAGTGGCCGACGTGGTGGCCTCCGCCACAGGTCGGCGAGGTCCTTCGAGACCAGTACCACCGACCCGCCCCGGACGGACGCCCGCCGACGTCAGCGGGCCCAGGGCCCCGCGCAACGACGGAACCGCATGAGAGCCCCGCATGAGAAACCCTCAGGAGAGCGGAACCGCAGCACCCCAGCAGAACCGCGGTACCCCCAGCAGAGCAGAACCGCAGTGGAACAGAGTCGCACACAACCGGCCGCCGCCGCCACTGCTGGAACCGTCGCCGGGCGGCCGTGGCCCTGAGGCCCCCGAAGAAGGGGCCGCGCGCCGCCGC
Organism: Nonomuraea sp. NPDC049758; assembly: GCF_040674635.1. Classification (NCBI taxonomy): domain Bacteria; kingdom Bacillati; phylum Actinomycetota; class Actinomycetes; order Streptosporangiales; family Streptosporangiaceae; genus Nonomuraea; species Nonomuraea sp. NPDC049758. The sequence continues at coordinate 24,718 of NZ_JBFAMZ010000013.1, forward strand.
GCCCGCTGGAAGAGCGTGCGTAAAACCTCGTAGAGGGGTTATTGGGGGGAGTCGAAGGGGGCGAGGAGCAGGCGGAGGAGGGCGGCGAGGGAACGCTGGTCGGCGAGTTGGAGGCCGGAGAGCAGGTCGCGCTCACGCCGCAGCAGGTCGGCGAACGCCGCGTCCACCCGCGCCACCCCCGTGTCCGTCAGCGACACCAGCACGCCGCGCCGGTCCTCGGGGTCGGGCCGCCGCCGCACCAGACCCGCCTGCGCGAGCCGGTCGATGCGGTTGGTCATCGTCCCGGACGTCACCAATGTGGCCCGCAGCAGGGCCCCGGGGCTCAGCTCGTACGGCTTACCGGCCCGCCGCAACGCGGTGAGCACGTCGAACTCCCAAGGTTCCAGATCATGTTCGGCGAACGCCGCCCGCCTGGCGCGGTCGAGATGTTTGGCCAGCCGTGACACCCTGGAGAGGACCTGGAGGGGCTCGACGTCGAGATCGGGCCGCTCGATCCGCCATGCCGCGACCAGCCGGTCGACCTCGTCATCCTGTGGCGTCATGACACAGAGTCTACTGTCTTGACATCGAGATATCTCTCTCGATATCAATTATCTCTATGTCAAGAGATATCTGGGACCCGGTGACCTACGCCGTCTACGCCGACGAGCGGTCGCGGCCGTTCATCGAGCTGATATCCAGAGTCGGTGCGGTGGCTCCCGATTATGTCGTGGACGCGGGCTGCGGCAGCGGCGAACTCACCGTCATGCTGGCCGAACGCTGGCCGGACGCCACCGTCGAGGGCTTCGACGCCTCGCCCGCGATGATCAGCAAGGCTCGCAAGCTCACCGGCTCGGTGCATTTCGCCGTGGCCGACGTCGACACCTGGCACCCCGACCGCCCCATGGACGTGATCGTCTCCAACGCCGTCCTGCAGTGGGTGCCCTCCCATCACGGCGTGCTCGAACACTGGCTGGAGGAGCTGGCCCCCGGCGGCTGGCTGGCCTTCCAGGTGCCGGGCAACTTCGACGCCCCGAGCCACGTCGCCATCCGCGAGCTCTGCGCCTCCCGCACCTGGTCCGACCGGCTCAGCGACCTCAACAGGACCAACCCGGTGGACGACCCGATCCAGTATCTCGACTTCCTCAACGACGGCGGCTGCCAGGTGGACGCCTGGGAGACCACGTACGTGCACCTGCTCCAGGGCGAGAACCCGGTCCTCGACTGGGTCTCCGGCACGGCCCTGCGCCCGATCCTCGACCGGCTCGACCCGGCGGAGCAGCGGCGGTTCAAGGCCGACCTGGCCGGGCCGCTCGCCGAGGCCTACCCGGCCAGAAGCTACGGCACCCCCTTCCCCTTCCGCCGAATCTTCGTGGTGGCCCAGAAATGACCGGGGCTCAGAAATGACCGGGGCTCAGAAATGACCAGGGTTCAGAAATGACCGGGGCCCAGAAACGACCTGTGGAGACCCAGAGATGACGATCAAGGCCCTGCACCACGTCCAACTCGCCGCCCCCAAGGGCAGCGAGCCCGAGCTGCGCGCCTTCTACGGCGACGTGCTCGGCCTGCGCGAGGTCCCCAAGCCGCCGGAGCTGGCCAGACGCGGCGGCGCCTGGTTCCGCGGCGACGGCGTGGAGATCCACCTCGGCATCGAGGACGACTTCAGGCCCGCCCGCAAGGCGCACCCGGCGTTCCTGGTCGAGGACCTCGACGCCTACGCCGCCAGGATCCCGGGCGCGGTGCCCGACGACCTCTTCCCGGGCTACCGCCGGATCTACGTCACGGACCCCGTGGGCAACCGGATCGAGCTCCTGCAGGCCGTGTGATGTTCACCTGCAGGTGGCATCATGGTCCGATATCGGACACTTGTGAGGTGCAGTGGGCATCGAGATCGAGGACAAGTTCGACGTTCCGACCGACTACACGATCCCGGACCTGAGCGGCCTGGCCCAGGTCACGGGCCCGCGCGGTCATCAGCTCGTGGCGCTCTACTACGACACGGCCGATCTGCGGCTGGCCGCGCGCGGCGTCACGCTCAGACGCAGGCGCGGCGGCGACGACGCGGGCTGGCACCTGAAGCTGCCCAAGGCCAGGGGCGTGCGTCAGGAGATCACGTGCCCGCTCACCCGCAGCACCAAGGTCGTGCCGCCGGAGCTGGCCGAACTCGTCCGGGCCTACGCCAGGGGCGCGGAGCTCCAGGTGGTGGCCGAGCTCGACACCCGACGCAGCGTCACCCTGCTGCACGACGGCGGCACCCGGCTGGTCGAGATCGCCGACGACCGGGTGAAGGGCACCGTCCACCGGGACGGCAGGGTGCTGCGGTGGCGCGAGGTCGAGGCCGAGCTGCTGGCCGAGGACCGCCGCGACCTGCTGGCCAAGGTCGGCAAACGGCTGCGCAAGGCGGGCGCGACCCCCGCGGGCAGCGCCAGCAAGCTCGCCCGGCTCCTCGAACCCGCCTCGCCCGCCAGGGCCGCCACCGAGCCCGGCACGGCGGGCGAGATCGTCATCGACTACCTGGCGGGCCAGGTCGCCGCCCTCCTCAGCCAGGATCCGCGGGTGCGCAGGGCCGAGGAGGACGCCGTCCACCAGATGCGGGTGGCCTCGCGCAGGCTGCGCAGCGCGCTCAAGGCGTTCAAGTCGGTGGTGACCGGCACGGAACAGGTCCAGGAGGAACTGCGCTGGCTCGGCACGGTGCTCGGCGAGGCCCGCGACCTGGAGGTGATCAGGGCCAGGTTCGCCGGGGAGCTGTCCGGCCTCGCCCCCGAGCTGGTCACCGGTCCCATCCAGACCCGTCTCGGCGCGGACCTGCGCGTTCGCGAGCAGGAGGCGTACGGGCGCATCAAGGACGCGCTCAGCGGCGACCGCTACTACACCCTCCTGGACGCCCTCGACGCCCTGATCGCCACCCCCGAACTGGGCAAGGCCGCCGCCAAGCCGGCGAAGGACAAGCTCACCGCCCTCGCCGCCGCCGGCTGGGACCGCGTGACCAGGGCGTACGAGGCAGCCCAGGCCACCGAGGACGCCGGACGCCGCGAGATCGCCCTGCACGACGTCCGCAAGGCGGCCAAGCGCGCTCGATACACCGCCGAAGCCCTCGAACCCACCCTCGGCAAGGGCATGGCCAGGCTGGCCGAGCTGGCCGAGAACGTCCAGGAGGTGCTGGGGGCGCACCGGGACGGCGTGGTCGCCCAGGAGACGCTGGCCAAGGAGGCCGAGGGCGCCCGGCAGGCGGGCGAGGACACCTTCACGTACGGGCTGCTGATCGGGATCGAACGCAACACCGCCGAACGTGCCGAGGCCGATTTCCCCAGAGTCTGGGCGGAAAGCGTGAAGGCGGTTAAGAAGGTTCTATGACGAACCTTCCGGCAATACCCTTCGCGCGCAGCGACCCCCTCGACGTTCCGGCGGCCTACCGGGAGCTGCGGGAGAAGGAGGGCATCGCGCGGGTGCGCACCTCGGTGGGCGACGAGGTCTGGCTGGTCACCGGCTACGAACAGGCACGCAGGCTGTTCAGCGACAGCCGGCTGGGACGCTCCCACCCCGAGCCCGAGCGGGCGCCGCGCGTGTCCAACTCGGCCCTGCTCGGCGGGCCGCAGGGCGAGACCGCCACCGAGAAGGCCGACCACGAGCGCCTGCGCAGGCTGTTCGCGCCCTCCTTCTCGGCCCGGCGGATGAGGCGGCTGGCCGGCGAGGTCGGCGCCCTGGTCGAGGAGCGGCTGGACCGCCTGGCCGGGCTCACGCCGCCGGCCGACCTGCACGCCGAGCTCTCCTTCCCGCTGCCCGTGCTGGTCATCTGCCGGCTGCTCGGCGTCCCGTACGAGGACAGGGAGTACTTCAGCGGCGTGTCCGCACGCATGGCGGACCTCCAGGACGAGGCGGCCGGCGTCGCGGCACGGGCGGAGCTGAGCGCCTACATGGCCGGGCTGATCGCCCGCAAACGGCACGAACCGGCCGAGGACGTCCTGTCGGACCTGGCGGGCGAGCTGGACGACGACGGCAAGATCGCCGAGCTGGCCGCCGGCCTGCTGTTCGCCGGGCACGAGACCACGGTCAACCGCATCGACCACGGCGTGCTCCTGCTGCTGGCCAACCCCGGCCAGCTCGACCTGCTGCGGTCGGATCCCGGGCTCGCGCCCGCCGCGGTCGAGGAGATCCTGCGCATGGCCGCGCCGAGCCTGCACGGCCTGCCCAGGTACGCCCACGAGGACATCGAGATCGACGGCCGCACGATCCGCCGCGGCGAGGCCGTCGTCCTCAATACCGGCGTGGCGAACCGGGACGAACAGGTCTATCCCGATCCCGACACCTTCGTCATCGGCCGTCCTCCGACCGACCCGCATCTCGCCTTCGGGTACGGCCCGCGGTTCTGCATCGGCGCGAGCCTGGCCAGGGTGGAGCTGGAGGCGGTGTTCAGCCGGCTCTTCCAGCGTCTCCCCGGCCTGCGCCTGGCCGTCCCGGTCGCCGAGCTGCCGCGCAACGAGGGCAGGATCACCCAGGGCTTCGCCCGTCTGCCGGTCACCTGGTGAGCCGTCAGGTCGCGTAGCGCTCCACGCCGACGACGTGCCCGCCGACCCGGTGCAGCACCGCGAACGCGCCCTTGCGCAGGTGCACGTCCTTGCCGCTCAGCGCGTGGATCAGGTGCGGCAGGACCTTGCCGTGGCTGCACACGGCCGCGGGCACGGCGAGGTCGCCGACCAGTTCCGGCGTCTTGTGCGGGTCCTGGCCCTCCTCGCTGAGCAGCGGCTCGGTCCTGATCTCGCCCCCGTACGGCTCCAGCGTCTGGACGCACCGCCGGCTGGGCGAGCTGACCAGCAGCTCCGGCCGGTAGGCGGGCAGCACGGTGGCCAGGGCGGCGGCCTGGGAGCCGCCGTGGTCGTCCAGCGGGCGCAGCGCGTCGTCGCCGTCCCACCGGCTCCTGGACCCGGCCGTGGCGTGCCGGACGAGCACCAGCGGCACGGTCGCGAGCGGCGCGGCGGTCAGGGCGCGCAGCAGCCCGGCGTCCCACTCGTAGGTCAGCAGCTCGCGAGCCCGGTCGACGGGCAGCCAGCGCAGCCCGTCGACCTCGTCGCCCGGCTCGAAGCCGGCGTCGGAGGCGACCCGCGCCGTCCAGTAGTCGACGCGCTTGAGCCGGCCGCCGCTGAGGTAGTGGATCGGCGGCAGGGCCCGGCCCAGGACGACCGTCAGGCCGGTCTCCTCGGTGACCTCGCGCAGGGCGGCGGCGATGACGTGCTCGCCGCTCTCCAGCTTGCCCTTGGGGAAGGTCCAGTCGTCGTAGCGCGGGCGGTGGATCACCGCCACCTCGGGTCCGCTCTCCGCGCCCCTCCAGACCACGGCTCCGGCGGCCCGGAGCAGGTCAGTCGTCAACGGTCCTCCATCGCCTGGTGCCGACGAGATGGCTCTGCAGGTCCTCGCCCTGGTGGCGGATCCAGGTGCCGTCGGAGTTGAGCCACCACGCGTTCGTGGTGTCGGCCATGGCCAGGTCCATCAGTTCGATCAGGTACGCCTTGTGCTGCTGGGAGGTCACCTTGACCAGGGCCTCGACCCGCCGGTCGAGGTTCCTGCGCATCAGGTCGGCGCTGCCGATCCACACCTCGGGACGCCTGCCGAGGCCGAACTCGTACACGCGGGAGTGCTCCAAAAAGCGCCCCAAAACCGACCTTACGCGGATATTTTCTGACAAATTGGGGATTCCTGGGCGAAGGATGCAGATACCGCGCACCCACAGGTCCACCGGCACCCCCGCCCTGGACGCCCGGTAGAGCGCGTCGATGATCGGCTCGTCCACCAGCGAGTTCGTCTTGATCCTGATCCGCGCCGGGCGGCCCGCCTGCTGGTGGGCGATCTCCCGGTCGATCCTGGCCAGCAGGCCGCTGCGCATCGAGTGCGGCGCGACCAGCAGCCGGCGGTAGGCCGAGTGGTTGGAGTAGCCGGTCAGGTGGATGAACAGGTCGGTGACGTCCTCGCCCACCAGCGGGTCGGCGGTGAGCAGGCCGAAGTCCTCGTACTGGCGGGCCGTCTTGGGGTTGTAGTTGCCGGTGCCGATGTGGCAGTAGCGGCGCAGCTCGCCCGAGGGCTCCTGCCGTACGACGAGGGCCAGCTTGCAGTGGGTCTTCAGGCCGACCACGCCGTAGACCACGTGGCAGCCGGCCCGCTCCAGCTTCCTGGCCCAGGAGATGTTGGCGTGCTCGTCGAAACGGGCCTTGATCTCCACGACCACGACGACCTGCTTGCCCGCCTCGGCCGCGTCGATCAGCGCGTCGACGATGGGCGACTCGCCGCTGGTCCGGTAGAGGGTCTGCTTGATCGCCAGCACCCGCGGGTCGGCCGCGGCCACCTCGATGAAACGCTGCACGCTGGTCGCGAACGAGTCGTACGGGTGGTGCAGCAGCACGTCGCGCTCGCGCAGGGTGGAGAAGAGGTCGTCCTCGGCGTTGATCACCTCGGCCGGCACGAACGGGCGGAAGCTCAGCTCGCCGCGGTCGAGGTCGGCGATGGCGTGCAGGCCGGTCAGGTCGAGCGGGCCGGGCAGCCGGTAGATCTCGTGCGGGGCCAGCTCCAGCTCCTCGATGAGCGGGGCCAGCACCTCCGGCGTGATCGTCTCCTCGACCTCCAGCCGCACGGGCGGCCCGAACCGCCGCTTGAGCAGCTCCTTCTCCAGCGCCTGCATGAGGTTCTCGGTGACGTCCTCGTCGACGTCGAGGTCTTCGTTCCTGGTGACGCGGAAGACGTGGTGCTGGAGGATCTCCATGCCCTTGAAGAGCTGGCCGAGGTGCGCCGCGATGACGTCCTCCAGCGGCACGAACCGGTCCTTCGACGCCGGCACGAACCGGGGGAGCTGCGAGGGCACCTTCACCCGCGCGAAGACGGTGTGGTCGGTGATCGGGTTGCGCACCAGCACGGCCAGGTTGAGGCTGAGCCCGGAGATGTAGGGGAACGGGTGCGCCGGGTCGACCGCCAGCGGCGTCAGCACCGGCCTGATCCGCTCCCTGAACAGCTTGCGCAGCTCCGTGCGCTCCTCGCGGCCCAGGTCGTCCCACCGGACGATCTCGATGCCCTCGGTCGCGAGCTGGGGGCAGACGCGGTCGTGGAAGGCGGCGGCGTGCCGCTTGGCCAGGGAGTCGGCGATCGTGGCGATCCGGGCCAGCTCCTCGCGCGGCTTCAGCCCGCTCTTGGTGCGCAGCAGCAGCCCGGTGGCCATGCGCCGCTTCAGGCCGGCCACCCGTACGCGGAAGAACTCGTCCAGGTTGCTGGCGAAGATGGCCAGGAAGCGCACCCGTTCGAGCAGCGGGACCGACGGGTCCTCGGCCAGTTCGAGGACGCGCTCGTTGAACTGGAGCCAGCTTTCCTCGCGGTTGAGGAACCGCTCCTGTGGCAGGGGCAGGTCGTTTCCCGATTGCAGCGGTTCCGCGGACATATGGCCTATATTGCCCCGATTGGTTGAACGGAACGTTAACGTAGCCGCAACGAACTCACTCTGGCTGTTCGGCCTGCTCCAGGCGTGCGGCGCGCTCGGCGAGCCTGGCCTCCCGCTGACGGATCTTCTCCTCGCGCTCGCGGGCCTTCTCCGCCTCCTTCAGCAGCCGCTCGCGCTCCTTCAACTCTCGTACCCGGGCTTTCTCCGCATCACGCAACTCTCGCTGGCGAAGCTTCTCGGCTTCCTTGAGTTCCTTCTCGCGGGCCTTCTCGAACTCGCGCAGATCCTTGTCGCTGACCCGCGGCTTGGCGGCGGCGGCCTGGTTGCGGGTGGCCACCGAGATCGCCGGGCTCGGGTTCAGCCCGGTCAGGCCGTTCCAGGCCAGGTTCACCAGGTGCGCGGCGACCTCCTCGCGGCCCGGCTTGCGCACGTCCAGCCACCACTGGCCGGTCAGCGCGACCATCCCGACCAGCATCTGGGCGTACATCGGGGCGAGCTTGGGGTCGTAGCCCCGGCCGGCGAACTCGTCGGCCAGGACGTCCTCGACCTGGCTGGCGATCTCGCTGATCAGGCTGGCGAACGTGCCCGTGCCCGAGGCCGCGTGCGAGTCGCGCACCAGGATGCGGAAGCCCTCGCTGCTCTCCTCGATGTACTGGAGCAGGGCCAGGGCGGCCCGCTCCAGCTTGATGAGGGAGTGGGAGGCGGCGAGGGCCGAGGTGATCATGCCCAGCAGCTTCTGCATCTCGCGGTCGACGACGACCGCGTAGACGCCTTCCTTGCCGCCGAAATGCTCGTACACCACAGGCTTCGACACCTGCGCGGTGGCGGCTATCTCCTCTATAGAGGTCCCGTCGAACCCCTTCTCGGCGAACAGCGTGCGGCTGATCAGGATCAGCTGCTCTCTGCGCTCTCTACCGGACATGCGCCTGCGAGATCGGGGTTCGGTCACGGGTTCCATAATGACGGCCACGGACGAATGGCCGTTCATCGGCTGATTCTCGTCAGGCAATGCGCTTCGCCGCCAGGCGTTCTGGCGTCGGCCAGCGCACGTCGTACACCCAGCCCGCCCGTTCGAACAGGCGGATCAGGCCGGCGCTGAGGTCGATCTGGCCCTTGAGCGCGCCGTGCCGGGCGCAGGTGGGGTCGGAGTGGTGCAGGTTGTGCCAGGACTCGCCGAACGACGGGATGGCCAGCCACCAGACGTTGCGCGACTTGTCACGCGTCTGGAAGGACTCCTCGCCGAAGACGTGGCAGATCGAGTTGATCGACCAGGTCACGTGGTGCAGCAGGCCGATGCGGATCAGCGAGCCCCAGAACAGCGCGGTCAGGCCGCCCTGCCAGGACCAGGTCAGCAGCAGGCCCAGCACGCCGGGCAGCAGGACCGAGACGAGGGCCAGCGTGGGGAACCACTTGTGCAGCTTCTGGATGTCCTCGTCCTTGCACAGGTCGGGGGCGTACTTCTCGCGGTTGGTGCGCTCGCTCTCGAACAGCCAGCCCATGTGGGCGTACAGCAGGCCCTTGGACATCGACTTGAAGCCGGGGCCGAAGCGCCACGGCGAGTGCGGGTCGCCCTCCTTGTCGGAGAACTTGTGGTGCTTGCGGTGCGTGGCCACCCAGTCCAGCACGGACATCTCCAGCGACAGGCTGCCCGCGATGCCCATCGCGATCTTCAGCGGCCGCTTGGCCTTGAACGAGCCGTGCGTGAAGTAGCGGTGGAGCCCGACGGTGACGCCGAGCCCGGAGACGACGTAGAAGACGAAGGCGATGACGATGTCCGTCCAGCCGAGTCCCCATCCCCAGGCCAGCGGGACCGCCGCCGCGAGCGCGACCAGGGGCAGTCCGACCACGAGTGCGAACGTGATGATCTCTGCCCTGGACTTCGGTTCTTCTTCGAAGTCGGGCTTCGGGGCGGGGGAGGAACGCTCGGCGAGAACGGTCATGGGCTACCTCCAACGACATGTATGAGGATGAATGTCCAGGCTACGCCACCGTAACCTACGCCATCGTAAGTAAGGAAGCCCTAAGTGTGGATGTCACTTAGCTGACGGCCGGCGCGCCCAGGTGAGTGGGTTTCGTGCCTTGCGGCTTTTGGGGTGGTCTGTTATGCGACCAGCGCGCCGACTACCCCCGCGTGTCCCCGGTATTCGCGGCACTGGAGATGTGCGAGAGAATTGGGGGCGCATACGCCCGTGCGGGCTCGGTATCGTAGGGGCTGTGTGTCGGACGCCACGGCGTCCGGTCCGTCCCGGATCGTCTAATCGGCAGGACAAGTGGTTTTGGTCCACTTTGTAGGGGTTCGAGTCCTCTTCCGGGAGCCTTGACAGCCATCCCGCGACTCCCCGCGCGAGAGAGTTCCGAACCGGGCAGGTATCCTCACGGTGTCGGGAGGGTTGCGGTGCGGTAGCCGCGCCGACGACCCTGATCCGTCCAGTCACAGGGAGCCTCAGTCCGTGAGTGTGCCGCGCCCGGCAGCCGTCATCGTCCTCGCCGCGGGCGAGGGCACCCGGATGAAGAGCCAGACCCCGAAAGTCCTCCACGAGCTGTGCGGCCGCGCGCTGGTCGACCACATGCTCGCCGCCGCCCGCGACCTCGATCCCGAGCGGCTCATCGTGGTCATCGGCCACGCGCTCGAACAGGTGGGCGGCCATCTGGCCGCCACCAGCCCCGACGCGCGCGCCGTCGTCCAGCGTGAGCAGCGCGGCACCGGCCACGCCGTCCGCACCGTGCTCGAAGAGGTCGGCACGATCGCCGGCACGATCCTGGTCACCTACGGCGACGTGCCGCTCATGCAGGCCCGCACGCTCGCCACGCTGCTGGCCAGGCACGCCGCCGACGGCAACGCGGTCACCGTGCTGACGGCCGAGGTGCCCGACCCGACCGGCTACGGCCGGATCGTCCGCGACCACTCCGGCGCCGTGCTGGAGATCGTCGAGGAGAAGGACGCCGACGACGAGCAGCGCGCGATCAAGGAGATGAACTCCGGCATCTACGCCTTCGACGGCCTGCTGCTCGCCGACGCCGTCAAGCGCGTGTCCACCGACAACGCCCAGGGCGAGGAGTACCTCACCGACGTCCTCGGCATCCTGCGCGGCGACGGCCACCGGGTCGGCGCCTGCGTGGCCGCCGACTACGTCGAGGTCGAGGGCGTCAACGACCGCGTCCAGCTCGCCTTCGCCCGCAAGGTGCTCAACCAGCGGCTGCTGGAGCAGCACATGCGCGCCGGCGTCACCGTCGTCGACCCGGCCACCACGTGGGTCGACGTGGGCGTCGAGATCGGGCCCGACGCCGTCGTCCACCCCGGTACCCAGCTCCACGGCCGCACGGTCATCGGCGCCGGAGCCGAGGTCGGCCCGGCCACCACGCTGACCGACACCCGCGTCGGCGAGCGCGCCGTCGTGCGCAACGCGGTCTGCGACGACGCCGAGATCGGCCCCGAGGCCAACGTCGGCCCCTACGCCTACCTGCGCCCCGGCACCGTGCTCAGCCGCAGGTCGAAGGCGGGCACGTTCGTCGAGATGAAGAACACCAAGGTCGGCGAGCGCTCCAAGGTGCCCCACCTCACCTACGCCGGCGACGCCACCATCGGGGAAGACGTCAACATCGGCGCCTCCACTGTCTTCGTCAACTACGACGGGGTCGACAAACACCACACCACCGTGGGCGACGGCGCGTTCGTCGGCTGCGACACCATGCTCATCGCCCCCGTGACGATCGGCGAAGGCGCCAACACCGCGGCCGGATCCGTGATCGTCAGCGACGTACCCCCAGGGGCGATGGGCGTGGCCAGGGCGCGACAGCGCAACATCGAGAAATGGGTCCTGCGCAAGCGCGCGGGCACCAAGTCGGCCGCCGCCGCCGAACGGGCGCTGGCCGAGCGAGCACAGCAGGAGAACGAACAGTGACCAGCATCAAACAGCCGGGCGAGAAGAACCTCATGCTCTTCTCCGGCCGGGCCTATCCAGAGCTGGCCGAAGAGGTCGCCGAGCACGTCGGCGTCTCACTCACCCCCACCAAACTGATCGACTTCGCCAACGGCGAGATCTACGCCCGCTACCTGGAGTCCGTCCGCGGCTGCGACGCGTTCGTGATCCAGAGCCACACCGGTCCCATCAACAAGTGGATCATGGAACAGCTCATCATGGTCGACGCGCTCAAGCGGGCCTCGGCCAAGCGCATCACCGTGGTCATGCCGTTCTTCGGCTACGCCCGCCAGGACAAGAAGGGCCGCGGCCGCGAGCCCATCACGGCCCGGCTGATGGCCGACCTGTTCAAGACCGCCGGCGCCGACCGGCTCATGTCGATCGACCTGCACACCTCGCAGATCCAGGGCTTCTTCGACGGTCCCGTCGACCATCTGTTCGCGATGCCGGTCCTGGAGAGCTACCTGAAGAACAAGCTCGACCTGGAGAACACGACCGTCGTCTCGCCCGACACCGGCCGCGTCCGTCTGTCCGAGCGCTGGGCCGACACCCTCGGCACGCCCCTGGCCTTCATCCACAAGCGCCGCGACCTCGACGTGGCCAACTCCGTGAAGGTCAGCGAGGTCGTCGGCAAGGTCAGCGGCCGCACCTGCGTGCTGATCGACGACATGATCGACACCGCCGGCACGATCTGCAAGGCCGCCGACGCCCTCTACGAGCAGGGCGCGACCAACGTCATCGTGGCCGCCACCCACGCGGTCTTCTCCGACCCCGCCGTCGACCGGCTGAAGAACTCGCGCATCTCCGAGGTCATCGTGACCAACACGCTGCCGTTGTCGGAGGCCAAGCGGTTCGACAAGCTGACGGTGCTCTCGATCGCGCCGCTCATCGCCCGCGCCGTCACCGAGGTCTTCACCGACGGCTCCGTCACGAGCCTGTTCGAGGGCGACACCTGAGCGAGTAAGCTGTACGGGTTGCGCTCGTAACGCCTTCCGCTAGGGCGGGTGAGGGGGAGCGCGCCACAATCCGATCTCTGCATCCCTAGGAGATGTCATGTCTGAAGTACGTATCGCCGCCGAGCCGCGCACGGTGTTCGGCAAGGGCGCCGCCCGCAAGATCCGTCGCGCCGACAAGGTGCCCGCCGTCCTCTACGGGCACGGCATCGACCCCAAGCACCTGACCCTGCCCGGTCACGAGGTGCTGCTGGCCCTCCGCACGCCCAACGTGCTGATCCGCCTCCAGGGTGACGGCGTCGACGAGCTGGCCCTGCCCAAGGGCGTGCAGCGCGACCCGATCAAGGGCTTCGTCGAGCACGTCGACCTGCTCCTGGTCAAGCGCGGCGAGAAGGTCACGGTCGAGATCCCGGTCACCACCACCGGCGACGTCAACTCCGAGGGCCTGCTCGACCAGCAGCTCGTCTCGGTGGCCGTCGAGGCCGAGGCCACCCACATCCCGACCGGCGTCGAGGTCGACGTCGAGGGCATGGAGGTCGGCACCGTGATCACCGCCGCGCAGCTCGACCTGCCGTCGGGCGCCACGCTGGCCGCCGACCCCGAGGCCGTGGTCCTCCACGTCATCGCCAAGCCGACCGAGGAGCCCGCCGCGGAGGCCGCCGAGGCCGCCGAGGGCGAGACCGCCGAGGCCGAGGGCGAGGGCGAGAGCGCCGAGGCTGCCGCCGAGTAAGCACGTACCGCGAAAACGGGGGTGGCGCGAGGCCGCCCCCGTTCCGCTGTAAGGGGAGCGCACATGGACCGCTGGCTGATCGTCGGACTGGGCAATCCGGGGCCCGAATACGCGGGTAACAGGCACAACGCGGGCTTCATGGTGCTCGACGAGCTGGCCGCGCGGGCCGGCGGGCGCCTCAAGGCGCACAAGAGCAGGTCCGAGGTGCTGGAGACGCGGGCGGCCGTGCTGGCCAAGCCGCTGACGTACATGAACCTGTCGGGCGGGCCGGTCAAGGCGCTCGCCGACTTCTACAAGATCGGCCCCGACCGGCTGATCGTCGTCCACGACGAGCTCGACGTCCCCTACGGCGCGCTGCGCGCCAAGCTCGGCGGCGGCGACAACGGCCACAACGGGCTCAAGTCCATCACCAAGGTCCTCGCCACCCGCGACTACCTGAGGGTGCGCTTCGGCATCGGCCGGCCGCCCGGCCGCATGGACCCGGCCACCTTCGTGCTCCGCGACTTCGCCACCGTCGAGCGCAAGGATCTGCCCTTCCTCGTCGACCGGGGCGCCGACGTCGTCGAGTCGCTCATGGCCCGTGGCCTGGAAGCCACCCAGAACGACTTCCACCGGGCTGATCTGCACATTTCCGGCCCTCCGCGCTGATCGCCGCATAGAACCGTTCACCGCCTGTCGCGCCGCACGCACGGCTAGCATCGGTGACTGTCCGTTCGGGAACGGGCACACAGAGGCGTGCCACCGCCCGGAGCGACGGCGGGAGAGCGGAGCGGGGGAAGACGGCATTTGGCGACCGAGGCCGCCTCACGGAGTGAGGCAGGAGAGCCCGTGAAGTCCGGCGAGGCCCTCTCGTGGCGGGTCAGCCCGGTGACTCCGGCGTGGATGCGTTCCTACCGGTTCCGTGCCGTGGTGGGCGATCTGTGCGGGGCGGGCATCGGGTCCGCCGCCGCCTTCTGCGGCAGGTTCGGCGGGTTCACCCCTTACGTGCTGCCGTATCTGCTGGTCAGCGTGGCGCTGCCGTGGGTGTGGATCTGCGCGGTCGCGCTCAACCGGGCCTACGAGCCCCGCATGATCGGCGTCGGCTCCGAGGAGTTCCGCCGCGTCGTGCACGCCGGGGTGGCGCTGACCGCGGCCACCGCGATCGGCTCGTACGTCACCAAGACCGACGTCGCCCGCGGCTACGTCGTGCTCGCGCTGCCCCTGGTCACGCTGCTCACGCTGGTCGCCCGCTACCTGCTGCGGCGCTCGCTCAACCGGCGCAGGGCGGCCGGGGCCTGCATGCGCCGGGTGGTCGCGGTCGGCCATCCGGCCTCGATCGCCGAGCTGGTCCACCTCTTCCGCAGGGAGCGCCACCACGGCATGGACGTCGTGGCCGCCTGCCTGCCCTACGGCGAGCCGCCCGGGGTGCTGACCGAGGTGCCCGTCGCGGGCGACTTCGGCGACGTGCCGCTGGTCGTCGACCAGGTGCGCGCCGACACCGTGGCGGTGCTGGCCTGCCCCGAGATGGACGGCGACGCGCTGCGCCGGCTGGCCTGGCGGCTGGAGCGCACCCACACCGAGCTGGTGGTCGCCCCCGCCCTGATGGACGTCGCCGGCCCGCGCACGATGATCCGGCCGGCCGCCGGGCTGCCGCTGCTGCACGTCGAGCACCCCGAGCTGACCGGCGCCCGGCAACTGGTCAAGAACGTCTTCGACCGCGTCGTCGCCGCCGCGCTGCTGGTGCTGCTGTCGCCGCTGCTGGCGGCCCTGGCCGTGGCCGTGCGCGGCACGAGCCCGGGGCCCGCGCTGTTCCGCCAGACCCGGATCGGCAAGGACGGCAGGCCGTTCACGATCCTGAAGTTCCGTACCATGCGGCGCGGCTCGGAGCAGCAGAAGATCACGCTTGTCAGCGACCACGACGGCGTGCTGTTCAAGATCCGCAACGATCCGCGCGTGACTCCGCTCGGCACGCTGATGCGCCGCCACTCCCTCGACGAGCTGCCCCAGCTCATCAACGTGCTGCTCGGACACATGTCGCTCGTCGGCCCCCGCCCGCCCCTTCCGGAGGAGGTGGCGCGCTACGGTGACGACGTGCGCAGACGGCTTCTGGTGCGTCCCGGGCTGACCGGGCTGTGGCAAGTGAGCGGACGATCTGACCTATCGTGGGAGGAATCCGTCCGTCTCGACCTGCGTTACGTGGAGAACTGGTCCCTCACGCTGGACCTGCAGATCCTGTGGAAGACTTGGTCGGCCGTCGCCCGCGGGCAAGGAGCATATTGATGACGATTCGCGACGACCACGCCGTGGCCGGCGACCTGGCGACGGAGGCGGGCGAGAGGCTGCTGCAGGTTCGCGAGCGCACCGGGTTCGGCGACTCCGCCGCGCTGCGCGCGGAGGGCGACCGGGCCGCCCACGTGTTCCTCATGGAGGCGCTGGCACGGTTGCGTCCCAGTGACAGTGTCCTGTCCGAGGAGGCCACCCGCGAGGAGCGGCTCGACCCGCGCAGGCTGGGCGCCGAGCGCGTGTGGATCGTCGATCCCCTCGACGGCACGCGCGAGTTCTCCGAGGAGGGCCGGGCCGACTGGGCGGTGCACGTCGCGCTGTGGGAGCGCGGCAAGCTGACCGCGGGCGCCGTGGCGCTGCCCGCGCAGGGCCGTACGCTGACCACCGCCGAGCCGCCCGCCCTGCCGGCCTTCGAGAAGGGCCGCTTCCGCATCGCGGTGAGCCGCACCCGGCCGCCGGAGTTCGTCCAGAAGCTGGCCTACCTGCTGGGGGCCGACCTGGTGCCGATCGGCTCGGCGGGGGCGAAGATCTCCGCGGTGCTCACCGGCGAGGTCGAGGCGTACGTGCACGCCGGCGGCCAGTACGAGTGGGACTCCGCGGCCCCCGTCGCCGTCGCGCAGGCGGCCGGGGCGTTCGCCAGCCGCGTCGACGGCTCGGAGCTGACCTACAACCAAGCCGACCCGTCACTACCGGATATCCTGGTTTCCCTACCGGAGCTGGCGACATCCCTGCTCGCCGGAATTCGGGACCTGCATCGCTAACCGCCGGAGGAAGCGCCCATGCTCCAGCGCGACTACACGACGTCGCAGCTCGACGTACTCGAAGCCGAGGCCATTCACATCATGCGCGAGGTGGCGGCGGAGTTCGAGCGGCCGTGTCTGCTCTTCTCCGGCGGCAAGGACTCGATCGTCATGCTCCGCATCGCGGAGAAGGCGTTCTGGCCCGCGGCCATCCCGTTCCCGCTGATGCACGTCGACACCGGGCACAACTTCGACGAGGTCATCGAGTTCCGCGACCGCCGTTCCGAGGAGCTGGGCGCGCGCCTGATCGTGGCCAGCGTGCAGGAGTCGATCGACAGCGGCCGGGTGGTCGAGGAGACCGGCCGGCGCGCCTCGCGCAACCGCCTGCAGACCACCACGCTGCTCGACGCGATCGAGGAGCACGAGTTCGACGCCGTCTTCGGCGGCGCCAGGCGCGACGAGGAGAAGGCCCGCGCCAAGGAGCGCGTGTTCTCCTTCCGCGACGACTTCGGCCAGTGGGACCCGAAGAACCAGCGCCCCGAGCTGTGGAACATCTACAACTCCCGCATCCGCAAGGGCGAGCACATCCGGGTCTTCCCGCTGTCCAACTGGACCGAGCTCGACATCTGGGACTACATCCGCCGTGAGGGCATCGAGATCCCCTCGATCTACTTCTCGCACACCCGCAAGGTGTTCGAGCGCGACGGCATGCTGCTGCCCGACTCCGACGTCGTGTCCCGCGGCGACGACGAGCCGCTGTTCGAGGCCGTCGTGCGCTACCGCACGGTCGGTGACATGACCTGCACCGGCGCCGTGGCGTCCACGGCCGCCACGGTCGAGGAGATCATCGAGGAGATCGCGGCCACCCGGATCACCGAGCGGGGGGCCACCAGGGCCGACGACCGCTCGTCCGAGGCCGCCATGGAGGACCGCAAGCGAGAGGGCTACTTCTGATGGACATTCTCCGCTTTGCCACCGCGGGAAGCGTCGACGACGGCAAGTCCACCCTCATCGGACGGTTGCTCTTCGACTCCAAGGCCATCTTCGAGGACCAGCTCGAAGCGGTCGAGCGCACCTCCCGCGACCGCGGCACCGAGTACACCGACCTGTCGCTGCTGACCGACGGCCTGCGGGCCGAGCGCGAGCAGGGCATCACGATCGACGTGGCCTACCGCTACTTCGCCACGCCCAAGCGCAAGTTCATCATCGCCGACACGCCCGGCCACATCCAGTACACCAGGAACATGGTCACCGGCGCCTCCACGGCCGACCTGGCGATCATCCTCATCGACGCGCGCAAGGGCGTGCTGGAGCAGTCGCGCCGGCACGCGTTCCTGACCTCGCTGCTGCGCGTGCCGCACCTGGTGCTGGCCGTGAACAAGATGGACCTGGTCGACTACTCGCAGGAGCGGTTCGAGGAGATCCGGGAGGAGTTCACCTCCTTCGCCTCCAAGCTCAACGTGAGCGACCTGACGTTCATCCCGATCTCCGCGCTCAACGGCGACAACGTCGTCTCGCGTTCGGAGAACATGCCCTGGTACCTCGGCACGTCCCTGCTCCACCACCTGGAGAACGTGCACATCGCCTCCGACCGCAACCTGGTCGACGTGCGCTTCCCCGTCCAGTACGTGATCCGTCCGCAGAAGGCCACCGACCACGCCTTCCACGACTACCGCGGCTACGCGGGCCAGGTCGCGGGCGGGGTGCTCAAGCCGGGCGACGAGGTGACCCACCTGCCGTCCGGGCTGAGCACGCGGATCGCCTCGATCGACACGTTCGACGGGCCGGTGGAGGAGGCGTTCCCGCCCATGTCGGTCACGCTGCGCTTCGAGGACGACCTCGACATCTCGCGCGGCGACATGATCGCCAGGCCCAACAACCAGCCGCACGCGGCCCAGGAGCTGGAGGCCATGGTCTGCTGGATGGCCGACGGCCTCAAGCTGACCCCGCGCACCAAGCTGACGATCAAGCACACCACCCGCACGGCGCGGGCGCTGGTGCGCGACCTGCACTACCGGCTCGACGTCAACACGTTGCACCGGGACGAGGAGGCCACCGCCCTCGGCCTGAACGAGATCGGCCGGGTCTCGCTGCGGGTCACCCAGCCGCTGTTCGTCGACGACTACGCCCGCAACCGGCTGACCGGCGGCTTCATCCTCGTGGACGAGGCCACCAACGGCACGGTCGGCGCAGGCATGATCATCGACGCCAGCTGAGCGTCCCAGAACGGCCCGGCGACACCACGCCGGGCCGTTCGCCGTTTCGGTAGATCTTTGCGGGGTTTCCTGACCATCTGATTACCCTCCGCGCTAGGGTCGTCGCGTTCCGTGTTGGCGACGTGTGAAGGCCCTCCCCCTGTGACCGACCGCGCATCCGCCACCCGAGTGATCTTCCTCGGTGGCCTCGGCCGTAGTGGCACCACTCTGCTGGAGCGGCTGCTCGCCGAGCTGCCCGGCGTCGTGGCGCTCGGCGAGGTGGTCCACCTGTGGTCGAGGGGCGTGCTGGCCGGAGAGCCGTGCGGCTGCGGCGCCGCCTTCGCCGCCTGCGACTTCTGGCGGCAGGTGGGCCGGGCGGCGTTCGGCGGATGGCGGCCGTCGGTGGCCGAGCGGGTGCTCGCGTTGCGGCAGCGGGTCGATCGCACCCACCGGATGGGGCGCATCGCGCATCCCGACCTGGCCGAGTACGCGCGGGCCTACCGGAGGGTCTACGAGGCGACCGGCGCGCCCGTCGTGATCGACTCCAGCAAGCACGCCTCCCTCGCCCACTGCCTGGTCGCGGCCGGCATGGACGTCCGCGTCGTGCACGTCGTCCGGGATCCGCGGGCGGTGGCCCACTCCTGGCGCAGGACCGTCGAGCGGCCCGAGGACGGGCGTCCCATGACCCGCTGGGGGCCGCTGCGCACGTCCCTCCACTGGACCGCCCAGAACGCCGGTCTTGAGCTCCTCGCCCGCCAGGGGGCCCGCGTGACCCGGGTGCGCTACGAAGACCTGGTCGCCGATCCGGAGCCCACGCTGACCGCGCTGGCCGGCTTCCTCGGGCTCGACGTGCCCGGCCTGCCGTTCCTGGAGGGCACGACGGCGCGGCTCGGGCCGGCGCACACCGCGTCCGGCAATCCGATGCGGTTCCAGGTCGGGGGGATCCGGCTGCGGTGCGACGACTCGTGGCGTTCGGGGCTGCCCGTCCGTGACCGGCGGCTGGTCACCGCGCTCACCTGGCCCCTCCGCGTCCGGTACGGCTACCGGGAGGTCGCCGCGTGAGCGCGCCGCCGTCCGTGGGGGTGGTGATCCCGACCTGCGGCGACCGGCCCGAGCTGCTGCGCGAGGCCGTGGCGGCGGTGCTGGCCCAGGACTATCCGGGGCGGCTGGCCGTGGTCGTGGTCGACGACGGCGGGCGCGGGTGCCCGGGGGCGGAGCTGGGCGTGCCCGTCCTGGCCAACCGGCGTACCCCTGGGCTTCCCGGGGCGCGCAACACCGGCATGGCGGCCCTCGACACCGATCTCGTCGCCTTCTGCGACGACGACGACCTGTGGCTGCCGGGCAAGCTCGCCGCCCAGGCGCGGGCGCTGGCCGCCGCCGGTGGCGAGTTCGCGAGCTGCGCCATCGAGGTCGAGCACGCGGGGCGCCGGGTGGCCAGGCTCGCGGGCGCCGACACGGTGACCGCGGCCGACCTCCTGCGGTCGCGCATGGTGATGGTGCACTCCTCGACGTTCCTGTTCCGGCGCGGGGCCCTGTGGGCCGACGAGAGCGCCCCCGGGGGCCAGAACGAGGACTGGGACCTGGCCCTGCGTGCGGCCCGGCGGCGGCCGATCACGCACGTCGACCGGCCGCTCGTCCGCGTGCGGTGGGGTGGTTCGTCCTACTACGCGGCCCGCTGGGCGGACCGGATCGCCGGGCTCGACTGGATGCTCGACCGCCATCCCGAGCTGGCCGCGGACCGGCGCGGCGCGGCGCGGGTCTACGGCCAGCTCGCCTTCGCGTACGCGGCGCTCGGGCGGCGGCGCGCGGCGGTGCGGTGGGCGGTGCGCGCGTTCGGGGCGCGGCCGGGTGAGCCGCGGGCGCCGATCGCGCTGGCCGTCGCGGCGGGGATCGTCCCGGCCGCGACCGTGCTCGGGCTGCTGCACGGACGGGGGCACGGCATATGACCCCGCCCAGGACCCGCATCCCCGCCGTCCCCGTCCAGCGCCCGTCCACCCCGAGCCCCGCTTCCGACTCCCCGCCCGCCCGCGGCCATGCCGCCGAGGCCGCTCGGGCCCGCGCGGCCGGGCCCGCGGCCGGGCGGATCCGTGGCGCTGAGCCGGGGGCTGCCCGCACCCTCCCGTCCGAGCGCCCGGTGGGTCGCGGGCCTGCCGAGGCCGGGCGTCGAGGACGTCCCGGGGAACGCGTGCGGGTCGGTGGCGTCGGGCTGGACGTCGTCACCGAGGCCGACGTGGTGCGCTGGGTGGCGGCCGAGGCCGCGGCCGGACGGGGCGGCCGCATCGTGACGCCCAACGTCGACATCTGCCGGGCCGTCGCCCGCGACCCCGCCCTGCAGGAGCTCGTGGGCTCGGCCGAGATCGTGGTGGCCGACGGCATGCCGCTGGTGTGGGCGGCCAGGCTGCTCGGCACCCCGCTGCCCGAACGGGTCACC
The DNA here is from genome assembly GCF_040674635.1 of Nonomuraea sp. NPDC049758. Lineage (NCBI taxonomy): Bacteria > Bacillati > Actinomycetota > Actinomycetes > Streptosporangiales > Streptosporangiaceae > Nonomuraea > Nonomuraea sp. NPDC049758. Next base: position 45,342 of record NZ_JBFAMZ010000013.1, read on the forward strand.
GGCGCCGACCTGATCTGGTCGCTCAGCGAGGTGGCCGCGGCCCGTAACTGGCCGGTCTACCTGCTCGGCGGGCCGCCGGGGGTGGCCGAACTGGCCGCCGACGAGCTCAGGAGCTGCCGTCCAGGGCTGAAGGTGGCGGGGGTGCACGCGCCGCCGTACCGCTTCGACGACACGGCGGAGGGGAGGGAGCGGGTGCGGCGCCGGGTGGTCGCGGCGCGGCCCCGCCTGGTGTTCGTCGGGCTGGGCTTCCCCCGGCAGGACCTGCTCATCGCCGAGCTGCGCGAGGAGCTGCCGCAGGCGTGGTTCGTGGGCTGCGGGGCGGCCATCGCCTTCGCCGCCGGCACGGTCCAGCGGGCGCCGCGCTGGATGCGGCGGGCCGGGCTGGAGTGGGCGTTCCGGCTGATGAGCGAGCCCGGCCGGCTGGCGCGGCGCTATCTCGTGGACGACCTCCCCTTCGCGGTACGCCTGCTCGCCGGTTGCCTGCTGACCAGGCTCAGGCGGTGAGGGCCCGGACCCGGGCCGCCTCCGCCGGGGTGAGCCCCCGGGCCGCCGTGGCGAGGGCGTGACGGGAGTCCATCGGACGGAAGGCCGTACGGGACAGCCCCGACCACGCGAACGCCGCCGACCGGCGGGACGGCGTGGTGCAGGCCCGGACGATCCGGCGTTCGGCGGACGGTGACCACGGCAGGCCCGCGTGGGCGTAGAGACCCCGGAAACCGGCGACCGGATCCTCGGCCAGCGACTCGTACGAGGCGACCAGGACGCCGGGCGTGGCGGCCAGCACCGACCGCGCGGCCCGCCACAGAGCGGCGGTCGTGGCCAGGTCGTCGGCGGAGCCGAGCAGCCGATGCAGGCCCAGCAGCCCGGGATGGTCGCGGACGAGCAGCGGCTGGCCGAGCAGGTCGCCGACGTCGAACCGCCACCCGAGACGACGCCAGCTCGCCACGAACGACACCGGATCGCGGACGAGGACGATGACCGCGCACCCCAGCCGCCGCGCGAACCAGCCCGCCGACAACACCGCGAACGGGTCGTCGAGCAGCGCCCGCCGCCCAGCCAGGCGGCCGAACGCGAACGCGGTGCCGTAGCGCGCCAGCCGGGCCAGGTCGTAGGGGGAGCGGTTGGCGCGCAGCTCGGCGAGCCAGTGATAGCGCAGGGCGACCGTGTCGCGGAAGGCAGGCAGGAAGTCGGCGGCGTTGTCGTCGCAGATGTACTGGAACCGGTGGGCGACCTCGGCCCGCAGCACGCCGGGGCAGCGGCCGGGCGGGTGCTGCGGGTTGAGCGGCTCGTTGACGTAGACCAGGCCGCCGCCGGCGGTGAGCATCTTGCCGGCCCAGCTCGTGCCGCTCCTCGGCAGGCCGGTGACCAGGACGGGCGCGGTCACGTGGCCGCCGCCCAGGTGCGCGGGCGCAGGGCGGGCAGGGTGTGGCGGCCGAACGGGCGCAGGCCGTAGCGGTGGTGGAGCTGCCACAACGGCAGCAGGTTCTTCACGATCACCCCGCCCGACCAGCCGACGACCGCGCCGAACGCCCCCTGGGAGGGGATCAGGGCCAGGTCGAGCGCGACCGTGCAGGCGACCGCGGCCAGCAGGTTGAGCAGGCTGGCCAGGGTGTGGCCGGCGGCGGTCAGGACGACGTCGACCATGCCGCAGGCGGAGGCCACCAGCATGGTCCCGGCCAGGACGAGGGCGATGGGGGCGGCGGCGCCGTACGCGGGGCCGAAGACGCGCAGCAGCCACGGCGCGAGGACGGCGTAGCCCAGCCACACCGGCCAGGTCAGCAGGACCAGCCAGATCGTGGTGGCCTGGTACAGCTCGCGCGCCCGGCCGAGCTCCCCGTCGGCGAGCGCCCGGACCAGCCGTTCCTGCACGGCCTGCGCCAGCCCCTGGTTGGCGAGCTGCCCGACGACCCGGAACCGGGTGGCGGCCGTGTAGACCGCGGCCTGGGCCGGCCCGCCGAGCAGGGCGACGACCACGATGTCCAGCCGCTGGAACACCGCCTGGATGGCGCCCGCGGCGGACCGGGGCGCGGTGTACCGCCACAGGTCACGCCCGGTCCCCGGCAGGTACGGCGTGCGCGGCGCCCGTCCGCGCAGGTCGGCGAGGGCCAGGACGAGCAGCGGCAGGAAGGGCAGCGCCCAGGCCGCCGGCAGCCACTGCGGCGCGTGCGCGAGCGCCGCCCAGGTGACGAGCACGAGCTGCGCGGCGGGCAGCAGCACGCCGTCCAGCAGCACGGTGGGCCGCATCGAGCCGAAACCGCGGGTGGCGGCCAGCGCGATGTCGCCGAGCACGATGACCGGCAGGGCCCAGGCCAGCAGCCCGATGCGCGGCTCCAGCAGCACCCCGGCTGCGCAGGCGGCCAGCGCGCACGGCACCATGGCCGCCCGGAAATATCCGGAGATACCGCGATAGCCGTACGTCTTGGCCCGCGCGATGAAGTACACCAGGCCGTTGCCGGCGTCCAGTTTGGCGATGCCGGCCGCCATCAGCGCCAGGGCCGTCACGCTGAAGAACGCCCCCGCCTGCGCCGGGCTGAACGCCCTGGTCACCACCACCGCCACCAGGAACTGCGCCAGCGCGCTCACCCCGGCCCCGGTCAGCCCGGCGATCCCGCGCCGGACCATCACCGGCGCCACGACGGCTCACCGCCCAGCCAGCGCGTCAGCCGCGCGTCGTAGGGCTCGAAATGGTCCCTGAGCGCCTGTTCCAGCACCCGGGGCACGGGCCGGGGCAGCGGCCGGCCGTTGTGCCGCTCGAACGTCGGATAGCCCAGGTGCGGCACCGTCAGGAACTCCAGCACGCGGTCGTAGGCGGTCTCGGGCTCGGCGAAGAACCGGTGGCTGTCGAGCACCAGGATCCGGTCGCGGCCGAAGAGCGGTTCGAGGCGGTCGAGCTGGTCGGCGTACCGGCCGCGGGCCAGGTAGGCATGGTGGCGGTGGGAGTGGTGCTCGGAGAACGGCGACACGCGCAGGCTCTCCTCGGCCCCGGCCAGCCGCTCGGCCTCCAGCTCAAGGGCGGATTCGAGGTGCGACTCCGACTCGAAGCCCCGGGCCAGCTCGTGGGCGTGGGCCGAGCAGGCCCGCTCGACCGGGTCGCGGACCAGGACGATCAGCTTGACCCCGGGCAGGTCGGCGGCGATCCGCTCACCGGCCAGCGGATGGAACAGGTAGTAGGGGGACGACTCGAACGCCTGGGTGCGGCCGCCGTACCGGTGGGCCAGCAGCGCCGCGCCCGCACGCAGCGGGAAGTGCGCCTGGTACCAGGCCATCGGCCGGTGGTAGCCGACGTCGAAGTAGTGGACCCCCTTGTGCAGGACGGGCTTGAGCAGCAGCGGGTGCTGGGCCAGCGCGCGGTAGAGCGAGGTCGTGCCGCACCGCTGCGCCCCCACGATCAGGAACGACGGCAGCACCCGAGCGCTCGACGTGAACCGGCCCGCCAGGCGCGAGAAGGACAGCACCGGCCGCTTCATCGTCCTCATGGCAGCAGCTCCTCGTGGTCGACGGCCGGGTTGAGCCAGGTCTCGGGCGGGCCGAGCGGGCAGTGGCCGTCGGCGGCGTGCCGGTCGGCCAGCACGATGAGGTAGCGCAACGCCGTCCGCCTGGCCTCGGCCGACGACAGGCCGAGCGGGGCCAGCTCGCGGGGCGCCCTGGCCACGCAGGCGCGGGCCGCCGTGGGCGGGTCCATCCTGCGCAGGGCCCGCTGGAAGAGGTGGTGCGCGGCGTCGAGGCCGTAGGGGACGCCGGTCTCGTACCGCTCCCAGTCCCAGACGAGCAGCCGGCCGTCGGCGGAGGGGCAGATGTTCCACGGGGACAGGTCGCCGTGCCAGGCCGGGACCGGACCGCCGGTGGCGGCGATCTCCATGATCGCGGCGTGCAGCAGGGCCGGTGGCACCCGGCCGCGCCGTACGGGCAGCGGTGAGAGCGCCAGCACCGGCAGGCCGCGCCACTCGCCGTGGTGCAGCACGTCGGGCACGACGACGGTCTTCAGCGGCGCCGCGGCCAGCCCGCGCAGCGCGGCTGCCTCGCGGCCGACCAGCTCGCGGGCGAGCGGGCTGTCGCCGACCTTCACGTACGCCAGCAGCCGCCCCCCGGTACGGGCCTCCAGGACGGGCTTGCGGTTGGGCCGCAACGCCGGACGCACGTGGAGGACGACCTCCACGGGCGCGTCGAAGACCTCGCCCAGATAGGCCGCCACGGACCCCTCCAGCGGCACGGTGACCGCGCCCCCCACGTGCCACCAGCGCCGCGGGGCCAGCCGGCGGGGCAGCACCCGGTGCGGCAGCACCGAGTACGGCCGCGGCGACCCGGTACCGGGGAACAGCAGGCGCACGGTCTCGCGGAGGTATCCGAGCCGCGCGGAGGCGTCCTTCATGCGTTTCTCCACAGCAGGGCGAACGAGATGAGATAGAGGCTCAGCGGCGTCACCAGGCCGTCGTAGACGAACATGTAGAGCAGCACGAGACCCATCACCAGCACCCCGGCCAGCCCGATCGGGGAACGGTCGGCCCAGTGGCGGCGGATGGCGCCGAGGAAGAACGCCACGTAGAGGGCGGCCCCGGTGAAGCCCTGGGTGATCAGCAGCAGCCAGAGCTGCCCGTCGCTGCCGAGCGGCGGGTGCCCGCAGGCCGCGCACCACTGGGTCTTGCCCGTGGTGATCGAGCGGTGGTTGCCGAGCGAGTTGCGGGTGTTGCCGTAGCCGATGACCGGCGAGTGGCGGGCCGCGGCGACCGTGGCGGTCATCGTGAAGGCCCTGACGTCGTTGGAGTGCGGTTTGTCCAGCCGCTGGGCGAACACCGAGGCCAGCGGGCTGAGCGCGAACACCACCAGCCCGGCGGCCACCGCCCCGCACAGCACGATCCTGGTCCGGCCCGCCACCCGCACGATCAGGTACGCCACGGCCAGCCCGAGCCCGATCCACAGGCCGCGGTTGAGCGAGTACACGACCGGGACCGCGGCCAGGGCGATCACCAGCACCGCCAGCGCCCGGCGCCACCGCCCGCCGTACGTCCACCAGCCGACGACGAACCAGATCAGCAGCACCGACGCGTTGCTGCCCCACGCGTTGGCCCACTCGAAGGGCGCCTCCGGCCTGGGGGAGGAGTAGCCGAGCACCTTCTGGGTCTGGGCGGCCGTGGGATGGATGAGGTTCTGGACGAAGGAGTTCTCGCTGATCCAGCCGGGCAGCAGCAGCTCGACCGGCGAGGTGAAGGCGAAGTGCGGGACCAGGACGCCGAGCAGGCCGCCGGCGACCGTCGTCAGGAACAGCACGCCGAGCCAGCGCACCAGGCGCAGCTGCGGCAGCTCGCGCTCGGTCAGGTTGCCCAGGTAGAGCACCATGACCAGGACGGACACGTACAGGGCCAGGCGCATGGCCCAGCCGATCAGGCGGCCGGCGCTGAACCCGCCGTAGGTGCCGGGCGGCAGCTCGTCCAGCATCATCGCGCTCAGCAGGTAGCCGGCCAGCAGCAGCAGCCACAGGCCGAACCCGTGGGGGACCCGGACCGGCCGGCGCCGCCACAGGATCACCGCCATCGGCACGGCCAGGACGATCACCGACAGGCCGCCGAACCCCAGCGCCCACCAGATCGGGTAGCCGAGCAGGAGCGCCGCGATCGGCCAGGCTGGTCCTGTCACGGCTGCTTGCGCTGCCGGTGGTGGAACGACTGCATGGGCGTGGTCTCGGCAGCCAGGCTCACCTCCAGCTCGCCGGTGGCGACGAGCTTGCCGAGCGAGGTGTGGGTGCGCGGCTCCAGCAGCGGGACGAACTCCGGCACCGCGTCGGTCGCCGTCACCACGCCGACGACCGGCACGTCGTGCCGCTCCAGATGGCGGGCGGCCGCCGTCACCTCCGGCGAGGTGACCCGGCCCAGCCCGACCAGCAGCAGCGCCGCGTCGGCCCGCGCCAGGTCGCGGACGTCGGAGCCGTCGAGCACCGACAGCGGCGCGCTGATGGCCAGCGGCTCGGCCAGCGAGGAGGCGTAGAGGTCGGCGGGCAGCGACCGGACCAGCAGCCGCTGGCCGGGGCAGGCCGCGACCACGGCGCAGGCCAGCTCGTGCAGCACGCCGTGCTCGCGGGAGGCGGACAGGTCGGTCAGCACGGGCAGCCCGGTCAGCCGCTCGACGTCGGCGGCCGTGCGCAGCCGGGTGTCGAGCCGGTCGCGGGCGTAGGCCGCCGCGGCGCCGAGCAGCAGGCCGGCCATCAGGCCGGTGCCGAGGTAGAGCGGCAGGCTGGGGGAGCTCGGCCGGGTCGGCGGCAGCGCCTCGCTGATGACCGAGCCGGGGGTCACCGCGATCGTGCGCAGCGCGTCGTACTTGAGCGTCAGGCTGGCGGCCTGCCGGTTGAGCACGCTCTGGCGCTGGGTGGCGATGGCGTGCTCGGCGCTGCCCTTGGGCAGGCGGCCGACCTCTTTGATGGCCGCGTCGAGGCCGGTGTCGACCTGCTTGAGCTTGGCCAGCACCGCCTGCTGCCGCTCGGCCATCGCGGCCTGCGCGCTCTCGCGCCTGTTGGCCAGGTAGGCGTCGGCGTAGGCCCGCGACTGCGCGGCGGCGGCCACGGGATCGGCGTCGGTCACCGAGACCCACAACACGGCCGAGTTGGGCGGCACGGAGACCTCGACCGGCTGCGGCGCGGTGATCCGCAGGGCCTGGGCGACCCGCGCCGAGACGACCGCCGACTGGGCGATCTGGGCCTCGGTGTCGAGGTTGAGCGGCTCGCGCTGCCGGTTGCTCACCTGGTTGCCCTGGTCTTGACCGTCGACGGGGGTGACCAGGACCTGGGTGATCGCGGTGTAGGCCGGCGGGGTGGCCCGCAGCAGGGCGAGCCCGGCGGTGCCGCCGACCACGACGCAACCGACGAGCAGCAGCCACCGCCTGCGCAGCAGGGAGAGGTGCTCGTCCAGGTCGGCGCCCGGACGGCGCGCCTGGAAGTCCGGCGACGGGCTCATGGGGACGGTCTCCTGGAGGGGATGCGCGCTGTCGCGGATGGGCAACGCTGCGTCACTCGGCGCAGTGTGCGCCCACTATAGGCCGGACGGATATTACCCAAGTCGAATACTGAAGATTTTTTCCGGTACGGCCGCGAAGATGCCCCTTTTTGAATGGATATTTCCAGAAAATGTGGGTGGCAGGTCAGGGGTCGTGAACTGGGCAGACGAGCACACTGGCTGAAGTTCGAGGAATGGCATGGCAAGGTTCAGGTTTGATAGGCGGGGGTCCGTCGACAAGGGGGTTGGAAGGCGTTGCAGCTTCGGGGCTTTTCTCATTTCGCGTCTTTCGCGATGAAGTGTCACTTCGCGTCTTTCGCGACGAAAACCGCAATCACCTGCGCGGTGCTCGCCCTCCTGGCCGCCTGCTCGACGGCCGAGGGCGCGCCCGCCCGGGTCGACACCAGCACGGCCGAGCTGGCCGGTGCGCCCTCCTGTGCGGTCACCGCCAGGCTCATCCCCTCCTGCGGCGCCTGGTGGGGCGTGGCGCCCGAGGTCTTCACCGGCGCTCCGGTGGCCGAGGCGCTGCGCGGGGCCGAGTCGCGCATGGGCGCCGGCGCCGACGTGCTGCACGTCTACCATCGCGGCAGCGAGCTGTTCCCCACCCCGCAGGAGATCGGCCTGGCCCGCGACCCGGGCCGGCCCCGGCTGCTCATGATCAACTGGAAGCCGTCGCTCGACCGCACCTGGGCCGACATCGCCGACGGCGCCCTCGACCGGCGGATCGACCGCCTGGCCGACCACCTCAGACGCACCTTCCCCGAACGGTTCTTCCTCACCCTCCACCACGAGCCGGAGAACGACGTCGACGCCCGCTCTGGGTCCGGCATGCAGGCCAGCGACTACGCGGCGATGTTCCGGCACGTCGTGCTCAGGCTGCGCGAACGCGGGGTGAAGAACGCCGTGACGGTGATGACGTACATGGGGGCGCCCAACTGGGCGGCCAAGCCCTGGTTCGAGGATCTCTACCCCGGTGACGACGTGGTCGACTGGGTGGCCATGGACCCGTACGCCGACGACCGGGTGCGCGACTTCGACGGGCTGGTCAACAAGACCCGCAAGGAGTACGGAAGCTGGCCTGGGTTCTACCGGTGGATGCAGGCCCGCTTCCCCGGAAAGCCGGTCATGGTGGCCGAGTGGGGGGTGTTCGAGCGGCCCGCCGACCGGGCCTTCAAACGGCGCTTCTTCGAGTCGGTGCTGAGACAGATCAAGCGGTATCCGCAGATCAAGGCGTTGCTGTACTTCGACTCGCCGCAGGCGCCGCGCGGCAACACGAGCTTCGACTCCGATCCGGGCGCGGCCCGCGCCTTCACCCAGCTCGCCCGCGACCGCTACTTCCGCTCGACCCGCGTGCCGCGGCCCTGACGGTGTTCATGGCCTCACTGCGTGAGGCGGCTCGGTCGCCTCATGCCGCCGCCTTCCTCCGCTCTGGTCGCTGCGCTCCCGCCGCTCCTCCAGGCGACGGCACTCCCTCGCACCCTCCAGCCGACGACGGTGACGGCCGAGGCGAGGGCGAGGAGGGCGACGGTGAGGGTGTTGTTCACGTCCAGGAGCTTGAGCGCCGAGGCGAGCAGGACGATCGCCAGCAGGGCTCTGATCAGTCCGCCCGGGGCGCGTGAGGAGATCCGCGCGCCGAGGTAGACGCCGGGGATCGAGCCGATCAGCAGCGAGAGCGTGAGCTCCAGCTTGAAGTCGCCGAACATCAGGTGGCCGAGCGCGGCCGACGCGACCAGCGGCACGGCCTGCACCAGGTCGGTGCCGACGAGCTGGTTGGCCTTGAGCGCCGGATAGAGCACGAGCAGGGCCACGATGATCAGCGACCCCGATCCCACGGAGGAGACGCCGACCACGAGCCCGCCTACCGTACCGACCAGTAGGGTCGGGATTGGGCGCACGACGATCTCGTGGGCGTCCGACGAGCCGCCCCGCGCGCCGAGCCAGCCCTTGACCGCCATGCCGACGACGGCCAGCAGCAGCGCCACGCCCAGCGCGTACTTGACCGCGTCCGTCACGGCGAACGCGCGGGCCAGGAACACCCCGCAGAACGCGGCCGGCACCGACCCGGCGCACAACCAGCCGGCCAGCCGCAGGTTGACCGTGCCCCGCCGCAGGTGGACGACGCTGCCGACCGGTTTCATGATCGCCGAGGCGACCAGGTCGCTGGAGACCGCGGCCAGCGGCGGCACGTTGAAGAACAACATCATCATCGGGGTCATCAGGGCACCGCCGCCCATGCCGGTCAGGCCGACCACGATCGCGACGACGAAGGACCCGGCGACCAGTGCGAAGTCGATCAACGTACCCACCCTCCGGACTGCAGCGCCCCCAGGACCTGGGAGACGGCCGCCTCGATCGAGATGTGCGTGGTGTCGATCACCAGGTCGGCGTCGTCCGGCTCCTCGTAGGGGTCGGAGACGCCGGTGAACTCGGGGATCAGGCCGGCGCGGGCCTTGGCGTACAGGCCCTTGCGGTCGCGCCGCTCGCACTCCGCCAGCGGCGTGGCGACGTGCACGAGCAGGAAGTCGGCTCCGACGGACTCGACCGTCTCGCGCACCTCCTCGCGGGTGGCGGCGTAGGGGGCGATGGGGGCGCAGATCGCCAGGCCGCCGTGGCGGGCGGCCTCGGCCGCGACGAAGCCGATGCGCCGGATGTTCAGGTCGCGGTCGGCCTTGGAGAAGGTCAGGCCCTTGGACAGCAGGTGGCGCACGACGTCGCCGTCGAGGTAGGTGACGGTGCGGGTGCCGAGCTCCAGCAGGGCGTCGCGCAGGCCGCGGGCGATGGTGGACTTGCCCGAGCCGGACAGGCCGGTGAAGAAGACGACCAGGCCGCGGCGGTGGGGCGGGCCGGGGAGCGTGACGGGCTCGGGGCCCGCGTAGTGCTCGGTGGCGCCGTAGGCGGTGGCGACGTGCTCGCGCAGTTCGAGGTCGATCTCCGGCTCCGCGCGCGGCGCCAGGGGGACCGGGACCACGAGGGTGCCCTCCGGCAGTTGCGTCTTGGCGCGCAGCGCGGCGCGGACGACGCCGGGGCCCGCCTCGCCGTACGAGAGGGGGAGCAGCACGATCACCGCGTCGAGCTCCTTCGCGGTGGCGGTGATCTCGGTGAGGTCGTCGAGCGGCCCGCGCATCGTGACGGCCAGCGCGGGCCGGTCGCCGAGCTCGGCCCTGACCTCGGCGGGCGTGCGGCGCAGCCGGGCGAACGGGCCGTGCTCGGGCGCGCCGAGCGCCTTGAGCGGGCCCGAGGTCAGGCCGTCGGCCTCGCGCGCGGTCACGGTGAGCACGGCCAGCGGCAGGCCCTCGGGGTCGAGCAGCCGCACCTCGTCGCCGGGCGAGACCTCGGCGGGCAGGTGGAGGGTGACCGGCGCGGGCCAGGGGGTGCCGTCGGCGAGCGTGCCGCGCTCGTGCACGGCGTGCACGTCGTCGTGGCCCAGGAAGCCGGTCAGCGGCTCCAACGCCCCGGACAGCAGCAGCTCAAGGTCGGCCAGCTCGTGCGCGTCCGGGGTCCACTCCACGGTTCCGACATCCCAACTATTCCGATTGAATTGGTAGGAAAGGAGTCTATCGCTCGGACCGTCCTGTCGCTAGAGCAGCCGGGCGAAGTGATGCTGGGGCTTCCTGATCACCATGGTGATCTCGTCGTGGGAGGCGGGGTAACGCCCGCCGCTCAGCCGGTCGACCAGCGCGACGGCGGCGGAGCCGAGCCGGCCGGCGCGGGCCGGGCCGCTGACCCGGCGCTCGTCGTCGGTGATCATCAGGCCGCGGCTGAGACAGAAGGCGTGCATGCCGTCGCTGGAGGCCAGCGGCTCGTAGACGACGGGCAGCGGGCCCGGCGTGCCGGGGGTGACCAGCGTGCGCCACAACGCCCGGCGCAGCCACGACGGCGTGAGACGGTCGAGCAGCCCGTAGGCCGACTTCCTGTCGCGCATGCGCAGCAGCACCAGGCCGCCCGGGCGCAGCGACTGGAGCAGGCGGTCGAACACCAGCTCGGCGTGCTGGACGCGTTCGAGCAGGAACGACAGGTGGATCACGTCGTAGGCGCGGTGCTGGAGCGGCACGCAGCGCAGGTCGCCGAGCGACCAGGCCACCAGGTCGGCGCGCTCCTCCACGACGTCTCTGATGACCGGGTGGTCCTCGTCGGCGCCCGTGGCCCTGGCCTCCAGCGGCTCCACGTCGAGCGGCTCGTCGTGGGCGCACCCCGCGACGAGTATGTCGAGCCGCCGGCTGTACCGCCCGGCCCAGTGCTCGCGGATCCGTTGACCGAAGAGGTCGCCTCGCTGGGCGACTGATCGCACCTCAGACATGTCACCTACAGTAATCAATCGAGCCGTCTCGGTTACGCACTTCCCTGCTAGCGTCCTGCCCCGTGGACGGGCAGGTTTACGTGGGGAACGCCAATATCGACGCGGCCGGCGACCGGGGCTGGCTGCTCGGTCACTTCAAACCCTTCGGCGACCCAAGACACAGTGAAGAAGTCGAGATCAAGTGGGGCGTGCACCCGGCGGGCGACGAGCGCGCCCAGTGGGTCAGGGGCGAGGAGCGCACCGCCCTGCTCGTCCTGATCAGCGGCCGGTTCCGGGTGGAGCTGCCGGGGCGCGGCGTGCTGCTGACCGAGCCGGGCGACTACGTGGTCTGGGGCAAGGGCGTGGACCACTCGTGGGTCGCCGAGGAGGAGTCGGTGGTGCTCACCGTACGCTGGCCGTCGGTCCCCGGTTACCGGGTGCCGCACCCCGAGTAGGCTGGGTGGAGACCCCCGCGACCTGACCCGGCCGGGGGTAGTTGTGTTGCCGTCGTGGGGCTGTGGGCGTATCTGATGAGTCTTTCCGGACTGCTTGACCTTGTGGCCCTGGGGGCCGGGGCCGACCCGAAGCTGACCGCCGCGCTCGAAGAGGGCGGCGACGTCTCACTGATCGCGCCCTCGGCGTTGCGGCCGTTCGGCGTGGCCGCGCTGGCCGCGCACGATCAGCGCACCGTGCTGGCCGTCACCGCCACCGGCCGGGAGGCCGAGGACCTGGCGGCGGCGCTGACGAGCCTCCTCGAGCCGAGCTCGGTCGCGGTGTTCCCGGCCTGGGAGACGCTGCCGCACGAGCGGCTCTCGCCGCGCAGCGACACCGTGGGCCAGCGCCTGGCCGTGCTGCGCAGGCTGGCGCACCCGGTCAAGGGCGACACCGCCGCCGGGCCGCTCGGCGTGGTGGTCGCCCCGGTCAGGGCGCTGCTCCAGCCGATCGTCAAGGGGCTCGGCGACCTGGAGCCGATCAGGCTGCGGGCCGGCGACGACGCCGACCTCGACGAGGTGGTCGAGCGCCTGGTCACCAACGGCTACCACCGGGTCGACATGGTGGAGAAGCGCGGCGAGGTGGCCGTGCGCGGCGGGCTGCTCGACGTGTTCCCGCCCACCGAGGAGCATCCGCTGCGGCTGGAGTTCTGGGGCGACACGGTCGAGGAGATCCGCTGGTTCAAGGTGGCCGACCAGCGCTCGCTGGAGGCGGCCGAGGACGGCCTGTTCGCGCCGCCGTGCCGCGAGCTGCTGCTGACCGGCGAGGTCAGGGCGCGGGCGCGGGAGCTGGCGCAGGAGCATCCGGCCCTCGCCGAGGTGCTCGACCAGCTCGCCGACGGCATTCCGGTCGAGGGCATGGAGGCGTTCGCGCCGGTGCTGGCGGGGGAGATGGACCTGCTCCTCGACCACCTGCCGGTCCGGTCGGCGGTGTTCGTGTGCGACCCCGAGCGCATCAGGGGCCGGGCGGAAGAGCTCGTACGCACCTCGCAGGAGTTCCTGGAGGCGTCCTGGATCAACGCGGCGGCCGGCGGCGAGGCGCCGATCGACCTCGGCGCGGCGGCCTTCCGCACGCTGGAGGAGATCCGCGGCCACGCCGACGCGCTGGGCCAGCCGTGGTGGACGATGGCGCCGTTCGGCAACGGCGTCGAGCTCGACGCCCATGACTCCGAGGCCTACCGGGGCGACACCGCCAAGGCGCTGGCCGACATCAAGGGCTGGCTGGCCGAGGACAAGGCGGTCGTGCTGCTCAGCGAGGGCCACGGGCCGGCCGAGCGCATGGTCGAGCTGCTCAAGGGCGTCGACGTGCCCGCGCGGTTGCAGCGTTTCCTGGACAAGGCGCCCGAGCCCAAGGTCGTGCACGTCTCGACCGGCCTGATCGAGCACGGGTTCATCACGCCGCGCCTGGCCGTGCTCACCCACCTCGACCTGGTGGGCCAGAAGGCGTCCACCAAGGACATGCGCCGGCTGCCCTCGCGCCGCCGCAACATGGTCGACCCGCTCCAGCTCAAGGTCGGCGACCACGTCGTGCACGAGCAGCACGGCGTCGGCCGCTACGTCGAGATGGTCCAGCGCACGGTCCAGGGCGCGACCCGCGAGTACCTGGTCATCGAGTACGCCAAGGGCGACCGCCTCTATGTGCCCACCGACCAGCTCGACGAGGTCACCCGCTACGTCGGCGGCGAGGCGCCCACGCTCAACCGCATGGGCGGCGCCGACTGGGCCAAGGCCAAGTCCAAGGCCAAGAAGGCGGTCAAGGAGATCGCCGGCGAGCTGATCAGGCTCTACTCGGCCCGCATGGCCTCGCCGGGCCACGCCTTCGGCGCCGACACGCCGTGGCAGCGCGAGATGGAGGACGCCTTCCCCTACGCCGAGACCGGCGACCAGCTCGAAGCCATCGACGAGGTCAAGCGCGACATGGAGCGCGGCGTCCCGATGGACCGGCTGATCTGCGGCGACGTCGGCTACGGCAAGACCGAGATCGCGGTGCGGGCGGCGTTCAAGGCCGTCCAGGACGGCAAGCAGGTGGCCGTGCTGGTGCCGACCACGCTGCTGGTGCAGCAGCACATGTCCACCTTCACCGAGCGGTTCTCCAGCTTCCCCATCGCGATCAGGCCGATCTCGCGCTTCCAGACCGACGGCGAGGTCAAGGGCACGCTGGAGGGGCTGCGGTCGGGCGCGGTCGACGTCGTCATCGGCACCCACCGGCTGTTCAGCCCCGAGGTGCGCTTCAAGGACCTCGGGCTGATCATCATCGACGAGGAGCAGCGCTTCGGCGTCGAGCACAAGGAGGCCATGAAGCACCTGCGCACGCAGGTCGACGTGCTGGCCATGTCGGCCACGCCGATCCCGCGCACGCTGGAGATGGGCCTGACCGGCATCCGCGAGATGTCCACGATCCTCACGCCGCCGGAGGAGCGGCACCCGATCCTCACGTTCGTGGGGCCGTACGAGGAGAAGCAGATCGGGGCGGCGATCCGGCGCGAGCTGATGCGCGACGGCCAGATCTTCTTCGTGCACAACCGGGTGGCCTCGATCAACCGGGTGGCGGCGCGGCTGCGCGAGCTGGTCCCCGAGGCGCGCATCGCGGTCGCCCACGGCCAGATGAACGAGCACCAGCTCGAAAAGATCATGGTCGGCTTCTGGGAACGCGAGTACGACCTGCTCGTCTCCACCACGATCGTCGAGTCCGGCCTCGACGTGCCCAACGCCAACACGCTCATCGTCGACCGGGCCGACAACTACGGCCTGTCCCAGCTGCACCAGCTCAGGGGCCGGGTCGGGCGAGGCAGGGAACGCGGTTACGCGTACTTCCTCTACCCGCCGGAGAAGCCGCTGACGGAGACCGCGCACGAGCGCCTGGCCACCATCTCCCAGCACACCGAGATGGGCGCGGGCATGTACGTGGCGATGAAGGACCTGGAGATCCGCGGCGCGGGCAACGTGCTCGGCGCCGAGCAGTCGGGCTTCATCGCGGGCGTCGGCTTCGACCTCTACGTGCGCCTGATGGCCGAGGCCGTCCAGGAGCAGAAGGCGAAGCTGTCCGGGGCCGAGGTCCAGGAGGAGCAGCAGGACGTCAAGGTCGAGCTGCCCATCAACGCCCACATCCCGCACGACTACGTCACCTCCGAGCGGCTGCGGCTGGAGGCGTACAAGCGCATCGCGGCCATCACCACGCCGATCCACATCGACGAGGTCCGCGACGAGCTCACCGACCGCTACGGCAAGCCGCCGGTGGAGGTGGAGAACCTGCTGGAGGTGGCCCGCTTCCGGATCAAGGCGCGCTCGGCCGGGCTCACCGACGTCACGCTGCAGGGGCAGAACATCAAGTTCGGCCCGGCGCGGCTGCGGGAGTCGCAGCAGGTCAGGCTCGACCGGCTGTACAAGAAGGCGGTCTACAAGCAGGCGGCCGAGACGTTGCTCGTGCCGGTGCCCAAGACCAAGCCGCTGGGCGGGCAGCCGTTGCGCGACCTGGATCTGCTCAAATGGTGCGGCGACCTGGTCGAGGCGATGTTTCTTGAGCCCGCGCGGGTAAGCTAAGCGCGGTTTTTGTTCGGAAAGGGACGCATGTGAAGTCGATTCGAGTGGCTGTGGCCGCCGGTGCGGTAGGACTCGCCGCGCTGACCGCCTGCTCTTCGCCCATGGAGGCCGGAGCCGCGGCCGTGGTCGGGAGCGAGCGCATCTCGGCCCGCGACCTGACCAAGAACGTTCAGGAGTACGAGGCCGCCCTCAAGCGCGCCAACGTCTCGGCCGAGCAGCTCGGGGTGCCCGTCACCCAGTTCGTGCTCTACCGGATGGCGAACGAGAGCGCGTTCAGGCAGCTCGCGGCCAAGCACAACGTGCAGGTCAGCGAGAGCGAGGTCGACAACGCGCTCAAGGACCCGGGCCAGTACCAGTCGCCCGAGATCAACCTGATCGCCAGGGGCGTCAGCCCGGCCGACGCGCGTGGCTACCTGCGCGCGGAGCTGGGCGCGGTCAAGGTGCGCAACCAGCTCGGCGGCGCCCAGGACCAGGCCGCGCAGGAGAAGTTCGTCAAGGAGCTGACGAGCATCAAGCCGATCTACAGCCCGCGTTACGGCGAGTTCAGCCAGCAGGGCTTCGTCGATCCGGGCCGGTTCGGCAAGTCCTCCCAGCAGGCGCAGCAGCAACAGCAGGGCTAGCCCGATGCCGCTGATCGTCGTCACCACCTCGCCCAGGGTCGCGCCGGGCCTGCTGAGCGACCAGGCCTGGCAGGCGCTGCGCTCGGGGCCCGTGCTGACCGGCTCCGCCGGTCATCCGCAGCTTCCCTATCTGGCCGCCGCCGGGATCGAGGCGGAGGTCGTCGTGCCCGACGCGGTCGCGCTGTCCAGGCGGGCGGTGCGCGAGCGGGTCGTCTGGCTCGCCGGTGACGACGAGGACTTCATGCGCGCGATCGGGCGCGCGGCCATCGCGCTCGACGAGCCGCCGCTCATCGAGGTCGTGCCCGGCTCGTACGATCTGCCCGGCTCGCGGGTGCTCGACCTGGTCGCGGTGATGGACCGGCTGCGCACCGAATGCCCGTGGGACCGCAAGCAGACCCACGAGTCGCTGGTGCCGTACCTGCTGGAGGAGTCGTACGAGGTCCTGGAGACGATCGAGCAGGGCGACTACCCGGCGCTCCGCGAGGAGCTCGGCGACCTGCTGCTCCAGGTGGTCTTCCACGCCCGCGTGGCCGAGACGTTCGACATGGACGACGTCGCCGCGGGGATCGTCGAGAAGCTCGTCCGGCGGCACCCGCACGTGTTCGGATCGGTGCGGGCCGAGAGCGCGGACGAGGTCAACGACAACTGGGAGGCGATCAAGGCGGCCGAGCGGGCGGCCAAGGGCGGCGAGTCGTCGGTGCTCGACGGCGTCCCCATGGGCCAGCCCGCGCTCGCGCTGGCCGCCCAGCTGCTGCGCAGGGCCGAGCGGGCCGGTGCGCCCGAGGCGCTGGCGGCCGCGATCGGCCAGGGGGTGGCGCGCGAGCTGTTCGACCTCGTACGCCGGGCGCAGGAGGCCGGGGTGGACCCCGAGGCCGAGCTGCGCGCCGCGGCCCGTGCCTACCGCGACCGCGTACGCGCGTGGGAGTCCAACGCCTGACCGCCCTGCTTGTCGGAAGAAGTCACCAAATGCCAGGATCCTCGGGGGCTTGAACCGGCGAGCCGAGGGGGACTGGTGGTGGAGCTGAGACCGCTGCGCTCGGGGGAGCCGCGGGAGGTGGCGGGCTACCGCCTGCTCGGCCGGCTGGGCGACGGCGGCCAGGGGTCGGTGTTCCTCGGCCGCGACGCGGGCGGCGGCCACGCGGCCGTCAAGGTGCTGCATCCGCGCCTGCTCGGCGACGAGCGGGCCACCCGCCGGTTCCTGCGGGAGAGCACGACCGCCGCCAAGGTGGCGGGCGCGCGCACGGCGCGGATCTACGGCAGCGGGCTGGCCGAGGGGCGGCCGTACATCGTCAGCGAGTTCATCGACGGGCCGTCCCTGCACGACCTGGTCCTCGACGGCGGCCCGCTGACCGGCGGCGAGCTGGACCGGCTGGCGGCCGGCACGATCACGGCCCTGACCGCCATCCACGGCGCGGGCATCGTGCACCGCGACTTCAAGCCGAGCAACGTGCTGATGGGCCAGGACGGCCCCCGCGTGATCGACTTCGGCATCGCCAAGGACCTGGACGTCTCCACCACGGCGAGCAGCATCGTCGGCACGCCGGGGTACATGTCGCCGGAGCAGATCGCGGGGGAGAGCGCGACGGCCGCCTCCGACGTCTTCAGCTGGGCGGCCACCATCGGGTTCGCCGCCACGGGGGAGCCGCTGTTCGGCCGGGACTCCATCCCGGCCGTGATGAACCGGATCCTGCACGCCGAGCCGGACCTGCGCGAGGTGCCCGAGCCGCTGCGCGCGGTGCTGGCGGCGTGCCTGGCCAAGGAGCCGCAGGCGCGGCCGTCGGCCGACGACGTGCTGGCGCGGCTGCTGGGCCGTACGGCGCCACGCGGGCACGTCGGCGGGCATGCCCGTGGGCACGTCAGCGGGCACGTCCGTGGGCGGGCGCGGTCCGGGGCCGGTGAGGGGCGGGGGGCGGCGTCCGGCGGGCGTCCGGTGACGCGGCGGGGGTGGGCCGCCGCCGGGGTCGGCGTGCTCGTCGTCGTGGGGGTGGTGGCCGGGGCGCTGTGGCGGAACGCCGGTCTGCCCTCCGGCGGCCGGGACGGTGGGCAGGCGGCGGCGTTCGGCGTCGAGCTCGGCCCCGAGTTCGGGCCCGAGCCGGGGGCCCAGGTGGCGGCGATGGCCATCGGCCACCACAAGGGAGCGCCCGTCGTCGTCTACGCCGAGCGGTCGGGCAACTCGATCGAGGTGTGGGACCCGCGTGCCGGCGAGCGGCTCGACCGGCTCGCGAACGCCGGCCCCACGCCGGTGCGCTCGCTGCTGCTGGTCCCGGTGGGCGGCCGGCAGACGGCGGTCTGGACGGGCACGGACGGGGCCGTGCGGCGCTGGCGCATCGGGGACGCCCGCCCCGGCACGTGGCAGGCGGTGTGCCCGTCGGAGGCCAGCCTGGCGCCCGGCCAGTGGCGCACGCAGCCCGCGGTCGTGATCGGCTGCCGCGACGGCCGGGTCGTGACGCTCGACCTGGCCTCCAACCGCGTCGTCGCCAGCGCCAGGGCCGCCGCCGGCCCGGTCACCGCCCTGGCCTGGGACGAGGCCAGCGGCAAGGCCCTCGTCGGCACCGGCCGGGGCCTGGTGGGCGCGGCCGGCGGGCTGCTCGGCGAGGGCAAGGGCGAGGTGCGCTCGGTCGCCGCGCTCGGCGACGGCCACGCCGCCGTCACCACGGGCCGCTCGACCGCCGTGTACGACCTGGCCAGCGGCGCCTTCGTGCGCGGCTTCAGCACGGGCGCGGCGGGCGCCGGCGTCACGGCCGCGGGCGGCCGCCGGATGATCGCCGGCGGCGGCGACGGGGTCACCGTCTGGAACGCCGACCGCGGCGAGCGGCTGGGCGGCCTCGCGCCGGGCAGGAAGATCACCGCCCTGGCGGTGGGCGACGGGCTGCTGGTCGCCGCGACGGGCGGCCGCCTCCAGGCCTGGAGCCTGTCCCCGACCAGCTGACCCACGACGGGCCCGACGCCTGTCCTCGACGGGCTGGGCCGCGAGCGGCCCGACGCCTCTTGCGACCGGCTGACCGCGAGGGGGCCGACGTCCGGCGGCCGGACCGTGCCGTACCGGTGGCCCGGGGTACCGATAGGCTCTGATGGCATATTGCCTTTCGATTTAGGAGCGCAACCCGTGGCTACCATCGAGGTCGTTTACGCTCGCGAGATCCTCGACTCCCGGGGCAACCCCACGGTCGAGGTCGAGGTCGTGCTCGACGACGGCAGCAGCGGCCGCGCCGCCGTGCCGAGCGGGGCGTCCACCGGCCAGTTCGAGGCGGTCGAGCTGCGTGACGGCGGCAAGCGCTATGGCGGCAAGGGCGTGGAGAAGGCCGTGCTCGCCGTGACCGACGAGATCTTCGAGGAGATCAACGGGGTCGAGGCCGAGGACCAGCGCATCATCGACCAGATCATGATCGACCTCGACCGCACGCCCAACAAGGCCAAGCTGGGCGCCAACGCCATCCTGGGCGTCTCGCTCGCCGTCGCCAAGGCCGCGGCCGACAGCGCCGACCTGCCCCTGTTCCGCTACGTCGGCGGCCCCAACGCCCACGTGCTGCCCGTGCCGATGATGAACATCCTCAACGGCGGCGCGCACGCCGACACCAACGTCGACATCCAGGAGTTCATGATCGCGCCGATCGGGGCGGAGACGTTCCGCGAGGCCGTGCGCATGGGCACCGAGGTCTACCACGCGCTCAAGGGCGTGCTGAAGGAGAAGGGCTACGCGACGGGCCTGGGCGACGAGGGCGGCTTCGCCCCCAACCTGCCCTCCAACCGCGACGCCCTCGACCTGATCCTGGTCGCGATCGAGCGGGCCGGCTACGTGCCGGGCGAAGACGTGGCGCTGGCCCTCGACGTGGCCGCCTCCGAGTTCCACAAGGACGGCGTCTACACCATCGACGGCAAGGGCATCTCGGCGCAGGAGCTCATCGCCTTCTACGCGGACCTGGTCGCCAACTACCCGCTCGTCTCCATCGAGGACCCCCTCGACGAGGAGGACTGGGAGGGCTGGAAGGCCATCACCGAGGCCCTCGGCGACAAGGTGCAGCTGGTCGGCGACGACCTGTTCGTCACCAACCCCGAGCGGCTGGAGCGCGGGATCAACGCGGGCACCGCCAACGCCCTGCTGGTCAAGGTCAACCAGATCGGCACGCTGTCGGAGACCCTCGACGCCGTCGACCTGGCCCACCGCAACGGCTACCGGTGCATGATGAGCCACCGTTCCGGCGAGACCGAGGACACGACGATCGCCGACCTGGCGGTGGCGGTCAACTGCGGCCAGATCAAGACCGGCGCCCCGGCGCGGTCCGACCGCGTGGCCAAGTACAACCAGTTGCTGCGCATCGAGGAGCTTCTCGACGACGCCGCCCGCTACGCGGGTCGCGCGGCTTTTCCGCGGTTCCGGCGCTAGTTTCGACTGACGGTCCGCGGCCTGGGAATGTCTGACGGCCGCGGGCCGTACGTCGAAGGGGGTGTGCAGCATTGGCGAAGAGGCCGCAGCTGACCGGGCGGGCCGCCATCCTCGCGGTCGTGGTGTGCGCGATCGCGATGAGCCTGGCCTACCCTGTGCGCGAGTACATCAGCCTGCGCCGCAGCATCGCCGAGCTGCAGGCGGAGAAGGCCAGGGTCGAGGCCGAGCGGCAGACGCTGCTGGCCCGCGACCGGCAGAGCGACGATCCCAACTGGATCAAGCGCACCGCCAAGGAGCGGCTGCACTTCTGCGGCCCCGGCGAGAAGTGCTATGTGGTGATGGAGCCCGAGCAGGGCAAGGAGCAGACGGCCGTGAAGCAGCCCGTCGAGGTGCCGCCGTGGTACCAGACGCTGTGGGAGTCGGTGGAGGCGGCCGACAAGGGCACGGGCCGCAGAGCGGTGGAGAGCAGCAGTGGAAAGTGACGACGTCGAGGCGGTCCAGCGGCAGCTCGGCCGGCCGCCCAGAGGGCTGCGCGGGGTGGCCCACCGCTGCCCGTGCGGCAATCCCGACGTGGTGGAGACCGCGCCGCGGCTGCCCGACGGGTCGCCGTTCCCGACCCTGTACTACCTGACCTGCCCCAAGGCCGCCTCGGCCATCGGCACGCTCGAAGGCTCCGGCCTGATGCGCGAGATGCAGGCCAGGCTGGCGAGCGACCCCGACCTGGCGGCCGCCTACCAGGCCGCGCACGACGACTACGTCGCCAGGCGCGACAAGGCGGCCCACGACGAGGGCATGGAGCCGCTGCCCCGCGACATGCAGAGCACCGGCGGCATGCCGCAGCGGGTGAAGTGCCTGCACGCCCTGGTGGCGCACGAGCTGGCGGTGCCGGGGAGCAACCCGTTCGGCAGGGAGGCGCTCGACGCGCTCCCCGACTGGTGGAGTGACGGACCATGCGTGTAGCCGCCATCGACTGCGGCACCAACTCGGTGCGCCTGCTCATCGCCGACGTCCGCGACGACACGCTGCACGACGTCGAGCGGCGGATGGAGATCGTCCGTCTGGGGCAGGGGGTCGACCGCACCGGCATGCTGGCGCCCGACGCGCTGGAGCGCACGTTCAAGGCGATGCGTTCCTACCGGGAGCTGATCGACCGGCACGGCGCGGTCGCGACCAGGGTGGTGGCCACGAGCGCGACCCGCGACGCGGGCAACCGGCAGGAGTTCGCCGACGGCGTCCGCGAGATCTTCGGCGTGACGCCCGAGGTCGTGACGGGGGCGGAGGAGGCCGAGCTGTCGTTCAGGGGGGCGACCAGGGGCCTGCTGCGCATCTCGCCGGAGACCGAGATGCCGCAGGGCCCGCTGCCGCCCTACCTGGTGGTGGACATCGGCGGCGGTTCCACGGAGTTCGTGGTCGGCTCCGAGCACGCCGAGGCCGCGCTGTCGGTGGACATCGGCTGCGTCCGGCTGACCGAACGCCACCTGAGGGACGCCGGCGATCCGCCGCCGGCCCCGGCGCTGGAGGCCGTCGTCGCCGACATCGAGGCGGCCCTCGACCGGGTCGAGGAGGCGGTGCCCGTCGAGCGGGCGCACACGCTGGTCGGCCTGGCGGGCTCGGTGACCACGATCGCGGGCATCGCCCTCGACCTGCCGGCCTACGACTCCGAGCGCATCCATCACTCCAGGATCACCGCCGAAGAGGTTCACGAGGTGACGCGGCGGCTGCTCGCGATGACCCATGGTGATCGCGCGCGGGTTCCGGTGATGCATCCTGGGCGGGTTGACGTGATTGGCGCCGGTGCGCTAATTCTTGACCGGATCGTGCGTCGTTTTGCGTTTTCCCAGGTCGTCGTCAGTGAACACGACATCTTGGACGGAATCGCCTGGTCCCTCGCCGGCTGAGATAGCCAAATCCGGACATTTCCGATCTATGACCCGTGTTGAGCGTGCAATCACTATTGTGATTAGGTAAAGGCGCAAAACGGGGGCTTTGCCATATTGCTGTGCACGGAATGTGACGGCGTGGCGACCGTTCCCGAGCGCGTCTTTTCCCTCACGGAATGGAGCACTCTCACATGATGTCTGTTGGGTTGGCACGTAAGGCGGCGGCGTTCGGCGCCTCCGCCGCCGTGCTGGCCGCCATGGCAGCGGGCCTGGTAGCCAGCCCCGCTCAGGCGGCGACCTCGGCCGCGGCGGGCAAGGCCAGTACGGCCACCGCGGCCAAGTCCTCCAAGGTCTCGGTCACCGCACCGAAGGCCGCCGACCAGGACTACCAGGGTTCCTGCCCGGTCAAGGTCAACTTCTCGGCCAAGATCAACGTCCCGGTCAAGGGCAAGACCGAGCTCGCCTACCGCTGGCTCCACGGTGACGGGTCCAAGGGCAAGGTCCAGGTTGTCAAGCTCAAGGGCCACGGCACCAAGTCGGTCACCGTCAAGGAGTCGGTGACCTTCAAGGGTGACGTCAAGGGCTGGGAGGCCGTCCAGGTCCTCGGTCCGAAGAAGGTCACGTCCAAGAAGGGCTACTTCTCGGTCTCGTGTGTCGACCTCGGTGGCGTCCGTACGGACAAGGACGTGTCGGTCTCGGCTCGCGCCTGGGCCAACCCGTCGTCCTACGAGGGCGCCTGCACCCCGGGTGACAAGATCGACTTCACCGGTCTGATCAGCGTCAACCACCCGACCTGGGTCCGCTACCGCTGGATCCTGAACGGTGAGGTCGCCGACCACGGCAAGGTCAAGGTCTGGAACAAGCGTAAGGTCGGCTTCGGCATCTCCCCGCGTCACAGCCAGCGTGGCTGGGCGCAGCTCGAGATCGTCGGCCCCGACGACGCCCTGTCCAACCGCGCCTACTACAAGGTGTGGTGCAAGGACTCGACCCCCGCTCCCGCTGTCAAGGTGTCGGCCACCAACCTGGTGACGGCCACCAACCACAACGGCTGCAAGGTCGGCGCGCACGCCACGGTCAGCGCGACCGGCGCCGCGCGCGTCCAGTACACCTGGGCGGTCAACGGCGAGTCCGTGGCCAAGGGCGAGAGCGTCTTCGCGGGCAGCGGTTCCAAGACCGTCGAGCTCTCCGAGCAGGCGCTGACCGGCGAGGCCGCCAAGGGTGGCAAGATCACCCTGACGGTCACCGGCCCGAACAACAACGACTCGATCACGCAGTCGTACGCGGCGTGCGAGGCTCCCAAGCCCACCGCGTCCGTGTCGTCCGTGTCGGTCACCAACACCCGCACCGACATGTGCAAGGACAACCGTGGTCCCGGCGTGGACTTCTCGGCCACCCTGCACAGCACCGGCCCGACCACCGTCAAGTACTACTGGGTGGTCAACGGCGTCAAGGACGTCAACGTCCTTGAGCGTCAGGTCAACGGCGACCTCGCCGTGACCTGGGGCGTCGGTGGCACGCAGAACAGCAAGGAGACGAAGGGCACCATCGAGCTCGTCGTCGTCAGCCCGAACGCCGCCTCGTCGGGCGTCGCCAACTACTCGGCGACCTGCCCCAAGGCCGACGCCTAAGCTGATCATGTGACCGGGCGGCACCCTTCCGGGAGCCGCCCGGTTCTCTTGTTGCCACTACTGTGCTTTGCACAGTACTCTGCTTCGCGTGGATAGCAGCCAGTTGCTCAAGGGCGTGCTCGACCTGGCCGTGCTGGCCGTGCTCGCCGAGCGCGACGGCTACGGCTACGACGTCGTGCGCCGGCTCAGGGAGGCGGGCCTGGAAGAGGTGGGCGACGCCTCCGTCTACGGCACGCTGCGCCGCCTGTTCAAGGCCGGCGCGCTCAACTCCTACGTCGTGGCCTCCGACGAGGGACCCCACCGCAAGTACTACGGGCTCAACGAGGTCGGCCGCACCCTGTACGCCACCTCCGCCAAGCGGTGGGCGTCGTTCGCGGCCACCATGGATTCCCTGCTCAAGGAGGGCCACGCATGACCACGCCGGAACAGTACGCGCAGGCCGTCCGCGACGCCCTGGCCGGTCACCCCGACCGCGAGGAGCTGATCGAGGACCTCGACGACCATCTGGCCGAGATCGCGGCCGAGTCCGACCTGCCGCTGGAGGATCGGCTCGGGCCGCCCGCCGCGTACGCGGAGGAGCTGGTGGCCGCCTACGGAGGGCGTCCCCAGAGCGGGCGGAGCCGTCGTCCGCGGCCGCGCGCGTGGGCGGCGCGGGCGCATGCCGGGCTGCTGCGGCACAAGCCGTACCGGAGCTTCGTGGCCTTCCTGCCCGAGCTGCGGCCCGGCTGGTGGGTGCTGCGCGGCTACCTGCTGGCCATGCTGCTGCTGGCGATCACGGCGGGCGGCGGCGTCGTGCCGGGGAACCTGGCGGAGTGGGCGCTCGTGGCGGTGGCGGTGTGGGTCTCGGTGTGGTTCGGCCGGGCCCGCGGGGGGCGTTTCGCCGCGCTGCTGGCCACCGGCGTCAACGTGCTGGCGGGGCTGGCGCTGCTCGCCGGCATGGCGACGGTCTCCGACCGGGACGACCAGCCGGTCGCGATGGCGGCGCCGGCCGACGTGATGCTGGTCGGCGGCGGCCTCGACGTCTACAACATCAAGCCGTACGCCAAGGACGGCAGCCCGCTGACCGACGTCTACCTCTACGACCAGGACGGCAAGCCGATCACGGTCAGCCCCGAGGACCACGGGTACATGGTCGACCGGTCCTGCGGCGAGCCGGTGCTCAACCGCTACCCGCTGCCGCTGGTCCAGCAGCAGGAGATGATGGCCGACAACGGCATGCCCACGGCCACGCCCGCCGCGTGCCCGACGGCCTCCACGGCGCCCCTCGCCCCCTCGGCGACGCCCACGCCGACCGCCACGCCCGTGCCCGAGAGGACGAGGTGATCGGGCACCATCGGTGTCATGAGCTTCGTACCACCCGGCACCGGCTGGCCCGGCGATCCCGCCACCCCTGACACCCCGGTGGCCCATGACCCCGCGGACGTGCGCCGCCTCGCCTCCACCACCGGCACCCTCGCGGAGCTCACGGCCGCGCAGTCCGTCTGCCGCGCCTGCCCGCGTCTGGTGGAGTGGCGCGAGGAAGTGGCGCGCGTGCGGCGGCGCGCGTTCGCGGACGAGACGTACTGGGGCCGTCCCGTGCCCGGGTGGGGGGCCGAGCGGCCGAAGGTGCTGCTGGTCGGCCTGGCCCCGGCGGCCCACGGGGGCAACAGGACGGGTCGCATCTTCACCGGCGACCGCAGCGGCGACTGGCTGTTCGCCTCGCTCCACCGCTGCGGCCTGGCGGCCAAGGAGACCAGCACGTACGCCGGCGACGGCCAGGAGCTCATCGACACCAGGGTGCTGGCGTCGGTGCGCTGCGCGCCTCCGGCCAACAAGCCCACGCCGGAGGAGAAGGCCGCCTGCTTCCCGTGGATGGCGCGCGAGGTGGCGATGGTGGCGGAGAGCGTACGGGCGGTGGTGGCGCTCGGCGGGTTCGCCTGGCAGGCCATGTGGCCCGCGCTCAAGGACGCCGGCTACGAGCTGCCGCGCACCCGCCCCCGGTTCGGCCACGGCGTCGAGGTCGAGGTCCGGCACGACGCCGCACCCGTCACCCTGATCGGCTGCTACCACCCCAGCCAGCAGAACACCTTCACCGGCCGCGTCACCGCCCAGATGCTGGACGACGTCTTCCTCCGGGCCAGGTCACTGGCGGTGTGACGCGTCCCACCATCCCCGGGTTGGACTCTCCGGAAGGCGCCGACGTAAGCTTGTGAATGCTTTCACAAGCATTCCACGAGGGATGGGGCCTCAGGATGAACAAGCACATCTTGATCGTCGGCGGCGGTTACGTCGGCCTGTACACCGCGCTCAGGCTGCAGCGCAAGCTCCACCGCGAGCTGCGCGGCGGCGAGGCGCGCATCACGATCATCGATCCCCAGTCCTACATGACCTACCAGCCGTTCCTGCCGGAGGCGGCGGCGGGCAACCTCTCGCCCAGGCACATGGTGGCCCCGCTGCGCCGGATCCTCCCCAAGGTACGCATCCTCAACGGCACGGTCACCAAGGTCGACCACGCCGAGCGCGTCGTCACCTTCCAGCCCGCCGAGGGCGAGCCGCGCCAGGTGGCCTACGACGTGATCGTGATGGCCGCCGGGTCGATCTCGCGTACGCTGCCGATCCCCGGGCTGACCGACATCGGCATCGGGTTCAAGACCGTCGGCGAGGCCATCGCGCTGCGCAACCGCGTGCTGCACCTGCTCGACGTGGCCGAGTCGACCGTCGATCCCGAGGTGCGGCGCAGGGCGCTGACGTTCGTGGTGGTCGGGGCCGGCTTCGCGGGCGTGGAGGCGCTGGCCGAGCTGGAGGACATGGCCAAGGACTCCACCCGCTACTACCGCAACATCACCCCGGCCGACCTGCGCTGGGTCCTCGTGGAGGCCACGAACCGGGTGCTGCCCGAGGTCGGCCCCGAGATGGGCAAGTGGACGCTGGAGCAGCTGCGCGAACGCGGCATCGAGGTCAAGCTGGACACCAGGCTGGAGTCGTGCGAGGGCGGCCACGTCGTGCTCAGCGACGGCACCGAGTTCGACGCCGAGACCCTGGTGTGGACGGCGGGCGTCAAGCCGAGCCCGGTCGTCAACGACAGCGACCTGCCCCTGGACGAGCGGGGCCGGATCAAGACCACCGCCGCCCTGACCGTCGCCGGCACCCGCGACGCCTTCGCCGCCGGCGACGCGGCCGGGGTGCCCGACGTGACGAACCCGGGCCAGTACTGCGCCCCCAACGCCCAGCACGCCGTGCGCCAGGCCAAGGTGCTGGCCGACAACATCGTCCGGCACCTGCGGGGCGAGCAACTGGTCGATTATCGCCACAAGTATGTCGGATCGGTCGCCGGACTGGGCCTGCATCAGGGCGTCGCCAATGTCTATGGCGTCAAGCTGCGCGGTTTCCCTGCGTGGTTCATGCACCGCACCTACCATCTGTCGCGGGTGCCGACGCTGAACCGCAAGGTCCGTGTCGTCGTCGACTGGACCCTGGCCCTGTTCTTCAAGCGAGAGACCATCTCGCTGGGTGAGATGGAGCATCCGCGCGACGGGTTCAGGGCCGCGGTGGCGACGACCCGCCGCTAGCCCAGGTACGGCAGCGCCCCGGCGAGCATCGCCGGGGCGTTTTCGGCACCCCTGGACGAAATGCGGAAGGGGTACCAGGGGTGGGGCTCTCAGCGGTGACCGTGCTCGGCGTGGACCGGCCCGGCGTGATCGCCGCCGTCACCGGTTCGCTGGCCGACTGCGGCGCGAACATCCAGGACTCGACCATGACGCTGCTCGGCGGGTACGTGGCGATGATGCTGCTGGTCTCCGGCGAGCTCGACTCCGCCGAGCTGACCAAGCGGCTCGGCGCGCCCGAGCTGGTGGTCTCCGCCTCGGCGATCGAGGCGCGGCGGCACTTCTGCGACGACGGCGGCGGCCTCGGCTACGTCCTGACCGTGCACGGCCCCGACCGGCCGGGCATCATCTCGGCCGTCAGCGCCGTGCTGGCCGCCGACGGCGGCAACATCACCGGCATGAGCACCCGGCTCACCGGCCGCCTCTACGTGCTCATCGCCGACGTCGAGCTGCCCAAGGACGTCGACGTCGCCGCCCTCATGCGCCGGCTGGCGGCGGTCGGGGCCGGGCTCGACTCGGAGATCACCTTCCGCCCCGTCGAGCCGGACCTGCTGTGACGGGCGCCAGAGGCACCCCGCGCCAGGTGCTCGGCGCGCCGCACCCGGCGCTGTCGGCCAGGGCCGAGCCGGTCGATCCGGCGGCCCCCGAGACCGTGCGGGCCGCGGCCGACCTGCTCGCCACCCTGCGCGGCGAGACGGCCATGACGGGGCTGGCCGCCCCGCAGATCGGCCTGAGGTGGCGGCTGATCGCCTTCAACGCCTGGGCCCACCCTCGGGCCCGGTCGTGGGCCGGGGAGCTCGTCCTGGTCAACCCTCGCCTCACGAGCGCCTCCCACTGGGACGGCGGGCGCGAGGGATGCGCGTCCATCGCGGGGCTCATGGCCGACGTGCGCCGGGCGACGCGTATCACCGTACATGGGCATTTGCCGGGCACAGGGGAGCCGGTCGTCATCGAGGCGGACGCCTTCGAGGCCCGCTGCATTCAGCACCAACTGGACCATCTGGACGGTCTACTCTTCTTGGACAGAGTGCCAGGGGCGCTATCACTTCACCGCAGACTTCACAGTTGTGACGCCTGATGCGAAGTTGTGCTCCTCGGAAGCATGGTCCGTTTCGTATGATTGCGGCGCCCCCGTAGCCCAATGGCAGAGGCAAACCCCTTAAAAGGGTTGTAGTGCGGGTTCGAATCCCGCCGGGGGCACCATTCTTAAGTGTCCCCGACCTGGGGTTTTCTCCGAGTGAAGCGTCTTGTCGCATCCGGTGGTTCACTACTGCTGTCAACCCGTCACACAATGCTTCCAGGCGTTTGCCGGGAAGACCCGGTGTGGTGAGGCATCCGGAAGATTCCGTTTTCATCACGAAACCCAACAGAACCCGGTTTCCATTGGTTGCGACGCAGTTACTCGCCGCCCGGCCGCCGGCCCAGGACGGCCGTCCCGGCCTCGGGAACTCGTGCGAGGTCACGTTCGTTGTCCTCGCTGCCGAAGTCCCCCCGACGAACTTCGATCTGAGCGTGAGTTGACCTAGGTGCCGCCAGGCCCCGTAGGCTCGGCGCCACAGGAGGCAGCGATGGAGAGCAAGAACCCCGTTTTCGGCAGGGCGCGCCAGCAGCGCGCGGGTTGGGCCGGCCCGGCCCCGTCACCCGACACCCTGCGGAACATGTACGACGCCCCGTCGTACGCACCCCCGGCCCCGCCCGCCTACCGGGCGATGACCCTCGACGACGTCGTCGTCCGGGGCTTCCTCACCCTCGGCGCGCTCGTCGTGGCCGCCGCCGCGACGTGGGTGCTCAACGTCCCCCCGATGGTGGCCGTCGGCGCCGCCGTCGTGGCCCTCATCCTCGGCCTGATCGCCTCGTTCACCCAGAGCACCAACCCGGCGCTCATCCTGGGCTACGCGGTGTTCGAGGGCGTCTTCCTCGGCAAGATCAGCCAGCTGTTCGAGGGCGCCATCAGCGGCATCGTCTTCCAGGCGGTGCTCGGCACGGCCTTCGCCTTCGGCGCGGTGCTGACCGTCTACTCGCTGCGGGTCGTCCGCGTCACCCCCAAGCTGGTCAGGTACGGCATGGCGGCCGCCATCGCGGTGGTCGGGCTGGTGCTGGTCAACCTGCTGGTCGGCATCTTCAACGGCGTCGGGCTCGGCCTGCGCACCGACAGCCCGCTCGGCTACGTCTTCAGCATCGTCATGATCCTGATCGGCTGCTTCTTCCTGCTCCTCGACTTCGACTCGATCGAGCAGGGCGTGCGCCAGGGCGTTCCGGACAAGTTCGCCTGGCAGTGCGCGTTCGGCCTCATGCTGAGCCTGGTCTGGATCTACCTTGAGGTGCTCCGCCTCATCAGCTATTTCACCGGCGACGACTGATCGTTCATCTCCTGGGGGCCTCGCCGTAACCGGCGGGGCCCTCTCTTTGTGCGACCGGAAATCTACCTGCCGTCACAGAATGATGCCTGGCCGGGGGGTTGCCATTCGCAGCGCGGTGTTGCAGTGTCGAGCAAAGGACCTTAATCCGCGGAGGTGCCCATGTCCTTGAACCACTCACCGGAGACGCAGACGAAGCTCATCGCAAGGGTCCCCACGATAACGGGACGCGAACTCCCCGAGTGGTTCCAAGCCATCGACAACGGCCCATCCTTCCTGAGGTGCGACGAGCGGGCCAACTGGCTCGCCGACGAGCACGGGCTGACCCACGGCTACGCCGCCGCGATCGTGCTGGAGCACGAGCGGCACCGCCGTACCCGAATGGGCTTGATGTAGAGCCCTTCCCCATCCCCGCGCCCGTGCTCCGAGTACGGGCGCGGCATCATGAACACATGGATCTGGACAAGGCGCTCGGCTTCATCGAGACCCACCACCACGCAGTCCTGCTCACCAGCCGTCGCGGAGGGCACCCGCAGATGTCGCCGGTGCTGGCGGGCGTGGCCGGCGGGCACATCGTCATCAGCACCCGCGAGACGGCGATGAAGGTGCACAACATCCGCCGGGATCCCCGCGTCTCGCTCTGCGTGCTCGCCGACGGCTTCTTCGGCGAGTGGCTCCAGGTCGACGGCACGGCCGAGATCGTCTCCCTGCCGGAGGCGATGGACCAACTCGTCGCCTACTACCGGGACATCTCCGGCGAGCACCCCGACTGGGACGCCTACCGCGAGGCCATGGTCAGCGAGCGGCGCGTCATCGTCCGCGTCACGCCGCTCCAGGCCGGCCCCGACCGCCAGGGCTGACCTCCGGGACGCGAACGGCCCCGCGTGGCCGGGGAGGCCGGGCGCGGGGCCGCCGAGCACGATCTAGGACAGGCGCTCCAGCACCATCGCCATGCCCTGGCCGCCGCCCACGCACATCGTCTCGAGGCCGAGGCTCTTGTCGTGGTGGCGCAGGCTGTTGATCAGCGTCGAGGTGATGCGCGCCCCGGTCATGCCGAACGGGTGCCCGACGGCGATGGCGCCACCGTTGACGTTGAGCCGGTCGAGCTCGATCCCGAGGTCCTGGTACGACGGGATCACCTGCGCCGCGAACGCCTCGTTGATCTCCACGAGGTCGATGTCCTCGATCGCCATGCCCGCCCGGGACAGCGCCTGCTTGGACGCCTCCACCGGCCCGAGGCCCATGATCTCGGGCGAGAGCCCGCTGACGCCGGTGCTGACGATCCGGGCCAGCGGCGTGATGCCCAGCTCGGCCGCCTTGACGTCGCTCATGATGACCAGGGCCGCCGCGCCGTCGTTGAGCGGGCAGCAGTTGCCCGCGGTGACCGTGCCGTCGGGGCGGAAGACCGGCTTGAGTCCGGCCACCCCCTCGTACGTGGTGCCGGCCCGGGGGCCGTCGTCCTTGCTGACCACGGTGCCGTCGGGGAGCGTGACGGGGGTGATGTCCTTCTGCCAGAACCCGTCGGCCAGCGCCTTCTCGGCCAGGTTCTGGGAGCGCACGCCGAACTCGTCCTGCTCGCGGCGGCTGACGCCCTTGAGCTGGGCCAGGTTCTCGGCGGTCTGCCCCATGGCGATGTAGATGTCGGGGACGGCGCCGTCCTGGCGGGGGTCGTGCCAGGTGCGGCCGCCCTCGGCCGTCTGCTTGGTGCGGGCCGTCGCGTCCAGGAAGAGCGGGTTGTGGGTGTCGGGCAGCGAGTCGGAGTTGCCCTTGGCGAAGCGCGAGACGGTCTCGACGCCGGCCGAGACGAACACGTCGCCCTCGCCCGCCTTGATCGCGTGGAAGGCCATCCGCGTCGTCTGCAGCGAGGAGGAGCAGTAGCGCGTGACGGTCGTGCCCGGCACGGTGTCGAGCCCGAGCAGCACCGCCACCACCCGGGCCATGTTGAAGCCCTGCTCACCGCCCGGCAGGCCACAGCCGAGCATGATGTCGTCGATCGTGTTCGGGTCGAGCTGGGGCACCTTGGCCAGCGCCGCCTGGATCATCTGTACGGTCAGATCGTCGGGACGGATGTCCTTGAGCGACCCCTTGAAGGCTCGTCCGATCGGGGAACGCGCGGTTGCGACGATGACTGCCTCGGGCATGGCCCCTCCTTGTGTCCGGCGGTGATATTAGAACTATATTCCAGTCCTCCTCGCAAGCACCCCGGGGCCCCGCGTCAGCCGTACATGCCGGGGGCGGTGGCGGTGTGGTCGTTGACGGCGTGCACGGCGCCCTTCTCGTCGCGCCACAGGCGCCAGCCGTCCTGGCTGCCGGTGAACCAGGGCGGCGGGGCGTTCATGGGGGAGACGCGGGTGCCGGTGCCCAGGTCGTACTCGCAGACGGCGGCCGTGGAGTAGAAGCCGGGGGCCTGGCCGCGCAGCGGCAGCGGCTTGGGGTCGGTGACGCAGAAGGACCAGCCCCGCTCCTCGCCCACCTGCGCGGGCTTGCCCGAGACCAGGTCGAAGGCGCTGCCCTTGGCGTCGTGCTTGAGGAAGCCCAGTTTGTCCATGCGGTCGGGGAAGGCCAGCCACCAGCCCGAGCCGGGGACGTCGGAGGCGGTGATCTGGCCGACCACCCGGCCGGTCTCGGAGTCGAGCCTGGCGAAACCGCCGTAGGCGCCCTGGCGGTCGACCGGGCGGACGACGGGCGCGTAGCCGGGGCTGCCGCTGGGATAGACGCGCACGACCGAGGGCCGCATCCAGTTGACCGTGCCGTCGCTGATCCTGATGGAGAACAGCCCGAAGGTGGAGACCTTCTTCGTCTGGGGGTTGGTGTAGGGGGCGACGTAGCCGACCAGGTTGTCGCCGGTCGAGCCGAACGCCCACCCGCCCGACAGGTCGATGCCGGGCCCGAGCGCCTGCTCGATCGGCTGCTGCCACTGCAGCTTGCCGGTCTTGACGTCGTAGGACTCGATCATGGGGTTGGCGGCCATCCGCAGCAGCAGGACCCGGGCCGGATCGGACCATTCGACCTCGGAGATGCCGGGCAGCCGCCACATCACCCGGCCGGTCGCCGGGTCGAGCACGACCATCCGGGCGTGGGTCAGGGCGGTGTGCTCCGACACGCACAGGTAGGGGCCGCAGCGCTGCGGCCCGAACGTGGAGTGCATGGGCCTGGCCCACTTCTGCGCCCCGGAGCGGGCGTCGCGGGCGATGAGGGTGGCGTTCCAGCGGCCCTTCTTCGCCGGATCGAGGGCCACGACCACCCCCTGGCCCTTGGCCGTCTCCACGACCGCGGGGGCGGAGACGCCCATGCCGGGCAGGCGGCCCGCCATGGTGGCCGGGTACGCCCACAGGCGCCGGCCGTCTTCGAGGCCGAGCGCCACGGTCTCCAGCGTGCCGTCGGGCTTCATGGAGGTGGTGGTGACCACACCGGCCGCGGACACGATCCGGCTGACCGCGTTGACCTGGGTGTTCTGCCAGGAGGGGAAGTTCGCCGTGGCGGCGTCGCTGCCGGAGCAGGCGGTCAGGGCGAGGGTCCCCGCGAGGGCCAGGGAAGGTTTCATGAGGGGCCGGAGCACAGGCAATTCACTCCAAAAGAGGACGAGGAGTGACGGCTCAGGCTCGGAGGGTGACCGGATCAGGCGTCGCCGACCCCCCGGCGCGCACGATCACGCGTCGGTGGGATCGTCGAGCCGCCCGCCTGGCGCGCTCACGCGTCGGTAGGCGTCTCGCCGAGCCGCCGGCGGAACAGCGTGGCCCACTTGCCGTGGAGCCCCGTGGCCCGCCCGTCGACCCGGGTCGCGGTGACCTCGGTGCCGGACTCCTCCGCGGCCGTTGCCGCCGCAAGGTAGATCGGTTGCAGTCCTTCGCCCCGCGCGGGCCGCGGCTCAGGCCACAGCCCCAACGCAGCGCACACCGACGGTAGCACCGCGTAAGCGGCCTGCGCGTAACCTCGGTCAGATGGATGGAAACGATCCGGTCCGAACATTTCTGTCGGATTTGTATCGAATTCCGGTCCGAGGACGTCGGCGAACGCCACCGTGCGGCCGCCCGCGTCCACCACGGCGACGGTCTGGGCCGCCGCGAGCTGACGGCTCCACCGCCGGGTCACCCAGCGCAGCGGCTGGGCGATCGGCCGCACCGTGCCGAGGTCGGGGCAGGTGCCGACGACCACCTCGACGCCCGCGTCGCGCAGCCGCCGCACCGCCTTGGCCAGATGGCGCACCGCCACGGCGGGCGGCGTCTGGGTGATGATGTCGTTGGCCCCCACGAAGATGACCGCCACGTCCGGGCGCATGGCGAGGGCGGCGTCCACCTGCTCGGGCAGCTCGGCGGAGGGGGCGCCCGACTTGCCCGCCACGAGCAGGTGCACCGGCCGCTCGGCCACCGCCGCCACGCCGTTGGCCAGCAGGACGGCGGGGGTATGGCTGGGGTCGGTCATGCCGAGGCCCACCGAGGTGGAATCGCCGAGCATGGCCATCTTGAGGGGCTTGCCGCGGAAATCGCCGTAGACGCCGTCGGAGGGCGGTCCGTCCAGACCGTGGGGGCGGCCGATGGCCTTGCGCGCGAGCAGTCCCTCGGCGATCAGCAGGCCGTACGCCGTGGCTCCCAGAGCCGTGAGCCCGCCACCTCCGAGCGCCGCCGCCATCGCGATCCGCCTGGCCGCGCGTGCCATGCCTGCTGCCCAGACCACGTAGTGTCCTCCCGGTCGAACTCGGCGGTAGCGTTTGCTTGAAAACTAGCCGAGGGCCTGCCACCCCCACTGGATCTCGGCCTCGGGCAAGCTGATCAAGCTTCGGCAAAGAAGGTGAACACCTCGGTGCGCGTTTACGATTCCCTGGTCGATCTCATGGGGAACACTCCGCTCGTCCGCCTGCACAAGGTCACGGCGGGGATCTCCGCCCAGGTGCTGGCCAAGGTCGAATATTTCAATCCCGGCGGCTCGGTCAAGGACCGCATCGCGCTGCGCATGATCGAGGCCGCCGAGGCCTCGGGCGCGCTGCGGCCGGGCGGCGTCATCGTCGAGCCGACGTCCGGCAACACCGGAGTGGGCCTGGCCATCGTGGCCCAGCAGAAGGGCTACCGGTGCCTGTTCGTGGTGCCCGACAAGGTGGCCCAGGACAAGATCGCGGTGCTGCGCGCGTACGGGGCCGAGGTCGTGGTCTGCCCCACCGCCGTCTCGCCCGACCACCCGGAGTCCTACTACTCGGTCTCCGACCGGCTGGCCCGCGAGATTCCCAACGCCTGGAAGCCCGACCAGTACTCCAACGTCAACAACCCCGACTCCCACTACCACTCGACCGGCCCCGAGCTGTGGGAGCAGACCGACGGCCGCATCACGCACTTCGTGGCGGGCATCGGCACCGGCGGCACGATCAGCGGCACCGGCCGCTACCTCAGGGAGGTCTCCGACGGCCGGGTGAAGATCATCGGGGCCGACCCCGAGGGCTCGGTGTACTCCGGCGGCTCCGGCCGTCCCTACCTGGTGGAGGGCGTGGGCGAGGACATCTGGCCGGCCACGTACGACACCGGGATCTGCGACGAGATCATCGCGGTGTCCGACAAGGACTCCTTCAACATGACCCGCCGCCTGGCCCGCGAGGAGGGGCTGCTGGTCGGCGGCTCGTGCGGCATGGCCGTGGTGGCGGCGCTGCAGGTCGCGGCCAAGGCGGGCCCCGACGACGTGGTGGTCGTGCTGCTGCCCGACGGCGGCCGCGGCTATCTGTCGAAGATCTTCAACGACGACTGGATGGCCGACTACGGCTTCCTGACCACCAGCTCGGACGAGGGCCTGGTCGGCGACGTGCTGGCGCGCAAGGGGCCGGGCCTGCCGGAGTTCGTGCACGCCCACCCGCACGAGTCGGTCGGCACGGCCATCTCGATCATGCGCGAGTACTCGGTGTCCCAGCTTCCGGTCATGAAGGAGGAGCCACCGGTCATGGCGGCCGAAGTGGTCGGCTCCATCGTCGAGCGCGACCTCCTGGAGGCCCTCTACCACGGCAGGCTCGCCTCCGACGACCCGATCTCCGACCACATGTCGGCGCCGCTACCCACGATCGGCAGCGGTGAACCCGTCGCGCGCGCGGTCGAGGCGCTGGAGAAGGCCGACGCGGCCGTCGTCCTGGAGGACGGCAAGCCCGCCGGGCTGCTCACCCGGCAGGACCTGCTCGCCTTCCTCGCCAACCACTGATCAGGGTTTCCTTATCGATTCGATCACGGTGCCGAGGCCCTCGTGCCCGCGTCCCTCGGCGTCGGCGCGCTCGAACAGCTCCTTCAGCGCGTTCGGCACCGTGGTCTCCACACCGGCCTCGGCCAGCGCGTGCACGACGTGGCCGAGGCCCACGGCCTGCATGTGCAGCGAGTTCAGCTCGCCGGGGTAGCTCCCGGCGGCGAACTCCTCGGCCAGGATCTTCGCGAACCCCATCACGCCGTCGCCGCCGAGCTGGGTGAAGGTCTCCCGCACGTACGGCAGGAACTCCAGCGGTGAGACCCCGGCCGTGCTCAGCATCGCCATGGCGTGCATCTGGCTGGTCAGGCTCGACCAGAAGATCAGCAGCAGCGACTGGTAGTACATCATCGCCAGGCCCTCGTCCGCGCCGACGTGGACGACGTCGCCGAGGGCCCTGAGCGTCGCCGTGTGCCGGTCGAGCACGTCCTTGGGGCCGCTGTAGAAGGAGTAGGCCCCCGGCTGCCCGATGCCCGGGGGCGGGACCATGATCCCGGCGGTGATGAGCGTGCCGCCGCGTCCGGCCACCCAGCGGGCCGCCGCGCGCAGCTCCTCCGGGGTGCCCGAGCTGAGGTTGACCAGCACCTTCCCGTCGAGCCGGGCCTCGCCGAGGCTGTCGTACATCGCCTGGTAGCCGATCTGGCTGAACACCAGCAGATCGCCGTCCGCGGCCGAGGCCGCGCGCCGGGCTCCCCGCTCGACCAGCGGTTCGGTCTTGCTCGCCGTACGGTTCCACACGGCCACGTCGAAACCCGCGCCGAGGAACGTCTCGGCCATCTTCGACCCCATCGGGCCGAGTCCTGCAACTGTCACCTGAGTCATGACAGGGAGCCTGCGGCACCGCCCTACGGAAATCCTTATGACCGGCTACGGGTTAGTCTCTGCATGGTGCGATTCGGGGTGCTCGGCCCGCTGGCCGTCCGGACGGACGGCGGCGAGGAGATCCACGTCGCCGAGCCCAAGGTCCGCGCGCTCCTCGCCGCCCTGCTGGCGGCCGGCGGCGGCCCGGTCTCCGCCGACCGGCTGATCGACGACCTGTGGGGCGACCGGCCCGGCCGCAACCCGCTCGGCACCCTCCAGGCCCGCGTCTCCCAGCTCCGCCGCGCGCTCGGCGACCCGGCCATGGTCGTCCACGGCCCGGCCGGCTACCGGCTGGCCGCCCACGACTGCGACGCCGTCCGGTTCCGCGCGCTCGTGGGCCGCCGCGGCGCCGCCCCGCGTGAGCGCGCCCGCGAACTCGACCAGGCGCTCGCCCTGTGGCGGGGCGCGGCCTACGCCGACTTCGCCGACGAAGGGTTCGCCCGTCCCGAGATCACCCTGCTGACCGAGCTGCGCCTGTCGGCCCTGGAGGAGCAGGCCGAGGTGCGCCTCGCGCTCGGCCACGACGTCGACCTCGCCGACCTGGTCGCCCGGCACCCCCTGCGCGAACGGCTGCGCGCCTCGCACATGAAGGCCCTGTACCGGGGCGGCCGGCAGAGCGAGGCGCTGGCCGGCTACGAGGAGCTGCGCGTCAGGCTGGCCGAGGAGCTGGGGCTCGACCCCTCGCCCGAGCTGGCCGCGCTGCACCGGGCCATCCTGCGCCACGACTCCTCGCTGGCCGCCCCGCCGCCGGCCGCCGACCCGGGGCCGCTCACCAACCTGCCCGCGCCGCTCACCCCGCTGGTCGGCAGGGACGCCGAGCTCGCCGAGGTGGCCGCCCTGCTGGCGGACTCGCGGCTGGTGACCCTGACCGGGCCGGGCGGCGTGGGCAAGACCCGTCTCGCCCTCGCCGCCGCCCGCAGCCTGGCCTTCCCCGAGGGCTCCGCCGAGCCGCGGCGGGGCGGATTCGCCGACGGGGTGTGGCTGGTGGAGCTGGCCGGGGCCGGGGGCGCCGACGTGGCCGAGGCGGTGGCGGCCGTGCTGGGCGTGCGCGACGACGACTCCGTGCCGCTGG
Source organism: Nonomuraea sp. NPDC049758 (assembly GCF_040674635.1). NCBI lineage: Bacteria > Bacillati > Actinomycetota > Actinomycetes > Streptosporangiales > Streptosporangiaceae > Nonomuraea > Nonomuraea sp. NPDC049758. Next base: position 83,222 of record NZ_JBFAMZ010000013.1, read on the forward strand.
CGTCCAGGCTGGCCGGGGTGCTGGCGGGCCGGAGCGCGCTGCTGGTCCTGGACAACTGCGAGCACCTGGTCGAGCAGGTCGCCGGGCTCGTCTCGGCGCTGCTGCGGGCCGCGCCCGGCCTGCGCGTGCTGGCCACCAGCCAGGAGCCGCTGGGGGTGTCCGGGGAACGGGTCCGGGTCGTCCACCCGCTGGCCGAGGCCGACGCCGTACGGCTCTTCGCGGCCCGCGCGGACGTCGAGCCCGGCCCCACCGTGGCCGTCATCTGCCGGCGGCTCGACGGCATCCCGCTGGCCCTGGAGCTGGCGGCGACGCGGGTGCGCGCGCTCGGCGTACAGGAGCTGGCCGCCCGCCTGGACGACCGGTTCAGGCTGCTCAGCGCCGGGATGCGGGACGCCCCGGCCCGGCAGCGCACGCTGCGGGCCACCATCGACTGGAGCTGGGAGCTGCTGTCGGACGAGGAACGCGCGGTGCTGCGGCGGCTGGCCGCGCACGCCGACGGCTGCACCCTGGAGGCCGCCGAGGCGGTCTGCGCCGAGCCCGGCGTGGACGTGCTCGACGTGCTGGCCAGGCTCGTGGACCGGTCGCTGGTCGCCGTGGCGCCCGGCCCCCTGGGACCCCGCTACCGGCTGCTGGAGTCGGTGACCGCCTACTGCCTCGAACGGCTGCGCGAGGCCGGTGAGCACGACCTGCTGCGGGAGCGGCACGCCCGCTACTACACCGACCTGGCCGCCCGCGCCGAGCTGCGCGGCCCGCGTCAGCACGAATGGCTGGACCGGCTGGACGCCGAGAGCGCCAACCTGCGGCTGGCCCTGTCAGGGCCGGAGCCCCTGCGCCTGGCCAACGCGCTCGCCTGGTACTGGATCCTGCGCGGCAGGCTGCGCGAGGCCCGCAGGTCGATCGAGGCGGCTCTGGCGGCGGCCGGCGAGGACAGCGCGGCCGCCGCCCTGGCCTCGGCGTGGGTTGCCGGGGTCGGGCTGCTGCTCGGCGAGCCCACCCCGCCGGTACGCCGGGACGCGCTCGACCGTGCGGGGTCCGCGCTGGCCGACTGGTTCCTCAGCTTCGCCCGGTGGGCGTACGGCGACCTCGCGGCGCACCGGGACGCGGTGGGGCGGGCGCTGGCGGCGTACGAGGAGCTGGGGGACCGGTGGGGGGTGGCGGCGGCGCTGTGCCTGCGGGCCAAGCTCGCGGTGGGCCGCGGCGACCTCGCGGCGATGGAACGCGACGGCGAGCGCGGCCTGGCCCTCTTCCGCGAGCTGGGGGACGAATGGGGGCAGGTCGAGGCCATGGACGTCCTCGACCGGCTGGCCGAGATCCGCGGCGACTACGAGCGGGCGGCCCGGCTGCGGCACGAGGCGCTGCGGCTGGCCGAGAGGCTGGGGTTCGACGTGTCGTTCAAGCTGGCCGCGCTCGGCCGGCTCGCGCTGCTCGCGGGCGACTACGAGCGGTCCGACGACTACCACGGGCGGGCCAGGCGGCTGGCGGCGGCGCAGTCGTACCGGTCGGCGGAGGAGAACGCGCTGCTCGGCCTGGCCATGAGCGCCCGCAGGCAGGGGCGGTACGAGGAGGCGGAGTCGTACCTGCTGTCCGCGCTCGACTGGCTGCGGCAGGTGGGGGGGATGCCCGGGACGGCGTTCGTGATGGCCGAGTGGGGGTTCGTGGCAGAGCAGCGCGGCGACGCCGGGACGGCGCTGGCCCGCCAGCGCGAGGGGTACGCGAACGCCCGCGCGACGGGCGACCCGCGGGCCGTGGCGCTGGCCCTGGAGGGGCTGGCGGGCGCGCTGTCGATCGCGGGCCGCGAGCACCTGGCGGAGGCGGCGCGGAAGCTGGGACGGGCCGCGGCGCTCCGGCGGGCCGCCGGCGCGCCCCTTCCCGCCGGCGAACGCCATGACGTGGACCGGATCACCGCCCGCCTGCGCGCCGCAATGGGCGAGCCGGAGTTCGCCGGATCCTTCGCGGCGGGGGAGCGGGACTCCGGCGAGGTCGCGGTCGGCCGGTCGGGCGGGTCAGGGGAGCGGGAACTCGGCGATCACTTCCCAGGGGCCCTCGGGGGACGGGCCCGCGTAGAGCCTGCCGCCCAGAGCCTCCACCCGCTCGGCCATGCCGACCAGCCCGAACCCGCCGCCCAGCCGGGACACCCGCGGGTCTGACGCGACCGAGCCGAAGTTCCGCACCCGCAGCACGACCACCCGCTCGTACCGCCGCAGGTCGGCCTCCACCCACGCGGCCCGGGTGGCGTGCTTGCGCACGTTGGTGAGCGACTCCAGCAGGACCCGGTGCAGCGTCGTCATCACCTCGGGCGGCAGCGTCCGGTCGTCGATGCCCGACCCGATCTCGAAGGCCACCTTCGGCCCTTCGACCGAGAACCGCTCGGTCAGCAGCCGCAGGTCGGCCAGCGTCGTGCCGGGCCTGCGGTCGGCCTCGTCCTCGGTGCGCAGGACGGTGACCATGCGCCGCATCGAGGTCAGCGCCTCCGACCCGGCCGAGGCGATCGCGTCGAGCGCGGGCAGCACGGCCTCGGGCTTGTGCTCGGCGACCGTACGCGCGGCCTGGGCCTGGACGACGATGCCGGTGATGTGGTGGGCGACCAGGTCGTGCAGCTCCCTGGCCAGTTCGAGGCGTTCGGCCCGGCGTACGGAGTGCACCGCCTCGGTCCGGCGCTCCTGCTGGAACCGCAGGTAGCCGCCGATGCCCGCGGCCATCGACCACCCCGCGAACAGCAGGAACGCGAACGCCAGCCCCGCCGTGGGGTAGTCGCGCCTGGCCGACTCGGCCATCAGCACGCCCAGCCCCACGAGCGACAGCACGGCCGCCCGCCGTACCGGCTCCACGTGCCGCAGCACGCCGATGAGGAGGATCAGCAGCGACCCCGTCTCGGCCAGGCCGGGCGCGCCCAGCGCGTGGACCGACCCGATGACCACCGACACCGCGAAGGACAGCCCCAGCAGCGCGCAGAAGCCCTCAAGCCGGTGGCGGCGGCGCAGGACGACCGCCGCGATCCCGGCCGCGCCGCAGAACGGCACGAGCCACTGCAGCCCCCCGGTGCTGACGGCGATGGCCAGGTCGAGCATCAGCATCATGCCGAGCCAGCCGAGCATCGCGATCTCGCTCAGCCGCCGGACCCAGTACGCGATGCCTTTCGAATCCCCCACGTCACGAGAGTAGGCCGGAAGTCGGACAACTCGTATCAACCGATCGGCCGACCCGGTCGCCGCCGGACCAGCCCTTCAGCGGAGGCGGCGGCGACGGCCCCTCGGCGATGCTGGAACACGTCGGAAGGGGGACAGGACATGGTTGTCATCGGGTTCGTTCTGCTGGGGTTGGGACTGGTCGTCATGGCGCTGCTCGCGCTGGCCGACCCCGTGCTGCTCTCGCGCATCAACGGTGAGGAAGCGGAGGGCGCCAGCGGCCGCCACATCGACGTGGAGGTCGTCCGGCTCAGCGCCCCGGCCGCGACGGCCGCGACGGCCCGCGAGCCCCGGGCGGCCTGAGCCTTCGAGAACGTGGCCCGCGCGGGCATGGCCGCGCGGGTCCGGGCGGGCGCCGTCGGGGGACGGGGCCCCGCCACCGGCCCGCGATCCGCTGGGGAACGGATCGCGGGCCGCTTTCCGTTAACGTGGGGCCTATGACCAACGGTTTTGAGACCCTGGCGATCCACGCAGGTCAGGAGCCCGACCCGCTGACCGGCGCGGTCGTGCCGCCGATCTACGCCACGTCCACCTACAAGCAGGACGGCGTGGGCGGCCTGCGTTCGGGATATGAGTACAGCCGCTCCGCCAACCCCACGAGGACGGCGCTGGAAGAGGCGCTGGCCGCCGTGGAGGGCGGCGCGCGCGGGCTGGCGTTCGCCTCGGGCCTGGCCGCCGAGGACACCCTGCTGCGCACGGTGTGCCGGCCGCAGGATCACGTGATCATCCCCAACGACGCGTACGGGGGCACGTACCGGCTGTTCGCCAAGGTGCACGAGCGCTGGGGCCTGCACTACGACCCGGTCCCGCTGCACGACCTCGACGCGGTGGCGTCGGCCATGACGCAGAAGACGAAGATCGTGTGGGTCGAGACGCCCACCAACCCGCTGCTCGGCATCGCCGACATCGCCGCCCTGGCGCAGCTGGCCCACGAGAACGGCGCGCTGCTGGTCGTGGACAACACCTTCGCCTCGCCGTACCTGCAGCAGCCCCTGGCGCTCGGGGCCGACGTGGTCGTCCACTCCACCACCAAGTACATCGGCGGCCACTCCGACGTGGTCGGCGGCGCGCTGATCGCGCGGGACAAGGGCCTCGGCGACGAGCTGACCTACCACCAGAACGCGATGGGCGCGGTGGCCGGCCCGTTCGACGCCTGGCTGACGCTGCGCGGGCTCAAGACCCTCGGCGTGCGCATGGACCGCCACTGCGACAACGCCGAACGCGTCGTCGACCTGCTGCTCGCGCACCCGCGCGTGACCCAGGTGCTCTACCCGGGCCTGGCCGAGCACTCCGGCCACGAGGTCGCGGCCAAGCAGATGCGGCGCTTCGGCGGCATGGTGTCCTTCCGCGTGGCGGGCGGCGAGGCCGAGGCCGTGGAGGTGTGCAACCGGGCCAAGCTGTTCACGCTCGGCGAGTCGCTGGGCGGCGTCGAGTCGCTCATCGAGCACCCGGGCCGCATGACGCACGCCTCCGCGGCGGGCTCGCCCCTGGAGGTGCCGAGCGACCTGGTGCGCCTGTCGGTCGGCATCGAGACGGTCGACGACCTGCTCGCCGACCTCACCCAGGCCCTCGGCTAAGGCGTCGGGACGACCATCAGGAAGAGGATCACCAGCCAGATCACGGCCAGCAGGCCGCTGATCGCCGCGACCCGTCCGGTCTGCACCTTCGCGTCGTCCTCCGCGTTCTCGCTTTCGAGCGCGCGGAGGGCGGTGCGCAGGTCGCGGTCGATGATGACCAGCAACACGATCGCCACGATGAACAGCGTCATCGACGCCGTCATGTACCACAGGCCGAGCACGCCGTGCCCGACGACGATGCCCAGGGCCACGCCGAACACCAGCACACCCAGGCTGGCCAGGCTGTAGATCCTCGTGGTGCGCTGGATGTTCCGCAGGACGGGCACGTTGTTGTTGCGGATGGCCCGCGGAGCCGCCATCGTCGCGGCGGTCAGCGGGCCGATCGTGAAGATGGCGAAGCCGATGTGCAGCCAGAGAAGCAGGGACATGCGCCTGAGACTAGTCCCCGACGATCTCGGTCGGCGGCTCGACACTCTCTTTAACCTGCGAGGAGCAACGCATGATGAGCTCCGTGGCGGCCACCGCTACGGCCATCAGGGTGATCAGCAGGATCGTGGCAATCATGGGCTCTCCTCCTTCCCCGTGTCTGACGTAAATATCGTCCGTAATGACTAGACGGACGTGCAACGGAATAAGTTCGCCACGGGTATGGTTGGTCACCGTCGCTTTTTTCTTACCTTCAGGGCACAAGGGGGTGCCGTCCGTGGCCATCAGGCATGTCGAGCCGTACACCGACGAGTGGCTGCAGCAGCCGGCCGGCTATGTGGAGCGCGTCGTCGACCTGCTCGGAGCCGAGGTGGCCGACTGGTGGGAGGGCCCGTGCGATCCGCGGCACGCCACGGTCAAGCTGACCGACGGCCACGCGCTCGTTTGGGACGAGGAGAGCGGCTGGCGGCTCGGCCGCTTCGTCTCCGGCGGGGCGGGCGCGCACACCGAGCTGACCGGCGTCCGCTACCTGGGCCACGGGCTGCTGCCCCGGCCGGAGCGCGTGCCGTCGGCTCTGGTGGACGCGCGGGCGGGAGTGGGGGCCAGCTCGGCCTGGCGGCCCTGTTACCGGTCGCACCGCAACTGCCGCGACGGGTTCGACGTGGCCCTCGACTTCTACGCCCGCCTGATCGAAGCCTGACAAACCCCTAGACGAGTAAGTCCTAAGTCGTTCGGAGTGCAGGTACGACGAAGGGTGTCGAGGATCGATGTGTGACGAACGACCTCAACACCCTTCTGACCGCACTGTACGTGAAGATCGACGACTGGCTGGGCAAACCACCCAGGCTGGGACGACCACCCCGACTGACCGACGCCGAGCTGCTGACCTTGGCGGTCGCCCAGGTCCTGCTCGGCGTGCACTCCCAGACCCGCTGGCTGCGCTACGTCCCCGCACATCTGCCCGGCGCCTTTCCGTACCTGCCCGGCCAGTCCGGCTACAACAAGCGCCTGCACAAAGCCCTCCCCCTGCTCAAACGAGCGATCCGAGCCCTGGCCCGTGACACCGACCTGTGGGACGACCCGCTCTGGGTGGCCGACTCCACCCCGGTCGAGTGTGGTCGTTCCCGCCCCACAGCCCGCCGTTCCGAGCTGGCGGGGTGGGCCGGCTACGGCTACTGCCGCTCCCACTCTCGCTGGTTCTGGGGCCTGCGCCTGCACCTGATCTGCACCCCGGCCGGACTGCCCATCACCTGGGCTCTGGCCACCCCGAACATCGACGAACGCCAGGTGCTCATGGCCGTCATCGAACACGACCCGGATCTCGTGACCGAACGCCCCGGCCTGCTCATCATCGCCGACAAGGGATACATCTCCGCCGAGCTGGACACCTTCCTGGCCGAACGAGGGGTGCGGCTGTTACGCCCGTCCCACCGCAACCGCACACCCCGCCCCGGCGAGGAACTCCTCAAGCCCACCCGCCAGCTCATCGAGTCCGTCAACGACACCCTCAAGGGCCAGCTCGACCTGGAGCTTCACGGCGCCCGAACCGCCATCGGCGTCAGCGCCCGCATCGCCCAGCGCATCCTGGCCCTGACCGCCGCCATCTGGCACAACCGCGCCACCGGCCAGCCCATCACCCGATCCCTGATCGCCTACGACCACTGACCCGACTTAGGACTTACTCGTCTAGAAGGCAAGGGCCTCAAGGGCAAGGGCCAGAAAGGCAAGGGCCTCCGCCCTAAGGGCGCTACGCGCCGAAGGGCTCCGGGGCTCTTTCTGCCGGGGGAGCCAAGCTCCCCCGAACCCCCTGGCCGGGGGTCTCCCGCCCCCCCCGGACCCCCAGCGGTCACCGGCTTCCCCTCGCCCATGTGGTGGAGAAGGCGTCTTCGGTGATCCCGAGGCAGGGCCTTTTCCTCGTGTCCCATGGGCGCCCCGGTGAAGCCAAGTTGCTCATCCCCTTGACCTCGCCCATCAGGCCGAGGACCGTCCACGCGGGCCCGGGCGTACGACGCGCTGAGCCGGGTCAGTCTCTATCGCGGCGATCCGCTGCGCGCGGTACGGCATGCCCAGCGGGGTCTGCGCATCCCGGACCTCCCGCCGAGCCGCCTGTCGAGCCTGCACATGCGGCTCGGCCGTGCCCTGGCCTGTATCAACGGCAACCAGCGGGAGGCCCGCGAAGCCCTCGATCGGGCATTGGGCACGTCCGGCCTGAGCCCGTTCGCTGAGGCCGCTCTGGGGGGAGACGTCGCGGTCGGGCTGAGCAGGCTGGGTCACTACGACCAGGCCGACCGGCTGCTGCGCGAAGCGGCGGCGGCCATGGCCCAATGGTCTCCGCTCTTCCGGGCCCAATATCTCGGCAGGCAGGCTCAGACGGCGGTGCGAGCGGATGAACCGGCGCTCGCCGTGCACCACATGCACAGCCTCACCCGGGCGCTACCGTTCGTCGGCAGCGCTCGGGTGAATACTCGCGTCGCTGCAGTCATCACCGCGACTGCCAAATGGGACCGCATTCCGGAGGTCCGCACCGCGCGTGAGAGCCTGCGTGCGCTGTTGCCCGCCGAATTCCCTTCCGCCTGAGGCGATTCAACCTTCTCTTAGACGGCCGTGGACATGCGGTACTGCTGGTGCACCTGGAAAAGGGGACTTCCTGTTCATCCCTGCGTGGGCGACGGGTCGAAGAGAACAACGTATCCGTCTCGCGAGAAGGCTTCGCGATAGCCGCGCTGCCGCAGCAGTTCGACATCCGCGGCCTGGGCCTGGATCGAAGCGAAGTGCGGCTGCTTGTCCTTCAGGTCGGCCAGGATCCATGGCGCGCGCTCCGGTCGCGACGCCGTCTTCGCGGCCCAGGCCACGACCTTGGTTCGAGCCGAAATGTTCGGGCCTACGGCGTTGGCCACTTCGACGAGCACGCCGTCCGGAATCCGGCGCATGGCTTCCACGGCTGCGGTGGATCGGGCGTCAGCCGGGTACCAGCTCGGTTTGAACAGATTTCCAAGGGCGAAGAACGGCACGATCGCCACCGCCGCCACCGTCGTGACCGCCGCGAGGACGGTTGCGGACGGAAGAAATCGCCACGGTCGTCGTCCTCGTGTCGCCCGGTGAAGCCGTGCCGCGCCGTCGACGGCGGCGCAGAACAGGGCCATCACGATCGCGGCGTTGTAGTGGTAACGCGTCCCCCACCAGCCGGCCGCGCCCGCGTCCGTGGCCAGCATGCGCTCCGCCAGCAGCGCGAGCGGGGCCAGAGCGTACGGCGACAGCAGCGGCAGGAAGCACAGCGGGGCGAAGAGCAGCAGGAGCGTCCACAGTTTCGTGTCTGGGGTGGCGAGAACGTGCAGGATGTCCAGCGGCTGTGACAGCAGGTGCCCCAACGCCTCGGCCGGGTCAGCGCCCCAGCGGGTGTAGTACCAGTACCGGCCCGGATCGGCGCCGAAGGCCGGCATGATCACGTAGGTCGCCAGGCAGAGGAAGGCGGCACCGCCCGCCAGCATCGCCGCCCCGACACGGCGCCACTCGCGGACGAACAGCAGCCCTGCGCCGAGACCGACGACGAAGATCGCCAGGTCCTCCTTGACCAGAAGCAGCACGCCTGCCGCCGCCAGTGCCTGCCATCGCCGCCCGGCCTGGATCCGCTCGAACAGCACCGCGGTGATCAAAGGCACGAAGGCGTACTCGTGGAAGTGGAAGTTCACCGCCTCGGCGATCGGCCAGGACAGAAGATAGGCGACGGCCAGCGAATACGCGGCCCCGGCGCCGAGCGCGCGTCGGACGTAGACCCAGAAGGGCACCGCCGCGGCGGAGAAGAGGGCGGCCTGGGCCACGATGAGCGTCTCAGGGCCGTCGTGGACCCAGTAGAGCGGGGCCAGCAACGCGAGCATCGGCGAGAAGTGGTCACCGAGCAAGGTGAACGCTGAACCGAGTTCCTGCCAGTTGCCCTTCACGGACGAAAGAGGCGCACCGAGGTGCGCGTAGCCTCTTACGCCCTGGTCGAAGATGACGAGGTCGTAGATGCCGGTCCGGAAGGTGTGGAGCTTCACTAATCCGAGTGTCGAATAGGCTGCGCAAGCGATTATCGTGAGGGTCCCTAATAAATATCTGTGGGGCATGCGCCTGAGGTGGCGATATAAAGGCATGGCATGAACTGTGCCAGGAGGAGATGGCCGTCATGCCGGCATTGCACTTTTTCGCCGCCGCTGCACGGCGACGGAAAGCGACCGGCCGGGCAGCGCTACTCTCGGTGTTCATTTCGTCGCGTTGGCCGATGTCCCGTGGGCGGGGCGTTCCAGGATCCGCCGCCCGCGGTGACATCGGTTCGTCGTTAAGGGGCAAGCGTCTTTTGTGCGGGCCGAACCGGCCGGCAGCGATAGGGGAATGAATTTGCACGCGTGCCGACGAGCGCTTTTCTTTGTCAGCGGGAGCGGCGGAGGCGGAGGAAGTCGCTGACGACGTATTCGCCGAGCCGGTCGGCGCTCGGTGAGAACACCCGGCCGCCGTTCCTGCGGGCCACCTCGTCCACGAACTCCTTCAGCCGATCGTCGGCCGCCAGCATGAAGACGTTGATCGTCGCCCGTCGCCGCGTCATCTTGTCCACCTCGGCCAGCGTCAGCTCCAGCGTCTCGTGCGACGGCGGCCACTCGAAGGCCGATCTGCCGTTGCGCATGAGATGGGCGGTCGGCTCGCCGTCGGTGACCACCAGCACCACCGGCTCGAAGTCGGGGTGGCGGTCGAGGTGGCGGCCGGCGATCAGGAGGGCGTGGTGGAGGTTGGTGCCCTGGACCATGTCCCAGTCGAGGCCGGCCAGCTCGTCGGGCTGCAGGACCCTGGCGTAGTTGGAGAAGCCGATGATCTGCACGGCGTCCTGCGGGAACTTGGAGGCCACCAGCGCCTGGAGGGCCAGCGCCGTCTGCTTGGCCGCGGCCCACGTGCCGCGCAGGGCCATCGAGTACGACAGGTCGACCAGCAGGCACACCGCCGCCGCGCTGCGGCGTTCGGTCTCGGAGACCTCGAAGTCGTCGACGGACAGCCGCACCCGGGCCCGCCCGTCCTGCGGGGCGGTCGCCACGCCGCCGCTGCGCACGCCGTTGACCAGCGTACGGACGACGTCGATCGGCTGCTCGTCGCCGAAGCGCCACGGCCGGGTGGAGCCGGTGAGCTCGCCGGCCGAGCCCGCGTCGTGCTGGTCGTGGTCGCCGCGCCGGCCCGCGTCGAGGGAGGAGAACACGCGCCGCAGCGCGGTCTCGCCGAGCCGCCGGACCGCCTTCGGGGTCAGCTCCAGCTTGCCGCGGCGGCGCAGCAGGTAGCCCTGCTCCTCCAGCTCGCGTTCGATGCGCTTGAGCGCCTCCAGGTCGTCGACCGCCGCCCGGCCCAGGGCGCGGCGTACGGCGGCCTCGTCGATGTCGTCGAGCCGCGCGCCCGGGTAGTCCTGGCGCAGGGCGGTCTCCAGCTGGGTGAGGTCGGCCAGCTCCTCCAGGGCGGTGACGGCGTCGCCCATGGCCAGGGGCTCCTCGCCGGTCAGGCGCTCGGGGGCGTTCCAGGCCAGGTCGGGACGGCGGGCGTGCAGGGCCTCGCCGAGGCGGCGCATCTGGTTTGACAGGCCGGCCTGGTCGAGGGTCTGGTTGATGAGGCTGGACAGCTCCTCGCGCTGGCGGGGGGTCATCGAGGCCAGCATGCGCTGGGTGGCGGCGGCCCGCCGGGCCAGGATGTCGACGAGCTCCTCAAGGTTTCGGGGCGTTTCTGGGAACAAATCGCCATATTTCGCCATAAAGGCGTCAAAGTCTTCTTGGGTGTGCTCGCCCCGGGTGTCCCTGTCCAGCATGTCGTTCAAATCGGACATCATCTGCCGGACGCGGGCCATGGCCTCGGGGTCGGGGTTGGCCAGCGCGTCGCGGAGCCCTCTGAACTGGCTGTCGAGCACCTCGCGCCGCAGCAGGTCGCGCAGCTCCTCGAACGTCTGGCGGGCCGCCGCCGAACGCCACTCGTACGTGCTCAGCTCCTGGATGGCGCTCGCGGTGTCCTCGGGCAGCCCGTCGAGCCCGGCCTCGCGCAGCCGCGCGTCGTCGGACGGGTCGGGGAACAGCTCGGCCCGCTCCTGCCCGATCGCCTTGTCCAGCAATGCCCGCGCGCGCTCGAGGGTGCCGTCGAGCCGCCCGCGCTCGCGCAGGTCCCTGCGCCGCCTGCGGACCTCCTTGAGCATGTCGTCGAGCCCCCGCCGGTCCTGGCTGCCGGGCAGCCCGCGCTTGAGCAGGTCGCGCAGCGCGTGGACCGGCGTCGAACCGGACAGGATCGCGTCGCCCATCTCGTCGAGGGCCGCGCGTACGTCGTAAGGAGGGGCCAGGGGGTCGGGGCCGTCGTGGTATTCGCCGTAGCGGAAGGCCATCACGCTTCCACGCTAACCCCAACCCGCCCCCGCCCGTCTACGGACGCCTGGCCACTTCCCACACCTCGACCGCGCTGTTCGCGTCGGGCGTATAACTCACCTGCACCTGCACCGCGCGCCCGGCCACCTTGAGCGCCTTGGTCAGATCGGCCGACTCGCAGGGCAGCGTGCCGAGCCCGCGCTTGTCGACGCCGGCCGGCTTCCCGGACACCCAGCGGTCGCCGCAGCGGGCGGTGGCCCGGTAGAAGGACGTCAGGTACGTGTAGCCCAGCTTGAGCTGCTTGCCGCCGGTGCTGAACAGGACCGTCGCGTCGTCGATCCGCTTGACCGAGCCGCGCGCGGTGACCGGCTCCGGCCAGGCGTTCAGCAGGAACTCCTGGGCCTTCACGGCCCTGCCGTCCTCGTACTCGACCCGGAGCGGGACCGCGCCCTCCCGGAGCCCGACGGTGAGCTGGGCGGGCTTGCACGACGTCCGGCCCAGGCCGTCGCGGTCGAGCGCGACCCGGCCTTCGGTCTCCTTCAGGTTGCAGGCCGTCGTCACCCGGCTGTAGGCGGCGCGGGTGTAGTCGAGCTTGAGCTCTTCGGCCCCCGGGATCGCGGTCAGCTTGTAGAGCACGTTGCCGCCGCGCCGCACCTTGGCGGGCTTCATGGGCACGATCCGCAGGCTGCCCTTGCCGTCGGCCCAGGCATAGCCGTAGGCGGTCTTGACGGCTGCCCTGGCGGGGGCCGCCTGCGCGGGAAGCGCGAGGCCGCCCAGGACGAGGCCGACGGCGGTGGCATGGATGAGCAGGCGCATGGGCGGTTCCCCCCGGAGTCGTGATCAACCAAACACTACGACGCGGGAAACCGCCCGATTGTTCACGTCCTGTAGATCGTGACCCCGTCGAGGTCTTCCTTTGACAGCCGCCGCATCAGGTAGAGACCTTCCAGCGCGAACTCCAGGGCCGCCGCGGCGTGCCCGGGGGACTCCTCGCCGGCGCCCATGCCGAGCCTGGACATGATCTTGGCGAGGCCGCTGACCGGACCGATCCGGTGCAGCAGCTCGGCCGCGGCCACCATGTCGCCGGACTCCACCTGGTTGCCCTCGGCGAACTTGTCGGTCACCGGGGCCAGGTCCATGCCGCCCAGCCTGTTCCTGAACGTCTCGGCCGTGGCCCGGCGCAGCAGGTGGGCCAGGATCTCGGTCTCCCTGCCCTCCTCGCTGACCTCGAACTCCACCTTGCCGCGCAGGCTGTGGACGACGCAGGCCAGGTCGCAGACGCGCGTGACGGCCTGGTCCTCGCCCTTGATCGCGGACCTGCGCACGGCGGAGGCCGCGGCGGTCTCGGCGGCGGCGATCGAGAAGCGCGCCGACACGCCGGAACGGGCGTCGACGGCCGTGGACTCGCGGACCAGCCGGGTGAACCTGGCGATCACCTCGATCAGGTGCTCCGGCACGTCGGCCCCGATGTCGGGCACCGACTCCTGGCGGATGAGGGTGAGCTCGTCCTCGACCGTGAGCGGGTAGTGGGTGCGGATCTCGGCGCCGAAGCGGTCCTTCAGCGGCGTGATGATGCGGCCCCTGTTGGTGTAGTCCTCGGGGTTGGCGCTGGCGATGAGCAGGATGTCGAGGGGCAGGCGCAGGTTGTAGCCGCGCACCTGGATGTCACGTTCCTCCAGCACGTTGAGCAGCGAGACCTGGATGCGCTCGGCCAGGTCGGGGAGCTCGTTGACGGAGAACACGCCGCGGTTGGTGCGGGGGACCAGGCCGTAGTGGACGGTCTCGGGGTCGCCGAGGGTGCGCCCCTCTGCGATCTTGATGGGGTCGACGTCGCCGATGAGGTCGCCGACGGAGGTGTCGGGAGTGGCGAGCTTCTCGCCGTAACGCTCGTCGCGGTGCTTCCACGCCACCGGCAGCTCGTCGCCCAGCTCCCGCGCCAGGGTCTTGCAGCGCGTGCAGGCGGGTGCGTACGGATGGTCGTTGATCTCGCAGCCCTCGACCACCGGGGTCCACTCGTCGAGCAGGCCGGTGATCGTGCGGATGAGCCGCGTCTTGCCCTGCCCTCGCTCACCGAGCAGGACCAGGTCGTGCCCGGCGAGCAGCGCCCGCTCCAGGTGTGGCAGGACGGAGTCGTCGAAGCCCACTATGCCGGGGAACCGGGGCTCGCCGGCCCGCAGCCTGGCCAGCAGGTTTTCCCGGACCTCGGCCTTGACGCTGCGATGAACGTGGCCGCTCTCCCGCAACTCGCGGAGAATACGTGGCTGATGCACGGGATCGAGACTACGTCCCCCGCGAGAAATGCGGCAGAGAGTTTCGCATCTGGCGGAGATTTCGGATCTTGACCTATTGCGTGACGGTTCGTACGCGTGCTTGTCCCTTTAGTGGGGAGAATCGGCCCTAGGGAACATGCACATGTCGAGGGAGGCGAGACGCGTGGCCTTGATGACAAGCCGCTTCGCCGACGGCCTCGCCGTGGGTTCCGACCTGGTGGAGGCCGCGGAGAGCGCCGTCGGTCAGGCACTGTCGAGGCTCAGCGGCCAGGCCGACCTGGTCTGCTTCTTCATCTGCGGCGAGGACCCCGAGGACGTCGCGAGAGCCGGCCAGGCCGCGATGAAGCTGGCGCCCGAGGCGCACGTGATCGGATGCAGCGCCACCGGTGTGATCGGCGACGGGCAGGGGGTCGAGCTGACGCCCGCGGTGAGCGCGTGGGCGGCCACCCTGGAGGGGGCCAGGCTCACCACGTTCGCCCTGGAGACGCTGGCGGCGGAGGACCGGTTCGTGGTCGTCGGGCTGCCCGAGCGCACAGGCGACGACCACGTGGCGATCCTGCTGGCCGACCCGTACACCTTCCCGACCGACGCGTTCGTGGAGCGTTCGGTCGACGTGCTCGGCGACCTGCCGCTGATCGGCGGCCTGGCCAACGGGCTGCAGGGCAGGGGGTCCGTACGGCTGTTCGCGGACGGCAAGATCTACACCGAGGGCGCGATCGGCGTCCTGCTCAGCGGGCCTATCAAGATCAGTACGGTGGTCAGCCAGGGCTGCCGCCCGATCGGCCCCAGCATGGTGGTCACGGCCTCGGAGGAGAACCTGCTGCTCGAACTGGCCGGTCAGCCCGCGCTGGCCCGGCTGGAGGACATCGTCAGCGAGCTGGACGAGGACGACCGCGAACTGGTCGCCGCCGGCCTGCAGATCGGCGTGGCCATGGACGAGTACGCCGAACGTCACGAACGCGGCGACTTCCTCATCCGGGGCGTCATCGGCATCGACCCCGAACGCGAGGCCGTGGCCATCGGGGACATCGTGGAGATCGGCCGTACCGTGCGCTTCCAGGTCAGGGACGCGGCCACCGCCGACGAGGACCTGTACGACCTGCTCGACGCCCACCGCGAGGAGCTCGGCAAGGTCGACGGCGCGCTGCTGTTCTCGTGCAACGGCCGGGGCTCGGCGATGTTCGGCACCGCCGACCACGACCCGGTCGCACTGCGCGACACGCTGGGACCGATCGGCGTCGCGGGCTTCTTCGCCGCGGGCGAGGTCGGGCCGGTCGGCGGGCACAACCACGTGCACGGGCTCACGGCGTCCGTGCTGGTCTTCTCCAGCGCCGCGGAGCCGGAGCTGTCGTGATCCTGGCGATCGACGTCGGCGGCACCAAGATGGCCGCCGGGCTGGTGGCCTCTGACGGCACCGTGATCACCTCCCGGCGCGCCGCCACCCCCCAGAACGCCGACGCCGAGACGCTGTGGCACACCCTCACCACCCTCATCGACCCACTGTCGGCGCGCGCCGAAGGGGTCGGCGTGGGCTGCGGCGGGCCGATGACCTGGCCCGACGGCGAGGTTTCGCCGCTCAACATCCCCGCCTGGCGCGGCTTCCCGCTGCGCGCCCGGCTGGCCGGCCGGTTCCCCGGTTTACCGGTACGCCTCCACAACGACGCCATCTGCCTGGCCATCGCCGAACACTGGCAGGGCGCCGGCCAGGGCAGCGCCGACATGCTGGGCATGGTGGTCTCCACCGGCGTCGGCGGCGGCCTGATCCTGGGCGGACGCCTGGTCAACGGCGGCACGGGCAACGCCGGCCACATCGGTCACGTCGTGGTCGAACCGGACGGCGGCCCCCGCTGCGGCTGCGGCGGCCACGGCTGCCTGGAAGCGGTCGCCCGCGGCCCCGCCCTCACCACCTGGGCCCTCACTCAGGGCTGGACCCCTGCCGCCGTCTCCGAGCCTGTGAAGGCGTCCGAGCGCGTGGAGGCGTTCGAGGGTGGGGAGGTGTCCGAGGGTGGGGAGGCGTACCGGGAGGATCGGGCGGTCACCGGGCGGGCGCTGGCGGCCGACGCGCTCGCCGGGGACCCCGTGGCCGTGCTGGCGATGCGGCGGGCCGGACGGGCGCTCGGGATCGCGATCGCCTCCGCCACCCACCTGTGCGACCTGGACCTGGTGACGATCGGCGGCGGACTGTCGCAGGCCGGCGACCCCCTGTTCGGCCCCCTGGAGGAGGCGCTGCGGGACCACGCCCGCATGGGTTTCGCCCGCCGCCTCAAGGTCGTGCCCGCCGCCCTCGGACAGGACGCCGGCCTGGTAGGCGCCGCCGCCCTCCTCCTGGCCGGCGGCGCCTACTGGACCTCCTCCCGCGACTGACCTCCGCGGGAGGGTCGCCGGGCGGGCGCGGGCCGAGGGTGCGGAGGCCGCCGCCTGCCCGGGAGGGCGGTCGTGTGCCGGGCGGAGGGCGGCAGAACCGCCGACCGCCCGGGACGTCAGCCCTGTTCGGTGTGCCAGCCGGCCCCCTCGCCCGTGCCCTCGCCGGTGCTCCCGCCGGTGCCTTCCCCGGTGCCCGTCCGGGTGCCGGAGCGGTCGGTGGGGCCGTCCGTGGGCGGCGCGGGCATCGCGGTCGGCTCGCAGGGGGCCACCGCGCCCTTGACGATCTGCAGCGAGGTGGAGACCGGAGGGGCCTCCGGCCCGCTCCTGTCGAGGGTGACCGCCAGCACGAGCGTCTGCCCGGCGGGAACCTGCCCCTTCGGGATCTTGAAGGAGATTCCGTGCCCGGTGCTGCCGATGCTCGCCTCGAACCGCCCCTCGGCGGTGCCGTGCTGCCCGCGCGGCTCCTTGCAGACCTGCCCGTACGGCAGGTAGTCCACCACCGACCTGACCCCCGCCGCGGCCAGCTCGGACGCCAGCCCGTCCGGGTCGCGGAAGGCGTTGATCTCCACCGACACCCCGCCGTCGGCCGTCCCGGTCACCGCGTACGCCGGCGCCCCGCCGAACAGGCCGGTCGCCGCCACCGTCGCGACGGCGGCGACCCCGGCCGCCGCGGCCAGCCCCACGAGCCTGCGCCGGGGCCGCCGGACGACCGGCGTGACGACCTGCCCCCCGACCTGCGCCGGCCCGGCCGCCATCTCCTGCTTGAGCGCGCCCAGCAACCGCTCCTCGAAAGTGTTCATGCCTGTCCCTCCACGTACACGGCCGACGGCGAAGCGACGTTCTCCAGGGCGCGTCTGGCCCGGTGCAGGCGGACCCGCGCGGTCACCTGCCTGATGCCGAGGGCGGCGGCCGCCTCCGAGACGGTGAGCTGGTCGATCGCCACGAGCTCCAGCACCGCGCGTTCGCCCTCCGGCAGGCCCGCCATGGCCTCCAGGGCGCCGCGCATCCCGCGCTCGGCGTCGATCCGCTCCTCCATCCGGACGAGGTCGTCGTCGTCCATCAGCCGCCGTCCCGCGATCCGGCCGGCCGCCCGCGCTTCCCTGGCCGACCTGCGCAGCTGGGCCGACACCACGTTGCGGGCCACGCCGTACAACCACGCGGTCTGACTGCCCCGGCCCGGCACGTAGGTGTGGGCCGAGTCGAGGGCCGCCAGGAAGACGTCGGCAGTCAGGTCGGCGGCCAGGTGGGGATCGCTCACCCGCCGGACCACGAACCGCATGACGACGTCGACATGGCGGCGGTAGAAGGCCTCGAAGGCCACCGGGTCCTCGTTGAGGCGCACTGGCCTCGCTCCCTTCGTCGTTCGCCCTTACACCTGTACTTGGACCGGGCGAAGGAAAGCGTTTCGGCGCAGGTCAGGCGAGGGTGGGGCGGCGCGGCTGGAAGAGCCACGCGTCGAAGAGCGGGTCGAGGTCCTTGCCGGACAGCCGCTCGGACAGGTCGACGAACTGCCGCGTGGTGACGTTGCCGTAGCGGTGTTCGGCGGTCCAGGTCTTGAGCAGCTTGAAGAACGTCGGGTCGCCGACCGCCTTGCGCAGGGCGTGCAGCGCCATGCCGCCGCGGGTGTAGACCGACTCGTTGAACAGGTCACCGGGTTTGGCCCGGCCCGGCGGGTAGGACCACATCGGGTCTTTGGCGCCGCGGTTGTAGAAGTCCTTGAAGAGGGTGTCGGCGGTCTTCTTGCCCCGGTGCTCCGACCACAGCCACTCCGCGTACGTCGCGAAGCCCTCGTTGAGCCACAGGTCCTTCCACCGCTTGATGGTCAGGCTGTCGCCGAACCACTGGTGGGCCAGCTCGTGGGCGATGATGCCCTCGTCGGGGTCGAAGCCGCCGTAGAGGGGCTTGGTCTGGTTCTCCAGGGCGTAGCCGGCCGAGTAGTCGTCGACGATGGCGCCGGTCGAGGAGAACGGATAGGGGCCGAAGACCGTGCTCCAGTAGTCGGTGATCTCGCCCGAGACGTTGTAGACGCGGTCGAGGCCGGTCTTGAACTTCGGATCGACGGCCGCGTACGTCGGGATGCCGCCCGGCGACCGGCCCTGACGCACCTCGAACTTGCCGATCGTGGCCGTGGCGAGGTAGGTGGCCATCGGGTGCCGCTCGCTCCACCGGTAGGTGGTGCGGCCGCCCGCGGTGGACGGGGACGCGCTCTGCTCGCCGTTGGCCACGACGGTCAGGCCGGCGGGCACGGTGACCGTGAAGTCGAACGTGGCCTTGTCGGCCGGGTGGTCGTTGCTGGGGAACCAGGTCTTGGAGCCGTTGGGCTCGGAGGCCACGAACGCGCCGTCGGCGGTGGGGATGAACCCGTACGTGCCCAGGTTGGCGGTGTCCTTGGCGGGCGTGGGGCTGCCGGAGTAGGAGATCTCGGCGGTGAACGGCGAGCCGGCGTCGAGCCGCGCGGCCGGGGTCACGGTCAGCTCGCCGTCCTTGCGGGAGAAACGCGCGGGCGAGCCGTCGACGCTGACCTTGGCGACGTCGAGGCCGGTGAGGTCGAGGTTGAAGCTCGACAGGTCTTGAGTGGCCTTGGCGCGGATCTTCGTCAGGCCGGTGAGCCGCTTGGTCGCCGGGGTGTAGTCGACGGTCAGCGAGTAGTGGGCGACGTCGTAGCCGCCGTTGCCGTCCTGCGGGAAGTCGGGGTCGCCGATGCCCGGCGCGCCCGTGTGGCGGCCGGCGGCCGAGCGGGGCGGCGGCTCGTCGGTGGGCGCGCACGCGAGCACGCTGATCAGCGCCACCAGCACGGCCGCGCCGCGTCTTCTGATCCGCATAGGTGAACCAGCCCCCTTCAGCCCGTGACCGGAATCTTACGCTGGGTCACACGCTCCCGACGACTCGTCACCGTGGAGGGGGAAGAGCCGGAGGCGCCGGCGGCTCCCCGCCGCCGGCGCCTCATCAGCCCAGAATGTGGTGGTGGTCCCATAAAATCCAGATCACCACCACTAAGTCGGGACAAACTAAAGGTTGCCCCTGCGTTCCTGCTCGCGCTCGATGGCCTCGAACAGGGCCTTGAAGTTGCCCTTGCCGAAGCCGAGCGACCCGTGCCGCTCGATCAGCTCGAAGAAGACCGTGGGACGGTCCTGGACCGGCTGCGTGAAGATCTGCAGCAGGTAGCCGTCCTCGTCGCGGTCGACCAGGATCTTGCGCTTCTTCAGCTCCTCGATCGGCGCCCTGACCTGCCCGATGCGCTCGCGCAGCTCGGGGTCGTCGTAGTAGGAGTCGGGCGTGTCGAGGAACTGCACGCCGGCCGCGCGCATGTGGTCGACGGTGGTGAGGATGTCGTTGGTGGCCAGGGCGATGTGCTGCACGCCCGGCCCGCCGTAGAACTCCAGGTACTCGTCGATCTGCGACTTCTTGCGGCTGATCGCCGGCTCGTTCAGCGGGAACTTGACCTTCCGGGTGCCGTCGGCCACGACCTTGGACATCAGCGCCGAGTACTCGGTCGCGATGTCGTCGCCGACGAACTCGGCCATGTTCGTGAAGCCCATCACCTTGCGGTAGAACTCCACCCACTCGTCCATCTTGCCGAGCTCGACGTTGCCGACGCAGTGGTCGACCGCCTGGAACAGGCGTCCGGTCTTCGTCGCCGGCGGCGCGACGAGCGGCTCGGCCGGCACGTAACCGGGCAGGTACGCCCCCGCGTAGTTGGACCTGTCCACGAGCGTGTGCCGGGTCTCGCCGTAGGTGGCGATGGCCGCGAGCACCACCTTGCCGTGCTCGTCCTCCAGCGTGTACGGCTCCACCAGGCCCGTGGCCCCGTGGGCGACCGCGTAGGCGTACCCGGCCTCCACGTCGGGCACCTGGATGGCCAGGTCGATCACGCCGTCACCGTGCTCTGCGACGTGCCTGGCCATGTCCGTGCCGGGCCGGATCGAGGCCCTGAACTCGAAGGTGGCGCTGCCCGAGGTCAGGACGTAGGCGACCTCGTCGCGGCTGCCGTTCTCCGGCCCGCGGTAGGCCACCAGTCGCATGCCGAAAGCGGTCGAGTAGTAGTGGGCGGCCTGCCGGGCGTTGCCCACGGCGAACACCACGGCGTCCATGCCGTTAACCGGAAAGACATCAGTCATACCTCCAACTCTCGATTTAGCTGGACGAGTTGTGCAACAGTTACTTGAACGAGTGCACAATCTGTCCACCCATCTCAGGTCAGAGTCGGAGAACTTGTACAGCATGACGATCGACGAACTGGACGCCCGGCTGATCTCGCTGCTGACCGCCGAGCCCCGGCTGGGCGTGCTGGAGTGCTCCCGCCGCCTCGGCGTCGCCCGCGGGACCGTCCAGGCCAGGCTCGACCGGCTGGTGGCCAGGGGTGTGATCACCGGGTTCGGGCCCGACGTGTCGCCCGTGGCGCTCGGCTACGACGTGACGGCGTTCGTCACCATGGAGATCAGGCAGGTCTCCGGGCACGACCCGGTCGCCCACCGGCTGGCCCACATCCCCGAGGTGCTGGAGGTGCACACCATCACCGGCGGCGCGGACCTGCTGTGCCGGGTGGTCGCGCGGACGAATGCCGATCTGCAAAGGGTCATCGACCAAATCGTGGATGTTCAGGGGGTGCTCAGGACTTCTTCGATCATCGCACTCGACACACCGGTTCCTTACCGAGTGCTGCCTTTGGTCGCCGATGTTCCGCGCCGCGGGGGGCGCTAGACGTACCATCGCTTAGGGACGAGGCACCGTTATCGATCGTTTACCCTTGACATTCGCCCAGCTGGCGGGGGTTGGGCGAAGGTGTCTCAGAGGGGGGTCTCGGATGCGGGGCGGTGGTGGAAAAGGCATGCGGAAACGGCGCGTACTCCGAATAGTGTTGATCTCTTTCGGCGCCGGAATCGCCGTGCTTGCCGGTCTTTTCGCCGTTGCGTGGGCGATGACTCCCATTCCCGACAGCACGCAGAAATCAGCCACCGCCGAAGGCTCGGTGATCTATTACCGCGACGGCAAGACGGTGCTCGCCCGGCAGGGCGTCGACCGCAGGAACGTCGAGCTGGCCAAGGTGCCCAAGCACGTGCGCGACGCGGTCATCGCCGCCGAGAACCGCTCGTTCTACAACGACGGCGGCGTCTCGCTCAAGGGCACCGCGCGGGCCGTGTGGTCCACCGTCACCGGGCAGCAGCTCCAGGGCGGCTCCACGATCACCCAGCAGCTCGTGCGCAACTACTACAGCGGCCTCAGCCAGGAGCGCTCGGTCACCCGCAAGTTCAAAGAGATCCTCATCGCGATGAAGGTCGACCAGTCCAAGTCGAAGGACTGGGTCCTGGAGCAGTACCTCAACACGATCTACTTCGGCCGCGGCGCCAACGGCGTCCAGTCGGCCGCGCGCGCCTACTTCGGCAAGGACGTCGACAAGCTCACCGTCGCCGAGGGCGCGTACCTGGCGGCGGTCATCCAGCAGCCCAGCCGGTTCGCCGACCCCGAGGGCGCCGACCTCGACGCGGCCCGCTCCCGCTGGCAGGCCGTGATCAACGCCATGGGCCAGACGGGCGCGCTGTCGCGTCAGCAGGCCGCCGCCGAGCGTTTCCCTGTGCTCAAGGCGCCCAAGAAGCCGTTCGAGCTCAAGGGCCAGGGCCAGTACATGCTCGACCAGGTCACCGCCGAGCTCAACCGGCGCGGCTACTCCGACGAGACCATCAACAGCGGCGGCCTGAAGATCGTCACGACGTTCGACAAGAAGCTCATGACGGCGGCCGAGCAGGCGGTCAAGGACGTGCTCCCGGCCTCGACGCCGAAGAAGGTGCGCACCGGGCTGGCCGCCGTCGATCCGGCCACCGGCGAGGTCGTCGCCTTCTACGGCGGCCGCCACGACCAGGTCGGCGACTACGACAACGCGTTCTCGGCCAAGCGGATGGCGGGGTCGACGTTCAAGCCGTACACGCTGGCCGCCGCGCTCGACAACGGCTTCGACCTGTCCACCAGGGTCGACGGCAACTCGCCGCTGCGCGTGGCCTCGGCCGACAAGCCCATCCCCAACGACAGCGGCCGCTCCTACGGCCAGATCAACCTGGTCAGCGCCACCCAGAACTCCGTCAACACGGCCTTCGTCGACCTCGGCCAGAAGGTCGGCCTGAACAAGGTCGCGGAGGTCGCCGAGGCCGCGGGCATCCCCAAGGAGCAGTTGCAGGGGCAGCAGGCGTACGCGACCTTCCCGCTCGGCGTGTCCTCGGTCAGCGCCGTCCAGAACGCCTCGGGCTTCTCCACCTTCGCCAACAAGGGCGTGCACATGGAGGCCCACGTGGTGAAGTCGGTCACCGACGGCAAGGGCGAGAAGAAGACGGTCAAGCCCGTCGCCACGAAGGTGGTGGGGGAGCAGGCCGCCGCCGACACCGTCTACGCGATGCAGCAGGTCGTCAAGTACGGCACCGGCACCGCCGCCCGCCTCTACGACCGTCCGGTGGCCGGCAAGACCGGCACCACCGACGACTCCAAGAACGTCTGGTTCAACGGGTTCGTCCCGCAGCTCGCCGTCGCCGTGAACATGTTCCGCAGCGACGACGAGACCGTCACCATCCCGGGCTACGGCACCCAGTTCGGCGGCCAGCTCCCGGCGCAGATCTGGCGGGCGTTCATGACCGAGGCCATGGCCGGCGAGCCCGTCGAGGAGTTCCCCGAGCCCTCCCAGTACGGCTACGAGTCCTCCTACTCGCCGCCCGACCGCGGCCGCGACGTCCGCGACCAGCAGTCGACGCCGCCCGCCGACCAGAACGAGTGGGGCAACCCCGACTCCGGCCCCACCGATCAGCAGCCGTTCGGCGACCCGGCGGTCACCGAGGCGCCCACCGACGACGGCTCCGGCGACAACGGCAGGACCGGCCGCGACCGGCAGGACGAACGCCCCCAGGACGCGCCCACGGCGCCCTCCGACCAGCCTCTGGGGCCCCCGGACGAGAGCCGCGACACCCAGCGCGACAACCTCGGCCGGCCGTCAGGCACCGGCTAGCTCGGCCCGCAGCTCCTCCACCGTGGTGACCGGCAGCCGGCAGGAGAACCCCCTGCACACGTAGGCGGCCGGCGCGCCCCCGATCGGCCCGCGCCCCTCCAGCAGCGCAGGGAACGGCTCGCCGCCGGCCTCGCCGTCGCCGGGCGCGACCACCAGGCCCGGCACGTCGGCCAGCAGCGCCTCCCGGTGCAGGGCGGCCGTACGCGGGTCGGCGGGGCTGCCGACGACCGCCACCTCCACGGGCCCGTCGAGCGCCGCGCGGGCCACGGCCAGCCCCCAGCCGGCGAACCTGGCGTGCCGGTCGGCCAGCACCGACACCGTGGCGAGCGCGGCCGCGGCGGCCTCCCGGTGCCGGGCCGAGCCGGTCAGCGCGCCGTAGGAGAGCAGGGCCCCCGCGGCCGCGTACTGGCCGGAGGGCGTGGCGTTGTCGGTGGGGTCCTGTGGACGCTGGAACAGCCGTTCGGCGTCGTCAGCGGTGTCGTAGAAGCCGCCGGAGCCGTCGGAGAAGCGGTCGAGGACCGTGTCGAGCAGCGTCCCGGCCAGCCGGAGCCATCTCGTCACGCCGGTCACGCCGTAGAGCGAGATCAGGCCCTCGGCCACGTTCGCGTAGTCCTCCAGCACGCCCGCGTTGGCGCCCGCGCGCCCGTCGCGGGAGGTGCGCAGCAGCCGCCCGCCGGTCGTGTGCACGTCCGCGAGCAGCTCGGCCGCCGCCGTGGCGGCCTCGACCAGGTCGGGACGCTCGAACACCACGCCGGCCTCCGCGAGCGCCGCGACGGCCAGGCCGTTCCAGGAGGCCACGACCTTGTCGTCGCGGCCCGGCCGCACCCGCAGCTCCCTGGCCGCCAGCAGCCTGCCGCGCACGCCGGCGTACCGCACCGGGTCCTCGGGGTCGCGCGGGAGCTGGAGCACCGACGTGCCGTGCTCGAACGTGCCGGTGACGTCGAACAGGCCGGTGGCCCAGCGGCCGTCGTCGTCCCCCAGGACCTCGCGCAGCTCCTCGGGCGTCCAGACGTAGAACTTGCCCTCCACGCCCTCGCTGTCGGCGTCGAGGGCCGAGGCGAAGCCGCCCTCGGGCGTGCGCAGCTCGCGCAGCATCCAGCCGGCCGTCTCCAGCGCCACCCGGCGGGCCAGGTCGCCGCCGCCCGCCTTCCACCAGTGGGTGTACACCCGCAGCAGCAGGGCGTTGTCGTAGAGCATCTTCTCGAAGTGCGGGACCACCCACTCGGCGTCGACGCTGTACCGCGCGAAACCGCCGCCGAGCTGGTCGTAGATGCCGCCGCGGGCCATGGCTGCAAGCGTCCGGCCGCTCATCTCGCGCTCGCCGGAGCGCAGCAGGAACTCCAGGACCATCGACGGCGGGAACTTCGGCGCGCCGCCGAACCCGCCGTTGACCGGGTCGAACGACTCCCGCAGGTTGGCGACGGCCCGCTCCAGCGTCTCCGCCTCCGGCGTGCCGCCGCGCGGGAACGCGGTGTTCTGGTTGAGCGCCTCGACCACCTTGGCGCCCTGCGCCAGCACCGACTCCCGGTCGCCGGTCCACACCCGGTGGATCTCGGCCAGCAGCCGCCGGAAGTGGGGGCGCGGGAAGTACGTGCCGCAGTAGAACGGATGGCCGTCGGGCGTGGCGAACACCGTCATCGGCCAGCCGCCCTGCTGGGTCATGGCCTGGGTGGCGGTCATGTAGACGGCGTCGACGTCGGGCCGCTCCTCGCGGTCGACCTTGACGTTGACGAAGTGCTCGTTCATGAGGGCGGCCGTGTCGGCGTCCTCGAAGCTCTCGTGGGCCATCACGTGGCACCAGTGGCACGCCGAGTAGCCCACGCTGATCAGCAGCGGCACGTCCCGGCGCCGGGCCTCGGCGAACGCCTCGTCGCCCCACGGGTGCCAGTCGACGGGATTGCCCGCGTGCTGCAGCAGGTATGGGCTCGTGGCGTCGTTCAACCGGTTCATCAGGACCTCCCTCGCTCACCCTAAACCGCGTACCCGGGGCCGGGCCGCCACCCCCGCGGCTGACTCGGGCGGGGCGGACGGCGTAGGTTACGGGCGTGGACATCGACTACGTCTGCGCC
Organism: Nonomuraea sp. NPDC049758; assembly: GCF_040674635.1. Classification (NCBI taxonomy): domain Bacteria; kingdom Bacillati; phylum Actinomycetota; class Actinomycetes; order Streptosporangiales; family Streptosporangiaceae; genus Nonomuraea; species Nonomuraea sp. NPDC049758. The sequence goes on from NZ_JBFAMZ010000013.1 coordinate 108,451, forward strand.
CACGCCGGCCGCCCGCCGGCCGCCGTCACGCGCAGGGACGTCGCCCGCGCGCTGCTGGCCGTGCCCTCGGGCGTGGCGCTGGTGGCGCTGCCCGATCTGCGACGGGCCATGGTGGCGGCGGGCAACCCGCTCTCGCAGCCGTTCTGGGACTCCGCCAAGGCCACGCTCAGCTCCATCGAGGCGGGCGTGGCCACCGTCGGCGACGTGCAGCGCTGGGTCGAGTCCACCGGCACCGAGCCGATCCTCATGACGCCCAGCTACTTCGTCTGGCCCGAGGAGGACGAGCGCGGCCCGGTCGCGGCCGAGATGTTCGGGCGCATGGTCTCCTTCCTGGAGGAGCGCGTCGCCGCCGGCGAGATCGACCCGGACGCGCTGGCCCAGGGCGACCACGCCGCCCGCCGGGCGTACGAGGAGCTCCAGGAGCACTGGCTGGCCACGCCGCTGCCCGACGGCCGGGTGCCCGGCTTCGCGGTCAGCGACGAGCAGGACGAGGAGCTGTTCGCCGCCCTCGACGAGGAGGAGGCGTTCGCGCTGTCGGAGCTGCGCCGCATCGTCGGCGAGCTGCCCAAGGCGCCCGAGCTGCCGCTGGTCGAGCTGGAGCTGGCCGCCGCGCGCCTGCGCGTGCTGCTGGACCTGCCCGGCTACCCCGCGAACGTGCTGCGCGCCTGCGCCGGGTTCGACGACCGGCCGATGCCGGACGACGACCGGGAGCTGTGGCTGGCGGTGGCCGCGGGCGTGGCCGGGCCGATCTCCGACCTGTCCGAGGCCGACGACGTGCCGGAGGAGTTCGCCGACCTGGAGGGGGAGCTCGGCCACGAGGACACCGCCCTGGCCAACCTGTGCGCGATCCAGCACGCCGACTGGCTGGCCGCGGTGGCGGCGCTGGCCCGCATGGGGCCCGGGGTGCTGGCCTCGCCGGAACGCCTGGCCAGGCTCATCGCCGAGTCCGACGACATCGAGTCGGGCGAGCAGGACGACGACGACCTCGACGCCACCGAGGGCCTGTTCGCCTCGGTGGTCAGCCTGTGGACCTACCTGGGCATCGTGGACGCCGACGAGGTGCTGACCCCGCTCGGCTGGTGGGGCCTGCCCAAGGCACTGGAACGCGCCTGGTCACCCCGCGACTGACGGGTCGCTGTACTCCTTGAACTCGGGGTGACGCTCGATGTAGCGGGCCACGTACGGGCACAACGGCACGATGCGCAGCCCGGTGTCGACGCTCGTGCGCAGCGCGTACTCGACGAGCCTGCTCGCCAGGCCCTGGCCCTCGTAGGCGGGCAGCACCTCGGTGTGCGTGAAGACGACTTTGGTGGGCAGCAGTCGATAGTCGGCGAACCCGGCGACCTTGCCGTCGACGAGGACCTCGAAGCGGCACTCCGTCGAGTTGTCGACTACTTCGATCGGCATCTATTCGGCTTTCTTGTCCGTGTCGCCCTCGTGCGGAACCTGGATCTTCGACATCTGCTTGTTCATCGACTTGATGAGGATGTAGAGGGCCAGCCCGATGAGGGCGACGACGGTGAAGCCGAGCAGACCCGGACTGACATCACCAGCTGCGAGAACTGTCACACCTTCAGTCTGCCACCCGTATGCCGTGGTCCGTTCAGTGGCAGGCGGGCGAGACGTCCTCGGCGTGGATGCCGGCGAACAGGTCGTCCTCGGGCAGCTCGGTGTCGACGAGCGAGCGCGCCAGGTGGTAGTCCTCGGTCGGCCAGATCTCCTGCTGCAGCTCGCGCGGGCAGACGAACCAGAAGCCGTCGGGGTCGACCTGGGTGGCGTGCGCGAGCAGCGCCTCGTCGCGGATCTGGAAGTACTCGCCGCACGGCACCCGCGTCGTCACCGGCCACTTGGCCGGCCGGTCCTCCCACCGGGAGATCCAGTCGGAGTACGGGGAGCCGAGCCCGCGCTCGGTCATGGCCTCGTGCAGCGCCTCGAAGCGCTCCTTGGTGAAGCCCATCTGGTAGTAGAGCTTCATCGGCTGCCACGGGTCGCCGGCGCCGGGGTAGCGGTCGGGGTCGCCGGCCGCCTCGAACGCCTCGACGGAGACCTTGTTGGTCATGATGTGGTCGGGGTGCGGGTAGCCGCCGTCGTCGTCGTACGTGATGATCACGTGCGGGCGGAACTCGCGCACGGCGGCCACCAGCGGGGCCGAGGCGTCCTCAAGCTTCTGCACGGCGAAGCAGCCCTCGGGCAGCTCCTCCTCCTCGCTCTCCGGCAGGCCGGAGTCGACAAAGCCCATGAAACGCTGCTGGACCCCGAGGATCTCGCGGGCCCGCTCCATCTCCGCCCGGCGCACCTCGCCGATGTTGGCCACGATCTCGGGCCGGTCCATCTTCGGGTTGAGCACGGAACCCCGCTCACCGCCCGTGAGGGTACAGACCAGCACTTCCACGCCTTCGCGCACGTAACGCGCCATCGTGGCGGCGCCCTTGCTCGACTCGTCGTCGGGGTGGGCGTGTACAGCCATCAACCTCAGGGGTGCACTCACGGGCGCGTTCTCCTCACAGGGTCTCCTCGGTGGAGGACCGGTCACTCGTCCAGAGAGGTTAGTTTCTGCTGGGCGGTCGCGAGGGCACGCCCCCCGCGGGCGACAATTGTCTCGGATAACGCTCAGGGAGTGCAGGGAGATTCCGCCATGGTCACCGAAGATGTCGGGAACGGACCCGTTCTCGGCACACCCGACGACTTCCCCGACCGTCCGAAGAGAGGCGGCCGGCTGGTCGTGCATGTCGTGATCGGCGTGCTGGTGGCCATCGTCGCGGGTGGCTGGGGATGGGTGATGTGGTCGATGACGGCCGGCGGCGGCTCGGAGGCCCCGGCGCAGGTCGTCTCGTTCAGCATCGACGCGCCCGGGCGCGCGGAGATCACCTTCGAGGTGTACAAGCCCGACGATAGAGTGGCCGTCTGCCGGATCAGGGCACTGGACGTCTACCACGCGGAAGTCGGTAGCAAGGAAGTAAGAATCCCGGCTGGTGAGGGTAGTAAGCAGCTCAAGGAGAGCCTCGACACCAGTGGTCAGGCCACTTCCGTCCACATCCAGTACTGCAATCTCGTATAGTGAGACATTTGGGGAAGCGTCCGGGCGGTTGAGTTGTTAGCCTTTCGCAATTCGACCGTCCACATCCTCAAGTGATCTCAGGGCCCCCTAGGCAAGCAAGGAGAACCCGTGGCCGACTCTCGCGATGAGAACGTCACATGGCTGACGCAGGAGGCGTACGACCGCCTGAAGGCGGAGTACGAATATCTCTCTGGCCCCGGGCGCGTCGACATCGCCAAGAAGATCGAGGCCGCCCGTGAGGAGGGCGACCTGAAGGAGAACGGCGGCTACCACGCCGCCAAGGACGAGCAGGGCAAGATGGAGGCCCGGATCTTCCACCTCCGCCAGATCCTCGACAACGCCAAGGTCGGAGAGGCCCCCAAGACCGAAGGCGTGGTCGGCCCCGGCATGACCGTGACGATCCGGTTCGTCGGCGACGACGACGAGGTCACCTTCCTGCTCGCCTCCCGCGAGGAGAGCGGAGCGCCGATCGACGTGTACTCGCCCAAGTCGCCGCTCGGCTCGGCGATCAACGGCAAGAAGATCGGTGAGAAGGCGACGTACTCGATGCCCAACGGCCGCCAGAACACCGTCGAGATCCTCGAGGCTGTGCCGTACATCGGCAACTGACCCCCGCAGATCCTGACCGCCGGGCCCACGTCGGCCCGGCGGCGTTTTCGCGTTCGCCGGGAATCGCGCAGGACCTCAGCTTCCTGGTGAAGACGCGGAAACGGCGGGACTTATCCAGGCTCATCCCCTTCATCGTGGTGATGCTGGTGGCCGTGCTCACCACCGACGTGCTGGTGCTGGTCCAGACGGGGGAGGAGCAGGCGCCGGTCGAGGTGGTGCGGGCGCGGCCGGTGCCGAAGCAGACGCTCATGGCCCAGTCCCGTGCCGACCAGCCCGTGGCGCCGCTGGGCAAGCTGCGCAAGCCCAACCTCTTCGTGCTCACCCGCAAGCCGTTCACGGACGAGCTGCTGCGCAAGGTGGCCCGGCTGCGCGGCGTACGGGCCCTTGAGCTGGCCGACGCGGCCTCCATCCCGCTCGACGGCAAGCGGGTGCAGACGCTCGCGGTGAACCCCTCCACGTTCCGGGCCTACACCCCCAAGGTGACGGCGTCCTCCGACGCCCTGTGGCAGAACGTGGCCTCCGGCGACGTGGCGGTCTCGTTCGTGCTGGGCAACGACGGCGGCCTCGCGCTGCACAGCCGCGTGAGCGGGCCGGCCGGGCCGCTGCGCATCGGCGCGTACGCCACCACCGGGTTCGGCGCGGTCGACGCGGTCGTGTCCAAGGAGACCGGACGCAGGCTGCGCCTCCCGCGCGACAACGCGCTCATCGTCAGCGCCCCGGGCGCGAACTCCGATGCGCTGCGCCGGGCCATCCTGGCCGCGATGCCCAAGGGCACGCAGGTGGCCACCGTCAACCCCGTCCAGCCGCGGGCCAGGCCCGACACCCCGAAGAACTGGCCGTCCGGGTCGTTCATGACCGTGGAACAGCTCACGGCGGCGCTGAAGGCCGCGGTGTCCAAGCTGGGCCGGCCGTACGTGTGGGGGGCCGAGGGGCCCGACACGTTCGACTGCTCGGGGCTGGTGCAGTGGGCGTACGGGCAGGCGGGCGTACGGATGCCGCGGGTGACCCACCAGCAGTGGGTGGCCGGGCCGCAGGTGCCGCTGGCGCAGGCGCAACCAGGCGACCTGATCTTCTGGCGCAACGACCCGACCAACCCGGGTTACATCTCGCACGTGGCGATCTACTGGGGCAACGGGAAGGTGCTGCAGGCGCCGCGCACCGGTGACGTCGTCAAGATCTCTCCGTTGAGCACGCGGAACCTGGCCGGCGTCGTCCGGGTCAGCCCGGTCGCGGCCGCCCGCGTCCGCTGAACGAACCTTCGCACGAACCGCGGTCCGGCTCGTGCATTTCGCGCGCAACTGTGTAATCGTGATTACATGTCAACAGACGATATGAGCGCGCAGGTCCGCGGCTGGTTCACCGGCCGGCTCCCCGAGGGGTGGTTCACCGGGGCCCCCGAGATCGTCCGTGACCGCGAGGAGATCGCGGTGCTCGGCACGCTGCCCGACCCGCCCGCCGACACCCCCGAGGCCGAGCGGCTCGCCCTCATCGAGGGGCTGGCCCGCCGGTTCCGTGAGGAGACCCGCGAGCGGCGGATCGAGATCGCCCGCGAGGCGGAGCGCCGGTTCCGCCAGAAGGTCTCCTGGGGCGTGCGGTGCGGGGGCGAGACTGTGATGTTCACCACACTATCCGTGCCCGTGATGACGCGTCTGCGTCAGTCGGAGCGTCAGGTGCTCGACACGCTGGTCGCCGCCGGGGTGGCCAGGAGCCGCAGCGACGCGCTCGCCTGGTGCGTGCGCCTGGTCGGCAAGAACACCGACACCTGGCTGGCGGAGCTGCGCGACGCACTCCAGCACGTCGACAGAGTGCGCAACGCGGGCCCCGACGTCAATTCCTGAGAACACCGGCGGAAACGGCTCGGGAAATTGGACTAAACCACTGCGGTAATTGGTTTAGACCACGCTAATTGGCCTGGACCGGCCCCGCGAAATTCCTCTTTTAAAACTCGGAGACCTGGGTAGGCTCCCCGGATCGTCAGGGCCGCTGCCTGCGGCGACGGTCGCGCCAACAGGTCTATGCCAATTGGCTCTCATGCGCCTTCGTCGTTAATGATGACTGGGCCCTGAGAGAGTGGAGGAGTCGCAGTCGTGTCCGTTTCCGTGGAAGTCCCCGCGCCGACGAGCAATCGCGAATTGGTCGCGTGGGTGAACGAGATCGCAGCCCTGACCCAGCCCGACCGGATCGAGTGGTGCGACGGCTCGGAGGAGGAGTGGACGCGCCTGACCAACCTCCTCGTCGAGCAGGGCACGCTCACCCGGCTCGCCGCGCGCCCGAACAGCTTCTACGCCAAGTCCGATCCCAGCGACGTGGCGCGGGTCGAGGACCGTACCTACATCTGCTCGGAGCGCGAGGAGGACGCGGGCCCGACCAACAACTGGATCGCTCCAGCGCAGATGCGCCAGACCTTCTCCGAGCTCTTCGCGGGCTGCATGCGCGGCCGCACGATGTACGTCGTCCCGTTCTGCATGGGCCCGCTCGGCGGCGAGATCTCGCAGCTCGGCGTCGAGATCACCGACTCCGCGTACGTGGCCGTGTCGATGCGGATCATGACGCGCATGGGCGACCGGGCGCTGCGCCTGATCGAGCAGCGCGGCGGCTTCGTCAAGGCCGTCCACTCCGTCGGCGCCCCGCTGCGGCCGGGCCAGTCCGACGTGGCCTGGCCGTGCAGCTCCACCAAGTACATCAGCCACTTCCCCGAGACCCGCGAGATCTGGTCCTACGGCTCGGGCTACGGCGGCAACGCGCTGCTCGGGAAGAAGTGCTACGCGCTGCGCATCGCCAGCGTCATGGCCCGCGACGAGGGCTGGCTGGCCGAGCACATGCTCATCCTCAAGCTCACGCCGCCCGACGGCGAGACCCGTTACGTCGCCGCCGCCTTCCCGAGCGCCTGCGGCAAGACGAACCTGGCCATGCTCCAGCCCACGATCCCGGGCTGGAAGGTCGAGACGATCGGCGACGACATCGCCTGGATGCGCTTCGGCGACGACGGCCGCCTGTACGCCATCAACCCGGAGGCCGGCTTCTTCGGCGTCGCGCCCGGCACCGGCCAGGTGACCAACGCCAACGCCATCAAGACCCTCTGGGGCAACAGCATCTTCACCAACGTCGCCCTGACCGACGACGGGGACGTGTGGTGGGAGGGGCTCACCGAGGAGCCCCCGGCGCACCTGACCGACTGGAAGGGCCGCTCATGGACGCCCGACAGCGACGAGCCCGCCGCCCACCCGAACGCCCGCTTCACCACACCCGCCTCCCAGTGCCCGACCATCGCACCGGAGTGGCAGGACCCCAAGGGCGTGCCCATCTCGGCGATTCTCTTCGGCGGCCGCCGCGCCACCGCCGTGCCTCTGGTCACGGAGTCGCTGAGCTGGGAGCACGGCGTCTTTCTCGGAGCCAACGTCGCCTCCGAGAAGACCGCCGCGGCCGAGGGCAAGGTGGGCGAGCTGCGCTACGACCCGTTCGCCATGCTGCCGTTCTGCGGCTACAACATGGGCGACTACTTCGGCCACTGGCTCGACATCGGCCGGGTCGAGGGCGCGAAGCTGCCGCGCATCTACTACGTCAACTGGTTCAGGAAGAACGACGAGGGCACGTTCATCTGGCCCGGGTTCGGCGAGAACAGCCGCGTGCTCAAGTGGATCGTCGACCGCCTCAACGGCGAGGCCAAGGCGAACCCGACGGCGATCGGCCTGCTGCCCGCCGAGCTCGACACCGACGGCCTCGACCTGTCCGAGGAGGACCTGCGCACGCTGCTGTCGGTCGACCGCGACGTGTGGCGCGAGGAGGCGGCCCTGATCCCGGCCCACTTCGAGAAGTTCGGCGACCACCTGCCGAAGGAGCTGTGGGACGAGTACGACGCCCTGCTCGACCGGCTCGGCTGAGCGGGCGCGCGCGGTGCGGCGGTGCTGGCCGCCGCACCGCGTGGGGGCGTTCTGATCGCCCGGAACCTTTATGCCTTGCTTATACGTCTTTCCGGTACGCGGCCCGACGGGCCGCACGAGGGGAGGGCGTATGGATCTGTTCCTTCTCATCCTCGCGGTGGCGCTGGCCGTGGCGGCCGGGGTCACCGTTCTGGCGGTCCGGCGTGAGCACGCCGCCATCCGGGGGGCCGCCGTCGAGTCCCGGTCGCACGATCTCGGCCCCTACGAGCTGGCCTTCCTGGCGGGCGGATCCAGGCGCGTCGCCGACACCGCCGTCGGGCTGCTGGCGGCGTCAGGGGCCGTACGCGTGTCCCGCGACGGACGGGTGCACCGGGTGGCCGGCGTCCGGAGCACCGGCGAGCCGGTCGAGGACGCCGTCCTGGACGAGGTCGAGCGCAACCCCGGCGCGTGGGCGAGCACGATCAGGGAGCGCGTGAGCCAGGGCGAGACCCTGGACGCCCTCAGGTACCGGCTGGGCAGGATCGGCGCCGTCCACCCCACCGGCTCCTTCACCCAGGTGGACCGGCTGATCGTCCGGTTACGGGTGCTGGCGGTGCTGGCGCTCGCCGGGGCGGCCGTGGAGGCGCTGTCGGTGGCCGTCGAGGGCACGTCGCCGCTTCCCCTGGCCGCGCTCGGCGTCCTGGCCGGGACGGTCGTGGGCGCGCCGAGCGCCATCGCCGGACACCGGCGCACGTTCCCCACCGATCTCACCGCTTCCGGGCAGGCCGCGCTCGACCGGGCCAAGCTGGACCACCCGCCGGGCACGTCCAGCGGCCCGGAGGCCGTCGCGCTGTACGGCCTCGGCGAGCTGAACGACGCCAACCTCGTCCTCGCGCTCGACGGCTCCCCGGCCCGTACGGTCGCCACCAGGCGGCGGCGCGGCGGCGACCAGTCGCACAGCGCCGGCGCGGGCGGTTGCGGCACGGCGGGATGCGGCGGCGCGAGCGGCTGCGGCGGCGGAAGCGGCTGCGGAGGCGGCGGCTGCGGGGGCGGCTGCGGCGGCGGGGGGAGCTGACATGCCGGACCTGCCGGACCTGGGGGTGGGCATCGGGTGGCGGCCGGAGCTCGACCTGACGATCGAGCGGATGGCGGGCGTCGGGTTCGTCGAGGTGGTGGCCGAGAACATCGACCCCGGCGACCTGCCCGAGTCGCTGCGCGTGCTGCGGGCCAGGGGCGTGCCGGTGATCCCGCACGGCGTCTCGCTGGGCGTCGGCGGCGCCGAGCCGCCGGACCCGGCCCGGCTCGCCCATCTCGCGGCCTGCGCGCAGGCTCTGGACTCGCCGCTGGTCAGCGAGCACCTGGCGTTCGTCCGCGGCGGCGGCGTGGAGGCGGGGCACCTGCTTCCGGTGCCGCGGACGCGGGAGTCGCTGGAGATCGTCGTGGAGAACGTGCGGCTGGCCCAGGAGGCGCTGCCCGTGCCGCTGGCCCTGGAGAACGTGGCGGCGATCTTCGGCTGGCCGGACGACGAGCTGACCGAGGCCCGCTTCCTGGCCGAGGTCGTGGAGCGTACCGGGGTGGGGCTGCTGGTGGACGTCGCCAACCTGTACGCCGCCCAGGTCAACGTGGGGTTGTCGGCCGTGGACGCGCTGGACGCGCTGCCGCTGGAGCACCTGGCGTACGTGCACGTGGCCGGCGGGCACGAGCACCAGGGGATCTGGCACGACACGCACACCGCCGCCGTGCCGCCGGCCGTCCTCGGCCTGCTGACCGAGCTGTGCGCCCGGACCAGCCCACCCGGGGTGCTGCTGGAGTGGGACGACGACTACCCGGGCGACGCCGCGCTCGCCGGCGAACTGACCCGCATCCGAGCCGCCATGTCCCCGGCCGAGCAGACCGTGGGCGGGCGCGGTGAGTGAGGAGGCGCCGGCGCGGCGTGCGGGCGCGGTGAGTGACGGGGCGCGGGCGCGGCTGGCGCAGGCGCAGGGGCGGGTCGTCGCGTGCCTGGTGGCCGGGGCGGATCCACCGCCGGGCTTCGACGCCGGACGGCTGCGCGTGCAGGCGTCCGCGCTGCTCGCCAAGCGGCGCAGTGTGGTGGCCAGGCTCCGCCCGGACGCCGCCCGTGCCGCCGGGCCCGCCCTGGCCGCGGAGTTCGCCGCCTACGCGGCGGCTCGTGCCGTCCCGCCGCCCGGGTACCGGGCCGACGCCGACGACTTCGCCGCCTGGCTGCGCGCCCGCGGCCTCATGCCGGCCGCGAGGCCGCGCGGGTGGGCTCGCCTGCTCTTCGTGTTCCGCCGTGATCGCCGCTAGGCTTGCTCGTAGCAAGCGCTTGGGAGGCGGTACGGCATGCGCATCGTCAACATGGGTGACTGGCCCCTCGGCGAGCAGGACGAGCAGCTCCACCCGCCGGGCGACGACCCGCTGTGGAACGAGTCCTACTACCTCGACTTCGTCGCCGACGACGGCGAACTGGGCGGATACGTCCGCATCGGGCTCTACCCCAACTGGAAGCGCACCTGGTTCTGGGCCCGGCTCGTCCGGCGCGGCGGCGGCCCGGTGGAGATCACCGACCACGAGGCCCCGCCGACCGGCCTGACGATCTCCACCGACGCCTACGAGGCCGACCTGGCCGCGACCGACCCCCTGCGCACCGCGCGGCTGCGCCTGGCCGCCCCCGGCCTGTCGCTCGACCTCGAATGGCACACCCGCGGCGGCGTGTACGGCTACCAGCTCACCCCCCGCTACGAGGTGCCCTGCGAGGTGACCGGGACGGTCGACGGCCGCCCCTTCCACGGCCACGGCGAGCGCGACCACAGCTGGGGCGTCAGGGACTGGTGGTCGCTGTCCTGGACGTGGACCAGCGGCCGCCTCTCCGACGGCACCCACCTGCACGGCACGCAGGTCAACCTGGGCATGCCGTTGCCGTGGCCGGCGTTCACGGTGCCGCCCGGCGGCGGCATCGAGCACGCGGACGGCTTCGCGGCCGGCACCCGGTTCGACGGCGACCGCCCGGCGCAGACGCTGCTGAGCTTCCCGGGCCGCGCGGTGACCGTGCGGCCGGTCGCGTTCGCCCCCGTGACGCTGGTCTCGCCCGACGGGGCGGTGGCCGAGTTCCCGAGGGCGCTGTGCGAGCTGGAGTGCGACGACGGCGGCACCGGCTTCGGCTGGACCGAGTGGCACCAGCCGCCGGGCTGGCGTGAGCACGGCTGGCACCCCTTGCTCTGAAATATCAAGACATCCTAGGTTTGGGGGGTGATTGTCGATGCGCACCAGCATTTCTGGGACCTCGAAACCGGCGACTACCCCTGGCTCACCCCCGAGGCGGGCGTGCTCTACCGGACGTACGCGCCGCACGACCTGGCCCCTGAGCTGGCGCGGGCCGGTGTGGACCGGACGGTGCTGGTCCAGGCCGCCGACTCCGGTGCCGAGACCGACGCCCTGCTGGCCCTGGCCGACGCCCACGACTTCGTCGGCGCGGTGGTCGGATGGATCCCGCTGTCGCGCCCGGACGAGGCCGCCGAGGCGATCGCCCGGTACGCCGCCCATCCGAAGTTCCGCGGCGTCCGGCACCTGATCCACGACGAGCCCGACCCCGACTGGCTGGTCCGCGACGAGGTGCTGGAGTCGCTGGGCCTGCTCGCGGCGGCCGGGCTGACGTTCGACGTCGTCTCGCTGCTGCCCAGGCACCTCGACCACGTGGTCACGCTGGCCGGGCGGCACCCGTCCCTGAAGATCGTCATCGACCATCTGTCCAAGCCGCGCATCAGGGACCACGAGTGGGAGCCGTGGGCCGGCGGGCTGGCCCGCGCCTCCCGCTTCCCCAACGTGTACGCCAAGGTCTCCGGCCTGGTCACCGAGGCCGACCACCGGAACTGGACGGTGGAGGACCTGCGGCCGTACGTGGAGCACGCCGTCGAGCTGTTCGGCCCGGACCGGCTGATGGCCGGCAGCGACTGGCCGGTGGCCCTGCAGGCGGCCGACTACCGGACGGTCTGGGAGGTCACCGGCGCGCTGCTCGGCGGAACCGACCGGGACCTGGTGCTCGGGGACACAGCCAGGGGTTTCTACGGGTTTAGCTGACTTGGGGCCGGAAACGGGGAAGGGCGTGGGGGGACTACGCTGTGTCGATGGATCGTACCTGACCGTCACGCCCGTCGCGTGCACGGACACCGTCGGCACGCCGTACGAGATCACCCTTGAGCTTCATCGCGACGGCACGCCGTACGGCAGCGTGGGGGAGCGGTGCGGCTGGCTGCTCGCGCGCCTGGCGCGCGGGGTCGACGAGGCGCGGCAGGGAAGGGGGGCGGCCCGGCAGTGGAACGACCCCGACGACCGCTTCCCCGACGAGGAGCCGGAGAGCGAGCTGTTCTCCTTCCGCTACCGCACCCGCTCGGGGCTGGTGGGCGGCGGCGAGTTGCGCTGCCAGCTGCGCACCATCCCCATCTGGCAGCCCGCGCCGGGTCAGTGGCGGCTGACCCGCAGGGCCTACGTCGAGGCGTGGGGGGCCTCCGGCGTGGGCATGAGGGCCGTCCTGACGTCCGCGGAGTTGTCCGAGTTCGTCCGCGAACTGGTCCATGAAGCCGAGGGGTGTCTCGGCGGAAGAGATCTCGCCAGGAATCCCATTGGGGGAGCAGGCACGGGCGAAACGCGGTGATAATTGCCTGTTGGGTCATTCGACCAAAGGCACAGCACCGCTGGGGAGGCACTCCGTGGGCCTGCGCGACCTGGTCTACCGGCTGTACGAACACAGGCTGGAGACCAAGCTGTCCAAGGACAGCGTTCCCCGGCATGTCGGGGTCATCATCGACGGCAACCGCCGCTGGGCGCGCGCCATGGGCATGCGCGACGTGGCGACCGGCCACCGCAAGGGCGCGGACAAGATATCGGAGCTGCTCGGCTGGTGCCGGGAGACGGGCGTCGAGGTCGTCACCGTCTGGATGTTGTCCAACGACAACCTCAACCGGCCGCGCGAGGAGCTGGAGCCGCTGCTGCGCATCATCGAGGACGTGGTCCAGGAGCTCGTGGCCGAGGGCTGGCGGATCAGCCCGGTGGGCGCGCTCGACCTCCTCCCGGACCGCACGGCCAATGTCCTGAAAAATGCAAAAGAAGCGTCATCACACCGTCCGGGCCTGATTGTGAACGTTGCAGTTGGGTATGGAGGAAGACGTGAGATTGCCGATGCGGTGCGCTCACTCCTCCAGGAGCATGCGAGTAAGGGCGCCAGCATCGAGGACCTCGTGGAGGTCCTCGATGTCGAACACATCGCGGAGCATCTCTACACTCGCGGCCAACCCGACCCGGACCTCCTCATCCGTACGTCGGGCGAGCAGCGTCTGTCCGGATTCATGTTGTGGCAGAGCGCTCACTCCGAGTTCTACTTCCACGAGGCTTACTGGCCGGACTTCCGCAGGGTCGATTTCCTGCGGGCGCTGCGCGATTACGCTGCGAGACACCGGCGTTACGGTTCTTGATGCGACATTCGGGTATCCAGGACGTAACGTTGAAAGTGTCCGGCCACAGGCCGGGCATCCCGGAGAGGGCCCGCCTTTGCACCGACATCTGCTGAGGGGGGCCGGAGTCCGGCTCCGCCGGCAGGTTGCGGTCGGGGACGCGGGTCCGGTCCGGTTCCCACCTCGTCTGCAGGGTGCCCGCACCTATGGGCGCCCGGGGGAGAACGTGTGGCAGTGTCCTCGAGCAACCCTACTCACCAGCCGGCCAAGCGCACGTACGTGCTCGACACCTCGGTCCTGCTGGCCGACCCGGCGGCATTGACGCGCTTCGCCGAGCATGACGTCGTCCTTCCCATCGTGGTCATCACGGAGCTGGAAGGTAAGCGGCACCATCCCGAGCTCGGCTACTTCGCGAGGAAGGCCCTGCGCTACCTCGACGACCTGCGGGTTCAGCACGGCAGGCTCGACGAGCCGATGCCGACAGGGGATGGAACGATCAGGGTTGAGCTCAACCACAGCGATCCGTCCATCCTGCCCGTCGGATTCCGCCTGGGCGACAACGACACGCGCATCCTGACCGTCGCGCGCTCGCTCGCGGCCGAGGGCTGCGACGTCGTGCTGGTCTCCAAAGACCTGCCCATGCGGGTCAAGGCGGCCTCGATCGGCCTGGCGGCCGAGGAGTACCGCGCCGAGCTGGTGGTCGAGTCCGGCTGGACCGGGATGGCCGAGCTGCAGGTGACGGCCGAGGACGTCGAGACGCTCTTCGACAAGGGCGTGGCCGACCTGGAGGAGGGCAGGCAACTGCCCGCGCACACCGGCCTGCGGCTGCTGTCGGCCAAGGGATCGGCGCTGGGCAGGGTCGCGCCGGACAAGTCCGTCCGCCTGGTCCGCGGCGACCGCGAGGTCTTCGGCCTGCACGGCCGCTCGGCCGAGCAGCGCATCGCGCTGGACCTGCTGATGGACCCGGAGATCGGCATCGTCTCGCTGGGCGGCCGGGCCGGCACCGGCAAGTCGGCGCTGGCGCTCTGCGCGGGCCTGGAGGCGGTCCTGGAGCGCCGCCAGCACCGCAAGGTGGTCGTCTTCCGCCCCCTGTACGCCGTCGGCGGCCAGGAGCTCGGCTACCTGCCGGGCACCGAGGGCGAGAAGATGGGCCCGTGGGCGCAGGCGGTCTACGACACGCTCGGCGCGATCACCTCGCCCGAGGTGATCGAGGAGGTGCTCGACCGGGGCATGCTGGAGGTGCTCCCGCTGACGCACATCCGCGGCCGGTCGCTGCACGACGCGTTCGTGATCGTGGACGAGGCCCAGTCGCTGGAGCGCGGGGTGCTGCTCACGGTGCTGAGCCGGATCGGGGCCAACTCCCGGGTGGTGCTCACGCACGACGTCGCCCAGCGCGACAACCTGCGGGTCGGCCGGCACGACGGCGTGGTGGCGGTCGTGGAGAAGCTGAAGGGCCACCCGCTCTTCGCGCACGTCACGCTCACCAGGTCCGAGCGTTCCCCGATCGCCGCCCTGGTGACGGAGATGCTGGAGGACATCACGATGTGAGCCGCGGCGGGCTCACCTGAGCTCGCCGCAGGTGTACGGCCGTCCCTCCGCCTTGGCGGGGCGGCCGTCGCTCTCCCGGACGATCTTGACCTGCTCGAACGCGGCGTCCTGCTGCGCGGTGCAGACGATCTGGGCCTTGCCGAGCCGGCTCAGCGGCCGGTCGCCCTTGAAGTACACGGTCAGCGTGGAGGTGCGCGGGAGCTGCATCTCGTCGCGCTGCACGGGGTCGAGCGAGTCCTTCATGCCGACGTACTCCAGGCCGTGCAGCTCGGTGGTGCGGTCGCCGAGCGGCTGGTCGGAGGCGGCGAACAGGGCGCCGAGCAGGCTGCCCACGGTGCCGTTCTCGACGTCGGCGGGTTCGAGCGTGAGCTGCTTGTTCCTGATCAGGTAGATGGTCTTCGAGGGCGGCGGGAGCTTGATGGTGGGCGCGGCGCCCTTGGTCTGGACGTCGGTCGGCGAGATGCCGCAGGCCGCCACGGCCAGCAGGGCCGCGGCGGCGACGAGGACCCGGCGCCCGGTCATCGGTGCGGTCATCGGTGCCTTCATTGGTGCGGCAGCCAGACCGTGAACAGGGTGCCCGGCAGCTGGGCGCGTACGGAGATCGTGCCGCCGTGCAGGTGCACGTTGGCGCGGGCGATGGCCAGGCCGAGGCCGCTGCCCTGGCTGCGGGCCCGGCCCGCGCCCGCCTTGAAGAAGCGGTCGAAGACGTGCGGCAGCGCCTCGGCGGGGATGCCCTTGCCGTGGTCGCGCACCTTCACCTCCAGGCCGTTCTCGGTGCCGCGCGCGGTGACCTCCACCGGGGGCAGGCCGTGCTTGAGCGCGTTGCCGACCAGGTTGGCCACGATGACGTCGAACCTCCTCGGGTCGAGATTGACGGTCAGGCCCTGGGAGGCGGTCACGTCCACCTCGTCGCTCCAGCCGCGCACCTCCAGGCAGTCCAGGATGGCGTCGGCGACGTTCACGGGCTCCACGTTGAGCGTCGCGGTGCCGGCGTCGAACCTGCTGACCTCGATCAGGTGCTCGACCAGCTCGCGCAGGCGCCCGATCTCGCGCAGCACCAGCCGTACGGCCTCCGCGGGCGCGTCGGGCAGCCGGCCGGCCTCCTCCGAGAGCATGTCGGCCACGGCCGTCATGGCGGTGAGCGGCGTGCGCAGCTCGTGCGAGACGTCGGCCACGAACCTGCGGGACATGGCCTCCAGCGAGCGCAGCTCTGACACGCTCAGCTCCAGCGCCGCCGCCGCGTCGTTGAACCTGGCGGTCAGCTCGGCCAGCTCGTCCTGGCCGTGCACCGGCAGGCGGGTGTCCAGCCGGCCCTGGCCGAGCGCCTGCGCCGCCGCGCTGAGCCGCCGTACGGGCAGCAGCACCTGCCGGGCCGACAGCAGCGCCACCACCAGCGCGATCAGCACGATCACCGCGCCGCCCTGGGTGAGCGTGTTGCGCAGCGTCGTGAGCTGGCTCTCCTCGTCGTGCAGCGGGAAGAAGACGAACGCGCGCAGCCCGGTGGCCTCGGGGGCGACGCCGGGCTCGAACCGGTGGACCTCGGCGCCGACGATGAGCCACAGCTCGTTGCCGATCACCTTGCGCTGGGTGACGACGTTCTGCTTGGCCCGGCCGTACAGCTCGTTGGGGACGTCCTTCATGGTCATCGGGCCGTCGGCGGACAGCAGGTTGCCGTACTCGACCAGGACGCTGCGGCCGGGGCTGGACAGTGTCCGGACGACCTGGTCGAGCTCCTTCATGGACGGCGCCGCCTCGCCCGGCCTGAGCTTGCCCACGGGGAAGGTGATCCGGCCGAGCTCGCGGGTCACCAGGTCGAGGGAGGTGGTCTCGGCCCTGGTCACGAGCGCGGTCTTGGCCAGCTCGAAGCCGATGGTGGCGACCAGCGTCGACGCGGTGACCGCGACGAGGGTGAAGGTGATGACCAGGCGCGCCCGCAGCCCGGTGGGCAGCGGGATCACGGAGGGCTGAACCGGTAGCCGAACCCGCGCACGGTGTGGATGAAGACGGGCTCGGCCGGCCTCGGCTCGATCTTGGCGCGGACGCGCTGGACGCAGGCGTCCACCAGCCGCGAGTCGGCGACGTGCGTGTGGTCCCAGACGACCCGCAGCAGGTAGCGGCGGTTGAGCACCTGGCCGGGATGCCGGACCAGCTCCAGCAGCAGCCGCAGCTCGGTCGGCGTCAGGTGGATCTCCTTGCTGGCCAGCGTGACCTTGAGCGCCCCCCGGTCGATCACGAGGTCGCCGAAGGTGATGCGGTCGGAGGTCGCGGACTCGGCCCTGCGCAGGATGGCCCGGATGCGGGCGTCGAGCACCCGCGGCTCGACCGGCTTGACCACGTAGTCGTCGGCGCCCGCCTCCAGGCCGACCACCACGTCCAGGTCGTCGCCGCGGGCGGTGAGCAGGATGACGGGGAGCTGGTCGAGCTTGCGGATGCGGCGGCAGACCTCGACGCCGTCGATGCCGGGCAGCATGACGTCGAGGATCGCGATCTCGGGGCGGCGGGCGCGGATGTGGTCCAGAGCCTCCTCGCCCGTCGCGTAGGACGTGACGGAATGTCCCTGCCGCGTCAACGCCAGCTCCAAGGCTGTGCGGACGGAGGGATCGTCTTCTACAAGGAGGATGCCGGCCACGCGCACATTATTATTCCATGTCCCCTATACCCGGGTTGTGTCATCAAACTGTGACCGGGTGCGGATCAGATCCTGAAGATGGGGCGGAAGCCTGAAAGCGGCCTCCCTTCGGTGCGGGCGCTCGAAGGGAGGCGCCCACCAGTCTGTGACGAAATTCACAATTTTTCGTGAAAAAGGTTGTTACCTGCTGGTTGGCCAAGAGAACGTCAACCGAATCCCGCGTTCCGGTTGCGGACCACCCCCCATGACAGGGCAAGCTCATGGATCGTGAGCCCCGGTCCGCAGTTGAGTGAGCGCCGCCCGAAGGATGACCTTCGCTCGGCGCGCCGCCGGCCTTCGCGTTTCACCCCCAAGCGCGTCGCCGTCGCCGTCGTGTCGCTGGTGGTGGTCGTGGGCGGTGGCGGCTACGTCGCCTACCGCGCCGTCGACAACGCCAACAAGCCGCCGGTCGATCCGTTCACGGCCGAGCAGCTCGGCGCGCTCGCCGGAGGCAACCTGTTCGCCCCCGACCCCGAGACCGACGCGCTGAAGAACGCCGCCGAGCAGGCATACCGGGCCGACCTGCTCAAGAAGAACCGCGGCGGCACCAAGAAGCTCAACTGGGTCGTGCCCAAGAAGGCGCCGGGCGGCAGCGGCTTCCCGCCCGCCAACTTCCCGCCGGGCAGCAACCCCTCGCCGGGCAGCAACAAGGCCGTCGCCAAGCAGATGCTCGCCGCCAAGGGCTGGGGCGCCGACCAGTGGGGCTGCCTGGAGCTGCTCTGGCAGAAGGAGAGCGGCTGGAACGAGCGGGCGATGAACCGCTACTCCGGCGCGTACGGCATCCCGCAGGCCCTGCCCGGCAGCAAGATGGCCAGCGCGGGCGGCGACTGGCAGACCAATGCCACCACCCAGATCGCGTGGGGGCTCGGCTACATCAAGGGCCGCTACGGCACGCCCTGTGGCGCGTGGGGGCACTCCCAGTCCACAGGTTGGTACTGACAGGTCAAACTCTTCTCCTGTAATCGGCAAGCCGTCTCACCCGATCGTGTATGAGCGGCGCACGCTGGCCGCATGGGTGTGAAGGTCAGTGTGATCGTCAATGTCCACAACCCGGGTGACACCGCGGACGCGTGCATCCGCTCCGCGCTGGAGCAGACGTTGCCCGCCGCCGACTACGAAGTGATCTTCGTGGACGACGGGTCCACGGACGGCATCGGGGAACGGCTGGACACCATCGCCGGTCTCCGCGAGAACGTCCGCGTGCTGCACCTGCCGCACACCGGGTCGCCCTCTCGCGGCCGCAACATGGGCGTGGCCGCGGCGGAGGGCGATTACGTCTACTTCCTCGACCAGACCGACCGGCTGGCCCGCGACGCGCTGGCCCGCATGCACGAGCGCGCGGTCGAGACCGACGCCGACGTGCTGATCGGGCGGCTGGCCCGCGACTACGGGCCGCCGATGGTGGCGTTCGAGCGCAGCAGCGCCCGTGCCGACATCCTGCGCGAGCGCCTGATGACGCTGCTCGTCCCGCAGCAGCTCTACCGCCGGGCCTTCCTGGAGGAGCACGAGCTGGGCTTCGGGATGCCCGGCGGCCGGCTGGCCGAGCAGGCGTTCGTGATGCGGGCCTACCTCGCGGCCAAGGTGATCGCCGTCCTGGCCGAGGAGGTCTGCTGCCAGCTCGGGCCGCGGCCCGAGGCGCCCGAGGAGGACCCCCGGGTGATCGTGGCCGGGCTGAGCACGCTGCTCACCGACATCGACACCTACGTCGGCGCCGGCCGCCAGCGCGACCGCATGTACGCCTACTGGTTCCGCTCGGCCGTGCTCAGGCCGCTGCTGACCGCCAGGTTCGCCGACTCCTCCGTGGACCGGGGCATGCACTTCCGGGTCGTCCAGGAGCTCATCGGCGAGCGTTTCCCCGAGCGGATCGACCGCTACCTGCCGGTCCAGCTACGGGCGGTGGCCGCGTTCGTCCGGCGCGGCCGCCTGGACCAGATCGTCATGTTCGCCAACTCCACCCGGCGCGCGGGCCTGCGCGCCGAGCTCACCGAGATGCGCTGGGACGCCCACATCCTGGTGCTCGGCCTGACCGTGGAGGTCATGTCCGGCGACGGCCTGCCCGACCGCTACCGCGTGGACGGCGAGCGCCTGCACTGGATCCCGCCGCGCTCGGCCGACACCAAGCTGCTGTCCGACGACGTCACCGACATCACGGCCGACGTCGAGCGGGCCCGCATCGACGTCTACGTCCGGCACAGCACGACCGGCGTGGTGCACTTCCTGCCGGTCACCCAGCACGTCGAACGTCTCCCCGACGGCCGCCGCCGGGTCCGCGTGCAGATCAGGGGCGAGGTCCGCCTGGACGTGACCAGCGCCGCGATGGGCCAGCCGCTCAGCCCCGGGCAGTGGGAGGTGCACGTCCGCATGTTCAGCGGCGCCAACCAGGCCAGGAGCCGGGTCGGCCGGGCCGAGGGGCCGCTCAACTGCCTGGGCGTGCTGGCCCAGCGGCCCAGGATGCGGCTGGTGGTGCCGTGCTGGTCGGACAAGGGGGAGCTGGGCCTGGCCGTCGAGCCGCGCTCGTTCTCGGAGTCGATCGCGCTGGTGTCGCCGGGGGTGACCGTCCGCCAGCTCGACGGCCACGTGTACGTCGTGCTGCCGGTCCCGTACGTGCCGCCGAGCGGCGGGCCGCCCCTGGAGCTGGTGCTGCGCAGCACCGGCCGCCGGGAACGCGAGGTGTGCGCGCCCGCGCTGGTCGAGGCCGGGGTGCCGGGCAAGCTCGCCGGCCAGCTCGTCGCCAAGATCCCGGTCAAGCGGCACATGCCGAGCGAGGAGCAGCTGGGGCCGGGCGCCTGGCTGTCGTCGCTGCGCTCGTCCGACGAGGAGATCGGGCTGCGGTTCGGCCTCCAGGTGCGCCGCGGCCGGGTCGAGACGCGCCCGGCCGTCGCGGTGGACCCCCAGCGGCGCTCGCCCATGGGCCGGGACACCGCGCTCCACCGCCTCGGCAGGCGCCTGCCCGGGGCGCGGCACATCGTGCGCTGGGCGCGCGCGGGCAGGCATCGCTACCTCAAGGAGTGACCCAGCCCTCCAGCTCCTGGAAGGCGTCCCTGAAGGCCGGGAGCATGGGCCTGAGCCGGTCGGGATAGACGTCGACGAGGCTGTCGAGGTGGTTGCCGCCCTCGATCCGGTGGTAGCGGAACGGGCGGTGCGGGCCGACCATCCTGGCGTAGACGTCGGAGTCGCGGGAGATCGGCAGCAGCGAGTCGAGCGTCCCGTGGATCGTGATCAGCGGCTTGGTGATCCTGCCGGTCAGCCCGATCCTGGCCATCGCGGCGTACGGCCGGCGCGCGTCGTAGTCGTAGTCGGCCGCCGCGCCCGCGTAGGACGGGTCCAGCTCCTTCTGGTAGAGCTGCTGGGTGAGCTCCCAGTAGTACTGCCGGTGGAAGGGCCACAGGAACTCCGACCCCGGCGCGAACCCGGCCGCGCGCACGCCCGCCTCGTCCGGGTACGCCTTCAGCGCGGGCGGCAGGAAGTTCAGCAGATTGTCGCCCTTGACCCGGAAGAGCGTGCCCTCCCAGTCCACGCCGCCGTCGTAGAGCCAGCCGCGGTTCTCCAGCTGCCACCTGACCAGGTAGCCGCCGTTGGACAGGCCGGCCATGAACGTACGGGCGGGCGGGCGGCCGTACCGCTGCCTGACCACGGACTTGGCGGCCACGGCGAGCTGGGTGACCCGGTCGTTCCACTCGGCGATGGCGTCGCCGGGGCGGCGGCCGTCCTCGTGGAAGGTGACGCCCACGTTGCCCTTGTCGGTGGCGGCGAACGCGTAGCCCTTGGACAGCACCCAGTCGGAGATCGTGTAGTCGTTGGCGTACTGCTCCCGGTTGCCCGGGGTGCCGCTGACGACCAGGCCGCCGTTCCACCGGTCGGGCAGCCTGATCACGAACTGGGAGTCGTGGTTCCAGCCGTGCGTGGCGTTGCCGGTGGAGGTGTCGGGGAAGTAGCCGTCGAGCTGGGTGCCGGGCACGCCGGTCGGGTTGACGGTGGCCTTGGAGTGCAGGCCGGCCCAGTCGGCCGGGTCGGTGTGGCCGGTCAGCGTGGTGCCGGCCGTGGTCAGGTCGTCGAGGGTGGCGCTGATCAGCTTCTCCGCGCCGGGCACGGTCAGTTCGCCCGCGGCGGGGGCGGTGAGCAGGCTCGCGACCAGGGTCAGGGCGACGAGCATCAGACCTCCTCCAGGTGCTCGGCCAGCAGGCGGCCGAACTCGGCGGGCCGCTCCAGGTGGGGGCTGTGGCCGCAGTCGTCCAGCACGACCTCGCGGTAGCGGCCGTAGCGGTCGAGGACCGCCCTGGTCTGGGTCACCATCGGCTGGGCCGGGGTGCCGGGGGAGCCGGGCACGACGCCGATCGCGCCCAGGTGGGCCAGGTCGAACAGCGAGGTGTCGGAGACGATCACGTCGTCGGCGCCCCTGATCCACAGCACGGGCGGCCTGGGGTCGATCTCGTGCAGGTCGTCCAGGCGGAAGTGGGTGGGGGCGCACGCGTTGAGCACGCCGTGCTTGCCGGGGGCCACGCCGGGCCAGGCGGGGGAGCCGGCGGCGTCGCCCGGGTAGTTGGCCTCGCCCACGCGGGTGGTGAGCATGGATCGCAGGTAGAAGTCCTCGTCGGGGATCCGCGGGTGCTTGACGTAGCCGGTGCGGAGCACGTTGCGGGGGGACGTGGGGGATTCGTCCGACATGTCGCCCGCCTTGAGCCGGGCCACGAAGTCCAGGTTCGCCGCGCCGGCGCCCGATCCCGCGCCGTCGGGGTGGGTGAGCGTGCCGTCCGGGCCCTCGGTGCCGCCGAAGCCGTACGGGGAGATCGGGTTGACCAGCGTGACGCTCCTGACCAGCTCAGGACGGTCACGCAGCAGCTGCAGGACGACGCCGCCGCCGAGGCTCCAGCCGACCAGGTGCACGCCGTCGAGCCCGAGGGCCTCGACCAGCTCGGCCAGGTCGTCGGACCAGTCGCGCAGGCCCCTGGTGGCGTCCACCGGCTCGGGGTCGGTGTCGCCGAAGCCGCGCAGGTCGGGGGCGAGCGGGCGGTAGCGGGCGGGCAGCGCGGCCATGCTGTCGCGCCAGAAGGCGCCGGAGGAGACGTTGCCGTGCACGAACAGCACGGGCTCGCCGGACGTCCGGCCCTCGACGGTCAGGACGTGCTGCGTGAGGCGGGGGGTGGTGACCTTCATCGCGCGTGGATCCTCTCGGCCAGGTCGCGTCCCTGGGTCTCGCGGGCGGTGTAGACGGCGACCAGCGTGAGCACCGCCGCCAGGCCAAGGTAGACCGAGATGGGCACGCTGCTGGAGTAGCTCTTGAGCAGCGCCACCGCGATCAGCGGGGCCAGCGCGCCGGCCACGATCGCCGAGAGCTGGGCGCCGATCGACACGCCGGTGTAGCGCGTCCTGGTGCCGAACAGCTCGGAGAAGAAGGCCGCCTGCGGGCCGTACATCATGCCGTGGAAGAGCAGGCCGACGGTGACCGCGAGGGTGATCGCCAGGAAGTTGCCGGTGTCCACCAGCGGGAAGAAGGCGAAGATCCACACGCCGATCCCGGCGGCCCCGGCCAGGTAGATCGGACGGCGGCCGACCCGGTCCGACAGCGCGCCCCACATCGGGATCGTGACGAAGTGGATCGCCGAGGCGACCAGCACCGCGGTCAGCACCGTCGAGTTGTCGATCTTCGCGTTCTTCGCGTACGTGATGACGAACACCGTCAGCAGGTAGAACGAGATGTTCTCGGCCAGCCGGGCGCCGATGGCGGTGAGCACGTCCTTCCAGTGGTGCCGCAGCACGCCCACGATCGGCGCGGTCGGCTCCGGCTCGGCCTGCTGGAACACCGGCGACTCGGTGATCGTCAGCCGGATCCACAGCCCGACCATCACCAGCACCCCCGACAGCAGGAACGGGATCCGCCAGCCCCACGACAGGAACGCCTCGTCGGACTGCCAGGCGGCCAGCACTGCCAGCACGCCGGTGGCCAGCAGGTTCCCGCCGGGCGCGCCCGCCTGCGGCCAGGAGGCCCAGAACCCGCGGCGCTTCGTGTCGCCGTGCTCGGACACGATCAGCACCGCGCCGCCCCACTCGCCGCCGAGCGCGAAGCCCTGCACGAGCCGCAGCGCGGTCAGCAGCAGCGCCGCCGACGAGCCGAGCGTGGCGTACGTCGGCAGGCAGCCGATCAGGAACGTGGCGGCGCCCATCATCAGCAGGCTGACCACCAGCAGGGTCTTGCGGCCCACCCGGTCGCCGAAGTGGCCGAAGACCAGGCCGCCGAGCGGGCGGGCGACGAATCCGACGGCGTAGGTGAGGAACGACAGCAGCGTGCCGGTCAGCGGATCGGACTCGGGGAAGAAGAGTTTGTTGAACACGAGAGCGGCTGCCGAGCCGTACAGGAAGAAGTCGTACCACTCGATGGTGGTGCCGATCAGGCTCGCGGCGACGATCCTCTTGATGGAAGTGGCCATGCCGGTCACGGTAAAGAGTGACCGGCGTCACTTATATGGGGCCAGGCCCCACAGTCTGCGGGGAGGATGTGTGGCCGAGCCGGTGCAGGCGGAGGGCGAGCTGGATCTCCAGCGCGCGCTCGGGCTCCAGCCAGCCGTCGCCCAGCAGCTTGCCGATCCGGTCGAGGCGCTGGGTGACGGTGTTGACGTGGATGTGCATGGCCTCGGCCGTACGGGAGGGTGAGCCGCCCGTGCCGAAGTAGGCCGACAGGGTGTCGGTGAGCGCGGTGCCGCGGCGGGCGTCGTAGTCGATCACCGCGCCGACCACGCGGCCGACGAAGCCGCGCACGTCGCGGCCGTCGCCCACGAGCAGCCCGACGAAGCCCAGCTCGGCGGGGCTCGCGCCGTCGCCGGCCCGGCCGAGCGCGAGCAGCGCCTCGGCGCACCGCCGCGCCTCCTGGTACGCCTCCGCGACGTCCCGCGCGCCCGCCGATCCGCTTGTCGCGCCGCCTCCCGAGCCGCCTGCCGGCGCGCCCGCCGAGCCGCCCGGCGGGCCGCCGGGGGAGGCTTCGGGGAGGCGGGCAGGGGAGGCGCCCGCCGTCGCCGGGCTGTGCAGGGACGCGCTCAGCTCGGCCGCCACCCGCTGGGCCAGACCACCCGCGTCCACGCCCGGCAGCAGCAGCACCACCTCGTCGCCGCGCCCCGCCGCCAGCCCGTGCCGGACCGTGGCGTGCGAGGAGGCCCAGAACGCCGCCCGCTCCCGCTGGCCGCCGTGCCTGGCCACCACCACGACGTGCGGCGCGCGCAGGTCCACGCCGAGCCGCCGGGCCCGGTCGGCCAGGCCCGGCGAGTCCGGCCGCGAGATCAGGTCCTCCAGCAGCTCGCCCCTGACCCGGCCCTCGGCCTCGGCCACGCTCCGCCTGAACAGCAGCAGCAGCGCGCACACCAGCGCCGCCCGCTCCAGGATGCGCTCGTCGGCGTCGTCGCTGCGCAGGACGAGCGTGCACAACGGCTCGCCGCCGACGTCCACCGACGCGATCACCTGGTCGCCCCTGCGCACGGTACGCCCCAGCGCCCTGGACGCCTGCGCCGCCTCGAACACCCCCGCGTCCAGCTCGCCCACGTCGCCGGTGATCGGCCGGCCCAGGTCGTCGAGCACCGCCAGCGACCCGCCGAGCACCTCGGTCACGACGGCGGCGACGTCCTCGATGCCGCCGCCGCGCAGCACCAGCGAGGTCATCCGGTCGTGGGCCAGCGCGGCCCGCTCGACGGCCTCGCCGTGCGCCCTGGCGGTGCGGTGGGCCTGGGAGAGCTCCTCCAGGGCGTTCCTGGTCTCCTGGAGCAGCCGGGCGTTGTCGATGGCGACGGCGGCGTGCGCGGCCAGGCTCGCCAGCAGCGAGACCTCCTCCTGGTGGAAGGGCCTGGCGCTGCGGTTGGCCGCCATGAGCACGCCGATCACCCGCTGGCCCAGGCGCAGCGGCACCCCCAGGATCGCGACCAGGCCCTCCTCCTTGACGGCCTCGTCGATGTGACCCTTGTGCCGGAACCTGGCGTCGGCGAAGTAGTCGGCGGTCGCGTACGGGGTGGCCGTCTGCGCGACCAGCCCGCCCAGCCCGGCGCCCATGGCCAGCCTGAGCGCCCGGAACTTGGCCGAGATCGACCCGTCGGTGACCCGCATGTACGTGTCGCCCTGCTCGGGGTCGTGCAACGTCATGTACGCGATGTCGGTCGCGAGCAACTGCCTGGCCCGGTGGACGATGGCTTCGAGCACGGCGTCGAGGTCGCGCAGCGCGGCCAGGTCGCCGGCGGTGTCGTAGAGCGCCGACAGCTCGGCCTCTCGCCGGGCCCGCCGCCTGAGCAGCGCCCTGACCTTCAGCGCCTCGACCTTGGCCTGCTCCAGCTCCTCGATCGTGGCCGGATCGGCGCCCTGCGCCCTGGCCTCCACGATCGGCCCCTCGAACTCGACCGCCGACGCCTCCCGCGCCAAAAGCTCCAGAAAACGCCTGCTCATGGCCTCACTCCGTGAGGCGGGCTCGGTCGCCAGATGCCGGTGGCTTCCCCCGCTCTGGTCGCTCCGCTCCCGCCACTCCTCCAGCCACCGGCACTCCCTCGCCTGCTCATGGCCTCACTCCGTGTGGGCTCACTAATGGGCCGTCCAGCCGCCGTCTACGGGGAGGGAGGTGCCGGTGATGAAGGAGCCGTGCGGGCCGCAGAGGTAGGCGACCAGTTCGGCGACCTCCTCGGGCTCGATCAGCCGCTTGATCGCGGCCGGCTGGAGCATGATGTTCTCGACGACCTCGTCGCTGCCGATGCCGTGCACCCGGGCCTGGTCGTCGATCTGCGCCTCGACCAGCGCCGTGCGCACGTACGCCGGGCACACGCAGTTGGACGTCACCCCGTGGGCCGCCCCCTCCAGCGCGACGACCTTGGAGAACCCCTCCAGCGCGTGCTTGGCCGTCGTGTACGCCGACTTGTACGGCGAGGCCCGCAACCCGTGCACCGACGACATGTTCACGAACCGTCCCCACCCCCGGGCGTACATGCCGGGCAGCACCCGCCGCGCGATCAGGAACGGCGCCTCCACCATCACCCGCATCATGGTGGAGAACACCTCCGGCGGGAAGTCCTCGACCGGCGCCACGTGCTGGAACCCGGCGTTGTTCACCACGATGTCCACCGGCTCGTCGGGCAGCGACGCCGCGAAGGCCGGATCGCTCAGATCGGCCACCACCGCGACCCCGCCGACCTCCGCGGCCACCTTCCCGGCCGCCTCGCCCTGCCTGTCGACCACCAGGACCTTGGCCCCCGCGGCGGCCAGTCGCCGGGCGCAGGCGGCGCCGATGCCGCCCCCAGCCCCCGTCACCAGCGCGGTCCGCCCAGTCAGCTCCTTCGCCATACTCCGAACCCTAGGCGCTCGCCGCGCCGGGACGCATGGGTGCGGCCGACATAGATCCGAGCCGACCTATGTGGATCACCCCTCCGTCGGCGGCCGGGTCATGGACAGCACGTCGAGGGCGGCGTCGAGCTGCTCCTCGGTCAGCGTGCCGTCGGCGACGTGGCCGCGCTCGACGACGACCTCCCTGATGGTCCTGCGCTCGGCCAGCGCCTGCTTGGCGATCTTGGCCGCCTCCTCGTAGCCGACGTGCCGGTTGAGCGGGGTGACGATCGAGGGGGAGGACTCGGCGTACTCGCGCAGGCGCTCGACGTTGGCCGTGATGCCCGCGACGCAGCGGTCGGCCAGCAGCCTGGACACGTTCGCCAGCAGCCTGATCGATTCCAGGATGTTGCGGGCGATGACCGGGAGCTGCACGTTCAGCTCGAAGCTGCCCGAGGCCCCGGCGAACGTGATCGCCGCGTCGTTGCCGATGACCTGCGCCGCGACCATGGCCGTGGCCTCCGGGATCACCGGGTTGACCTTGCCCGGCATGATGGACGAGCCCGGCTGGAGGTCCGGCAGGTTGATCTCGCCGAGCCCGGCGCGCGGGCCAGAGCCCATCCAGCGCAGGTCGTTCGCGATCTTGTTGAGCGACACGGCCACCACCTTGAGCTGCCCCGACAGCTCCACGATGGAGTCCTGGGCGCCCTGGGCCTCGAAGTGGTCGGCGGCCTCGCGGAAGGGGATGCCGGTCGCCTCGGCCAGCTTCGCGATCGCCCGCTGCGCGAAGCCGGGCGGCGTGTTGATGCCCGTGCCGACCGCCGTCCCGCCCAGGGGCAGCTCCAGCACGTGGTTCAGCGCCGTGCGCACGCGGGTGCCGCCGTGGTCGATCTGGGCGGCGTACCCGCCGAACTCCTGCCCGAGGGTCACCGGCGTGGCGTCCATCAGGTGGGTCCGGCCGGACTTGACCACCTGCGCGAACTCGGCCTCCTTGGCGTGCAGCGTCTCGGCCAGGTGGGTGAGCGAGGGCAGCAGGTGGAAGGTCACCTCGATCGCGGCCGCCACGTGGATCGAGGTCGGGAAGACGTCGTTGGACGACTGGGAGGCGTTCACGTGGTCGTTGGGGTGCACGGGCCGTCCCAGCCGCTCCTCGGCCAGCGTCGCGATCACCTCGTTGGCGTTCATGTTGGACGAGGTGCCCGAGCCGGTCTGGAAGACGTCGATGGGGAAGTGGGCGTCGTGCTCGTTGTCGGCGACGTCCGCGGCGGCCTGCGCGACGGCCTCGGCCAGATCTTTGTCGATCACGCCCAGCTCGCCGTTGACCTCGGCGGCGACCGCCTTGATCAGGCCGAGCGCGGCGATGTGGGACGGTTCGAGCGGCCGCCCCGAGACCGGGAAGTTCTCCACCGCCCGCTGGGTCTGGGCCCGCCACCGCGCTCCCGCCGGCACCCGGACCTCGCCCATCGAGTCATGTTCGATTCTGAACTCGCTCATGACTCCAGTCTGTCCCACGGCCGGGCGATCAGTCCGGGGCCGGCCCGCCCCGGGCGGGGACGGGCCGTCGTACCGAAGACGAGCTCGCTCAGCTGGAGATGAGCGCCACGATGAGGACGGCGATCACGACCGCGGCGGCCGCCGCCACGGCCATCAGCACGAGCATGCCGTTGCGGTTGCCCGCCTGCGGCTTCTCGGGCGGCCCGGCGATGGCGAACAGGTCGGTCCCGAGGCCCTGGCCCTGGTGCGGGCCGGCGGCGGGCGGCACCGGCTGCCCGGGCCGGCTCTGGCCGGGCCCGCCCGGCACCGGGCCGCCCTGCTGCGGGCCCCCCGGCCCCTGCTGTCCCGGGCCCTGCTGTCCCGGGCCCTGCTGTCCCGGGCCCTGCTGTCGCGCGGCGTGCGGCGGTTGCTGCGCCGGCGGGTAGACCTGCTGGCCGGGGGAGCCGATCCGCGGCGTGGCGATGTGCCTGGTCGTGACGGTCCCCTCGTCGTCGGGGCGCTGCGGCGGACGGTCGCCGCCCTGCTCGGGCCCCGGCGGGAACGGCCCCTTGGGACGCATGACGCTGACCGTCCGGTCGGGGTCGAAGCCGCCGTCGTCGCCGGCGTCACCCGCCTGCGGCGGCTGCGCCGGGCGCGCGGCCTGCGGCGGCCGGCCGGGTGCGGTGCTCTGGGGCATCGTCGGCGCCCCCAGCGGGCTCCGGGCGGGCTCCTGCGGTCCTGAAGGCCCCTGCGGCGCCGCCGCACGCCCTCCGGCCGCGCCGGACCCCTGCGCGCTGGACGGCACGGGCCCCTGCCCCTGAGGCCCGGAAGGCCGCCCCCCGGCGGGACGCGTCGGCTGCGGGCCCGAGACGGGCGGCGCGCCCGCCCCGTACGCCTCCTGAGCCCCTGAGGGGCGCCCCTGAGGGCCGGCGGGACGCCGTGGGCCGGAGTCGGTGAAGGGGTCGGGCAACGCGGCCTCCTGGGCCATCAGGGCTTCCGCCGTGAGCGCCGGCATCTCGCTCGTGGGCGTGTCGGCGACCATCCGCATGAGGGTCTCCGCCTTGGCGGCGCTGAGCCGCTGCCGGTAGTCCTTGTTGAGCAGCCCGTTCAGCACCGGCCGCAGCCGACCGGCCTGCGTGGGCGGGTCGGCGCTCTCGCTGAGCAGCGCCGCCAGCGTCTCGGCGATCGTGGCCCGCTCGTACGCCGGCCGCCCCTCGACCGCGAAGTACAGCGTCGCCCCCAGCGACCAGATGTCGGACTCGGGCCCGGTGTACTCGCCCCTGGCACGTTCCGGGGCCGTGTAGCCGGGGGAGCCGATCACCATGCCCGTCTTGGTGAGCCGCGAGTCGCCCTCGGCCTTGGCGATGCCGAAGTCCGTCAGGACCACCCGGCCGCTCTCGGTGATGAGCACGTTGCCCGGCTTGACGTCGCGGTGCGTGATGCCCTGGGAGTGCGCGGCGCGCAGCGCGCCGAGCAGGTCGACGCCGATCTCGGCCACGAGCCGCGGCGGCAGCGGGCCCTCCTCCTCGATCACCTGCTCCAGGGAGCGCGCCTCGATGAGCTCCATGATGATCCAGGGGCTGTCGTCCTGGATGAGCACGTCGTGGATGGCGGCGACGGACGGGTGGTTGATCCGCGAGGCGATGCGGCCCTCGCGGACCATGCGCTCGCGTAGCTCGGCCCGCTGGTCCTCGGTGAGCCCCTGGTCCTGGCGGATCTCTTTGACCGCCACCTCGCGCCCGAGCGCGCGGTCGCGGGCGCGCCACACGGTCCCCATCGTGCCCCGGCCGAGCGGGGCGATGAGCTCGTAGCGCTCCGCGAGCAGGCGTGTCTGCTGTTCCGGCATGAGAAGAAGATATCGATTCTCGGTTGGGAAGTGCTTTACCCTCGCTTGCGAAGTTCTCTTGGCCAGAACCGCCGAGGAAGGAACAACTTTATCACCGCAGCCTTGAAACGGACATAAGTGGACGGACTTGGACGTGGTTCGACCCGCTTGCGGTGGACGCCCTCACCCGGCCTGCGCTCCTGGCGCGGCGGCGGGACCGACAGCGCGGCGGCGGTGGCCTCCGCCCTGTGCAGCCCGCGGTGCGCGGGCCTGCGCGCGAAAGGGGGTGAGGTGACCACGGGAACCGGGCGTACGGGCCGACGTGAGGCCAGCGGCTCTTCCGCCGAGCCGCCCGCGGCCACCCGGGCCAGCATGAGCGAGGCCCGTACGGAGTCGAGCCGGGTCTGTGGATCGATCCTGAGCAGCGCGTCGAGCACGGGCGCCAGCGGGCCCGCCTTGCTCATCGGGATCGGCTCGCCACTGGTCAGCGCGGCCAGCGCGGCGGCGGCCGTACGGCGGCCGTGCAGCCCGCGGCCCTCGACGGCGGTGTAGAGGGTCGCGCCGAGCGACCACAGATCGCCCGCGGGGCTGGCCTTTGAGCCGAGAACCCGTTCGGGGGCGATGTAACCGGCCGAGCCGAGCACGATGCCGGCCTGGGTGATGGAGACGTCGCCTTCGAGCGCGGCCAGGCCGAAGTCGGTGAGCACCGCGCGGTCCTCGGTCACCAGCACGTTGCTGGGCTTCACGTCGCGGTGGAGGATGCCCTTGGCGTGGACGGCCCGCAGCGCGCCGAGGATCTGCCGGCCGATCTCGGCGGCCCGGCGCGGATGGAGCGGTCCGTGCTCCTGGATGAGCTGCTCCAGGGACCTGGCCCGGAGCAGCTCCATCACGATCCAGGGACGGTCGTCCTCGGTCACGACGTCGAAGACGGTGATGACCGACGGATGGGCCACCATCGCGGTCGCCCTGCCCTCGCGCTCGGTGCGGGCGCACAACTCCGCGCGCAGCTCCTCGTCGAGGACGGTGGGCAGCCGTACTTCCTTCACCGCCACGTCGCGGTCGAGCAACTCGTCATGCGCCCGCCAAACGGTGCCCATGCCGCCGCGACCAACCGGCTCCACAAGCCGATAGCGCGCGGCGAGAAGGTAACCGGAGGGCGCACGCATGCCAGGCAGCTTACCTATTTGTGTAAACCGACCAGTAGAGGCGGGGCCGATAAATTGTTGCGAACTTAAGTCAACCCGCCTGACTCGTTACGTCAGCGAACCTCCGGGCCACATCTGCCCAGTTGACGAGGCCCCACAGTTTCTCGACGTAGTCCGGACGCACGTTGCGGTACTGCAGATAGTAAGCGTGCTCCCACGCGTCGAACACGAGAAGCGGCGTGGTGTTCATTCCGACGTTGCCGTGGTGGTCGTAGATCTGCTCGACCACCAGCCGGCGGCTCAGCGGCTCCCAGGCCAGCACGCCCCACCCGGAGCCCTGCACCGACGCCGTGGCCGTGGTGAGCTGCTTCTGGAACGCCTCGAACGTGCCGAAATGCTCGTCGATGGCGGCCCTGAGCGCGCCGTCGGGGCGGTCGCCGCCGTCGGGGGAGAGGTTCTCCCAGAAGATCGAGTGCAGGACGTGGCCGGACAGGTTGAAGGCGAAGGTCTTCTCCAGTCCCACCAGGCCGGTGAAGTCGCCCCCGTCGCGGGCCTCGGCCAGGCGGTCGAGCGTGTCGTTGGCGCCCTTGACGTAGGCCGCGTGGTGCTTGGCGTGGTGCAGCTCCAGGATCTCGCCGGTGATGGCGGGCTCCAGCGCGCCGTAGTCGTACGGCATGTCGGGAAGGGTGTAGTCCCCCATGGGTCCGTCCTCTCGAAGTAGATCTCTGGAGGACACTATTGCAAGTAGTTCGCAAGTGCATCAGACTTGCGACCTAGGTCTCGCCTTGGCATCGTGGCGAGAGTCAGTTGGGTCCAGTTTGTGCGCGGACGGCATGAGCCGTCCGCGCACAGGCGTCCTGTGGGGATTTCTTGGGGTGGGAATTACCCAGGTCAGGGCGCTGTTGTACCTGTTTGTACGCGACGGCAGGGCAGCCGTGTCGAGGCGCCCCCGCAGATCTGTCGTCATCACCCATCGCAGGATTCACACCTGTGACCCGCCGTGCCTCATGCGCGGACGGTGAGCAAAGGAGCACCCCCCGATGGCCAAGCACGCCATGATGACCACGTCCAACATCGCCAAGCTCGCTCTCGGCGCGACCATCGCCGTGAGCGCCCTGGGCGCCACTGCCGCCGTCAGCGCCGCGACCGCGGGCCGGACCGACGCCCAGACCGCCGCGCAGCGGTCGGCCGCGCAGGGTTCGGCCCAGGGCCGGGTGAACGTCACCGCCGCCCAGGTGCTGGCCACGGCCCGCGCCCAGGTGGGCACCTCCGAGGACGCCAACGGCGGCGGCACCAAGTTCCAGAAGTGGTACGCCGACTCGCAGCGCGCCGGTGAGACCGTCGCCCGCGACGGCGGCAGCCGCCAGGACTACCTGAACGCCGCCTGGTGCTCGATGTTCGTCTCCTGGGTCGGCGAGCAGACCGGCGCCCGCCCGCAGGTCGGCTGGGACGCCTACACCGTGACCCACGCCAAGTGGTTCGCCGCCAACGACCGCTGGGGCACCGAGGCCAAGCCGGGCGCCGTCGTCTTCTTCTCCTGGAGCGGCAGCAAGAGCCTGAACGACATCCAGCACGTCGGCTTCGTCGTCAAGGACAACGGCGACGGGACCATTTCCACGATCGAGGGCAACACCGGCAACGGCAAGGTCGAGGAGCGCGTCCGGCCGACCTCGCAGGTCGTCGGCTACGGTTACCCGTCCTACGCCGCCTGACACATCGACACAGCGCGCATTCCTGCCCGGGATGCGCGCTTTGTTGTATTACCGCACGTCAGAGCGACTGTGACGCTCGGCACACCCCTCTCCCCGATAAATGTGCATGATGCCTAGTAGGGCACTTTCCCGCGTACGGCAGGCTGATTGACAGGAACCACGGCACGCCGTCAGCAAGATGTAAGGGTGCCGAAAGGGGACGGGGGCATGGTTAGGACATGAGACCAGGCGAGAACCCGCGAGCAGCTGAAACTGTCGGTGCCGGCCCTGAGACTGGGTAGGACGCCGACGTTCCACCACTGACGACAGAAGTTGAAGGACGTGATGGAGATGCGCCAGACACAGGTTCGCCGCCGGCCGAGGAAGCCGGTCGGCGCCACCCTGGACCTTCGCACGCCGTCGGGGCGACAGTTGCCCTTTTGAACATCAGGAAGCAGGAGCGCCATCTGAGAGGTGCGCGATGATGTGCAGTCACTTTCCCGTATGCCCCAGTGCGGACTCGCCCGACCGCGAGCGTTCGCACGTGATCTCGGCCCACCCCGACCAGGGCTGGAGCCTCCTCTGCAACGGCGTGGTGCTGTTCGAGGACACGGGTCTGCTCCTGCCTGACGGCAGCGTCGTCGCCCCCCACCGAGCCGCCGTCGCGGCCTGAGACGCCCGAGGGCAACCCCCCGTCGTCCGGTGCCGAGGGGCTTCGACCGCCGCCCGGCACCCTTCGACGCGCTCGGGCCCTATCTGCGCCCGATGCTCAGCACCGGCCCGGTGCGGTCGGTGAAGAAGTCGTCACCCTTGTCGTCGACGACGATGAAGGCCGGGAAGTCCTCGACCTCGATCTTCCACACCGCCTCCATGCCCAGCTCGGGGTATTCGAGCACCTCCACCTTCCTGATGCAGTCCTGGGCCAGCCGGGCGGCCGGGCCGCCGATGGAGCCCAGGTAGAAGCCGCCGAACTTCTGGCACGCGTCGGTGACCTGCTTGGACCTGTTGCCCTTGGCCAGCATGACCATCGAGCCGCCCGCCGCCTGGAAGCGCTCGACGTAGGAGTCCATGCGGCCGGCCGTGGTGGGGCCGAACGAGCCGGAGGCGTAACCCTCGGGGGTCTTGGCCGGGCCGGCGTAGTAGACCGCGTGGTCCTTGAGGTACTGCGGCATCTCGCCGCCGTCGTCGAGCAGCTCGGCGATCTTGGCGTGCGCGATGTCGCGGGCGACGACGAGCGGGCCGGTGAGGGAGAGCCGCGTCTTGACGGGGTACTTCGTCAGCTCGGCCAGGATCTCCGGCATCGGCCGGTTGAGGTCGATGCGGACGACGTCGTCGGACAGGTGCTCGTCGGTGGTCTCGGGCAGGAAGCGGGCCGGGTCGGTCTCCAGCTTCTCCAGGAACACGCCCTCCGCAGTGATCTTGGCCAGCGCCTGGCGGTCGGCCGAGCACGACACCGCGATGGCAACCGGGCAGGACGCGCCGTGCCGGGGCAGGCGGATCACGCGCACGTCGTGGCAGAAGTACTTGCCGCCGAACTGGGCGCCGATGCCGAGCTTCTGCGTCAGCTCGAAGACCTTGGCCTCCAGCTCCAGGTCGCGGAAGCCGTGCCCGGAGGGCGAGCCCTCGGTGGGGATGGAGTCGAGGTAGCGGGCGCTGGCGTACTTGGCGGTCTTGAGCGCGAACTCGGCGGAGGTGCCGCCCACCACCACGGCCAGGTGGTACGGCGGGCAGGCCGCGGTGCCCAGCGAGCGGATCTTCTCCTCCAGGAAGGCCAGCATGCGCTTCTCGTTGAGCACCGCCTTGGTCTCCTGGTAGAGGAAGGACTTGTTGGCCGAACCGCCGCCCTTGGCCATGAACAGCAGCTTGTACTCGTCGGCGTGGCCGTGGGGGTCCTCGGCGTAGAGCTCGATCTGGGCGGGCAGGTTGCTGCCGGTGTTCTTCTCCTCCCACATGGTCAGCGGGGCCATCTGGGAGTAGCGCAGGTTGAGCTTGGTGTAGGCGTCGTACACGCCCTTCGAGACGTGCTCGGCGTCGCGGCCGTCGGTCAGCACGTGGCGGCCGCGCTTGCCCATGACGATGGCGGTGCCGGTGTCCTGGCACATCGGCAGCACGCCGCCGGCCGAGATCGAGGCGTTCTTCAGCAGGTCGAGGGCGACGAACCGGTCGTTCCCGCTGGACTCGGGGTCGTCGACGATCTTGCGCAGCTGCGCCAGGTGCGACGTGCGCAGGAAGTGGGAGATGTCGTGGACCGCGGTCTCGGTGAGCAGCCGCAGGGCTTCGGGGTCGACCTCCAGGAACGTACGCCCGGCCGCTTCGACCTTCCGCACCCCCTCCGACGTGATCAGCCGGTACTCGGTCTCATCGGCGCCCAGGGGAAGCAGATCGGTGTAGTCGAAGTCCATGTCCATAGAGGGTACGCCCCCCGTCAGGTGGTCATCCCGGGGCCGGCACGGGCTCCGGCGAGCGCCGCGCGGTGAGCCCCACCAGGATGCCGACGATCACCAGACCGGCCCCCGCCAGGTCGTAGACGCTCGGCGTCGCGATGCCGAGCACGAGCCCCGTCACGATCGCGCCGACCGGGATGAGCCCGGCGAACAGCCCGGCCGTCCCGGGGCCGAGCCTGGGCAGCGAGGTGTACCAGAGGAAGAAGGCCACGACCGTGACCACGACCGCCAGGTACACGAAGCCCAGCGTCTCGGCCGCGGTCGGCGTCCTGAACATGGCGGAGCCCTCCTGGACCAGGCCGACCACGGCCAGCATGGGCACGGCCAGCGCCGTCGAGTACGCCGACACCCGGATCGCCCCCAGCTTCGGCAGCAGGGGGATGGCCAGCATGGAGAAGCTCACCTCGCCCACCAGCGCCCCGAGCGCCCACAGCAGGCCGGTCGGGTTCCCGCTGCCCAGGCCGGTCGCCAGCGTCGCGCCGGCCACCACCACCGACGCCCCCACCAGCAGGCGCGGCGCCGGACGCCCGCCGGCCAGCGCCAGCGCCAGCGGCACGGTGCCGAGGACGGTGCCCACCAGCGCCGGCCCCGAGGCCCGGGTGGACTCGACGACGCAGACGTTGAAGACCACCAGCCCGAGCAGGGTGAGCCCGCCCAGGTACAGGGTCTCCCGCCCGGTCAGCCGGACGAACCGCAGGCCGAGCGCCCTGGTGACGACCAGCAGGATGACCGCGGCGGCGAGGTAGCGCACGGCCTGGCCGCCGTACACGGGATAGGAGCCGATCAGGCCGGACACTCCGGCCAGGGTGCCCACCAGGAACATGGCGGTGGCGGCTCCGGCGATTCCGTTTCTCATGTGCAGGATCGTAGGGAGACAATGGTTCGGGCAAACAGTCCAATGGGCCGCTATATGACAGGACCAATATGGCCGACCTGCACATCCAGATCAATCGGGATGCGGGAGGGATCGCTGGGCAGATCGCGGCCGAGCTGCGCGAGGGCGTGCGCCTCGGGCGGCTCGTGCCCGGCACCCGCCTGCCCGCCACCCGCGACCTCGCCGCCGACCTCCAGGTCTCCAGGGGCGTGGTGGTGGAGGCGTACGAGCAGCTCGTGGCCGAGGGGTTCCTGGTCTCGCGGGTGGGGGCCGGGACGGAGGTGGCCCCGCTGGGCGCCGTCCGGTCCGCCCGTCCCTGGCCGGTGGCCGACGGTGGCGCCTGCCGGCCGTACCAGGGGCACCGGGCCACGTCCCCCGACCTGGGGCATTTTCCCCGGGAGCGGTGGTCGGCGGCCGTCCGGCACGTGCTGGCCACCGTGCCGTCCGACGCGCTCGACTACGGCGACCCCGGGGGCGTGCCGGAGCTGCGCGAGGAGCTGGCCGGTTACCTGCGGCGGGTCAGGGCGGCCGACGTCCATCCCGACAATCTGGTCGTCGTGGGCGGCGTGGCGCAGGGGCTGAGCCTGGCGCTGCACGTCCTGGCCCGGCGCGGCGGCCTGCGCCTGATCGTCGAGGACCCCACCAGCCGCCGTCAGGTCCCGCTGCTGGAACGGGCCGGGGCCCGCCTGGTGCCGGTGCCCGTGGGCTGCGAGGGCCTGGTCACCGGCGCCATGGAGGGCGACGCGGCGCTGGTCACGCCCGCACACCAGTACCCGACGGGCGTCGTGCTCTCCCCGGCCAGGCGGGCCGCGCTCATGGAATGGGCCTGCGCGGGCGACCGCACGGTCCTGGAGGACGACTACGACGCCGAGTTCCGCTACGACCGCGACCCGGTCGGCTGCCTCCAGGGGCTGGCCCCCGACCGGGTGATCCTGACCGGCAGCGTCAGCAAGTCGCTCGCGCCGGGTCTGCGGCTCGGCTGGGTCGCCGCCCCCGCCCACCTGGCCGAGGCGATCCGTCGCGCCCGGAGCGAGCTCGACCTGGGCTCCCCGGTCATCGAGCAGTACGCGCTGGCCCACTTCCTGCGCACCGGCGGCTACGACAAACACCTGCGGCGCATGCGCAGGGAGTACCGGCGCCGCCGGGACGCCCTGGTCAGGGTGCTGGCCGAGGAGCTGCCGGAGATCCGCGTCCGCGGCATCCAGGCCGGGCTGCACGTCTACCTCGACCTGCCGGACGGCTGGGACGAGCTGCGGCTCGTCCGCGCGGCCGAGGAGGTCGGCCTGGCCGCCGAGCCGGTCGCGCCGATGCGGTTCTCGCCCGGCCCGCCGGCGGTCGTGGTCGGGTTCGCCCGGCTGCCGGTGCATCAGGCGGCGGAGGCGGTCCAAGGCTTAAAAGTCCGTATGTCTGGACACATCATGGATTGAGGCGGAAGCGGCACTGGAGGCGTCATGCGG
Source organism: Nonomuraea sp. NPDC049758 (assembly GCF_040674635.1). Taxonomy (NCBI): domain Bacteria; kingdom Bacillati; phylum Actinomycetota; class Actinomycetes; order Streptosporangiales; family Streptosporangiaceae; genus Nonomuraea; species Nonomuraea sp. NPDC049758. Next base: position 145,829 of record NZ_JBFAMZ010000013.1, read on the forward strand.
GTGGGACTGCTGGGCCTGGGCCGGATCGGCGCGTTCCACGCCGCGAACCTGGCCGCGCATCCCCTGGTCGAGGAGCTGATCGTGGCCGACCCGGTCAGGACCTCGCCGTACGGCAGGCCGGGGGACCCGTTCGAGGCCGACGCCGTGGTCATCGCCACGCCGACGAGCACCCACGCCGAGCTGCTGATCAGGGCGTGCGAGCGGGGCGTCCCCGCCCTGTGCGAGAAGCCGGTGGCGGGCACGGTCGCCGAGACGGTCAAGGTGCTGGAGGCGAGCGCGGGCCGGCGGGTGTGCATCGGGTTCCAGCGCAGGTTCGACCCCGGCTACCGGGCCGCCCGCGCCGCGCTGCGGGCCGGCGAGCTGGGGGAGCTGCACCGCGTCCACCTGGTGACGGCCGATCCCGCGCCGCCGCCCGCCGGGTACGTCCCGCTGTCCGGCGGCCTCTTCCGCGACTGCCACGTCCACGACTTCGACGCCCTGCGCTGGGTGACCGGGCGCGAGGTCGTCTCCGTTCACGCCGTCGGCGCGAACCGGGGGGCGGCGTTCTTCAAGGAGGCCGGCGACGTGGACAACAGCGCCGCGCTGCTCACCCTCGACGACGGCACGCTGGCCACCCTCCAGGGCTCCCGCTACAACGGCGCCGGCTACGACGTGCGCATGGAGCTGGCCGGCACGAAGGGCACCCAGGTGGCCGGGCTCGGGCCGCGCGCCCCGCTGCGCAGCGCCGAGGGCCTGCAGCCGCCCGGCCCGCCCTGGCCCGACTTCGTCGCCAGGTTCGGCCCCGCCTACGCGGCCGAGATCGACGCCTTCCTGCGCGGCGGCGAGGGCCTGTGCTCGGTCGAGGACGCCCTGGCCGCCCTGTACGTCGCCGAGGCCGCCGACCTGTCGCTGCGCGAGTCGCGTCCCGTCCAGGTGGCCGAGGTGCGCGGCTGAGGAGGCTCGCGGATCACGCCTGCGCGGCGGCCCGCCGGGGCGCGAAGCCCGGCGCGAGCGCGATGATCACGCCGGCCAGCAGCAGCGGCGCGACGAACGCCAGCCGCCAGTCCGTGGCGTCGGCGATGCCGCCGATCAGCGCGGCTCCCACGATGAAGCCCACGTAGTTGAAGAGGTTCACCCGGGCGATGGCCACCCCGGTGCCCGCCGGGTCCAGCTTGCCCGCCGCCGAGAACGACTGCGGGGCGACCACCGACAACCCCAGCCCGGTCAGCCCGAACGCGACGATCGCCAGCGGCTGGTTCGGGGCCACCACGACGCCGAGGAAGCCCAGCGTGGCCAGCGCGCCGCCGAGCCGGACGATGGCGGCCGGGCCGTAGCGGCGGACCGCGACGTCGCCGGCGAGCCGCACGGCCAGCGTCGCGCCCTGGTAGACGCTGTAGGCCAGCTTCGCCACGCTGTCCTGGGCCAGCAGGGCCTTGCCCATGAAGACGGTCGCGAAGTTCGACACCGCTGCGTCGCCGATGTAGAGGAAGCCCATCGCCAGGCAGAGCGGGATGATCGGCCGCCAGGGGAACTTGCCGGTCGCGGCCTCGACGACGTTCTCGACCTTCTCCTCGGCGATCGTGCACAGCTTCGGCCCGGCGTAGATCGAGCCGGCCACCGCCAGGATCATGGGGATCGCCATCGTGACCGCCAGCGAGACCCGGCCGGCCGCGAACACCGCCCAAAGGGCCCCCGCCAGGCTGAGGACGCTCCACACGCTGTGGAAGCCGTTCAGCACGGCGGTCCCGTACCGGCGTTCGACGGCCACGCCCTGCATGTTCATGCCCGCGTCCACCGCCCCGACCGCCAGGCCGAACAGCAGCAGCGCGGGCACGGCCAGCGGCACCGAGGGCGCGAGGCCGGTGAGCACCACGGCGAGCGCCACCGCGGGCTGCGCGACCCGCAGGAGCAGCTTGCTGCCGTACCGGGCGGCGAACGTGCCCGCGCCGACGCTGCCCACGCCGGCGAAGACGGGCACGATCAGCAGCAGGAGCGTGAGCGCCCCGTCGGTGAGCTCCAGCTCGGTCTGGAGGCTGGCCACCTGGACGAGCAGGGTGGCGAAGGAGAGGCCCTGCACGCCGTACACGACGTACGTGGCGGTACGGGCCTGGCGATCACGCGGGGACGGCACGACGGCCTCCTGATCGGGGGGGAATCAAACGTGAGGCGGAGTCAGGTTAGCGGCTGCTCAGGGCCGTACGCCAGCGTCAGATCCGGCGGCGGATAGGGTGCCTGGGTGAGACGGGGGTACGCGACCGGCGAGGCGCGCAAGGAGCGCATCCTGGCGGTGGCGCTGCTGGAGTTCGCCGAGCACGGCTACCGCGGCGCCTCGCTGGCCCGCATCGCCGAGCGGGTCGAGCTCTCCCAGGCCGGGCTGCTCCACCACTTCAGGAGCAAGGAGCGTCTGCTCGTCGCGGTGCTCGACTACCGCGACGAGCTCGACCGGCGCAGGTTCGGGCCGGGGCACGACGGCCACGACGGCGGCGCCGCCGCGCTGCGCGCCCTGGCCGACGTCGTCGACCACAACGCGCGGGTGCCGGGCCTCGTCCAGCTCTTCTCGGTGATCAGCGGCGAGGCGGTGACCCCCGGCCACCCCGGCCACGAGTGGGCCAGGCGGCGCTACCGGCGGCTGCGCGCCGACGTGGCCGCCGCGCTGCGCGCCGGCGCCGAGCGCGGCGAGTTCCGGCCCGGCCTCGACGCCGAGGCCCACGCCGACCGCCTGATCGCGATGATGGACGGTCTGCAGACCCAGTGGCTGATCGACCCCGGCCAGGTGGACATGGCGGCCGTCTTCCGCGGTTACGTGGAGGACCTCATCGCCGCTCTACGGCCCGCCTGACCGCCCGCACGGGCTCGGCCTCCGCCAGCCGCCCGGCCGCCCACACCCCGAGGGCCAGCAACGCGGCCACCTCGGTCACCGCCAGCCCCCGTTCGACCAGGCCGAGGGGCATGACCCGGTACCACGGCAGCCCGTGGCGGGCGCCGATCAGCATAGCCGCGCCGATGCCCGCGACCCACAGCGCCGAGCACACCCCCAGCCCGAACGCCACCATCGCCGACCTGCGGCGCTCCCGCTGCCGCCAGGGCCGGGCGATGACCAGCGCGGCGAGCGGCAGGCTGAGGAAGGCCACGAAGCTGCCGACCCGGTGGATGCTGCCGCTCGTGCTCGGCCCGACCGCCCAGTCGTGCTTCTGGAACGACGCCGTCAGCAGCAGGCCCACGCTCCAGGCCATGAGCGCGACCGTGCCGACCGCCCCGGCCAGCCGCTTGCGCGCCAGCGAGACGCCGATGGCCGCCGACCCGGCCGCCAGCAGCCCCACGGCGAGCCCGAAGATCCACCCGTCGGGGCCGAGACCGTGCTCGCTGATCGTGCGCCTGAACGGGTTCGTCTCGTCGAGGCTGGTCAGATCCAGGCCCGCGATCACGGCGATGCCCACCCCCGCCGCACCGAGCCCCCATCGCGCCGGTTGGTGCACGCCCGCCTCCCGGGATCAGCGCTCAGAAGCCTGTCGCGTGGATCAACGGCGGAAAACGCTGGACGATTCCGGCGTACGGCCATCGGCACGCCGACCGGACGATTCCGGCGCACGGCCACCGGCACGCCGAGGCGAACGGAGAGCCAGCTCGGGAGATCGGCGCGTTGCTCGGGCGGATTCGCCGATGTGCGCCCTGTTGGTCCGCTCTTGGGCGAGCGAATACCCGGGCCGCCGGATATCGTCAGAAGTGTGAACGAACGCGCGGGATCGTGGTTGCCGAAGCTGCAGGAAGTCGGAGAGCGGCTTGCTGAGGAGTTCGTGACGTCCCGGCGCGCACCGGCCGCGCCCGGCCTGCCGCAGCCGCACGAGCTGCGCGCCTCCGACGCCGACCGAGAACGCATCGCGCAGGTGCTCCAGGACGCCCACGCCGACGGCCGGCTCGACCTCGTCGAGCTGGAGGAGCGGCTCGGCGTCGTCTACTCCGCGCGCACGCTCGGCGACCTCGCCGGGCTCACCGCCGACCTGCTCCCGGCCGAGGAGCAGCCGCTGAACCTCGACGGCCGGCCGGTGTCGGCCATCTTCAAGAAGGAGCAGCGCGGCGGGCGCTGGGTGGTGCCCGCCGAGCTCGACGTCACGGCCATGTTCGGCACGACCAAGCTGGACTTCCGCGACGCGATCCTGCAGAACAGCCGGATCGTCATCAACGCCACCCTGGTCTTCGGCGGCCTGGAGATCCACGTGCCGGAGGACCTTGAGGTGATCAGGGTCGCCAAGGGGGAGACCGTCCGCCTGACCAAGCAGCCGGTCGAGCCCGGCGGGCCCGTGGTCGAGGTGCGCACCACGAACTTCGCCGGCGACATCAAGGTCAAGGAACCGCCCAAGCGCAAACGCCGCCGCTGAGCCGGGTCAGCCGGCCGTGTCGAAGTTGATCGCGCTGTAGGCGCGCAGCTTCCAGAGCTGGTGCTCGCTCTCGATCTTCCTGATGGTCCCCGACCGGCCGCGCATCACCAGCGAGCTGGTCACCGCCGCGCCCGACCTGAACCGCACGCCCTGCATCAGCTCGCCCTGGGTGATGCCGGTCGCGGCGAAGAACACGTCGTCCGACCTGACCAGGTCGTTCGTGGTGAGCACCTGGCTGAGGTCGTGCCCGGCGTCGACGGCCTTGGCACGCTCGGCGTCGTCGCGCGGCCACAGCCGGCCCTGGATCACGCCGCCCAGGCACTTGAGCGCGCACGCGGCCACGATGCCCTCGGGCGTGCCGCCGATGCCCAGCATCAGGTCGATGCCGGTGCCCGCACGGGCCGCCATGATCGCGCCGGCCACGTCGCCGTCGACGATGAACTTGATCCGCGCGCCCGTCTCCCTGATCTCCTTGACCAGCTTCTCGTGCCGCGGCCGGTCCAGCACCACCACCGTGACGTCGGACGGCGAACAGTGCTTGGCCCTGGCCACGGCGTTGATGTTGTCGGCCACCGACGCCTCGATGTTCACCACGTCGGCCGCCTCCGGCCCGGTGACCAGCTTCTCCATGTAGAACACCGCGGACGGGTCGTACATCGAGCCGCGCTCACTCACCGCGATCACCGACACCGCGTCCGGCATGCCGAGCGCCGTCAGCCTGGTCCCGTCGATCGGGTCCACCGCCACGTCACAGTCGGGGCCGCTGCCGTCGCCGACGCGCTCGCCGTTGTACAACATCGGGGCGTGGTCCTTCTCGCCCTCCCCGATGACCACCACGCCGTTCATCGACACCGTGTTGATCAGCTGGCGCATGGCGTTGACCGCCGCGCCGTCGGCGCCGTTCTTTTCGCCGCGGCCCACCCAGCGGGCCGCGGCCATGGCGGCCGCCTCCGTCACGCGTACCAGCTCCATCGCCAGGTTGCGGTCGGGGGCGTGCTCGCCCGTCGCGAGCGCTGCCGGTACCGACGTCTGATCGGACATGATGAGCCTCCTCGTTGAGAACTCTCTCGATCGTAGTTGCCGGTCTATTCCCGGCCAGAGGGGGATAATCTGCCCAGTCCGGCTCAGCTCTCTGCACAAGGGCCGCCACGCGATGGTCAGGGACCGGCGAAAAGGGATATCTATATGGGTGCCCCGCATGACGGAGACCGGATTTTGCGCCATATCGCGTGCGCGTAGGAGATCTCGCCTCCACCATGGACATGCGCCCCCGCCGTGGAGGAGATCGAATGAGCGAAGTGGAACACGCGGTGACCCAGCCTCGCACGTCCGAGCGGGGGGCTGCGACGCGGAGCTCGCTGCTGGCCGCCGCGCGGGAGGTCTTCGTCTCCAAGGGGTTCGCCGAGGCCGGCGTGACGGACGTCGTCGCCAGGGCCGACGCCAGCGTGGGCAGCCTCTACCACCATTTCTCCGGCAAGGCCGACCTCTACCTCACGTTGTGGGAGGAATGGCAGGCCCGCCAGGCCCAGCGCACCAAGCAGGCCGCCCGTACGGCCCGCGCCGCCGCCGAGGGCGACCCCATGCGGGTGTTCATCGACGCGGCCCGCGCCTACCTCGAAGGCTGCCTGGAGGAACGCGAGCTGGCCGCCCTGTTCCTGCGCGGCGACGGCCCGCCCGGCTTCGAGGTGGTCATGCGCGACCGGCTGCGCACGTGGGCCCAGCGCAACGCCGCCCTGTTCGAGGACGAGCCCGCGCTCGTCGTCGTGGTCACCGGCGCCCTGGCCGCGGCCGTCAGCGAGATCGTCTTCTCCGGCGACCGCGCGATGGTCGACGACGTGCTGGCGATCATCGGCCAGATCAGGCCCGCCGCTTCGGCGACCGCATCCTCCAGCGGGTAACCTCGCCAAGTGTGCGACGGTTCAGCCAAAGTTTCTACGGCTACGCGGTAGCCCTCTTCGTGTGCCTGGCGGGCGTGGGGCTCTTCATGCTCGTCGCCCCGCAGAGCCGCGAGGAGCACATCCCGCGGCTCGACTACTCCATCACCGTCGCCAACTTCGGGCACGGCGTGCCCTACCAGGTGTGGTCCCCGCAGAAGGACCCGGCGGGCTGGGTGCCCAACAGCAACAGGATCGCCAAGGGCGAGAACGGCGCTCAGGTGCTCTACCTGGGCTACGCCACGGCCGAGCGGCAGCACGCCATGTTCGCCCAGAGCGACGAGAAGCCGGCCGCCGAGTTCGCCAACCGCATGACCGGCATCGCCAAGCCGTCCGGCAGCCAGCAGGTGGGCGGGGTGACGTGGGAGAAGCGGTTCCGCGAGGACAAGAACCAGCGCTCGCTCGTGCGGGTGCTCCCCGACGTCACCCTCGTGATCACCGGCACGGCCGACTGGCCCGAGCTGACCGAGCTGGCCGGGCTCCTGCAGCAGCGCGCCAAGGGATGACCCTGGCCGGGCGCGGCGGCGTCTAGGGTGGTGGCCGTGGCAGACGAGAAGACACCTTCGTACGAGCAGGCCCGCGAGGAGCTGACCGAGGTGGTGCGCCGCCTGGAGACGGGCGGGCTCACCCTGGAGCAGTCGATCGAGCTCTGGGAGCGCGGCGAGAGGCTCGCGGCCGTCTGCGAGGAGTGGCTGCAGGGCGCCCGGGTCAAGCTCGCCGCCGCCATGGCGAGGCGCTCGGAGCCGGGCGCCGACGACGCCCCCTTCTGATCCGTCAGGAGGCGGTGCGGTTGAGCGCCACCACCGGGATGCGGCGGCTGGTCTTGGCCTCGTACTCCGCGAAGCCGGGGGCGATCTCGACCATGCGGGCGTAGAGCCGGTCGCGCTCGTCGCCCTCGATGAAGTCCGCCTTCACCTCGAACGTCTCGGTGCCGATCTCGGCGGTCGCCGCGGGGTTGGCGCGCAGGTTGTGGTACCAGGCCGGGTGGTTGTCGGCGCCCGCGTTGGAGGCGATGATCACGTAGCGGTCGCCGTCGGCCAGGTACATCACCGGCGTGGTCGTCGGCCGGCCGCTCTTGGCGCCCGTCGTCGTGAGCAGCACCAGCGACGCGCCCTCGAACGGGCCGCCCACCCGGCCCTCGTTGGCCCGGAATTCGTCAATGACCTGCTGGTTGAACGAGTTGGTCATCCTCAGCTCCTCATAATCGGAGAGTTCTCCGATTCGGAGAATACCGGAGAGCTCTCCGTTCGCCACGGAGTTATGCTCCAGGCGTGTGCGCACGTCCACTGCTGCCCGTCGTGGGGCAGCCCCAGCCGGAGCGGGCCGACGCCGCGCGCAACCGCCGGAAGATCATCGAGGTGGCCGCCGCGATGATCGCCGAGCGCGGCGCCGACGAGCTCTCGCTCGACGAGGTGGCCAAGGCCGCCTGCGTCGGGGTGGGCACCGTCTACCGGCGCTTCGGCGACCGCGCGGGGCTCGTCCTCGCGCTGATCGACGAGCGGGAGCGGCGCTTCCAGGCGGCGTTCCTGAACGGCCCGCCGCCGCTCGGTCCCGGCGCGCCGCCGGCCGAGCGGGTCACGGCGTTCCTGCACGCGCTGGTCGATCGCATCGTCGAGCAGCAGGACCTGTTCCTGCTGCTGGAGAACGGGCCGGGCAAGGCGCGCTACAGCGGGCCGTACAAGGTGCACCAGGTGCATCTGGCGAGCCTGCTCGCCGCGGCCCGGCCGGGGGCCCACGCCGCCTACCTGGCCGACGCGCTGCTCGCGCCGGTCACCGCCTGGCTGATCAAGTTCCAGCGGGAGGAGCGGGGCATGACGGTGGAGGACGTCAAGGCCGGTCTCACCGACCTGGCCGCCGCCGTCGTGCGGGGGCCCTAGTCCTCCGTACGGACCGTGAGCCGGTCGTCGCTCAGCCTGATCGTCAGCGGGGAGCCCGGCGGCACGTCCTTGGCCAGGCGCACGACCTCGCCCGACGGATGTTGCACGATCGCGTAGCCGCGCTCCAGCGTGGCCGCGGGCGACAGCGCGACCAGGCGGGCCCGCAGGTGCGTGAGGTCGTCGGCGGCCCGGTCGAGCGAGCCGGTCAGCGAGCGCCTGGCCCGCTCCCGCAGCGCGTCGACCTGCTCGGCCCGGCGTTCGAGCTCGCGCACCGGATCGGCCAGCGACGGCCGCGAGCGCACCGACGTCAGCCAGGACATCTCGCGGTCGAGCCAGCCGTTGAGCACCCGCCGCCCGCGGTCGCGCAGCTGGCGGATCAGCGCGAGCTGCTCGCCCACGTCGGGGACGACCTTCTTGGCGGCGTCGGTGGGCGTGGAGGCGCGTACGTCGGCCACCAGGTCGAGCAGCGGGCTGTCCTGCTCGTGGCCGATCGCGCTGACCACGGGGGTGCGGCAGGCGGCCACCGCGCGCACGAGCGTCTCGTCGGAGAAGGGCAGCAGGTCCTCCAGCGAACCGCCGCCGCGGGCCACGACGATCACCTCGACCTCGGGGTCGGCGTCGAGCTTGCGCAGCGCCTCGGTGACCTCCCCGACCGCGTACGGCCCCTGGACGGCCACCTCCTCCACCTTGAACCGCACGGCCGGCCAGCGGCGGCGGGCGTTCTCCAGCACGTCGCGCTCGGCGGCCGAGTCGCGCCCGCAGACGAGCCCGATCGTGCCCGGCAGGAACGGCAGCCGCCGCTTCCTGTCGGCGTTGAACAGCCCCTCGGTGGCCAGCAGCCGGCGCAGCCGCTCCAGCCTGGCCAGCAGCTCGCCCACGCCGACCGGCCGGATCTCCATCGCCGTGAAGGCGAACGAGCCCTTGTTGACCCAGAAGTCCGGCTTGACGTGCACCACGACCCGCGCGCCGTCGGAGGGACGCGGCTCGGCGGCCTCGTAGACGCCGCGCGGAGCCGTGACCCGGGCCGAGACGTTGGCCACCGGGTCACGCAGGGTCAGGAACACCGTGCCGCCGCGCGCGCTCAGATCGGTGATCTGGCCCTCGACCCACACCGTGCCGAGTCTGCCGATCCAGCCGCCCACCATCTGCAGGACCGTGCGGATCGGCAGCGGAGACTCGGGTGTGGTCTTCGAGGTCATGGCGGAAGACTACGGGTTCGCCGCGACTACTCCCCGGTCTGCAGCTTGGCCAGCCGGTTCTCGAACATGCGGACGACCTCGTCGCGGGCCTGGGTGGCGCGCTCGTAGGCGAGGTAGTCGCCGATCTGCTCGGCGGACTTGCCGCGCATCCTGGCCCGCAGCGAGGCCACGGTCAGCTCGGAGTAGCCGGGCAGCGGCTCGGCCAGGTCGTCCGGGACGACCTTGGGCTCCGCCACGGGGGCGGCCGGCTCGGTGACGGCCTCCGCGGCGGCCTTCAGCACGCCGTCCTGGGGCGCGACGGTGGCCGCGGGCTCCTCGGTGACCTCGGTGACGGCGGCGGGCTCGGCGGCGGCCTTGGCGGCCTTCGTCGCCTTCGCGGGCTTGGCCGGCTTGGCGGTCGTGGTGGTCGCGGCGGCCTTCGTGCTCTTGGCGGTCTTCGTGGCCTTGGCGGTCCTGGCGGGCTTCGCGGCGGGCTCGTCCGCGGGCGCGACCTCAGCCGCGACGCCCGGCTCGCCCTCTGCGACCGGCTTGGCCTCGTCGGCCTTGACCTCGGCGGCCTTGACCTCGGCGGCCTTGGTCTGGGCGGCCTTGGTCTGGGCGGTCGGCTCGACCTCGGCGGCGGGCTCGGCCTCCGTCGGCGCCTCGGCCTTGACCTCGGTCTCCGCGGGCGCCTTGGCCTTGACCTCGGCCTTCGCCGGCGCTTCCGTCTCAGTGGTGGCTTCCGGCTCGGTCTCCGCCTTCGGCTCGGTCTCCGGCTTGGTGGCGGTCTTGCCCGCGGGGGCGAAGATGACCGGGTCCGGCTTGCTCTTGGCCGACCCGTTGGGCGCGGCCTCCGGGCGCGGCGTGAAGATGACCGGCTCCTTGCGCGCCGGCTTCTCCTCCTCGGCCGGGGGAGCGGCGACCTGCGCGGCGGCGGAGGGACGGGACTCCTGCTCCTCCTCCTGCTCCTCCTTCGTGCCGAGCCCCTTGATGGAGTTCTTCACCCGGTCCACCACCAGCAGCGCCTGCCCGGCCGCGCTGAGCGTGGTCTGGACGACGAGCAGCGGCAGATCCTTGGCCTTCTCCTTGAGTTCGTCCTTGTTGGTAACGGTTCTGGCGATGTTGCGTATCACGTCGCTGAGGGACATGACGTCTCCCTGGGAGGTCTGTATTGGACGGCCAGTCTGGCAAACGGCGGGCGACCACGCACGCGCAGCCCTGATGGCCGCTCCACGTAGCATAAGAAGTATGGAGCCCCAGACCCCCACTTCCCGCCGAGTACTCGTAGCCAAGCCGCGCGGCTACTGTGCCGGAGTCGATCGAGCCGTGGTAGCGGTCGAGAAGGCTTTGGAGCAGTACGGCGCGCCGGTCTACGTCCGCAAGCAGATCGTGCACAACACCCACGTCGTCAAGACGCTGGAGGCCAGGGGCGCCATCTTCGTCGAGGAGACCGAGGAGGTGCCCGAGGGCGAGATCGTGGTGTTCTCGGCCCACGGCGTCTCGCCGGCCGTGCACGAGGAGGCCAGGCAGCGGGGCCTGCGCACCATCGACGCCACCTGCCCGCTGGTCACCAAGGTGCACAACGAGGCCAAGCGGTTCGCCGCCCAGGACTACGACATCCTGCTCATCGGGCACGAAGGCCACGAGGAGGTCGAGGGCACCTCGGGCGAGGCCCCCGACCACATCCAGCTCGTCGACGGCCTCGACTCGGTCGAGAAAGTCCAGGTGAAGGACCCCGACAAGCTCGTGTGGCTGTCGCAGACCACCCTGTCGGTCGACGAGACCACCGAGACGGTCGCCCGCCTCAAGGAGCGCTTCCCCACCCTGATCGACCCGCCGAGCGACGACATCTGCTACGCCACCCAGAACCGGCAGGTCGCGGTGAAGGAGATCGCCGCAGAGGCCCAGCTCGTGATCGTGGTCGGGTCGGAGAACTCGTCCAACTCCAAGCGCCTGGTCGAGGTGGCCAAAGACTACGGCGCCGAGGCCGCGTACCTGGTGGACAACGCCGGCTTCATCCAGGACGAATGGCTCGACGGCGTCACCACGGTCGGCGTGACCAGCGGCGCGTCGGTGCCGGAGGAACTGGTCGACGAGGTGCTCGCGCGGCTGGCCGGGCACGGCTTCGGCGACGTGCGCGAGGTCGAGTCGGTGCCGGAGAGCATGCGCTTCGCGCTCCCGCACGAGCTGCGCAAGGACCTTCGCGTGTCCTAGTCGTCGCCGCGCGGGGTGCCGTAGACCTTGGGCTCGAAGTAGCCCTCCGGCTCGGGCACGAACGGCTGGCGCGGGCGCGGCATCTCCGCGCCCGCCTTCAGCTCCTCGCGCAGCTCCCGCACGTTGTCGCGCAGTCCGCGCCGCCAGGCGACGGCCAGCACGACCGCCGAGCCGGCGAACAGCCAAGGGGCGCCGCGGGTCAGCGAGCCGTACAGGCCGAGGGCCAGCGACTGCATGATCGACACCGAGCCGAACGCGCGCCCTAGCTCGACGAAGAGCGTCGCGCAGAAGAACACCAGCGGCGGTGTGACCACCAGCGACAGCAGCTCGCGCTTGTTGACCAGGAGCGCGCCGAGCAGGCTCGACACCACGAACGCGGCCCCCACCAGGTAGGACAGGCCGAGCACCGCGGTCAGGACATAGCCCGCCAGGGTGGCGACCAAGGTGAGCGCGATGGCGCCGCGAGCGGTCAGCCTGACGCCAGAACGCCTGCCCTTCTCTGCCACTGTCCCACCCCCGTTTACGGCGACCCGCCTGCCAACTTACCGTTCGAGTGCGAAATCAGAGACGTGGTTTCGAGCAGTTCGGGCGAGGCCAGGGGTCTCGGCAGCCCTTCGAGCATCTCCGGGGCGTCCAGGTCGCCGTCCACGACGCCCAGATCGTGGAGTTTGCGTGCGGTGACCAGGACGCGGCTTTCGAGCGAACCGACCGACTTGTTGTACGCCTCCACCGCCCGCGTCAGCGCCTTGCCCAGCGACTCCACGTTCCTGCCGAGGGACGACAGCCGCTCGTACAGCTCCTTGCCCAGCTCGAACACCGCCCGCGCGTTCTCGCTCAGCGCGGCCTGCTGCCAGGCGTAGTGGGCGGTGCGCAGCATCGTGATCAGCGTCGTCGGGGTGGCGATGTGCACCCGCCGCGCCATGGCGTACTCCAGCAGCGCGGGGTCGCGTTCGAGCGCGGGCGCGAGGAACGCCTCGCCCGGGATGAACAGCACCACGAACTCCGGCGAGGGATTGAACCCCTGCCAGTACGCCTTGGCCGCCAGCCGGTCGACGTGCTCGCGCACGTGCCTGGCGTGCGCGTCGAGCCGGACGGTGGCCAGTGACTCGTCGCCCGCCTCGGCTGCCTCCAGGTAGGCCGCGAGCGAGACCTTGGAGTCGACCACGATGTTCTTGCCGCCGGCCAGCCTGATCACCATGTCAGGACGCATCGCGCCCTCGACGACCTGCTCCTCGAAGTCGCAGTGGCGCTGCATCCCGGCGATCTCGGCCACCCGGCGCAGTTGCAGCTCGCCCCACCGCCCGCGCGCCTCGGGCCGCTGCAGGGCCCTGACCAGCGCGGTCGTCTGCGAGCGCAGCTGCTCGTTGCTCTGCTGCACGAACTCCATCTGCTTGGCCAGCTCCGCCCGCGCCGCCCGCTGCCCGGCCTCGGTGTCGCGAAGCTGCGACTCGACCCGCGCGAGCGCGTCCTTCAGCGGCTCGACCAGGTGCTCGACGGCCTGCCTGCGCTGGTCGAGATCGCCGGCGGCCTCGGCGCGGCTGGCCGACAGCCGGGTCTCGGCCAGTTCGAGGAAACGCACGTTGTTGACGTCGAGGGCGCGCGTGGACAGGGCCTGGAACCGTTCGGCGAGCTGTTCCTCGACGTAGACCAGCTTCTCGGCGGCCGATCTGGCCCGCGCGTCGGCCTCGGCCACCCGCACCGCCGCGCGGGTCCTGGCGACCAGGAAACCGACGAGGAGTCCGAGGGCGAGTCCGATGAGCAGCGAGACGACATCCACTCCAACGATGATTGCAGCACATCGCGTCTGGATCTTCCCGACACGCTTGCGGAATCCGCTTGTGCGCCGACTGATCCGTCACGCACAGTATTGGGATGGCTACCGGTACGAGGCTCGCCGTCGCCGTGTCCGCGGTGTCGGTCGCCCTGATCGCCCTGGCCGGAGCCGTGATCACCGGTCCCGGGGCCGAGAAGCCGGCGGCCACCCGCCCGACCCTGCGCTGGACGCCCGGCGCCTGCGTCACCGACCGCTACGCGCTGATCCCCTGCAACGGCGGCGACTTCGAGGTGCTGGCCATCGCCCACGACCCGCCGCGGCCCGCCGACTGCCCCGACGACACCGACGACGTGCTGCGCATCGGCCTGGGCCGCACGGCCTGCGTGCGGTCCTTCCTGGCCCCGCACGCCGGCGTGCCCGGCGGTGGCGGCGGCGTGCTCAGGCCCGGCGACTGCGTGGCCCTCGACGGCCGCGAACGCCCGTGCGCGGGCGCCGGCTGGTACGGCAGGTCCGTCGCGATCGCCTCGACCGCCGACGAATGCCCCTCGACCACCCTCGACACGCTCGAAAGCGGAGCGAACGTCGTCTGCCTGGGCCCCGGCGGACAGGTGCTCGCCGAGGGCGCGTGCGTGGCCAGACCGGCCGCCGACGTCGTCGCCAGGTCGGCCGTGACCAGGGCCGCCTGCGACTCGTCCGCGGCCTGGGCCCGCGTCGTCTCCTTCGAGACCACGCCCGCGGCCTGCCCGGCCGGAGTCCAGCGCTACCTGCGCGCGGCGCCCGGGACCTACCGTCCGGTGACCTGCCTGCACCTGCTCAGCAAGTAAACTCGCTGTCCGTGAGCCTTTCCATCGGCATCGTCGGCCTGCCCAACGTCGGTAAGTCCACGCTCTTCAACGCGTTGACCAAGACCGGCAACGCACTCGCCGCGAACTACCCGTTCGCCACCATCGAGCCCAACGTGGGGATCGTGGGCGTGCCCGACGACCGCCTGCCCAAGCTGGCCGAGATCTTCGGCTCGGCCCGCATCCTGCCCGCCAAGGTGGAGTTCGTCGACATCGCGGGCCTGGTCAAGGGCGCCTCGGAGGGGCAGGGCAGGGGCAACCAGTTCCTCGCCAACATCCGCGACACCGACGCGATCTGCCAGGTCATCCGCGTCTTCGGCGACCCCGACGTCACGCACGTCGACGGCGAGATCTCCCCCAAGCGGGACATCGAGACCATCAACACCGAGCTGATCATGGCCGACCTGCAGACGGTCGAGAAGGCCGTGCCGCGCCTGCAGAAGGAGGCGCGCAACAACAAGGACAAGAAGGCGGCGCTGGAGGCCGCCGAGGCCGCGCTGGCCGTCCTGGAGACCGGCAGGACCATCTTCGAGAGCGGCCTCGACCGGGAGGAGCTGCGCGAGCTCCACCTGCTCACCGCCAAGCCCTTCCTCTACGTCTTCAACCTCGACGCCGACGAGCTGACCGACACCGCGCTCAAGGAGCAGCTGTCGGCCATCGTCGCGCCCGCCGAGGCCGTCTTCCTCGACGCCAAGATCGAGTCCGAGCTGGTCGAGCTCGACGAGGAGGAGGCCCTGGAGCTGCTCCAGTCGGTCGGCCAGGAGGAGTCGGGCCTGCGTCAGCTCGCCCGGGTCGGCTTCGAGACGCTGGGCCTGCAGACCTACCTGACCGCCGGCCCGAAGGAGACCAGGGCCTGGACGATCCGCAAGGGCGCCACGGCGCCCGAGGCGGCCGGCGTGATCCACACCGACTTCCAGCGCGGCTTCATCAAGGCCGAGGTGGTCTCCTTCGACGACCTGGTCGAAGTGGGCTCCATCGCCAGCGCCCGGTCCGCGGGCAAGGCCCGCATCGAGGGCAAGGACTACGTCATGCGCGACGGCGACGTGGTGGAGTTCCGCTTCAACGTCTGATCCGCCGGCCCGCTATCCGAGCAGCCCGCCGAGCAGGGCCGCGGGGCCGCCGCTGAGCGGGCCGCCGCCCCCGCTGAGCGGGCCCCCGCCGCCGTTGCCGGCGGGCTTCTTGTCGAAGTGGATCATCTCGTTCGCGTACGTGCCGCCCTGGCACACGGCCTTGCCGCGGCCGACGGGGGAGACCTTGCCGCCCGCCTCGGTGCACTCGCTGTCGGTGACCCAGGAGGGCGCGGCGGTGGCCGGGGAGGGCGCGCAGAGGGCGAACGCGGCGAGCGCGGCGGCGGGCAGGAGGGCGGCGGCGAGGCGACGCATCACATCAGTCCAATCACGGTGGGCTAACTTTCGCTACGCTAGGTTACCGGCGGATCGCCGTCGAAAGCCCATCGTCCGGATGACGAACGCGCAGGCCCCTCCGGGATTATGTGATTCCGGGACAACTGACGCGTCAACCACTTTGGGTCTCTACGCGTCGAATCGTCACGGCGTTCACGCTGACTCGGGAGGCCCTCATGATCCGACGCATCATCCGGAAACGACGTCCGGCGCCCACCCTCGCGGGCATCAGCCTGGAGGAGGAGCTGGCCCTGATCAGGGTCGAGCTCATGTACGGGCTGCGCGTCAACCGTGAGGCGTACCTGCGCAGGAAGGTCGACGAGCGCAACGAGCTGGCCAGCCGCATGCGAGAGCGGGACGCCGCCTCGATGCTCGCCGACCTGCGGGGGTCGCTGGAGCGCGCCGTGTCGCCCACGGTCGTCGACCTGCACAGCCGTCGCCGGGCACGCACGAGCCAGGACCCCGAGCCCGCCTGAGCCGAGACTGTCGTACCCCCAGAAGTGGTGCATAACACCCTCTGTCCTCCTCTCATGCCAAATGCGCAGGTCGTGAGCATCTATGCCTGTTTTGGACAGGAATCCATGTCTGCCGCGCTAGGCGGAAATGGGCGTCTGGCCTGGTCAAATGGTGATTCCGCCAGTAAGTGACGGGAACCGGCACTGACGTCTGCCATACGGATCCGGTTTGCCGTCAGGGCGGTCATGCCTGCAGCATGGGCGTGGCTTTCCTGGAAGAATGGCGGGACCGGATAGGGTGACTACTTCACCGCGGATGATGGGGATCGGCAACGGACGACACCGCGCCAACCGGGGGGATCGGCGCGAGCGGAGGCGTGATGGCTCGTAGGTCTACCGTCCAGCACGATCCTCGGATCGCTGGCGAGCCCGAGCTTTCCGCGCGCCCGGACATGGCTGACTTCGACGCGCCGCCCTCGCGCAGGCCGCGTCGGGGCGGCTGGTCCGGTGGCGGCGGACGGTGGCTGGTCTGGGCCGGCCGCATCATTCTCTGGGCGCTTATTGTGGTTATCGTGGTGAATGGGATTCGTGCCCCATTTGAGCGGTTTACCCAGCAAGAGCCCACGACGACGAATGGCGCCGCCGTGGCGCACAAGGGATTCCCCGCTGACCAGGGCATGGCTTTCGCCGCCCAGTTCGCGGGGGTCTATCTGAATTTCAGCCCGGAAGACGCGGCCAGCCGGACCAGGAAGCTCGCCGCGTTCCTGGCCGAGGGCATGGACGCGCAGATGTGGTGGGACGGCTTCGGCAAGATGGCCGCCGTCGCGATCCAGCCGTACGACATCGAGGCGACCGACGCCCAGAACGCCGTGGTCAGCGTGGCCTTCCAGTCCGGGCCGCGCCGGCTCATGCTGTCGGTCCCGATCTACTACTCCGGCGACGACAACGGCAGGCGGTTCGTCATCGCGGGCCGTCCGGCGATCCTTCCCGCGCCGGCCCCGGCCGACCTGCCGCAGCTCGCGAAGCCGGAGACCGACGACGCGGCGGCGGCCGAGCTCAAGCCGCAACTGGAGGGCTTCTTCAAGGACTACGCCTCCGGCGACACCGCCGGGCTGCAGCGCTACGTGGCCGCCGGGAAGACCCTGCCGAGCTTCGGCAGCGCCTTCACCTTCGCGGAGCTGAAGGACATCGTGGTGCCTGTGGGGGGTGCCACCCGAGAGATCCAGGCGGTCGTGGTGTGGATCGTGCCCAACGGCGACGCTCCGGCCACGCCGAGCGCCACCGACCCGGCCGCCGTTGGCGGGCGGCTGGAGCAGGCCTACCGCCTCACCGTGGAGAAGCAGGGCGACAAGTGGTACGTCGCCGACATCCGCGGCGCTGGTCGGGCCGTTGGATAGACGCACGACCGCGCTGTTGTTCGGTACCCCCCGGGAGGACAAGAAGTGACGTTGAAGACCGTAGTGCTCACCTTGATCGAAATGTCGCCGTCGCCGTCGCCGACCGGCATTGACACCGGAGGGCTCGCCAACTTCCTGCGTGCCTTCTTCGCCCCGTTGTTCCTGGTAGTCGTCTCCGTGGTCGCGCTCTTCTTCCTCTTCACCCGCGAGATCACGCGTTTCGTCCAGTTCCTCATCCTGGCTGTGGCCATCGGAGTGATCTTCTACGTGCCCAACATCATCGAGGTGACGGCGAAGGCGATCGCGGGCGCTCTCGGCATCAAGTAAAGGGTTGAGACCGCTCCAGGGCGGTCATGTACGAGCGGGTGGAGAGGAGGACTGCGTGGACCTGCCCACGTATACGAACATCTGGCGCATCGAGAAGCGGCTCTACAAGCTCTACGACCTTCGCCTCCCGATGCCGCTCCCCATCGTCTGGATCGGCGTGTTCGTCGGGGTGTTCGTGCCGTGGTCGCTCCTGCTGATCCTGGTGGGCGTGCCGGTGGCCATGCCGTGGCACGTGTTGTTCCTGGTCCCGCCGGGGATCGTGACGTGGTTGTCCACGCGTCCCGTCATCGAGGGGAAGCGGCTCACCGAGCTTCTGGAGTCCCAGCTGCGCTACCTGGGCCAGCCCAAGGCCTGGTACCGGCTCGCGCCCACCTCCGAGCCCGAGGCGGTCACGTTCTCGGGGCGCATCTGGCGTACCACTCCGGTGCGGGTCAAGGCGAAGGCGGCGCGCAAGTCCCGCCAGCCGCAGCGCAAGCGTGAGGGTCAGCGGATCACGGGTCCGCGCCAGGTCCGTCCGGCCGTGGCCGCCGCGGCGGCGGCCGCCCAGCAGGCGCCGGTGGCGGAGGCGCGTACTGGATGGGGGTCGCGTACCAGGCGGGGCACGGCGCCCGCGCTGGCGCCGCAGGCCCGCCGTCCCGCCCCCGCCTTCGGCCGGGACGTGCCGCTGGTCCTGGTTCCGGGGGATGAGAACGGACCGGCGTTGCCGCCGGTCGAGCACGACGTCGCCGCCGGAGAGCTGGCCAGCCGCGAGCTCACCGGCGGCGCCCTCCCGGCCCGCCCCCGCCGCGCCGCCCCCGCCCGCCGCTCCGAACGCGACACGCCCGGCCACGAGACGGTGGGTTCCGAGGCCGCCGCTCCCGAGGCCGCCGTTCCCGAGGAGCGGGACGCCTCTGAGACGGCGCAGCCGAGCGCTCGTAGGGGCTCCACAAGCAGGGCGTCGGGCGAGCGTACGGACTCCGACCGGGCGTCGGGTGAGCGTACCGACGCGGCTGCGGGCGAGGTGCAGGGCGGTCCTGGGGCCGTCGTGCCGATCCGGTCGGCGGAGGGGCTCAGGCCCGTGGCCGGCAAGCCGATCGACACCGAGGCCCTGCGGCGGCTGCGGCGGCTCGCCGCCACCGCCGACGCGCCCGGTGAGGCGGCGGGTCGCGCGGACGGCGAGCGCGGCGTGGCAGAGCGCCGCGACGACGTCGCCGGACGTCGTGAGAGCACGGACGATCGTCGCCAGGGCGTCACCGGCCGTCCCGAAGGCGTGGGCCGCGAGGACGAGAACACCGTCGCCCGCGACCAGCACAGGAAGGGGCAGCCGCCGCGGGTCGCGCCCGGGGCGGTGATCCTGGGCGCGCAGCGTTCCTGGCCCCCGGTCGACCCCGACGCCAAGCCCCTCTCCGGCCCACCCCTGCGCCTCGAAGACCAGATCCCCACCCCCCACCCTCCCGCCGACAACTCACCGGCAGGCGAAGCCGGGCAGGTGGGCGAGGGCACGCACACGGGCGAAAGCGTGCCCCTGGAAGAAAGCGCGCACGCGGGAGAAACCGCGCATCCGGGCGAGCGGACGCGGACCGGCGCAGGTGCCCCGACAGCCGAGGGGACGCGGACCGGCGCAGGTGCCCCGACAGCCGAGGACGAGTCGGCAGGCGAAGGCGCTTTCGTCACGGAGACCGCTCCCGCCGCCGGCCCAGACGCTCCGAGCCCCGACGCGCCCGACGCCGAACGGTCCTCCGAGACCGCACACGAGGCTGCCGCCGAAGCCGCCACCCGCAGCGAAGCTCCTACCGGTAGCGAAGCTTCCGTTGGTGGCGAGGATGTTGCCGAGCGGACCGTCTCCGGCGAAGTGCACGTGTCCTCCGGGCCGGCTGTCACCGGCGAGGAGAATGTCCCCGCTGGGCAGGGCACTCCCGACGGGAGGGCCGGTGCCGGGAGGCGGGCCCTTTCCGAGGGTGAGGATGCCGTCACCGAGCCGGGTGCTGCCGTAGAGGTGTCTGCCGACGCGGGCGCGGTCGTCGAACGGTCTGGGGGCGGACGTACGGAGGCGGCGGCCGGTCGGTCCGAGGGCGATGGGGGCGTAGCGGACGAGCAGGCCAAGCCTGCCGAGGCGTACGGCGAGCCCGGGCGGGACGTGGCCGCGCGGCGGCGGCCCGCCGGTGGCCGGCCAGGGGACGGGGCCGGCGGCAGGACAGGTGACAGAGCCGGCGGCAGGACAGGAGACAGGGCGGGCGGGTTCGTGGCGCCTGTGCCGGTTCCCAGGCCCGGTGAAGGTGGCAGGCCCGCCGAGGGACGGGTGCGTAGAGTCGAGTCCGTGGTGGGCCGGGACTCCGGCGGATGGCGTCGGATCGCCCAGGTCGTGGTGGGCGGAGGCGGCGTACGCACCGACGGGTCCGAGATCGACGAGGCCCGGGCCAGGGCCGTGTTCGGCGGCAGCAGGCGGATCGTGGTGCTCGGCTGCACCGGCGGCGCGGGCCAGTCCACGACGGCGCTCATGCTCGGCCACACCTTCGCCACCTACCGCGACGACCGGATCGTCGCCGTCGACGCCAACACCGGCGGCACCACGCTGACCAGCAGGATCGAGCCCGAGACGCCGGAGACCCTCACGTCGCTGCTGTCCGGCCTCGACCAGGTCAGCGGCTACCTGACGATGCGGGGCTTCACCACCCGCACCGCCTCCGGCCTTGAGGTGATCTCGGCCGACACCGACGCGGGCGCCGAGCAGCGGCTCGCCGACCGCAGCTTCTTCTCCGACCACCGACTGGGCGAGTCGATGCGCCTGCTCGACCGCCACTACAAGCTGTCGGTCATCGACCCGGCCGCCGCGCTCGCGGCCCGCATCCTGCCGTACGCCGACCAGCTCGTGCTGGTGGTCCCGGCGAGCGAGGAGGCGGCCGAGGCGGTGGCGATGACGTACGAATGGCTCGACGGGCACGGCTGCGGCGAGCTGCGCAGGCGTGCTGTGATGGTCGTCAACGGCGTGAGCAGGCGTTCGATGGCCGACGTCGAGCAGGCGGAGGCGGTGGCCAGAGGCAGGTGCCGGGCCATCGTCAGGGTCCCGTGGGAGGACGGCCTGGCGCCCGGCGGCGCGGAGATCGTCGACCCCGGTCAGTTGCGCGCGGCCGGACGGCGGGCCTACCTCGCCCTCGCCGGCGTCGTGGTTGCAGGCTTCGCGGTACAGGCACACGGACAGGCCGTCCGACCGAGCGAAGAGGAGTTGGCGAGTGACCCCCCGGGCACGAGAATCGGTGAGCGTTAAGTGAACATGCGAGCAGGTCTGGCCCGTTCATGCGCCGAGGGGGCGGCATGAGCAGGGCGTCCCGAGCGCACCAGCGTCTCGCGGTCCGCTACTTCGACGACCGCATCCTGCTCACGGACACCTGCGCGTGGGCGTACTTCCGGCTTCCGACGGTCAGCTACGAGTTCGTCACGCCGGAGGAGCGCGAGGCGCTGGCCACCAACGTCACGATCGCGCTGGCCGCGATCAGGATGCCCGACGCCGAGGTCCACCTGCGGGTCGCGCACCGCACCTACCCGGCGGCCGAGTGGGCGATGGCGCTCAACGCCACCTCCGACGAGGGGCCGGGCTGGCGCGACTACCTGGAGGAGATGTACCGGCACGTCTGGGCGAAGGACTTCTGGTCGAAGGAGGTCTACCTCGGCGTCCGCCTCGGGCCGCGCGGCAAGCAGCTCGGCAGCGGCGTGCTCGCCCAGCTCCTCGGCTTCTACCAGAAGACCGAGAAGGCGCTCGGCATGGAGGACGGCCACGTCCCGGACAGCGAGATCGGCCGCTGGACGGAGTCGGCCGAACGGCTGGGCCGGGCCCTGGCCTCCAGCGCCCTGTACGCCAGGCATGCCACGTCCGTCGAGGTGGCCTGGTTGTTCCAGCACGCCGCCGCGGGAGCGGTCGGCGACCCGCCGCCCTCGGCCAGTCCGAAGCGGCGCTGGGGCAAGGGCGAGATCGAGTCGCTGGTCGAGGGCGAGATCCACAACGGCAGGTCGCTGCTGCGGATCGTGCAGCCGCAGGGCGACTCGTACGTGGCCCACCTGTCGTTCGCCCGCTTCCCCGACCTCATGCCGTTCCCCGACGGCGAGCCGTGGATGCACTTCGCCGACCAGCTGCCCTTCCCGGTGGAGATCTCGTCCAGGATGCGGCTGATCCCGCCGGTCAAGGCGTCCAAGGACGTCGCGCGCAAGCTGGCCCACGCCCGCGACATGGACCACCACATCCGCGAGGCGGGCGCCGAGGCGCCGATCGCGCTGGCCGAGCAGATCGACGCGGCCCGCATGCTCGAACACGGCATCACCAAGGAACGACTGCCCTTCGTGTACGGCTGGCACCGCCTGATCGTCTCGGCCCCCACGGAGGACATCTGCGTGCAGCGGGTCGAGGCGGTCGTCGAGCACTACCGCGACATGGGCATCGACGTGGTGAACTCGACCGGCGACCAGTTCTCGCTGTTCTGCGAGACGCTGCCGGGCGAGAAGGTGCGCGTCAACGCCTACGCCCAGCGCCAGCCGCTGCGGACGATCGCGGGCGGCATGGCCACGGCCACCGTCGACCTCGGCGACCGGCTCGACGACGGCAGCGAGGGCTGGCTCGGGCCGTACATCGGGGAGACGGTCGGCAGGGCGCGCAGCATCGTGCACTTCGACCCGCTGCTGGCCGCGAGCCGCAACCGGCCGACCGCCATCGCGATCACCGGCGAGCCGGGCGGCGGCAAGACCACGCTAGCGCTGCTGATGATCTACCAGATGGCGCTGCGCGGGGTCACGGTCGCGGTGATCGACCCGAAGGGCGACGCCGAGTCGCTGGTCCAGCTCCTGGAGAAGCGCGGGCGCAAGGCCAGGGTGATCCCGCTGGGCTCGGCCGCTCCGGGGCTGCTCGACCCGTTCTCGTTCGGCGACGACATCGCGGCGAAGAAGACCATGGCGACCGAGACGCTGCGGCTGCTGCTGCCCCGCATGTCGGAGGAGCGCGAGTCGGCCATGATCCAGGCCGTGGCCGCGGTCTCCAACGGCCCCGACCCGTCGCTGGGCAAGGTGGTCGACTACCTGGAGCAGGCCGACGACCCGGCCTCCAAGAACCTGGGCGCGGTGCTGCGTTCCATGTCGGAGATGCACCTGGCCAGGCTCTGCTTCGACCCCTCGGGCGGCGACCAGATCGACAGCGAGGGCTGGACCACCGTGTTCACCCTGGGCGGCCTGACGCTGCCCGACGTCGCCACGACCAGGGACGACTACTCCTACGAGCAGCGGCTGTCGGTGGCCCTGCTCTACCTGGTCTCGCAGTTCGCCCGCAGGCTGATGAACGGCCTCGACCGGCGGGCCCCCAAGGCGATCTTCCTGGACGAGGCGTGGGCGATCACCTCCACGCCGGAGGGCGCCAAGCTGGTCCCCGAGGTCAGCCGCATGGGCCGGTCCAGGAACACCGCGCTCGTCCTGGTCTCCCAGAACGCCGGAGACCTGCTGAACGAGCAGGTGACCAACTGTCTGTCCTCGGTGTTCGCGTTCCGTTCCACCGAAAGGGTGGAGGTGGACCACGTCATGTCGCTGCTCGGGGTGGAGCCGTCGGAGGAGCACAAGGCCGTGCTGCGCTCGCTCGGCAACGGCGAATGCGTATTCCGTGATCTGGATGGCAGAGCCGGGCGCATCGGAGTAGACCTGATCTCCGAAGAACTGCTCCGCTGGCTCGACACGAACCCGACACACGACAAACCAGGCGGTGGCGGGCATGATGATCTTCGAGGGGGCGTGGGCAGGGCGCAGGAGGTACGGTCATGAAGATCCGACTATCCCGACGACTGGCGCTGGTGCTCGCGCTCGTGAGTGCCGTCCTCGTGGTTCCGCTGGTGGTGGGCGGTCTATCCACGCCCGTCGCCGCGGCGCCCTGTGACCTGTCAGGGCCGCTCAACCCCGAGATGATCGGCGGCGGCACCGACGGCATGATCCAGCCGCCGCCTCCCGCGGGCGGCGTCCAGGCCCCGACGACGAACTACGGCCAGTTCGGCATGGCCGGCCAGTTCTGGCAGACCCACGGGCTCGGCTGCTCCGACTACGTCGCCGTGCTCGGCAACATGTGGGCCAACGGGGTCTTCACCGCGGCCAAGGCCATCGACCGGCTGACGATCACGACGTACCAGGCGGCCGCGACCGAAGGACCGCTCCAGTCGATCAAGGACGTCGTCGACGACATCGTCCAGAACCTGTCCGAGGCCATGTACTGGCCGTTCCTGCGGCCGATCGTGATCCTCGGCGCGATCTGGCTCGCCTGGTACGGCCTGATCCGCAAGCGGGCCACCACCACCGCCGAAGGCGTGATCTGGATGGTCCTCGCGGTCACCGTGGCCGTGTGGTTCTTCAGCAGGCCCGGCGACTTCACCGGGCTCGGCAAGGTCGTGACCGACAAGACGGGCGAGGTGGTCAACTCCGCCTTCTCCGGCCTGCCGGGCGCCGGCGGCGCGTCCTGCCTGCCGCCACCCGGCCAGACGAACCCGCAGGTCAAACCGGGCGGTTACGGCCAGGTCGGCACGGCCGGCGTCGACCAGAACGCCGACGCCCTGTGGTCCACGCTGGTCTGCAAGCCGTGGCTGGTGGGCATGTTCGGCACCGCCGACCCGCAGCAGCCGATCGTGCGCGACTTCGGGCGCAAGATGCTGGAGACCCAGTCGATCGCCCCCGCCGTGGCCGGCCAGCCAGCCCCCGACATCGCCGCCCACCAGGCCGAGTACGTCAAGGTCGCCGAGCTGCTCAAGAACGACTCCCGCTACACCGTCTTCTCCGGCCGCGACTGGTCGAGCAGGCTCGGCGTGGCCGTCGGCGCGCTCATCGCGGCGGTGGTGGCCGGGTTGCTGATCTTCCTGGTGGCGGTCTCGCTGCTGGTGCTCAAGGTGGGCTTCCTGCTGCTGCTGATACTCGGGCCGGTGTTCCTGCTGGTCGGCGTGCATCCGGGCAGCGGGCGCATCATCGCCATGCGGTGGGTGGAGATGCTCGTCGGCACGCTGCTCAGGCAGGCGGTGCTGACGCTCGTGCTCAGCGTCCTGGTCTACGGGTACGCGCTGATCATCTCCACGGCCATGCCCTGGGGGCTCCAGGTGCTGTTCATGGCCCTGCTGACGATCGCGGTGTTCTTCTACCGACGTCCGTTCCAGCACCTGTTCGCGTCCTTGAGCGGCCACACGGTCACCACCCGCATGCTCGGCGACGCCGCGAGCTCGCCCGTCCTGGAACGGGCCGCGAACGTGTTGCCGCCGGTCGCCGGGGCCAAGCTCGGCCGGTGGGGCCTGCGCAAGGCCGAGCCGCTCATCAGGGCGGCGGCGGCCGGCAGCGGCGCGGGCGCGGCGGCCGGCGCCGCGGTCGCCCAGGCGCGGATGCGCGGCGAGGAGGGCGAGGGCGTCTCGGCCGGCACCCGGATGCCGGTGGCGGCCGCGCCGCTCGACACCGACCAGCACGGCGGCAAGGCGGGGGCCCGGCCTCCGCTCGAACCCCGCAGGGGCACGGCGCCCCCGCTCAACCTCGGTGGCCAGGCCAGCCGGACGCGCCCCGCGACGGCCGGCGGCGCCCGCGGCGGCTCCGGTGGCGCGGCGGCGGGCGGCACCGCGTCCGGGGGCATGGTCGCCGGAGCCACGACCTCCGGTGGCGGTTCCGGTGGCGGTTCCGGCAGTGGCGGCGGTGGCTGGTTCGGCGGGCGGTCGGGCGGCGGATGGGCCTCACGCGGTGGTGGTTCTGGCGGCTCGCGCAGCGGGTCGTCCGGCGGCTCGCGGGGCTCCCGGTTCGGCGGGTCCGGCGGGTCGGGCGGCTCGCCGTCCTCGGGGTCGCGTGGCTCCGGTGGCGGGCTGTTCGGCGGCGGCGGGTCCAGGAGCGGCGGGTCCGGGAACGGCGGCGGGTCCAGGAACGGTGGCGGGTCCAGGTCCGGGGGGGCCGCGTCCCGGCCGTCCGGCGCGTCGTCGGGGTCGAGGATCTTCGGCTCGGACGAGTCGTCGTCCCGCTCGTCCGAGGCGCCGCCGTTGTGGCTGCGCGGCAGCGGCAACGGCGGCTCGGGTGACGATCCGTCGGTGCCCTTCTGGCTCAAGCCCAACCGCGGCAAGGACTGACCATGGCTCAGTCCGGTGACAAGCGCGGGCTGGCCTTCGCCGCCATCGTCGTGGTCATCGCCGCGGTCGGCGTCTACCTCACGATGTGGCCGAGCTCGGACGATCCGCCCGAGCAGGCGCCTGCTACGGGCACGACGTCCGCGTCCGCGCCCACGGCGGTGAGCAAACCGCTGGCCACGGCCAGCGCCGCGCCGTTCGACGTCTACTCCTACCTGCCGATGAAGAAGGAGCAGCTGGCCGCGGCGGCGGACCTCGCCGAGCGCTTCACCGCCGTCTACGGCACCTTCAGGTACGACGAGGACCCGGCGGCGTACGCCACGAGGGTCAAGACGTTCACCACCGCCGAGCTGGGCAACATCCTCGCCCGGACGCTCACCTCGGCGGGCACCGTCCAGCAGAACCGCGACGACCAGATCGTCTCCCAGGCCACGGCCAGGCTGAAGGAGATCAGGCAGATCGAGAAGACCTCCATCGTGTTCGTCGTGACCGAGACCAGGCAGGTCACCGCGAAGAGCGGCAACCGGCAGGACGTCGAGGACCTGGCGGTCACGGTGAGCCAGCTCGGCGCCGACTGGCGGATCTTCGACGTGCTGCCCGCCACCGAGGGCCAGGACGGGGACAGCTAGCGGTGAAGTCCTCCCGAACCCGCCTGGCGCTGCTGCTCGGTCTCGCCGGGATCCTGCTGCTGGCCGCGATCATCATCTCGCCGATGCTGCTGGTCACGATGCCGTCCTTCCTGAACGGCGGCGGCGAGGGCTCGGTCGACTGCGAGGGCGGCACCCAGGTGCAGGAGGTGTCCGACTCGGGCGCCGCCGACATCCCGGGCGACTACCTCGACCTGTACAAGAAGTGGGGCAAGAAGATCGGCGTCCAGTGGACCATCCTGGCCGCCGTGGGCAAGCGCGAGACCGACCACGGCCGTTCCGACCTGCCCGGCGTCAAGAGCGGCACCAACTACGCGGGCGCGGCCGGCCCGATGCAGTTCCTGATCTCGACCTGGGGCGGCAAGGCGCAGATCCCGATCTCCTCGACGTTCAACGGGTACGCCTCCGACGGCGACGGCGACGGCGTGGGCGACGTCTACAACCCGGCCGACGCCATCCTCGGGGCCGCCAAGATGCTCAAGCGCAACGGCGCTCCCGAGAACGTCCGGCGGGCCCTGTTCACCTACAACCGCGCCTGGTGGTACGTCGACCAGGTGGAGGAGATCGCCAGGAAGTACGCCAAGTCGGGTGAGGTGGAGGTGCCGCCGCAGGCCGCCGAGGAGTGCGACGACCCCCTGGTGGCGGCCGCGCCCAGCGACGTCGTGGCCAAGATCCTGCAGTTCGCGCTGGCGCAGCGCGGAAAGCCGTACCTGTGGGGTGGCACCGGGCCGGACGCGTTCGACTGCTCGGGCATCATCTACGCGGCCTACCGGGCCGCCGGGCTGAGCATCCCGCGCACCACGTTCACGCAGTGGCCGTTCGGGGTGAAGGTGTCAGCGGGCGAGGAGGAGCCCGGTGACCTGGTGTTCTTCAACGCCGGGCCGGGCACGTCGGCCGACAGTCCCGGTCATGTCGGGCTGGTCGTGTCGAAGGGCAAGATGCTGGAGGCCCGGTGCACGCTCTGCGGGCCGATCAAGGTCACGAGCTACCAGGCGCGCGACAACACGGTGGGCTTCACCCGTCCCCTGCAGAACCCCGATGTGCTCGACCAGCTCAAGAAGCTGCAGAATCCCGCACTATGAGGATGACGAACGCATGAGCACGATCGTGGTCGCGGCGGTGATCGTCGCCCCCGGCGGCAGGGTGCTGGCCGCGCAGCGCGCCGCGCCCGCCGCGCTGGCCGGGGGCTGGGAGTTCCCCGGCGGCAAGGTGGACCCGGGGGAGAGCGAGGTGGCCGCGCTGGTCCGGGAGTGCCGCGAGGAACTCGGCGTGGAGATCGCGGTGGGCGCGCGCGTGGGCGAGGACTGGGCGTTGTCGGAGGGGTACGTCCTGCGCGTCTGGCTGGCCACGCTCACCTCCGGCACGCCCGAGGCCCGTGAGCACCTGGCTCTTCGCTGGCTGGGGCCGGGGGAGTACTACGACGTGGAGTGGCTGGGCGCCGACCTGCCGATCATGAAGACCGTGGAGAGTCTGCTTCAGCAGGATTAGACCGTCTCTCTCTGTGACATAACGATTACTACACGTGATTTGTCGCAGTGGGGGAGTGGAGTGATGCGGCGTGGCTGGATCCTTTCTGGAGCGCTGATCCTGGTGGCGTTGCCCTCCGTGCCTGTGGCGGCGGCGGGGGTGACGCTCGTGCTCGAACGCGTGAGCGGCCCCGAGGGTGTGGGGCAGTGGATCAGGACGGGTGACGTCCAGCGTTTCAGGGTCCGGCTCAACGGCATGGGCAAGGGGGCCAGGGTCGCGGTGGCGACCAGTCCGGCGGCGGCGTTGTCGGGGTTGGCGTGCCCGTCGCCCTCCGCTGCTTCCCGGCTGTCGGCCGGTGGGGCCGAGGGGTCCGAGGCTTCCGAGGGTTCCGAGGCTCTTGGTGGGGTTCCGGCATCCGGAGGGGATCCCGTATCGGGGCCGTGGAGCGCCGGACGTGCGACGGATCCGGATGCCGGGGCGTTCCCGGAGGAACCGGAGGCGTGGCGGCCGGCGCCGGGTCGGCGCCTGACCCGCGCGGAGGCCGGTCGCGGCGCGCCGCGGGCCGAGGCCGGTCGGAGCGCGCCGCAGATGGGCGCAGACCGGGAGGCGGCACAGTTCGGCCCGGGCGCGCCGGGAGCGCCGGGAGCGCCGGGCGCGCAGGACGCCCCGCCGGTCGGGGCCGGTCAGTGGATGCCGCCGGGTGGCGCGGCTCAGGAACTGCCGCACGCCGAGGCCGGTCAGAGGGTTCCGCGCGCGGAGGCAGGACAGGGCGCGCCGTGGGCTGAAGCCGGTCAGGGCGCGCCGTGGGCTGCGGGCGGCCGGGGAGTGTTGCGGGCGGAGGACGGTCGAGGCGTTCCTCGGGCTGAGGACGGCCGGGGGATGTCCCGGGCTGAGAGTGGTCGGGGCGTTCAGCGGGTTGAGGGCGGTCGGGGGACGTCCCGGCTTGAGGGCGGTTGGGGCGTTCCGCGGGTTGAGGGCGGCCAGGGGGTGTCTCAGGCCGAGGGTGGTCAGGGGATGTCTCAGGCTGAGGGTGGTCGAGGGATGTTTCCGGCTGAGGGTGGGCCGGATGGGGGGCAGGTCGGTGGGGGGCGGCAGGCGGCCGGGGTGCTGGCCGCGCGGGCGCTGGCCGGCGTGGAGGGCTCGGCTTCCGATGGCGGTACGCTGCCCGGCGCGCGGGTCTGCGCCCTTGGGCCGATCTTCGGGGAGCGGGCGCTGGACGTGACCTTCCAGGCGCCCGAGGGGGCCAAGGAAGTCGTGCTCGCGGCGGTGGCCCGGATGCGGACGCCCTCCGGTGGGCTGACCACCATCAACAGGACCACGTCCATGCAGGTCGCCGATGAGATGCCGCGCGAGGCCGCCACGATCAGCGGGCAGGCGGTGCCCGTTCCGGCCACGGCCCCCCACAAGCGGAGGCGGCCGGGCCGGCAGGTGGCAGGCGGACAGGGGCAGCAGCCGGGCGCCGCCGGGCTCCTCGCGGGGACGGGCGGAGGCGTCGCCGGTCTGGCGCCGGGGGCGGGCGGAAAGACGCGAGGCGTCCTCCCCGGAGGGGCCGGTACGACGGCGGGAAGAGGCGTCCTCCCCGGAGGGGCCGGTACGACGGCGGGAAGGGGTGGCCTCCCTGGAGGAGCCGCAGGTTTGCCGATCACCGGTGGAGCCCGAGGGGCGCTTCCGCGCGTCGGCGGCGGGGGCGTGGCGCGGGCGCCGCGACAGGGAGGCACAGGCGGAACCCTGGGGGCGTTCCCACGTGCGGGAGGCGTGGGCCAGGGCCTCGCCCCCGGAACGACCGGCCGGGCGCCCACCGGCGCTCGGGGGACGGCACGAAACGGCGTCCCCGGCAGCCTGCCTGGCGGCGCGGCGGGCGGCTTGTCGAGCGGACTGACGGGGCACCCGCCAGGTGGCGCGGCGGGCGGCTTGTCGAGCGGACTGACGAGGCGTCTGCCTGGCGGTGCCTCGGGCGGCTTGCCGGGTGGACTGGCGGGGAGCCTGGGGGGTGTGCCGGGCGGTGTGAGCGGGAGTCTGCCTGGTGGCGTGGCGGGAAGCGTGCCCGGTGGTGCGGCGCACGGAGGGCTGTCCGGTGCGGCAGGGCTGGCGCAGGGCGGGGTGCCGGGGATGACCCATCAGAGCCTGCCCGGCGGTATGCCACCGGGCAGTGTGGCCGGAGGGGTGGCGCCGGGGACCGTTGCCGGGGGTGTGGCGCCGGGAGGCGTGGCCGGGGGCATGGTGCCCGGAGGTGTCGCGGGAGGCATGGCCCCGGGAGGCGTCGCCGGGGGTGTGGCGCCGGGGGGCGTCGGTGGTGGGGTGCAAGCGGGAGTGGTTCCCGGCGGCGGGGCGGTGAGTCTGGCGCCGGAGTCGGGGGCCGGGGCGCCGTGGCCGGTGCAGGTCGTGGAGGCGCGGAAACCGGTTCGTCCGGTCGCGTACACCAGCCCGCTGGACGGGCCGCGCGGCTTCTCGCTGGTCATCGGGGCGATCGGCGTCCTGCTGGGGGCCTTGTGGCTGGTTACGCGAGCAAAACGCCGCCATAAGCCGCGAAACGTATGGTAATTCCGTCTTTACTGTTGCTTTGACCCGACTAGTATTCCCTTGACCATGGTTCCGGGACTATGCGGAGGGCTCCGGTGGCACGCACGCGAGCGACGGCCGTGTCCGCGATCGTCCTAGCGCTCGGGCTCACGGGCGTCGGCGTGGCTCCCTTCGTCGGTCAGAGCGCGAGCGCTTCGGTCAGCCGCGCGGCGTTCGACCCGGCGGTGGAGCCGTGCGACGCGGGCCAGACCTGCGATCCGCAGACCACGGTCACGGTCACGACGACGTTGGGCACGCCCACGCCGGAGGAGGCTCCGGAGACGACGATCACCCACACCGTCACCGCGAGCCCGACGAAGACCACGAAGGCCCCGAAGCCGCCCAAGACCACCACGGCCCCCACGCCCCCGCCCGTCCAGGAGACGACGCAGCAGCCGCTGGCGCCCCTGCCCACCGCGCAGACCACGGCCGGGCCGCTGCCCACGGAGCAGACGACGGAACCGTCCGTCGAGATGCCGTCCGTCGCGCCGACGGACCCGCCCGCCACGACCGCCCCGCTGACCGCCGACACCGCCCCGACCACGGACTCGGTCCAGCTCGAGGTGCGCGCGGCCGCGCCGGAGTTCGACCAGAAGTCGCTGACGCAGAAGCTCAGCATCCCGGCGCTGGTGCTGGTCCTGCTCGCGCTGTTCGCGGTGCTCATCTTCGAGGGACGGCTGCGCCGCATGGCCCACGCGGCGGCCGTGCGCAAGGCGGGCCCCCCGATGGCCTCCCCGATGGGCCGCCCGGACGCGCCCCCGCCCGGCTACCCCGCCGGACCCGGTTACGCCACGGCGTCCTTCCCCGCCCCCGGCTACCCCGGAGGCACGGCGTACGCGCCGATCATCAGCTTCGTCCCGATCCAGACCTACCCCGCCGGGCAGCCCGGCTACGGCCCGGCCCACCACGACCCGGCCTACCACGACCCGTACGGGCCCCAGGGCGGCTACCCGCCCGAGCCGGCGCCGACCGTGCCCGCCAACATGCCCGCCACGATGCCGGCGACCCCGCCCGAGCCCGTCGTGCTGCACCCGGACGAGTTCGACTCCTACAACGAGCCGCCGCAGCCCGCCCAGGACTACCGTGACCCGTTCGAGCCGCTGATCCCGGCCGAGCAGCCGCCGGCCGAGATCCCGCCGGGCGGCGGGAAGCCGTACGAGGACGAGCGCGAGTTCCCGCTCGCCCCGGCGGCGGCGGCCGAGAGCGGCGACTCCGAACCCTGGCAGCAGGGCCCGTCCCTGTTCGAGCCGAAGCAGCCGGTGCAGCCCCGACCGCCGGTGCGACCGCAGGCCGAGCAGCCGGAGCCGCCGGAGGGCTACCGGCCGCCGCCGTACCTGCCGCCGGAGGGGGACGCCGCGACGGTCGTCCAGCCGTTGCCGCCGCAGCCCCCCGAGGGCGCCACCAAGGAGATGCAGGACCCCAAGAGCCGGAAGAAGCGCTGGGGCCGCAAGTAGCACAAAGCGGAAGCGGGGGCCGGATCCGTCCGGCCCCCGCTTCCGCTTTTCCGCCTACTTGGCGCGCTTGAAGATCTTGTTGCCCAGCCAGACCAGCGGGTCGTACTTGCGGTCGGCCACGCGCTCCTTCATCGGGATCAGCGCGTTGTCAGTGATCTTGATGTGCTCGGGGCAGACCTCGGTGCAGCACTTGGTGATGTTGCAGTAGCCGAGCCCGTGCTCCTCCTGGGCGGACTCCTGCCGGTCGGCCACGTCGTACGGGTGCATGTCCAGCTCGGCGATCCGCATGAGGAAACGCGGACCGGCGAAGGCCGGCTTGTTCTCCTCGTGGTCGCGGATCACGTGGCAGACGTTGTTGCACATGAAGCACTCGATGCACTTGCGGAACTCCTGCGAGCGCTCGACGTCGACCTGCTGCATGCGGTACTCGCCGGGCCGGACGCCCGCCGGCGGGGTGAACGAGGGGATCTCGCGGGCCTTCTGGTAGTTGAAGGACACGTCGGTGACCAGGTCTTTGATGACGGGGAAGGTCCGCATCGGGGTGACCGTGATGGTCTCGTCCTCGGAGAAGGTGGACATCCGGGTCATGCAGCCCAGACGCGGCTTGCCGTTGATCTCCATGCTGCACGAGCCGCACTTGCCGGCCTTGCAGTTCCAGCGCACCGCCAGGTCCGGGGCCTGCGTGGCCTGCAGCCTGTGGATGATGTCGAGGACGACCTCGCCCTCGTTCACCTCGACCGTGAAGTCCTCGAGCTTGCCCTCGCCGCCCTCACCACGCCAGACCTTGAACTTCGCCTTGTAACTCATTTGGCAATCCCGTCGAACTCGGCCATCTCTTCGTCGGTGAGGTACTTCTTCAGCTCGTCCCGGTCGAACAGGGTGATCAGGTCGTCGCGCATGGACGGCTGGACCTTCTCCACGACCTGGACGTCGGTGCCGTCCGCGGTGGAGCAGACGAGCAGCTTGCGGCGCCATTCCGGGTTCATCCCGGGGAAGTCGTCGCGGGTGTGGCCGCCGCGGCTCTCCTCGCGCAGGAGGGCGGCGCGGGCCACGCACTCGGAGACCAGGACCATGTTCCGCAGGTCGATGGCCAGGTGCCAGCCTGGGTTGTAGATCCGCGAGCCGGCCGCGCCGACCTGGCGCACCCGCTCCTTGAGCTTCTCCACGACCTCCATGGCCTCGGAGACCTCCTCGGCCTTGCGGATGATGCCGACCAGCTCGTTCATCGTCCGCTGGAGCTCGTGATGCACCTCGTACGGGTTCTCGCCGTCGCGCTGGAGGGGCGCCAGGGCCTCCTCGCGGGCCGCGTCCACGAGCTCCTGGACGACCTTGGGACGGGCCTTGAGCCCGTCGACGTAGGCCGCCGCGCCCGCGCCCGCGCGTCGCCCGAACACCAGCAGGTCGGACAGCGAGTTGCCGCCCAGCCGGTTGGACCCGTGCATGCCGCCGGACACCTCGCCCGCCGCGAACAGGCCGGGCACGGCCGCCGCGCCGGTGTCGGCGTCGACCTCGACGCCGCCCATGATGTAGTGGCAGGTCGGGCCCACCTGC
Organism: Nonomuraea sp. NPDC049758; assembly: GCF_040674635.1. Lineage (NCBI taxonomy): Bacteria > Bacillati > Actinomycetota > Actinomycetes > Streptosporangiales > Streptosporangiaceae > Nonomuraea > Nonomuraea sp. NPDC049758. The sequence continues at coordinate 179,338 of NZ_JBFAMZ010000013.1, forward strand.
ATGGGCTCGGCGGTGATGTCGACGTCGGCCAGCTCCTTGAACTGGTGGTGCATCGACGGCAGCCGCTTCTTGATCTCCTCGGCCGGCAGGCGGGTGGAGACGTCGAGGAAGACGCCGCCCTGGGGCGATCCGCGGCCCGCCTTGACCTCGGAGTTGATCGCGCGGGCCACCTCGTCACGCGGCAGCAGCTCCGGCGGGCGCCGGTTGTTGGCCTGGTCGGTGTACCAGCGGTCGCCCTCCTCCTCGGTGGTGGCGTACTTGTCCTTGAACACCTCGGGGATGTAGTCGAACATGAAGCGCTTGCCCTCGGAGTTGCGCAGCACGCCGCCGTCGCCCCGGACGGACTCGGTGACGAGGATGCCGCGCACCGACGGCGGCCAGACCATCCCGGTGGGGTGGAACTGGATGAACTCCATGTTGATCAGGTTGGCGCCGGCGAGCAGGGCCAGGGCGTGGCCGTCGCCGGTGTACTCCCAGGAGTTGGAGGTGACGACGTACGACTTGCCGATGCCGCCGGTGGCCAGGACCACGGCGGGGGCGTCGAACAGCAGGAAGTTGCCGGTCTCGCGCCAGTAGCCGAACGCGCCGGAGATGCGGTCGCCGTCCTTCAGCAGGCGGGTGACCGTGCACTCGGCGAAGACCTTGATGTAGGCCTCGTGGTCGCCGTGCGTCTCGAAGTCCTCCTGCTGCAGCGCGACGACCCGCTGCTGGAGGGTGCGGATCAGCTCCAGGCCGGTACGGTCGCCCACGTGTGCGAGCCGCGGGTACTCGTGACCGCCGAAGTTCCGCTGGCTGATCTTGCCGTCCTTGGTGCGGTCGAACAGCGCGCCCCACGCCTCCAGCTCCCAGACGCGGTCGGGGGCCTCCTTGGCGTGCAGCTCGGCCATGCGCCAGTTGTTGAGGAACTTGCCGCCCCGCATGGTGTCACGGAAGTGCACCATCCAGTTGTCGTCGGAGTTGACGTTCCCCATCGCGGCGGCCGCGCCGCCCTCGGCCATGACGGTGTGGGCCTTGCCGAACAGCGACTTGCAGACGATCGCCGTGCGCTTGCCCTGCTGACGGGCCTCGATGGCGGCCCGCAGCCCGGCGCCGCCCGCACCGATGACGACGACGTCGTATTCGTGACGCTCGATTTCCACTGGAAGAAGTCCTTTATGCGAACGGGAAGGCGATGACGCCCTTGGCGACCATGCGGACGTAGAAGTCGGCGATCATGACCGAGAACATCGAGGCCCAGGCGAGCTGCTGGTGCTTGGCGTTGAGCTTGGAGACGAACGTCCAGGCCTTGTAGCGCAGCGGGTGACGGGAGAAGTGGTTGAGCCTGCCCGCGGTGATGTGCCTGCAGGAGTGGCACGACAACGTGTACGTGTTGATCAGCACGGCGTTGACGACCAGGATCCAGGTGCCGAGGCCCTGCGGCTTGTGCACCAGCGCCAGGACGGCGTCGTAGGCCAGCACGAGGCCGATCACGATGGCCGCGTAGAAGAAGTACCGGTGGATGTTCTGCAGGATCAGCGGGAACCGGGTCTCACCGGTGTACTTGCCGTGCGGCTCCTGGACGGCGCACGCGGCCGGCGACAGCCAGAACGACCGGTAGTACGACTTGCGGTAGTAGTAGCACGTGAGCCGGAACCCGCCCGGCAGGCCGAGGATGAGCAGCCCCGGCGGCAGGGTGAACCAGTCGCCGATCGGCGCCCACCCGAACAGCCGCGCGCCCTCGGGACACGCCGTGGTCAGACAGGGCGAGGCGAACGGGGCGATGTACGGATCGACGAAATAACTGCCGTCGATGATCGCCCACACGCCGTAGACGAGGAACGAGCTGAGCCCGAGGAAGGTCAGCAGCGGGACCAGCCACCACCTGTCGGTGCGCAGCGTGCGCACCCTCACCTGGGCACGTTGCCTTCTGAGCGGGGCTTCGGGCGTCGTCTGGGTCATCGCGGACCTCTCCACCTCCCGCGGACCCTGCACACAGGGGGGTCCGGGTCGTTTCACTGGGCGCGCGTACGGCGGGTGCGGTACCGCTCTGGGCGCGCATTGGTGGGGGATACGTTACGACGACCGCATACGATTTTGTGAGCGGGGTCACTCACTTTTTCGATGACCTACTGTGATTCCTGTCACGTATACGCGTCAGGGCCGCGGACCGGCGGCCGGCAGCTTCACGACGGTCACGAAAAAATCATCTATTTGCCGGACAACACGGATAAATTGCTCGAAATCCACCGGCTTCGCGACATAGGCGTTGGCGTGCAGCCGGTAGCTGTGCAGGATGTCCTCCTCCGCCTCCGAGGTCGTCAGGATCACCACGGGGATCGTCCGCAGGGCGGCGTCGGCCTTGACCTCGCTCAGCACCTCCAGGCCGTTCATCCGGGGCAGGTTGAGGTCGAGCAGGATCAGGTCGGGCCGCGGCGCGCCGGCGTAGGCGCCCTCCTGCCGCAGGTAGGCCATCGCCTGCTCGCCGTCGTTGACCACGTTGAGCCGGTTGCGCACCTTGTTGAGGTCGAACGCCTCCCTGGTGAGCAGGATGTCCCCCTGGTCGTCCTCCACGAGGAGCACGTCGATCGGGCGCCAGTCCGTCATGCGTCGCCTCCCGCCGCCGGCAGCGTCCAGCGGAACGTCGTGCCCTGATCGGCCGGTTCGGCGTCGAGCCAGAGCTGCCCGCCGTGGTACTCGACGATCTTCCGGCAGAGCGCCAGGCCGATGCCGGTGCCGGGGTACACGTCCCGGGGGTGGAGCCGCTGGAAGATCAGGAAGATGCGGTCGGCGTACTTGGGTTCGACGCCGATGCCGTTGTCGGAGCAGCTGAACTCCCACATGTCGCCCTTGCGCTCGGCCGTCAGGCGCACGCGCGGCGGGTCCTCGGAGCGGAACTTGATCGCGTTCTCGACGAGGTTCTGGAAGAGCTGCGTGAGCTGCGTCCGGTTGCCCTCGACCACGGGCAGGCCGTCGCGGGTGACGGTGGCGCCGGTGTCCTCGATCGTGGCCGACAGGTTCTCCAGGGCCCGGTCCAGGGCCTCACCGGAGTCGGTCGGCAGCCGTTCGCCGCTCACCCGGCCCACCCGGGAGAAGTCGAGCAGGTCGTTGATCAGGAGCTGCATGCGCTTGGCGCCGTCGACCGCGTAGTGGATGTACTGGCGGGCGCGGTCGTCGAGCTGCGGGCCGTACCGCTGCTCCAGCATCTGGGTGAAGCTGGCGACCTTGCGCAGCGGCTCCTGCAGGTCGTGGCTGGCGACGTAGGCGAACTGCTCCAGCTCGCCGTTGGACCTGCGCAGCTCGTCGGCCTGGTCGGCGGCCCCGCGCCAGGCCGAGAGGATGCGGCGGCGCATGGAGTCGACGTGGCTGGACAGCTCGCTCAGCTCGGCCGGCCGGTCGACGCCGAGCCGGTGGTCGAAGTCGCCGGCGGCGACCGTGCGGACCTGCTCGGTGAGCTGGTCGATGGGCTTGAGCACGGCGTACCTGATCACGAACGCCAGGCCCGCCCCACCCGCCAGCAGCACCCCGAACAGCACGATCAGCGCCACGTTGAGCCGGTCGAGCTGCGCGGCGATCTCGGGCCTCGGCCCCAGGGCCCGCGCGTGCGCGATCATCGACATGGTGACCACCACGCCGGTCGCGAACGCGAACCCCGCCAGCACGCCGATGGCCAGGAACCAGCGGGCCACCGGCAGCCGGCCGAGCCCGGTCGGCGCCTTCGGCGGCGGCAGCGGATGGATGCTCATGCCTTCCTCCTCGACACCAGGACCACCGCGAGATCGTCGCTGAGCCTGCCGGCGTGCCTGATCAGCCGGTCGAGGTCGATCACGCCGTGCTCGCGCACCAGCCCGACCAGGCCCTCGACGCCGAGCAGCTCCTTCTGGCCGCCGACGGCCGCCTCGATCAGGCCGTCGGTGTAGAGCATGATCGACCAGTCCTCGCCCAGGGGCACGTCGATGACCGTCCACTCGGCGTCGGGGAAGATGCCGAGCGGCGGCCCCGAGGGCGTGCCGGCCAGCACCGCGGGCACGCCGTCGCGGATCAGCACCGGCGGCGGGTGCCCGACCACGCGCATCCGGGCCTGGCGCAGGTCGGGCGTGAAGGTGGCCATGCAGAGCGTGGTGAAGATCTCGGGCGCCTTGCGCTCGGCGCGCAGGAGGGCGTCCATCGTGCGCAGCAGCGTGTCGTCGGTCTGACCGGCCAGCACCAGCGTGCGCCAGGCGATGCGCAGCGCCACGCCGAGCGCGGCCTCGTCGGGCCCGTGGCCGCAGACGTCGCCCACCACGACGTGCACCGCGCCGTCGGCGGTCTGGACCATGTCGAGGAAGTCGCCGCCCAGCAGGGTTCCCTGGTTGCCCGGCAGGTAGCGGATCTGGTGCGTGATCGCCTCGGTGCGCAGCAGGGGCACGGGCAGCAGGCCGCTCTCCAGGCGGGCGTTCTCCTTGGCGGTCAGCTCGGCCTCGAACAGCCTGAGCTGCGCCAGGTCGGCGCGCTTGCGCTCCATGGCGTACCTGATCGACCTGGCCAGCAGGCGGGCGTCGATGTCCTGCTTGACCAGGTAGTCCTGGGCGCCCGCTTGTACGGCGGCCACGCCGACGTGCACGTCCCTGAGGCCGGTGAGGACCAGGACGGCCGCGTGCGGCGCCAGCGCCAGCACCTCCTCCAGCGCCTCCAGCCTGCTGGCGTCGGGCAGGGTGAGGTCGACGAGGACGCACTGGATCGTCGGGTCGAGCTTGGCCTTGGCCTCCTGGAGGCTGCGCGCCCAGAAGATCGTCGGTGGCGCCTCGGCCTGGTTGAGCAGTTCTTCGACGAGGAAGGCGTCGCCGTCGTCGTCCTCGATGAGGAGCAGTGTCAGCGGCTCGTTGAGGTTTGCCGTCACACAATGCCTTCCCGGGGGAGTCGGGCTGTTGCTGCTCATTCTGCGATGAGCTCGACCCCTTGCGGAAGCGTGCCTTCCTGTCCGGCCTCCACCACGAAGGCGAGCAGGGTCTCCCGGAACGCCTGCGCTGCCCTGGTCGGCTCGACGTCCTTGCGGTGGGCCAGGGCGATCGTCCGGCTCAGACCGGGCGGGGCCAGCGGCGTGCCGGACAGCCCCGGCCGCCCGTCGAGCACCATCGACGGCACCACGGCCACGCCGAGCCCCGCCTCCACGAACCGCAGCACCGCGTCCATCTCGCCGCCCTGCACCGAGAACCGGGGCTCGAACCCGGCCTGACGGCAGGCGGCGAGGGTGGCCTCGCGCAGGTCGTAACCGCGCCGGAACATCACCATCTGCCGGCCGCGCAGGTCCTCGATCCGCAGGTACGGCCCCCGCGCCCGCTCGTGCGAGGGCGCGACCACGACCAGGTTCTCCCGCAGGATCTCCTCGGTCACCAGGGAGGGGTCGTCGCTCTGCAGCGGCATGATGATCAGCGACAGGTCGAGCTGCCCCCTGGCCAGCGCCCTGACCAGGTCACGCGAGCCGCCCTCCTCCACCAGCAGCTCCACCCCCGGGTAGGCCCGGTGGAAGCGCGCCAGCGCGTCGGCCAGCAGGCCCGCGCACAACGACGGCGTGGCCCCCAGCCGCACCCGGCCCCGGCGCAGCCCGGCCAGCTCGGCCACCTCCTGCCGGGCGGTGTCGGCGTCGGCCAGCATCCGGCGGGCCAGCGGCAGCAGCGCCTCGCCCGCGGCCGTCAGCGTGACGTTGCCGCGCGCGCGGGAGAACAGCGGGGCGCCGAGATCGTTCTCCAGAGCCTTGATCTGCTTGCTGAGCGAGGGCTGGGCGACCCGCATGCGCTCGGCCGCCTGGGTGAAGTGCCTGGTCTCCGCGACCGCGACGAAGTAGGCGAGCTGCTGCAACTGCATGTGATTTTCCTCGCACCGGCCGAGCATTTTTCCTTATGCCGACCGTATAAACCAAGCATCATAGCCGGAAGCTATGGAAACCAGATCCGCGATGACTTGGACGGATCATTGCTGGATACCTAGCGTTCAAACGTGACTGCCACGATAGAGCGCGGCGCCGCCACCGCGCCTGTTAACGCCCCCAAGGGTGCCTCGCCCGCACCGACGTCCAAGAAGCCGAGCCGGTTCCTGAGCTCGTCGAACGGCAAGAAAGTCGTCATGGCCGTCACGGGCGCCGTGATGGTGTCCTTCCTCGTCCTGCACATGCTGGGCAACCTGAAGATCTTCCTCGGCAAGGACTCGTTCAACGAGTACGCCGTCGCCCTGCGCACGCTCCTTGAGCCCATCGCGCCGTACCGGACGGTGCTGACGATCCTGGAGATCGGGCTCGTCGTCTCGGTCGTGCTGCACATGTGGGCCGCGATCTCGCTGGCGCGCAAGGCGGCCAAGGCCCGTCCGGTCAAGTACGTGGCCAAGAAGTCGCAGGCCAACGGCTACGCCACGCACATCATGCGGTTCGGCGGCCTGACGATCCTGCTGTTCGTGATCTGGCACCTGCTCGACCTGACCTTCGGCGTCGTCAACCCCAAGGGCTTCGACTCCGAGCCCGCCGACCGCATGGTCGCCGGCTTCGACCCGTCCCGCTGGTGGGTGACCCTCATCTACCTCGTGGCCGTCGTCATGGTCGGCCTGCACCTGCGGCACGGCATCTGGAGCGCGTTCCAGACGCTGGGCTGGGCCAACCGCAGCCGCTACCGCGGCCTGCGCCTGACGGCCGCCCTCGTCTCGGCGGTCCTGGTCGTCGGCTTCCTGGCCCCGCCCCTCGCCATCACGTTCGGAGTTGTGAAGTGAAGTACACCGAAGGCTCGGAGATCCGGGACACCAAGGCGCCCGCCGGTCCCATCGAGGAGCGGTGGGAGAAGCGGAAGTTCAGCGCCAAGCTGGTCAACCCGGCCAACAAGCGCAAGCTCAACGTGATCGTCGTCGGCACCGGACTGGCGGGCGGCTCGGCCGCGGCGACCCTGGGCGAGCTGGGCTACAACGTCAAGTCGTTCTGCTACCAGGACACGCCCCGGCGCGCCCACTCCATCGCCGCCCAGGGCGGCATCAACGCCGCCAAGAACTACCGCGGCGACGGCGACTCGATCTACCGGCTCTTCTACGACACCGTCAAGGGCGGCGACTTCCGCGCCCGCGAGTCGAACGTCTACCGCCTGGCCCAGGTGTCGGTGAACATCATCGACCAGGCCGTGGCCCAGGGCGTGCCGTTCGCCCGCGAGTACGGCGGCCTGCTGGACACCCGCTCGTTCGGCGGCGCCCAGGTCTCCCGCACGTTCTATGCCCGCGGCCAGACGGGCCAGCAGCTCCTGCTGGGCGCCTACCAGGCGCTGGAGCGGCAGATCGCGGCCGGGACCGTGGAGATGCACACCCGCCACGAGATGCTCGACCTGATCGTCTCCGACGGCCGGGCGCGCGGCGTCATCGTGCGCGACATGGTGACCGGCGAGATCGAGCGGCACCTGGCCGACGCCGTGGTGCTGGCCACCGGCGGTTACGGCAACGTGTTCTTCCTGTCCACGAACGCCAAGGGCTGCAACACGACGGCCATCTGGCGGGCGCACGAGCGCGGGGCGTACTTCGCGAACCCGTGCTACACGCAGATCCACCCGACCTGCATCCCGGTCTCCGGCGAGTACCAGTCGAAGCTGACGCTGATGTCGGAGTCGCTGCGCAACGACGGCCGCGTGTGGGTGCCGCTGCGCAAGGACGACGACCGGGCCCCCGGCGACATCCCGGAGGAGGAGCGCGACTACTACCTGGAGCGCATCTACCCGGCCTTCGGCAACCTCGTCCCGCGTGACATCGCCTCCCGCGCCGCCAAGAACGTCTGCGACGAGGGCCGCGGCGTCGGCTCCGGCGGGCTCGGCGTCTACCTCGACTTCCGCGACGCCATCGGCCGGCTCGGCCGCGACGCCGTGGAGAAGAAGTACGGCAACCTCTTCGAGATGTACGAGCGCATCACCGGCGAGAACCCGTACGACGTGCCGATGCGCATCTACCCCGCCGTCCACTACACGATGGGCGGCCTGTGGGTGGACTACGACCTGCAGTCCACGATCCCCGGCCTGTTCGTGATCGGCGAGGCCAACTTCTCCGACCACGGCGCGAACCGGCTCGGCGCCTCGGCGCTGATGCAGGGCCTGGCCGACGGGTACTTCGTGCTGCCCACCACGATCGGCGACTACCTGGCCAACGGCCCGTACGGCGAGGTGGACGAGGAGGCCGTGGCCGAGGCGGAGATCAAGGTCCGGACCCGGATCGACCGCCTGATGTCGGTGAACGGCACCCGCACCCCCGACTCCTTCCACCGCGAGCTGGGCAAGCTCATGTGGGACTACTGCGGCATGGAGCGCACCGAGGAGTCGCTGCGCAAGGCCCTGGAGCGCATCCCCGAGCTGCGCGAGGAGTTCTGGAAGAACGTCAAGGTGTCCGGCACCGCCGAGGAGCTGAACCAGGTCCTGGAGAAGGCCGGCCGCGTCGCCGACTTCTTCGACCTGGCCGAGCTCATGTGCCTGGACGCCCTCGTCCGCACCGAGTCCTGCGGCGGCCACTTCCGCGCCGAGTCCCAGGACCCCGACGGCGAGGCCCTGCGCGACGACGAGCACTTCGCGCACGTCTCGGCCTGGGAGCGCACGCCCTCCGGCGAGACGGTGCTGCACAAGGAACCGCTCGAGTACGAGTACGTCAAGATGACCCAGCGGAGCTACAAGTGAACCTGACCCTCAAGGTCTGGCGTCAGAGCGCCCCCTCGGACGCCGGGCGCATGGTGACGTACCGGGTGGAGGACGTGTCCCCGGACATGTCGTTCCTGGAGATGCTGGACGTGCTGAACGAACGGCTGATCCTGGAGGGCGACGACCCGATCGCCTTCGACCACGACTGCCGTGAGGGCATCTGCGGCATGTGCGGCATGGTCATCAACGGCGTGGCGCACGGCGAGCAGCGCGCCACGACGACCTGCCAGCTGCACATGCGCCACTTCGAGGACGGCGCCGAGATCACCATCGAGCCGTGGCGCGCCGCGCCGTTCCCGGTGGTCAAGGACCTGGTCGTGGACCGCAGCGCGTTCGACCGCATCATCCAGGCGGGCGGCTTCGTCTCGGTCCCGGCCGGCTCGGCCCCGGACGCGCACAGCGTCCCGGTGCGCAAGGAGGACGCCGACGCCGCGTTCGACGCCGCGACCTGCATCGGCTGCGGCGCCTGCGTGGCCGCCTGCCCGAACGGCTCGGCCTCCCTGTTCACCGCCGCCAAGATCACCCACCTCAGCCTGCTGCCCCAGGGCCAGCCCGAGCGCCTGACCCGCGCGAAGGCCATGGTGGACCAGATGGACGCCGAGGGCTTCGGCGGCTGCACGAACACCGGCGAGTGCACGGCGGTGTGCCCCAAGGGCATCCCGCTGGACACGATCGCCCAGATGAACAGCGACTACCTCAAGGCCAACGCCAAGTAGGCCAGGTCGAGCAGGCCCCGTCCCGGAACGCCACCGGGGGCGGGGCCTCTGCTTTTTCCGGCGAGCTGTAACAACACGGACGTTCCCACCACTTCCCGGTGTCAGAAGAACGCATCAGGGACGAAGGGGCTGCGCGGTGACGGATGATTCCCACCGTTTCACCGGCATGTACGACGAATGCCGACAACGGGTGTGGGCCTACGCGGTCAGTCGTGCGGGCCGGCAGGTGGCCGACGAGGTGGTGAGCGAGACGTTCGCCATCGCGTGGCGGCGGCTGGACGACGTGCCCGAGCCGCCGCTGCCGTGGCTGCTCGGCGTGGCGCGCAACCTCCTGCGCGACGACGCCCGCTCGCAGGCGCGCAGGGACGCGCTGGCCGCCGAGCTGAGCTCGTGGACCGAGGACGGCCGCCCGGACGTGGCCGAGCAGGTGACCGAGCGCATGGGCGTGCTGCGCGCGCTGGCCGAGCTGCACGAGGACGACCGGGAGGTGCTCATGCTGGTCGCCTGGCACGGGCTGTCGCCCAAGGAGGGCGCCCGGGTCGTCGGCTGCTCGTCGGCGGCCTTCCGCGTCCGGCTGCACCGGGCCCGCAAGCGGCTCACGCGAGCCATGGAGTCCGCCGAACCGTCCCGTCACTACGTGCGCAACCTCAGCGAGGAGTGGTCATGAACCCGATGGACGAACTCCGGGCCGCGCGGCCCGCGCACCTCGGCGACCGGCCGGTGGACGAGCACACCAGGGCCGCCGAGCTCGCGCACGCCATGTCCGGGCCGCGCGGGTCCCGGCGCCGGCGCACGGCCGTACGGCCGGTGTGGGGGCTCGCGGCCCTCGCGGCTGGGGCGACCGCGGTGGCCGTCGTGGTGGCGGGGAACGCGGCTCCGGCGCCCCGGAAGCAGGCTCCGCAGGCCGGGCAGAGCGCGTCGGCGACGCCGCGCAAGGTCACGCTGTCGGCCAGGGAGGTGCTGCTGGCCGCCGCGGAGAAGGCCGACCGGCAGCCCGACCGCACCGGCGACTGGTGGTACACCTCGTCGGTGAGCAGGTACGTCTACCCGGCCGTCCAGGGCGGCTACCTGGTGGTGGACCGGGAGCGCAACGAGGAGTGGACGCCGCGCGCGACCGGCGGCGAGCAGTGGAGCCGCCAGCAGCGGCTCGGCGCGTTGCCCGCGACCGAGGCCGACCGGCTGGCCTGGGAACGGGCCGGCTCGCCCGGCGAGATCGAGGTGGTCCCGCCCGCGAAGAAGCTGAGCCGGCTGCGCCTGCCGACCTCGGAAGGCAAGCCCACGACCAGCCACACCCCCCTCGTGGACGGCGACAAGGTGTTCTGGCTCGGCCGCAACGTCACGATGAAGGACCTGCGCGGCCTGCCGGACGAGCCGGCGAAGCTGAAGAAGTGGCTGCTCGACAGCTACGACGGGCATTCGACCGAGTCGTCCAGCGTGGAGATGGCCTCCGACACCTGGCTGTTCACCGTCAGCGTCGGACTGATCGTCGACATGCCGGTGACGCCGCAGGTACGCGGGGCCGCCTTCCGCATGCTGGCCGGGCTCGGCTCCGTCAAGGTCATCGAGAACGTCACCGACGCCGAGGGCCGCACCGGCACGGCCGCGGCCATCCGGCAGGACGACGACAGGACCGGGCTGCGGGAGAGCCGACTGATCTTCGACGAGGCCACCGGGCGGGCGCTGGGCACCGAGACCGTACTGGTCGAGCCGCGCGGGCAGCGGGGAGGACTTGAGCCGGGCATGGTGTCGAGCTCCGAGGCCGTCCTGGAGGCCGGCTGGACGGACGCCGGCCCCAAGCGCTGAGCCCTGCGGCGGCCCGCGTCGTCAGTCGCGCAGCAGGTGCAGGCGGAAGCGGGTCCCGGCCGGCTCGGAACGCACCTGGAGCAGGTCGCAGAGCTGGCGCACCACCCACAGGCCGTGCCCGCGCAGGGCGGTCGGGGCCGGCGGCAGGTAGCCGGGCAGGACGGCCGTCAGCTTGCCCGGGTCGGTCACGTCGCACACGACGGCGTTCCCGTCGGCCCAGATCGCGAGGTCGCCGTGCCCGCCGCCGTGCTCGACGGCGTTGGCGGCGACCTCGTTGACGGTCAGCAGCAGGCGGTCGGTCAGGGCGCGGGACAGGCCGAGCCGCTCGGCGGTCGCCCGCACGTGCCGGCGCACGCGGTGCAGGTCGCCGTCGAAGCGCAGGCCGGCGGCCCCGGGCGGCGGGGGCGGCAGCGGGTCGTGGTCGGAGGCGTGGCTGAAGGACTCGGGCTCGACGTAGTCGGTGCTGGCACGGGGGCCGTCACCGGTCAGCAGCCCCGGATGGGTCCGGCGGGCGCCGCCGACGACCCGGTCCGGCACCGCGCGCGCGTCGAAGGCGCAGACCATCCAGGCCGCGCGGGCGGCGAACGCGGCGTTGAGCACCGACTCGTACCGGGTCCACTCGGCCTCCTCGACCGGGGTGCGGCCGTGCCAGACGGGCTCGCCGATCACCCTGGCGCGGGGATGGGCGTCGAGGTAGCGGCCGTAGGCGGCCAGGGTGCGGCCCGGGGCGTCGTACCAGCCGCCGGCCTCGACGAACTCGACCTCGCCCGCGTCGCCGCCGAGGGCCCGCGCGAGCAGGCCGATGTTGGCGGCCGTGGTCACCACGAGCACCCTGTCCCGCGCGGCCAGCCCGTCGCGGCAGAAGGGCACGGCCGCGGCCAGGAAGCCGGCGTCGGTGGAGTAGACGAGCGCCTGGTGGACCAGCGGATGCTCGTCCGGCTGGTCGGCGACGGCGATCATGTGCGCCCCATTTTCTCCGCGACGGCGAACTGCTGCCCGGCCACGATCGGTTGGAGGGGTCGGGCCGTTCTCAACGGTATATCTCCCGGGTGCACGCATACAGGGTGTATGTCGGCACACCACGGTCACCATAGCCAATGGAGCGCGGACCCGGACCGGGCTTGCCAAGATCTCCGGGGGCGGGAGCCGTACTAAATCGGTTGCAGGGGGTATGTCGTGTCTGGCCAGATAGATCGTGTTCATGAAGGCGGCCGGGAGGAGGCGACATGGCGTACAACGAGGTGAGCGGGACCAGGCATCCGCTGCGGATGTGGGCGGAGCCGGAGACGGTGGAGCCGCAGGCGATGCAGCAGTTGCGGAACGTGGCCAACCTGCCCTGGGTCCATGGCGTCGCCGTCATGCCCGACGTGCACCACGGCAAGGGGGCGACGGTCGGGTCGGTCATCGCGATGAAGGACGCGGTGTCGCCGGCGGCCGTCGGGGTGGACATCGGCTGCGGGATGACGGCCGTGAAGACGTCGTACAAGGCGTCGCAGCTTCCCGACAACCTGGCCTACCTGCGGGGGAAGCTGGAGCAGGCGGTCCCCGTCGGCTTCCAGCACCACAAGCGGCCCGTCGATCCCGGCAAGGTGCACGGGATGCGGACGGCCGGGTGGGCGGAGTTCTGGCGCGAGTTCGACGACCTGGCCCCGGCCGTCCGCGCCCGCCGCGAGCGGGCCGAGGCGCAGATGGGCACGCTCGGCGGCGGCAACCACTTCCTGGAGGTGTGCGCCGACGACGAGGGCTGGGTGTGGGTGGTCCTGCACTCGGGGTCGCGCAACATCGGCAAGGAACTGGCCGAGCACCACATCGGGGTGGCCCGCGGCCTCTCCCACAACCAGGGCCTGGTGGACCGGGACCTGGCGGTGTTCCTCGGCCACACCCCGGAGATGGACGCCTACCGCCGCGACCTGTACTGGGCCCAGGACTACGCGCGCCGCAACCGGGCGCTGATGATGGGCCTGGTCTGCGACGTGCTGCGCAGTCATCTGCCGGGCATCGGCTTCGACCAGCCCATCTCCTGCCACCACAACTACGTGGCCGAGGAGCGCTACGACGGGGTGGACGTGCTCGTCACCCGTAAGGGGGCGATCCGGGCGGGCAGCGGGGACCTGGGGATCATCCCGGGCTCGATGGCCACCGGCACGTACATCGTGAAGGGGCTGGGGAACCCGCGGGCCTTCAACTCGGCCTCGCACGGGGCCGGCCGGAAGATGAGCAGGACCAAGGCCAAGAAGACGTTCACGGTCAAGGACCTGGAGGAGCAGACGTTCGGGGTCGAGTGCCGCAAGGATCCCGGGGTGATCGACGAGATCCCGGGGGCGTACAAGGACCTGGAGTCGGTGATGGCCGCGCAGCGGGACCTGGTGGAGGTCGTGGCGCACCTGCGGCAGCTCATCTCCATCAAGGGCTGAGGCCCGCACGGCCCTGAGACGGGCCGTGCGGGTGCGCGGTCACGCGGTCAGGGGTGCGGGGCCGTCCCGGCGCGCTCCGCGGCGCTGCGCAGGACGCAGAACTCGTTGCCCTCGGGGTCGGCGAGCACCGCCCAGCCGGTGCCGTCCGGCTCGCGCAGGTCGGCGATCAGGGTGGCGCCCCGGCGCACCAGGCGCTCGACCTCCTCGTCGCGCGTGGAGTCGGGACGCAGGCACAGGTGCAGCCGGTTCTTGGCCGCCTTCGGCTCCGGCACCTTGTTGAAGTGCAGGATCGGGCCCTCCTTCAGCATCACCCGCGTCTCCTCGTCACCCGGGCGGTCCTCCGGGTGGACGGGACAGCCGGTCACCTCGCTCCAGAACCGGGCGAGCTCGTACGGATCCGCGCAGTCGATCGCGACGTTCTGCAATACCGACACCATGGTGGGATCCTGCCCCAAAGCAGGGCGCATGTCGCAGGAGACTTGCCCGGCACCACGAGAAGGGGGACCCGATGGAGATCGGCGAGTTGCTGGGATCGGGCCGCACGGCCGACGTGTATGCGATCGGGGAGGACCGGGTGCTGCGGCGCAACCGGTTCCCGGCGGACACGCGGCGGGAGGCGGAGGTCATGGCGCACGTGGCGGCCCGCGGCTATCCCGTCCCGCGGGTGCACCCGGGCGGTCACGGGCCGGCCGACCTGGTGATGGAGCGGCTGGCCGGGCCGACGATGTTGCACGCGATGCTCGACGGCCGGATGGAGCCGCGGGAGGCGGGCACGATCCTCGCGCGGCTGCTGCGCGGGCTGCACGAGATCCCGGCGCGGACGGCTGCCGATCCCGGGCACCGGGTGCTCCACCTCGACCTGCACCCCGACAACGTCATGCTGACGCCCAGGGGGCCGGTGGTGATCGACTGGTCCAACGCCGAGGACGGGCCGCCCGCGCTCGACCGCGCGATGTCCGCGGTGATCCTGGCCGAGGTCGCGGTCCAGCCGGCGACCGGGATGGCGGACGTGGCACGGGCCGTCCTGGACGGGTTGCTGGCCGGGCTCGGCGACGCCGTGCCGGGGGCGGAGCACCTGGCGGCGGCCAGGGCCAGGCGGGCGGCCAACCCGACGCTCAGCGCGGCGGAGATCGCCGGACTCGGCGCCGCTGTGGCGGAGATCACGCGGCTCGCCGCGGCGCTGAGGTGACCCCGCCGCACCTGCGCGGTCGTCCTCCGGGCGAGCCGGAAGGCCGTGGATTACGGGGGAACCGAAATCGCATTTGTGTGTTGTTCGCCTGCTGTTCGCTTTCTTGATCACTCGCTGCGCGAAGCTGACGGGCGTTCAAGAGCGACAGTAAGGATGAACATGCGCACGATCACCAAGACGCTCTTCGCCGCGGGCGTGCTCGCCTGCGGTCTGGCCGCCGCCCTGCCCGCACAGGCCGCCGTCGCCGCCGTGGACCCGGCCGGCGTGTGCGGGTCCGGGTTCCGCGTCATCGACTCGCACCCGTTCAAGTCCGGCAGCACGGCGCTGGGCACGATCTACCTGTCCTACAACTCCGGCACCGGCAAGAACTGCGTGGTGACGGTCAACAAGACGCCGTACACGCGGTGGATGCGGGCGACGCTGAGCGTGCAGGGCGGCGCGACCAAGACCGACGCCGGTGAGTTCAAGTCGTACGCCGGGCCGGTGATCCTGTCGGCCGTGGACACCTGCGTCAAGTGGGGCGGCGCCTGGGACGAGTCGCCGTACGTGTGGACCAGCGGCTGGAGCCACTGCGGCTGATCCCGTCAGGACGTCCGGGCCTCGCCCCCGGGGCTCGGGCACCGCGGGACGCGTCAGGCGCTCCAGGCGGCGGTGAGGTCGAGGCGTTCGCGCCACAACTTCTCGCCGCCCCCGCCCGGCTCCCACCGGCCGCAGAACTCCAGCAGGTCCCGGCAGCGCGCCACCATCGACGCCTGCCGCTCGGCCCAGGACGGCACCGGGCCGCCGTAGGCGTCGAAGAAGCGCGGCAGCAGGGAGACGTGCTCGGGGTGGTGGCTGCGGACGATCCACTCGCACCAGGCGAGGTCCTCCACCGGCCGGCCCGGGTGGGCCCACTCCCAGTCGAGGATCGCGGTGGTCTCGAACGTGGCGGGGTCGAACAGCAGGTTCTGGGGCCCGTAGTCGCCGTGCACGATGCCGAGGCGGTGGATGCGGGCCAGGACGCGGCCGCACTCGGCCAGCACCTCGGCGGCGCGGCCCTCGTCCAGCAGGTCCTGGCCGTGGGCGCCGGCCACGAAGCGGGTGGTCAGGCTGGTGGCGGTGATCTGGTGCACGCGCGGCACCGGCAGCCGGCCGCGCAGCCGGCGCAGGTATCTGCTCTCCGTGCCCAGCCTGAAGGCGGCCTCCGGGCCCTGGTAACACTTGACGACCAGAGCGCCGTCGCCGACCGTGCTGTTGGTGTACCCGTGCTCCACAGCCAACGATTCTGACGCACCGGCCCCCGTTCCGGGCGGCGCGGCGCGCTATCGGGACCGGGCCCGATACACGATGTAAGGGCGGAACAAATAGGTGATCGGCGCCGAAAGGGCGTGCACGAGGCGGCTGAACGGGAAAAGCACGAACAACGCCATCCCGATCACGGTGTGCACCTTGTAAAGGATGCTCGCCTGCCCCATCGCGGTGGCGTCCGGGTTGAGCACGAAGACGCCGCGGAACCAGGGGGCGACCGTCGTCCGGTAGCTCACCTCGCTCGGCACGAACCCCGCCACCGTCGTCACCACGCCCGCGACGATCGACGCGGCGAGCACCACGTACATGGTCTTGTCGTTCTTCGTCGTGGCCAGGAAGACAGGCCCGTTCGTCCGGCGGCGGTAGACCAGCAGGACCAGCGCCACCAGCGTGGCCAGCCCGGCCAGACCGCCCCAGATCAGGGCGTTGGCGTGGTACGCCTCGTTCGACACGCCGATCGCGTCCGTCCAGGAGAGCGGGACGAGCAGGCCGGTCACGTGCCCGATGATCACGAAGATCAGGCCGTAGTGGAACACCGGGCTGGCCACGCGCAGCAGCGGGCTCTCGTAGAGCTGCGACGACCGGGTGGTCCAGCCGAACTTGTCGTACCGGTAGCGCCAGATCAGGCCGCCGATGAAGATCACCAGGGTGACGTACGGCGCGACCACCCACAACATGCTCTCGCCCCAGCTCACCGGTACCCTCCCACGGTCTCGGCGGGCGGCCCGCCGGCGGCCAGGCGGTGCGCCGCGGCGCGTTCGGCGGCCGTGGGCGGCGGCAGCGCCGCGCACACCACCCCGATCACCTCCGCGTACGGCGAGCCCAGCTCGGTCAGGGCGGACAGCAGCAGATCGAGCCCGATGCGATGCTCCCGCAGCAGCGCCGCCCCGGACGGGTCGAGCGCCGCGAACTCCAGCACGACCGGCAGGAAGTCGGGCAGCTCGTCGTCCATCAGCTCCCAGCCGGCCACGCGGTAACGCTGCTTGAGCGCGGCCAGGGACGCCCCGCGGCGGCGGGTGTCGCCGTCGGTGTAGTAGGTCAGGTAGAGGCAGCAGCGCCGGTGCAGGTCGAACGTCTCGACGTAGTGCGCGGCCAGGTCGCCCGCGTCCATGTCCGCGATCCGCGCCAGGAACGCCGCGAAGTGCGGCTCGGCGGCCTCCTTGATCAGCGGCAGGCGGCGGTGGAACCGTTCGTCGGGGTAGGCGAGCAGGTGCGCGGCGGCCTGCCAGATCACGGCCTTGTTCATGATTTTCCCTTTTTCGGCGGGAAGAGTCCTGCTGGGATGCCCCGGCCGTCCCAGTTGAGGAGGTTCACCCGGTCGTGGGTGATCTCGTCGCTGGTCTGGCGGTCCTTCAGGCCGTGGAAGGACTCGACGGAGACCGGCAGCGGCTTGCCCGACGCCTCCCCGAAGGGGGCCTGCATGCCGGGGCCGCCGTAGTAGTCGAGGCTGCAGCCGGCCTCCTCGACCACGCCGGGCACGTTGCCGTACGCGGTCGGGATCACGTACCGCTCCTCGTACTTGGCCAGGGCCAGCAGGCGGTACATGGCCCTGATGTCGTCCTCGGTCAGGCCGGTGTCCGGCAGGACCGGCTCCTGCCCCAGGTTGACCCCCCGCATGTACGAGCGCATCGCGGCCAGCCGGCGCAGCGCGGCCGTCACCGGGACGGGATCGCCCGCGCTGAACAGCTCGGCCAGGTACTCCACGGGGATGCGCAGCGACTCGATGGCGGCGAACAGGTTGTCCGCGTCCTCGCCGTCGTGCCCGGTGTTCGCCAGGGCGTCCACGACGGGGGAGAGCGGCGGGACGTACCAGACCATCGGCAACGTCCGGTACTCCGGGTGCAGGGGGAGCGCTATGCGATATTTCGTGATCAGGTCGTAGACGGGGGATCTGCGGGCCGCCTCGATCCAGTCGGCGGGCAGCCCCGACGCGGCCACCGCCGGGTCGTCGGGGTCGACGAAGACGCCGAGCTGGGCCTCGTACAGGTCCCGCTCGTCCGCCACCGAGGCGGCCTGGCTCACCCGGTCGGCGTCGTAGAGCAGTACCCCGAGGTAGCGCAGGCGGCCCACGCAGGTCTCCGAGCACACCGTCGGCAGCCCCACCTCGACCCGCGGGTAGCAGAACGTGCACTTCTCGGCCTTGCCGGTCCGGTGGTTGAAGTACACCTTCTTGTACGGGCACCCCGTCACGCACATCCGCCAGCCCCGGCAACTGTCCTGGTCCACCAGGACGATCCCGTCCTCGGCCCGCTTGTACATCGCCCCCGACGGGCAGGAGGCCACGCAGGACGGGTTCAGGCAGTGCTCGCAGATGCGCGGCAGGTAGAACATGTACGCCTGCTCGAACTCCAGCCTGACCTGCTCCGACACCTTCCCCAGCACCGGGTCGGGGGACGGGTCGCCGCCCAGGTTGTCGTCCCAGTTCGCGCTCCAGCGGATCTTCATGGGCTCGTTGCTGATCAGCGACCTCGGCGGCGCCACCGGGACGTCGTCGGACAGCGGGGCGCGGGTGAGGTTCTCGTAGTCGTAGGTCCAGGGCTCGTAGTAGTCCTGGATGGAGGGCATGAGCGGGTTGGCGAAGATGCTGGCCAGCTTGCGGAACCGGCCTCCGGCGCGGAGTGTCAGCCGGCCCCTGCGGTCGAGCTTCCAGCCGCCCCGCCAGCGTTCCTGGTCCTCGTACCGGCGGGGGTAGCCCTGGCCGGGGCGGGTCTCGACGTTGTTGAACCAGACGTACTCGACGCCGGGACGGTTGGTCCAGGTCTGTTTGCAGGTGACGGAACAGGTGTGACAGCCGATGCACTTGTCCAGGTTCATCACCATGGCGATCTGAGCCATGATCTTCATCAGTAGCGCACCTCCTGCGACCTGCGGCGAATGGTGGTGACCTCGTCCCGCTGGTTGCCCGTGGGGCCGAGGTAGTTGAAGGCGTACGAGAGCTGGGCGTAGCCGCCGATCATGTGCGTGGGCTTGATCAGCACCCTGGTCAGCGCGTTGTGGATGCCGCCGCGGCGGCCGGTCTCCTCCGACTTCGGCACGTCGATCAGGCGGTCCTGGGCGTGGAACATGTAGACCGTGCCCTGCGGCATGCGGTGGGACACGATGGCCCGGGCCACCACGACGCCGTTGCGGTTGACCGCCTCGATCCAGTCGTTGTCGGCGATGCCGAGCCGGGTCGCGTCCTCGGTGGACATCCAGATGGTCGGGCCGCCGCGCGACAGCGACAACATGAGCAGGTTGTCCTGGTACTCGGAGTGGATCGACCACTTGGAGTGCGGGGTCAGGTAGCGCAGGGTGGCGCTCTCGCCGAAGAGCTCGGCCATGTCCAGCGGCGGGCGGTAGACCGGCAGGGCCTCGCCGTACTCGTGCATCCAGTCGTGGTCGAGGAAGAAGTGCATGCGGCCGGTGAGCGTGTGCCAGGGCTTGCCGTTCTCGACGTTGATCGTGAACGGCGAGTAGCGGCGGTCGTGCGCCTCCTTGCCCGACCATTCCGGACTGGCCGCGACGTGCGTGGGCCGGGCCTGGGTGTCGGCGAAGACGATGCGGTGGCCCTCGTCCATCAGGTCGTCGAAGCTGCGGCCGGTGCGCCGGGCGAGCTGGCGGAAGCCCTGGGCGGCCAGCCTGCCGTTGCTCACCCCGGACAGCGCGAGGATCGTCTCGCACGCCTTGGCGTCGGTGTCCAGCTCGGGACGGCCCTTGGCCACGCCGCGCGGCACCAGGCCGCAGCGCTGGCCCAGCCAGGCGACCTCCTCGTCCGGCATGAAGGTCACGCCCTTGACCTGGAGGCCGAGCCGCTCGGTGAGCGGGCCGAGCGCGGCCAGCTGCTCCGCGACCGCGCCGTAGTCGCGCTCGACCACCTTCAGCGTCGGCTCCGGCGCGCCGGGCGCGCGCCCGCCGGGCTGCCCGGTCTCGCCCGGCGTGTCGTGCTGGTACGGGACCACCACGACGTCCTTGCGCACCCCCAGCCGCTCCTTGGCCAGCGCGCTGAAGGCCCTGGCGATGGCGTGGAAGGCCGCGAAGTCCGTCCTGGTCTCCCAGGGCGGCGAGATGGCCGGGTTGAACGCGTGCACGAACGGGTGCATGTCCGTCGAGGACAGGTCGTACTTCTCGTACCAGGTGGCGGCGGGCAGCACGATGTCGGAGAAGACCGTCGAGGACGTCATCCGGAAGTCGAGCGTGAGCAGCAGGTCCAGCTTGCCCCTCGGCGCCTCGGGGTCGGGGTGCTCCAGGTTGGACGTGGCGCCGAGCAGGTGGTGCAGGAAGTACTCGTTGCCCTTGGCCGACGAGCCGAGCAGGTTCGACCGCCACAGGGTCAGCACCCGCGGCCAGTTGGCCGGGTCGTCGGGGTCCTCGGCGGCGTGCCGGAGCCTGCCCTGCCGCAGCTCCTCCAGCGTGTACGCCACGGGGTCCTCGTGCTCGCCCAGCTCCAGCGGGTTGCGGTCGAAGGCGGGCGACATGGGCATCCAGCCGTTGCGCACGGCCTCGGCCACCAGGTCGGCCGTGTGCCTGCCGCGGAACGCGCCGGGCCCGAGCGGCGAGGTCAGCGCGCCCGCGTCGAACCGGTCGTAACGCCACTGGTCGGTGTGCAGGTACCAGTACGGCGTGCCGGGCGCCTGCCGCGGCGGGCGCGACCAGTCGAGCGCGCCGGCCAGCACCGCCCAGCCGCTCTGCGGGCGGCACTTCTCCTGGCCGACGTAATGGGCCCAGCCGCCGCCGTTGCGCCCCTGGCAGCCGGTCAGCAGCAGCAGCGACAGGAACGCCCGGTAGATGGTGTCGCCGTGGAACCACTGGGTGGCGCCCGCGCCCATGATGATCATGCATCGGCCGCGGGTGGTCTCGGCCGTCCTGGCGAACTCACGGGTGATCTTGACCACCCGCTCGGCCGGGACGCCGGTGACCGGCTCCTGCCAGCCCGGCGTGTACGGCTCGGCCGCGTCGTCGTACCCGCCGGGCCAGATCCCCGGCAGGCCGGGCCTGGGGACGCCGTACTGGGCCAGCAGCAGGTCGAACACCGTGGTCACCAGCCGTCCGCCGACGCGGGCGACCGGCACGCCGCGGCGCAGGGAGCCCTCGCCGTCGAAGCGCGGCAGCAGGAGCTGGGCCGACTCGCCGCCGTACAGGGTGAGCTTCGGGTCGACGTCAAGGTCGAGGTTCCAGCGGCCCTCGCCGGAGTCGGTCCAGCGGAAGCCGACCGAGCCGTTCGGGACCACCGGCTCGCCGGACCCGGCCATGAGCACGGTCTTCCACTCGGCCGCCTCCTCCGCCGAGCCCAGGTCCTTGGCCGTGAGGAACTTGTCCGGCACGTACGCGTCCTCGTGCTCGCGCAGCGTGACCAGGAAGGGCAGGTCGGTGCAGCGCTTGACGTAGTCGGTGAAGTAGGGCACCTCCCGGTCGACGAAGAACTCCTTCAGCAGCACGTGGCCCATGGCCATGGCCAGGGCGCCGTCCGTGCCGGGACGCACGCTCAGGAACTCGTCGGCGAACTTGGCCGCGTCGCTGTAGTCGGGCGAGACCACCACGACCTTCTGGCCCCGGTAGCGCGCCTCGGCCATCCAGTGGGCGTCCGGCGTGCGGGTGACCGGGACGTTGGAGCCCCACATCACCAGGTACGCGGCGTCCCACCAGTCGGCCGACTCCGGGACGTCGGTCTGGTCGCCGAACACCTGCGGCGAGGCCACCGGCAGGTCGGCGTACCAGTCGTAGAAGGAGAGCATCGTGCCGCCGATCAGCGACACGAACCGGGAGCCGACGGCGTGCGAGACCATCGACATCGCCGGGATGGGCGAGAACCCCGCGACCCGGTCGGGCCCGTACGCCTGGATGGTGTGCACGTGCGCCGCGGCGATCATCTCGACGGCCAGGTCCCAGGTCACCCGGACGAGCCCGCCCCGGCCGCGCGCGCCCTGGTAGCTCGCCCGCTTCTCCGGATCGGCGGTGACCTCGGCCCAGGCGGCCACCGGGTCGTCCAGCCGCTCCCGCGCCTCCAGGTAGAGCTGGACCAGCACGCCCCGCGCGTACGGGTAGCGGATCCGGGTCGGCGAGTAGGTGTACCAGGAGAAGGCCGCCCCGCGCGGGCAGCCGCGCGGCTCGTACTCCGGCCGGTCGGGGCCCACGCCCGGGTAGTCGGTCTCCTGCGCCTCCCAGGTGATGATGCCGTCCTTGACGAACACCTTCCACGAGCACGAACCCGTGCAGTTCACGCCGTGCGTCGAGCGCACCACCTTGTCGTGGCTCCACCGGTCGCGGTAGAACGCGTCGCCTTCCGTGCCGCCTTTCAGGTAGAGAGTCCGCAGGTCACCACTGGTGGCCGATCTGCGGAGGAACCGACCGGTCTTCAGCAGGAGATCCTCGGCGCTCATACCCCCACTTCATCACAGAAGGTGACCCTCTGTTACACAGGGTGTATGTCTGCGCTTCGTAAAGGTCAGGTGCGGAACCTGGCGCTGGCCACGGCGGCCTTCGCCGTGACGTTCTGGGCCTGGAACCTCATCGGCCCCTTGTCGGGCAGTTACAGCAGGCAGCTGCACCTGTCCGCGACACAGACCTCGCTGCTGGTCGCGATCCCGGTGCTGGTCGGCTCGCTCGGCCGCATCCCGGTGGGCGTGCTGGCCGACCGGCTCGGCGGGCGGCGCATGTTCGCGGTCATCTGCTTCGTGTCGATCGTGCCCGTCCTGTTCGTGGGCTGGTCCGAGTCGTACGGGTGGCTGCTGTTCTGGGGCTTCCTGCTGGGCGTCCCCGGCACGTCGTTCGCCATCGGCATCCCGTTCGTCAACGCCTGGTACGAGCCCGCCCGCAGAGGGTTCGCCACCGGCGTGTTCGGCGCCGGCATGGGCGGGACCGCGCTGTCGGCGTTCTTCACCCCCCGCCTGGTGGAGGAGTTCGGCCGGTTCCCGACCCACCTGCTCATGGCCGCGGTGCTCGCCCTGATGGGCGTGATCATGATCGGCGGCAGCCGCGACTCGCCCGCCTGGTCGCCCGCCACCGCCCCGGCCCTGCCCAGGATGCGCGAGGCCACGAAGCTCAGGGCCACCTGGCAGTGCGCCTTCCTGTACGCCGTCACCTTCGGTGGGTTCGTGGCGTTCTCGACGTACCTGCCGACCCTGCTCCAGAACGTCTACCACTTCGCCCAGACGGGCGCCGGGCTGCGGGCGGCCGGGTTCTCGATCGCCGCCGTCGCCGCCCGGCCGATCGGCGGCACCTTGTCCGACCGGATCGGGCCGGTCAGGGTGCTGCTCGTCTCGCTGGCCGGGACGGTCGTGATGGCGGTCGCGCTGTCGTTCCGGCCGCCCGCCGAGGTGCCCGCTGGGGCCTGCTTCGTGCTCATCGCCTTCTTCCTCGGGCTCGGCACGGGCGGCGTCTTCGCCCTGGTGGCCGAGCTCGTCGAGGCGTCGAAGGTGGGGACGGTGACGGGGCTCGTGGGCGCGGCCGGCGGGCTCGGCGGGTACTTCCCGCCGCTGGTGATGGGGGCCGTCTACGGCGCGTCCGGGTCGTACACCGTGGGCTACCTGCTGCTCGCGCTGACCGCCCTGGTCAGTTTGATCTACACCGTGCGCACGTTCCGGCACGTGCCCGATCGTTAGCCAGGCGAAAAACCGTTTGCCGGGCCGGGCGCCGGCTTGTCAACCTTGTCAGACCATGCGCTCCCTTCCTGAGGCCGATCCCGGCCTGCCCGACATCCGCAGCCCGCTCCGCTACCTGTGGTGGAACGCGCGGCGTCAGGCGCGTGCCCTGCTCGCCGGCATCGGCTTCGCCACTCTGTGGTGGCTGGTGCAGGCGCTCGTGCCCGCGGTGCTCGGCAAGGGCATCGACGCGGTCACCGCCAAGGACACCCGGGCGTTGCTGACCTGGGCGTCGATCCTGCTCGGGCTGGGGCTGCTGCAGGCGTTCACCGGGATCATGCGGCACCGGATGGCGGTGTTCAACTGGTTGTCGGCCGCCTACCGCACCGTCCAGCTGACCGCGCGGCAGGCCGCCAGGCTCGGGGCGACGCTGCCCAAGAAGGTCTCGACCGGCGAGGTCGTCAGCGTCGGCAACTCCGACATCGCCCACATCGGCAGCTCCATGGACATCCTGCTGCGCGGCACCGGGTCCGTCGTGGCCATCGTCGCGGTCACCGTGATCCTGCTGACGACCTCGGTCCCGCTCGGGCTGCTCGTGCTGTTCGGCGTGCCGCTCATGGCGCTCGCCGTCTCGCCGCTGCTCAAGCCGCTGCACCGGCGGCAGAAGCGGCAGCGCGAGCTGACCGGCGACCTGTCCACCAGGGCCGCCGACATCGTGGCCGGCCTGCGGGTGCTCCGCGGCATCGGCGGCGAGCAGGTGTTCGCCGGCCGCTACGGCGAGGAGTCCCAGCGCGTGCGCCACGCCGGGGTGGGCGTGGCCCGGGTCGAGTCGCTGCTCGAAGGCGCCCAGATCCTGCTGCCCGGCCTGCTCATCGCGGTCGTCACCGGCATCGGCGCCACGTTCGCGGTCGGCGGCGAGATCAGCACCGGCGACCTCGTCGCGCTCTACGGCTACGCCGCCTTCCTCATCGGCCCGCTGCGCACCTTGACCGAGGCCGCTGACAAGCTCACCAAGGGTCACGTCGCGGCCCGCCGCGTCATCCGCATCCTGGCCATCGAGCCCGAGGTCGCCGGCGGCACCGAGACCAGCGGCGGCGGCGTGCTGCGCGACTGCTACAGCGGCGTCACCCTCCAGCCCGGCATGCTCACCGCCGTCGCGGCCGACGCGCCCGAGGAGGCCGCCGCCATCGCCGACCGCCTCGGCCGGTACGCGCCCGGCGACGTCACCTTCGGCGCCGTCGAGCTGGCCACGCTGCCCATGGCCGAGATCCGCGCACGCATCCTGGTCGCCGGCAACGACGCCCGCCTGTTCACCGGCAGGCTCAGGAACGAGCTCGACGTCCGCGACGCGGCCACCGACGCAGACGTGCGCGCCGCCCTGCACGCCGCCTGCGCCGAGGACATCGTCGAGGCGCTGCCCGACGGCCTCGACGCCCAGGTGTCCGAGGCCGGGCGCGAGTTCTCCGGCGGCCAGCAGCAGCGGCTGCGCCTGGCGCGGGCCCTGGTCGCCGACCCCGAGGTGCTCATCCTGGTCGAGCCCACCAGCGCCGTCGACGCCCACAGCGAGGCCCGCATCGCCGAGCGGCTGGCCAAGGCGCGCGCGGGCCGCACCACCATGATCTGCACGACCAGCCCGCTGGTGCTCGACCGGGCCGACCACGTGGTCTACGTGGCCGGCGGTCGGGTGCTGGCCGAGGGGACACACCGGCACCTGCTGGACGCGTCCCCCGAGTACGCCGCGACCGTGACCCGAGGGGAGGGCTGACCGTGGCCCGCGAGATCCTGCCGGTCGCCGACCGGAAACAGGTGCGCGCCTACGCGCGCAGGCTGACGCTGAAGTACCCGCGGCAGCTCACCGTCGCCCTGGCCCTGCACGGCCTGGCCGCCGTCGCCGGGCTCGTCGTGCCGTGGCAGCTCGGCAGCCTGGTCCAGACCGTCCAGGACGGCGGCGAGGTCGACGGGCTGCTCGTGGCCGTCGTCATCGGCGCGTTCCTGTTCCTCCAGGGCTTGCTGGTCCGCTTCGCCGTGCTGGCCTCGGCCAGGCTGGGCGAGAAGGTGCTGGCCGAGCTGCGGGAGGAGTTCGTCGACCGGGTGCTCGGCCTGCCGCTGTCCACGGTCGAGCGGGCGGGCGCCGGCGACCTGATCACCCGTACCTCCCGCGACGTCGACTCGTTGTCCAGGACCGTCCGGCACGCCGTGCCCGAGACGCTCATCGCGCTCGTCACCTTCGTGATCACCATGGGCGCGCTGGTGCTGGTCAGCCCGCTGCTCATGCTGCCGATGCTGGTCGCCGGCCCGCTGATCTGGTTCGCCACCCGCTGGTACCTCAAGCGGGCGCGCGACGGCTACCTGCGCGAGAACGCCGCGTACGCCGACATGACCGAGGGCCTGGCCGAGACCGTCGAGGGCGCGCGGGCCGTGGAGGCGCTCGGCCTCCAGGAACGCCGGCGCGAGCGCACCGACGGCGACATCAGCCGCTCCTACGCCGCCGAGCGCTACACCCTGGGCCTGCGGACGCTCTGGTTCCCCGCGGTCGAGCTCGGCTACGTGATCCCGGTGGTCTCCACGCTCCTGGTCGGCGGCCTGTTCTACACCAACGACTGGGTGACGGTCCAGCAGGTCACCGCCGCCCTGGTCTACGCCCAGCAGCTCATCGACCCGCTCGACCGGTTCCTCATGTGGATCGACGAGCTCCAGGTGGGCGGCGCGGCCATGGCCCGGCTGCTCGGCGTGGCCAACGTGCCCGACGACCGCGAGCCCTCCGCGGCCCGCCCGGCCGGCGAGCTGCTGCGGGCCGACGACGTCAGGTACGCCTACCGCGAGGGCCGCGACGTGCTGCACGGCGTGTCGCTGACCGTCGAGCCGGGCGAGCGGCTGGCCATGGTCGGCCCGTCGGGGGCCGGCAAGTCCACGCTCGGGCGGCTGCTGGCCGGCATCCACGGGCCGCGTACCGGCGAGGTGAGCGTGGGCGGCGTGCCGCTGGTCGACCTGCCGCTCGACGACCTGCGCGGGCACGTCGCGCTGGTCACCCAAGAGCACCACGTCTTCAAGGGCACCGTCCGCGACAACCTGCTGATCGCCCGCCCCGGCGCGGACGACGCGGCGGTGCGCGCGGCGCTGGCCGCCGTCGACGCGCTCGACTGGGTGCGGACGCTGCCCGAGGGGCTGGAGACCGAGGTCGGGTCCGGCGGCGCCGCCGTGCCGCCCGCGCAGGCCCAGCAGCTCGCGCTGGCGCGGCTGGTCCTGGCCGACCCGCACACGCTGGTGCTCGACGAGGCCACCTCGCTGATCGACCCGCGGGCCGCGCGTCACCTGGAACGCTCGCTGGCCGCCGTCCTGGAGGGCCGTACGGTGATCGCCATCGCCCACCGGCTCTACACCGCGCACGACGCCGACCGGGTGGCCGTCGTGGAGGACGGCCGGATCACCGAGCTGGGCCCGCACGAGGAGCTGGTCGCCGAGGGCGGCTCGTACGCGGCCCTGTGGGCGAGCTGGCACGGCACCCCCGCCGCCACTCCCTAGGCCACGGGCTCCCAGACCGGTCCTTCGGCCGTGTCCCGTGCGCGGCCGAAGACCACGTCGGCGAAGTGGATGCCGAAGCCGATCGTGTCCGGCCGCAGCAGCTCCTCGACCAGCCGCCGCCGGTGCACGGTCGACTCCACGCGGTCCAGGTCGGAGCCGGCCGGCCACTCGGGACGACGCACCTGCACGGGGGAGTGCAGGGCGTCGCCGAAGGCCAGCAGCCGCTGTCCGCCCGAGGTGATCGTGTAGGCGGTGTGCCCGGCGGTGTGGCCGGGCGCGAACGTGGCCCGCACGCCGGGGAAGATCTCCTCGCCGTCGCCGAACGTCCTGACCCGGGGGGCCATGGTCGTCAGGGCCTCCGCCGGCGTGCCGAAGTCGAGCGTCCGGTGGCGCTCGGTCCATTCGGGCTCGGCGAACAGGTACTCGGCGGCCGGGAACGCGGGCCCGCCGGCGGCCGGATGCCAGGCCCAGCCGATGTGGTCGATGTGCAGGTGGGTGAAGGCCACCGCCTCGACGTCCTCCGGACGGCGGCCCAGCCGGGCGAGGTTGGCCGGCAGGTCGCCGCCGCGCAGCTCGCCGATCAGCGGATCGGCCGGGTCGTCCGGCTGGTGCACCGGGCCCACGCCCGCGTCGATCAGCAGGGCCCGCTCGCCCGCCTCCACCAGCAGGCCGCCGATGCCGGCCACGAGGTTGCCGGTCTCGTCCAGGTGGTCGGCGTTCTCGGCCCAGTCGCGCTCGGTCGTGCCCGGCAGCCAGCCGTACGGCTTGAGCCGCACGCTCCCGTCGGGCACGAACGTGACCTTGAGATCGCCGACCCGCAACGACCGGAGGATGGACGGGCGGCGCAGACGAAGGCTCTCAGAAGTGCTCATGGCGGAAACTTATAGCTAGAACCTTTCAAGTTGCAAACATGCAAGCTTGAGGTAGTTTTGGAGTATGACAACGTCCGAAGCCGAAACGCGGGCCGCGGCCGAGCGGAACCTCTGCGGCCTGGTGGGCGCGCTCGCCAGGCAGATCGAGGGGCATGTCAGGGAACGCGCGGCCGCGCTCGACCTCACCACCGCCCAGGCGGTGGCGCTGCGCGAGCTGACCGGCCCGATGACCATGAGCGACCTGGCGGGGCGCATGGGGTGCGAGCCCTCCAACGCCACGTTCGTCGTCGACCGGCTGGAGCAGCAGGGGGTCGTGGAGCGCCGTCCCCATCCCAGCGACCGCCGGGCCAAGCTGCTGGTGCTCACCCAGGAGGGCGCCGGCCTGCGGGAGCGCCTGCTGGGCCTGCTGACCGAGGGCTCGCCGCTGGCCGCGCTCACGCCCGGCGAGCAGTCCGTGCTCCAGGAGCTGCTGGAGCGGGCGGCGCCGCGGTAGCGCCTGCCGGGGTTGCGATGATCGTCCGGCGCTGTCAGCATCGTCGGAGTGAGCACCTGGCAGCGCGCCTGGGAAGGCGTGCTCGGACTCCTCGCCCTGCTGGGCCTGGCACTCGTCCTGATCACTACGGTGAGTGACCGCCTGCTCGACATCCTCGCCCACGCCGGGCAGCTCGGCCTGATCGTCATGGGGTTCGGCCTGTCGCTGCGCACCGGCACGCCCAATCTCGCCGTGGGCGCGGTGGCCGCCGCCGGCGCCGCCTTCGTGGCGTCCACGGCGGGCGCCGGGGTGCCGCTGCCGCTGGCGATGCTGCTCGCGCTCGTGCTCGCCGGGCTCCTGGGGGCCGCCATGAGCGCGTTCACGATGCTGCTGACGGCCCCGGCCTGGGCCGTCACGCTCGGGGCCGCCGTCGTGTGCGAGGCCGTGGCCGTCGCGCTGCTCGGCGACGGGACGATCCCGCTGGAGACCGCCGCGCTTTATCCAGGCCCGCTCGGGTTCGCCGTGTTCGCGGTCGTCTCGATCGCCGGCGGCCTGCTGTGGAACCGGCAGGAGGTGCGCAAGGAGCTCGGCGCCGGATGGCCCGGCGCGGTGCTCGGCCTGGCCGGGTCGAGCATGCTCGCCGCCGCGGGCGGCATCGCGCTGCTCCTGCGCCTCGGCGCGGCGCCCCCGGGCGACCAGGGGCTCTACAGCACCGTGTTCGCGCTCGCCGCCGTCCTCCTGGGCGGCACCAGCCCGTACGGCGAGCGCGCCGGCGTGGCGGGCACCGTGCTCGGCGTGCTGATCCTGGCCGTGGCGCAGGGCCTGCTCGCCTACCTCGGCGCCCCCCTGTGGGTGTTCCTGCTGGTCATGGGGCTGGTCGTGCTGATCGGCCTGGGGGCGTCGAGGCTGCTCGACGCCCTGCGCACCGCCTAGCCCAGCGCCTTCTTCAGGAAGTCGACCTGGAGCAGGAGCAGGTTCTCGGCCACGACCTCCTGGGGCGTCATATGCGTCACGCCCGACAGCGGCAGCACGCTGTGCTGGCGGCCGGCCGCGAGCAGCGCCGAGGACAGGCGCAGCGTGTGGGCGGCCACCACGTTGTCGTCGGCCAGGCCGTGGACGAGGAGCAGCGGGCGTTCGAGCTTGGGCGCGTCGGCGAACAGCGAGGAGTTGTCGTAGACCTCGGGCTGCTCGTCGGGGTGACCCAGGTAGCGCTCGGTGTAGCAGGTGTCGTACAGCCGCCAGTCGGTCACCGGCGCGCCGGCCACCGCCGCGTGGAAGACGTCGGGACGCCGCAGCACGGCGAGCGCGGCCAGGAAGCCGCCGAACGACCAGCCGCGGATGGCCACCCTCGACAGGTCGAGGTCGTCGGGGTACTGCTCGGCCACGCCCTGCAGGGCGTCGATCTGGTCCTCCAGCGCCGGGGTCGCCAGGTCGCCCAGCACCGCCCGCTCGAACGCCGGACCGCGGCCGGGCGTGCCGCGGCCGTCGGCCACGATCACGGCGAAGCCCTGCTCGGCGAACCACTGGCTCTCCAGGAACGCGCCGCGCCGGTTGAGCACCCGCTGCGCGTGCGGGCCGCCGTACGGGTCCATCAGGACCGGCAGCCGGCCTGAGCCCTGCTCGTACCAGGACGGCAGCACCACGGCCGTGGCCAGCTCCCGGCGGCCCGAACGCCCCAGCGACACCCGCAGGTCGAGCCCCGGACGCTCGGCGTACGACGGGATCGGGACCGCCATGCCGTCGCGCCGCACCACCGTGGTCGAGACGCCCTCGGCGTCGAGACTCTGCTCCGACAACACGCCGACGCCGCCGGACATCCGCCCCGAGAACACCCCGGACCGGGTCGAGACCGGCAGCAGCGAGTGGCCGTCCCAGGTCCACAGGTGGATGTCGGTCGGGTCGCCGCCGCTGGCGCTGAACAACACGCTGTCGTGGTCGACGTCGAGCACCGACCGGACCTGGAGGGTGGGCGGCGTGACCGCGCGGTCGCCGACGAACAGCCGGTGGCCGCCCTCCGACGTGGCCACCCAGACCAGCGAGCCGTCGTCGAGGTGCGCCGGCACACCGGTCACGATGTCCATCCAGGCCGGGTCGGTGTCCTCGCGGACCAGCGTGGACACGCCGGTCGCCGGATCGACGGAGAACAGCCGCAGCGTCTTCTGGTCGCGCGTCATCGTCACGATCGACAGCGCGTGGTCGTCCCAGGCGGCCGTCGTGAGGTACTCCTCCTCGAACGGCACCGCCACCCGCGAGCCGTCGAGCCCGAGCACGAACAGCTCGGTGCGGGCGTTGGGCGTGCCGGCCGCCGGGTAACGCTGGGCGACGGCCGGGCGGGACGGGTTGGCCGGGTCGGCGATGTACCAGGTGTCGACCGGCTCCTCGTCGGCCCGCTCGACCAGCAGCGCGTCGCCCGACGGCGACCACCAGTAGCCGCGCATCCGGTCCATCTCCTCGGCGGCGATGAACTCGGCCAAACCGTAGGTGACGGTCGGCGACTCCGGCGTGGCGAGCACCTCGCCGCGCCCCGAGTCGAGGTCCTGGACGTGCAGGGCGCCGCCGGTGACGTAGGCGACCTGCCGCCCGTCGGGGGACAGCCGGGGGTCGATGACCGCGCCCGGCGTCTCCAGCCTGCGCGTCTCGCCACTCGCCAGCTCGACGACGTAGAGCGCGCCGGACAGGGCGAAGGCCGCCCTGGTCAGCGCGGCGTCGGCGCCGTAGGCCACCACGCCGCCGGCCGCCTCACGGCTGCGCTCGCGCCGCGCGCGCTCCTCCGGCGGCAGGTTCTCGTCGTCGGCGTGGAGGGTGCGGGGATCGACCACCAGGCGTTCGACGTGGGTTTCGGTGTCGAGCTCCCACAGGCAGGTGACCGGGTCGGTGCCGGACCTCGTCCGCAGGAAGACCACTCGTCCGCCGTCGGGGGAGATCGTGAACCCCCTGGGCACTCCCAGGGTGAACCGGCGGGTCCGTGCCGACAGTCGCGGGAAGCTCTCACTCATGGGCTCAATCCTGCCAGTATCCAGCCATTGTTACGCTCATGACTATGACTGATCGCCGCCTCCTGCTCGTGCACGCCCATCCGGACGACGAGTCGATCGGCACCGGCGCGACCATGGCCAAATATGTCGCGGAAGGCGCCCACGTCACGCTGGTGACCTGCACCCTGGGGGAGGAGGGGGAGGTCATCCCCGCCGACCTCGCCCACCTGGCGGCCGACCGCGACGACCTGCTCGGGCCGTACCGGATCGGGGAGCTGGCGGCGGCCTGCCAGGCGCTCGGCGTCGAGGACCACCGCTTCCTCGGCTCACCCGGACGCTGGCGCGACTCCGGCATGATGGGCGTCGCCACCAACGACCGCCCCAACGCCTTCTGGCAGGCCGACCTCGACGAGGCGGCCGGCGAACTGGTCAAGGTCATCCGCGAGGTGCGCCCGCAGGTGCTGGTGACCTACGACGCCAACGGCTTCTACGGCCATCCCGACCACATCCAGGCCCACCGGGTGGCTCGCCGCGCCTTCGAGCTGGCCGCCAAGCCCGACTACGTCCCGGGCGGCCGGCCCGCCCCGCGCCAGGACGAGCCGTGGCAGATCGCGAAGTTCTACCACACGGCCGTGCCCAGGTCCGTCATGCGGCGCACGGCCGAGGCGCTGCCCGGCTCCGGCACCGGCTTCCTCGTCGAGGACGTCGACGACATCCCCTTCGGCAGCCTCGACGAGGACATCACCACCGAGATCGACGCCCGTCCCTGGGTCGGCAACAAGCGGGAGGCCATGCGCGCCCACGCCACCCAGATCACCGTCGACGGCCCCTGGTACGCGCTGTCCAACAACATCGGGCAGGAGGTGCTCGGCGTGGAGCACTTCGTCCTGGCCATCGGCGTGCCCGGCCGGCCGGTGCCCGGGCCGCCGGTCGACGCCGGCGGGCTCGGCGAGCCGCACAACCGCGAGAACGATCTCTTCGCGGGCATCCACTAACCTCGTTCCCCATGGAGCATCGCAGCCAGGCGGAGTCGGCGCTGGGCGGGGCGGCGTACGGCATGCTGTTCGTGCTGGGTGTCGTGCTCGGCGTCGTCGGCGGGTTCACGCACGCGCTCGATCAGCTGGGCGCCGTGCCGTGGGTGGCGATCGGGTGGGTGCTCGCGCTGTTCCTCCTCCCGCTGGGGGCGGCCAGGCTCATGCGGACGAAGCTCGCCGCGTTCGCGGTCGGCCTCGGCTGGCTGCTGGTGACGATGCCGTTCACCCTCGAACTCAGTGCCGGAGATCTGGTGATCTCTCAGGGGGCGGCGGGGTACGTCTACCTGTATGGCGGATTGCTGGCTCTCGTGGTGGCGTTCCTGTGCTCGCCCTCATCCGGTGGGGGTTCGTGGTTGTTGCGGGGATACCCACCTCCAAAGAATCCGACGTAGAGGCATAAAGTAACGTCGTGCATTCCATAGAGCGGCATGTGGACCCGGGAAACTACCGTAAGGTCGTCGGCCGCTTCGCCACGGGAGTCGCGATCGTCACGACCCGGCTCGGCGGCGTGGACCACGCGATGACCGTCAACTCCTTCACGTCGGTGTCGCTCGACCCCCTGCTCGTGCTCTTCTGCGCCGAGAAGGTGGCCCGTTTCCACGACGCCGTGATCGAGGCCGGGGTGTGGGGCGTGTCGGTGCTGCACGCCTCGATGGAGGACGCCTCCCGCTTCTTCGCCCACCGCGGCCGTCCGCTGAGCGGGCAGCTGGCCCGGTGGGAGCACCATCGCGGGGAGTCGGGGGTGGCCCTGTTCACCGGCGCCCTGGCCACGGTCGAGGTCGCCACGACCGCGGTGTACGACGGCGGCGACCACTCGATCGTGCTCGGCCGGGTGACGGCCCTCGGCACCCCCGCGGACGGCTCGCCGCTGCTGTACCACGACGGCCGCTACAAGAACCTCTGACGCCGCGGCTACGCCTGCCCGGTGCGGCGGTCGTGCCGGTCGAGGGCGGCGACCAGGAGCGCCCGCGCCGACGAGCACATGGTCTCGGCCGCCTGCTGCCGGGTGTATCCGGCGATGTCGGTGAGCCACACCAGCGACTCGATGCCGGTCGCGGAGCGGATGGCCACCGCCAGGTGATGGAGGTCCAGGCCGGGGTGGGTGTCGCGGAGCGGGGTGAGGGCGTCCTCGATCCAGCCGATGGCCCGGCCGCCGCGCAGGTGCGGCTGTTCGGCGCCCGGTCGCAGGGACAGGCGCAGCGAGGTGCGCAGCTGTGGTTCCCAGTCGAGGGTGAGCCGGGTGAAGGCGGTCATCACCAGGTCCAGACGCGCCACGGGGTCGGCGGGCGGGTCCGGGGGGAGCAGGGAGGCCTGTTCGATCTGCGGGTGCGCGGCGGTCAGCAGGGCGTTCTGGTTGGGGAAGTAGCGGTAGGCGGTGGTGCGGGAGATGCCGGCCGCGGCGGCGGCGTCCTCGACCGTGGGGTCCGTGCCGTCGGCCAGCAGGCGGCGGGCGGCCTCGACCAGGGCGGCGCGGGTGCGGGCCTTCTGCCGGTGACGGCCGGTCTGCTCATATGGTACCGACATGTCCATCATGGTACCGTCGTCCCATGTAGCTGACTCGCCTTGTGAGGTGGTCCATGAGCGCCGATCCGGTGGTCACGAACCCCGGTCTGTACACGGTGATCTTCGAGAACGAACGGGTCAGGGTGTTGCGCTACCGCGACCGGCCCGGCGACTCGACCAGCCCGCATGGCCATCCCGACAGCGTGATGGTCACGCTGTCGTCCTTCAGCCGCCGTCTCACCTCGGGCGCGCGAGAGGTCGAGCTGGACCTGGAGGCAGGGCAGGCGCGGTGGGTCGGCGCGCAGGAGCACGCGGGGCGGAACATCGGCGACACCGAGTCGCACGCGATCTTCGTCGAGCTCAAGGAAGGGCCGGGCGGCGTCCCGTCCGGAGCGCCGCTCGGTCCCGCTCTGTGAGGTGACCGGCCGGGTTCAGAACTCGCGGAAGCCCGGGCCCGGGGCGCGTACCGACCAGCCTTCGAGGCTCTGCCACTTGGCCCGGTCGCCGTCGGGCTCGTGCTGCCAGGAGTGCACGGGGCTGACCTCCAGCCGGCCGTCGGCGTTGCGGGCCACGGTCATGGCGCGCTCCTCAGGAGGTCTCGGCCGGACGGGTGCCGCTGCTGCGACGCTCCTCGTCCGCGTCGGACGCGGTGGGGGCGGGCCGCTCGCGCGGGGGCAGCGACTGCGTGGTGTAGAAGCGGATCTCGTGGCCGTCCGGGTCGTGCAGGCCGGGCAGGATCCAGCCGATGGTCGCCTCGTGCACGCCGGCGTGGCTGTCGCCCAGCGTGGTCAGGTGGGCGGCCAGCTCCTCGATGGCCTGCTTGTCCGGGACGCCGATGGCGAAGTAGTCGAAGCCCGCGGCGGCCCTGGCCCGCCCCGGGTCCAGCCGCAGCGCCAGCACGGGGCCGCCGGCCGGATGGGCGAGCGCGTAACCCATCGGCACGCCCTGCTCGACGAACTCGATGTCGATCTCGTACCCGAACCGGGAGCGGTACCAGGTCAGGGAACGGTCCAGGTCGGTGACCGGGAGCTTGAGGTGGTGCACGCCGTCCAGGCGCGGGAGGTGCGACACGGCAATCCCCTTCTTGCAGTTGCACTGCATCAATGCAGTTATACTGCATTTTATGTCGGAGCCCGTCAAGCGTGATCTGCGTGCCGCCCGCATCGCCGCCACCGAGGAGAAGATCCTGACGGCCGCCACCGAGCTGTTCCTCCGCAACGGCTACGCGGCCACCACCCTGACCGCCGTCGCACAGTCCGCCCAGGTCGGCGACCGTACCGTCTACCTGCGCTTCGGCACCAAGGCCGCGCTGCTCAAACGCTGCGTCGACGTCGCCTTCGCCGGTGACGGCGCCGCCGTGGACCTCACCGGCCGCGACTGGTACGTCCGCGCCGGCACCGCCCCCACCGCCGAGGAGCGCATCGCCGCCCTGGCCGGGGGCAGCCGCCAGATGGCCGAACGCGCCGGCGACCTGCTGGCCGTCGCCCTGCAGGCCGCTCCCACCGAGCCGGACCTGGCCGCCGCCACCCGGGCCGGGCGCGAGGCCACCCGCGCGAACATGCGCGCCTTCTGGAACAAGATGGCCGCCGACGGGCTTCTGGCGGGCGGGCACGATCTCGACTGGCTGACCGACACCACCGCCGTCCTGGTGCACACGGAGACGTACCTGCTGGGGCGGGAGATGCTGAGCTGGGACGCCGACGCCTACGAACGCTGGCTCACCGACACCCTCACCCGCCTGCTGACCCCCACCCCACCACCCCGCCCCACGAACGCCCCACACTGACTTACCCGGGGCGTACCCGGTCACGAGCCGGAGGGATGGGAGCGGTGGTGCGGCGTCCCTACGGGGTTGGCGGCCTGGTTCAGCGGTGGTGCGGCGTCCCGGAGGTGAGAGGGCGGTCGCGGTGGGTTGCGGGGCGGCGGGACATGATTCAGGCCAGGCGCTGGGGCCTGGCCTGAATCATGCGTTGTGTCAGTCGGGGTCACTGGGTGGGGGGCTCCGGCGGGGTGGGGGTGTCGGTGGGGGTGCCGGTGTCCGTGGAGGTCGGGGTCACGGTCGGAGTCGGAGTCTCGGAGGGGAGATCCGTGGGCGGCGCGCACGTCGGGATGTCCGTCGGGACGTCCGTTGGGACGTCGGTCGGGGCGCCGGTGGGATCGTCGGTCGGGACGTCCGTCGCGGTCGGTGTCGGTGTCGGCGTCGGCGTCGGGGTGGGGGTCGGGGTGTCGCTCGCCGGTGGGGCGGGGGCCTGGGCCGGGGCGTCCGGGACGTCCGGGGATTCCGAGACCGAGGTCGACGGCGTGGCGGTCGGCGGTTCGGACGGCGGCAGCGGGGTCGTCGGCGGGGCAGGCTGACAGGTGTACGTCACCGTCTCCGTCGGCCCCGGCACGGTCACCGTCGGGCCGGGCACGGTCACGGTCGGACCGGGCTGGGTCACCGTGGCGGTCACCGTGGCCTGCTCGGTCACCGTGGACGTCACGGTCGCCGTCGCGCTCGGCGCGGCCGTGGCGGTCGGCGAGACCGTCACGGTGCGGGTCGGCCAGGGGAGCGGCTTGACCTTGACGGCCGGCTTGCCCCTCGCCTTGTACGTGCCCTTGCCCAGCTTCTTCGTGGTCTGCCCGGCCCCGGTGGTGACGGGGAACTGGGCGGTGGCGCTCCTGCAGGACTTGCTCCTGCACACCTTCTGCTTCACGGTGAAGCGGGCCGCTCCGTCGTACTTGACGGACACATTCAAGTACGAGACGCCCTTCTTCTTGACCACCTTCGTCGTGGCGGTGTAATCCCCGACCGTGGGCGTCGCCGTGGGCGTCGCCGTGGGCGTCGCCGTCGGGGTCGCGGCGACGGGTAACGCCACCTGCGCGCCGGAAGGAGAATCGGTGGAACGTAGGGGATCGGTGGCTGATGTCTGGGTGATCGCGACTCCGCCGGCTCCGGCCAGTGCAACAGCGCCGAGCAGCGCGCCCAGGATGGAGAATCTCATAATCCTGCTCTTGTGGGAGATTTCAGGACGCAGATCATTATTCCGACTTGTCAAGATTGGTCAAGACTGAGACGCATGAACAGGCGCTATCGGTTCCGGCGGGCGGTGAACTATGTGAACCTCGCCACCCCGCTCGGCCTCCTCATCTCGATCGTCGGCGGCGCGGCCCGCCGGCCCGGCCCCGACGGGCTCATCCTCGCCTTCGGCTACCGCTACCGCTTTCCCATCGCGGGCGCGTTCACGGTGGGGAACGTCGTCCTGACCAGGCAGGACGAGCTCGACGACCGGCTCATCCGGCACGAAGCACGGCACGCCACCCAGTGGGCCTGCTGCGCCGGACTGCCGATGCTCCCGCTCTACCTGCTGGCCATGCTCGTGTCGGTGGTCGTGTGCGGGCATCAGGCGTCGTACAACGTGTTCGAGCGGCTGGCCGACCTGGACGACGGTGGTTATCCGCGCGCGCCCGTGTGGTGGCGGCGGCGACGGCATAACGGCTGACCCATTACCCCGGCCTCAATGTTTCGCCCGGCCGAGGCGGGGGCTGAACCGGCCCAGCGCGACCGCCGCGATGGCCAGGGCCGAGATCGCCCCGGCCGACAACACCGACGCCGTGGACGGCCCCACGACCGCAACCCCGGCCACGGCCAGGCCGGAGACCAGCGCGGCCACCGCGACGTACGCCCAGGTGGCCAGGCGTACGGCTCGCAGCCGCGCGCCCTCGGACGGGAGCGTGCGGGACAGCAGCCAGGACAGGGCAGGCAGGAGGAGCACCCCGTGCATGAGCACGGCGTGGGCCGGTTTGAGCGCGGTGGCCACCGTGTAGGCGAGCTGCTGGTTGCCCGTCATCACCGCCACGACACCACGGGCGATCATCACGCCGCCGAAGACCATGGACGCCAGCAGCGTGGCGAAGCCCGCCCGTACGGCCAGACGGGTGCTCGGGGCGACCTCCGGCGCCGGGCGGAAGGCGGCGATCGTCATGGTGATCGCGAGGACGATGAGCGTGATGCCGAACGCGGCCAGCGTGCGGGCGATGGCCGTGTCGAGAGGGGTCTCCATGTTGAAGTGGGACGGCACCCCGCGCCACGCCTGAAGGGTGATCAGCGCCACCTCGACCGTGGAGGCCACCGCGAACGCCCCGAGGACGAACGTGCGGGCACGTAGCCGTACCCACTGGGACACCCAGGTCAGGGTCAGCACGCTCAACCCGAACGACACCCCGAACGTGAACGGCTTGCGCCACGACACGGCCCCCTCCCACGGGCCG
Organism: Nonomuraea sp. NPDC049758; assembly: GCF_040674635.1. Lineage (NCBI taxonomy): Bacteria > Bacillati > Actinomycetota > Actinomycetes > Streptosporangiales > Streptosporangiaceae > Nonomuraea > Nonomuraea sp. NPDC049758. The sequence goes on from NZ_JBFAMZ010000013.1 coordinate 217,583, forward strand.
CCGGCCACGATGAGCACGCCCAGGTGCGCCAGGCCCACGAGCAGGAGGAAGATCCCGACGGAGTACCAGAGGCGATCGGAGTACCGGAGGCGAGTCATGCGGCCATGCTGACAGCGGCCGGGGGCCCGGCGCGTCGGACCACGGTCTGGCCTTCGACTACAACCACGGTCGTACGCCGGGCGGTCCGCCCTACCCTCGACCAGGCCGCCCTCCAGGGAGGACGCGCCCTCAGAGAGGAAACATGCATCCTCAGAGCGGCCCAGGGGGCAGGGGTGACGGGTCAGGAATGAGAGGGGAGGGGTGACGGGGCAGGGATGAGGGGTCAGCGGTCGGCGGGCGGCGGGGAAGGTCAGGGCGTCAGGGTGAGGGTGTGGATGGCGGCGTTCTTCACCGACTCGGGCTTGGAGTACATCGGGAGCAGATCGCCCCGCGCCCACGCCTCGGCCTGGTCCCAGTAGTTGTCGTGGAAGGCGTGCCCCGAGGCGCCCGTCAGGTTGATCCAGCGGGACTTGTCCAGGTCCGCCAGGTCGACGACCATGCGCATCGACGGCACCGCCGTGACCCCGTACCCCTTCTGCACGTTCCACCCGGTCGCGTTCACCGCGTCCTTGTTCCCGGGCACGGCGAACGGGCCGCGGTTGAACAGCGCCTCCACGGGCGCGAGGCCCGAGGTGCCGAGCGTGCCGTTGACCAGTTCGAGCTGGTGCAGGTCGCCCCACTTCCAGGACTTGACGTCGGCGCCGAACAGCTCCGACAGCTCGTGGTAGGCCGAGGCCATCGCCTGCCGCAGCATGTCGTCGCGGGTCTCGGTGAGGTTCTTGGTGGTCACGTCGTCCCAGAAGGGGTCGTCGGGGGCGGTGAGCAGGTTGGCGACCACGTCGTACCAGCGGTCGCCGCCGCCGGGCCACACCTGCTCGGGCAGGTCGTCGTCGAACGTGAGCATGAGCAGGTGCCGCCACACCGCGTTGTAGTAGGCGGCGGGGGCGGAGTCGAGCCCCTGGGAGTGGTCCCACGTGCGCAGCAGCTCGCGGGCCTGGCGGGCGGGCCCGGCCAGGTCCACCCGCAGCAGCGCGGGCACCAGCGTCTCGGCGAACTCGTTGGAGGTGTCCTGCTGGATGTCCGACATCGTCCCGGCGTCGATCTTGCCCTTGGCGATCGCGGACTCGATGAGCTCGCGGATGCGCTGGGAGCGGTAGCCGTAGGACCAGTCCTTGGTCAGCAGCGGCTGGTAGCGGCGGGGGTCGATGACGGCGTTGTTGGCCGTGACGACGAACGCCTCGGCCGGGTCCTCCACCGTGGGCAGCTGGTCGTAGGGGATGGGCGCGGCCTTCCAGTCGTACTCGCCGGTCCAGCCGGGCACCGGCCAGGCGCCGTCGCCCTTCTCCCGTACGGGGATGCGCCCGGGCGCCTGGTAGCCGATCTTGCCGCTGGTGTCGGCGTAGATCAGGTTCTGGGACGGCACCTCGAACAGCGCCGCCGCCGAGCGGAACTCGGGCCAGTCGCCCGCCTTGTTGAGCGCGAAGATCGCGTCCACGGTCCTGCCGGGGGTGAGGGCGGTCCATTGCAGGGCCACGGCGTTCGCCTCGCCGCTCGGCCGGGCGTCCGCCATCACCTCGTTGATCAGCGGGCCGTGCCGGGTGCTCTTCACGGTGATCGTGACGGGGTCGCCGCCGGCCACCTTGATCTGCTCCTGCCGCGTCTCCAGCTTGACCTGCTCGCCCTTGTACAGGTACGTGTCGCCGTCCACCTTCTCCAGGAAGAGGTCGGCCACGTCCGGCCCGAGGTTCGTGAACCCCCACGCGATCTTGTCGTTGTGCCCGATGATCACGCCGGGCACGCCGGAGAAGGTGAACCCGGTGACGTCGTACGGGCACTGCTCGGACAGCTTCCTGCAGTGCAGCCCGGCCTGGTACCAGACGGACGGCATCTGCGGGGACAGGTGCGGGTCGTTGGCCAGCAGCGGCTTGCCGCTGGTGGTGTGCGCGCCGGAGACCACCCACGAGTTGGAGCCGATGCCCTCGCGCTCCTCGCTGCTCATCGTGCTCGGCACGGCGTCGAGCGTCGCGGCGGCCTGGGAGAGCGCCCGCACGCCGCCGGTCCGCGGCTCGGCCTGCTGGTCGTAGCGGCCCTGGGCGAGCGCGCCCTCGCCGACGATCGGGGAGTGGCGGTCGTACGGGTAGCCGGGGTAGAGCTGCTCGACGCGCTCCTTGGGCAGCTTGGTCAGCGCCAGGGCGCGGTCGATCTCGTCCTCCATGTTGGAGCGCAGGTCCCACGCCATGGCCTTCAGCCAGGCGACGGAGTCGACCGCGGTCCACCGCTCCGGCTGGTACTCGCCGTTCTGCAGCTTGAGCACCGAGTATTCGAGGCTGCGGTCGGAGGCGTTGGGGTTGGCGTCCAGCCAGGCGTTCACGCCCTTGGCGTACGCGGCCAGGAAGTCCTGGGTCTGCCGGTCGAGGGCGGGCAGCTCCTGCTCGGCCACCCGGCGCCAGCCCATGGTCCGCAGCGCCTTGTCGTTGCCGAGCGTGGCCTTGCCGAACAGCTCGGAGAGCCGTCCGGCGGTGGTGTGGCGGCGGAAGTCCATCTCGAAGAACCGGTCCTGGGCGTGGACGAAGCCCTGCGCCATGAACAGGTCGGCCGCAGTGTCGGCATAGATATGTGGAATCCCCGATTTATCGCGATAAATCTCGACCTTCCCGGCTAGGCCGGGCAGTCGCAGCGTCCCGTCCACCTGCGGGAACGACTTCCGTACCGTGTACACCAGGACCCCGGCCAGCACGAGCGCCAGCGCGAGAAGCACGGTCAACACCCGGGCGAACCACCGCAAAGGCCACGGCATCCACGCAAAGGGTTTCACCGATACCTCCATCTTGCCGAACTGGAACAAGTCTGGCAGTACCGGCTCACTGCTCCGGCCGTTTCAGATGGCCGGAGCGGCCTCGCGCGGGGGGCCTCCGATCAGAGGGCCCAGCTCTGTCCCTCCGGGGTGTCGGTGACGCGAACCCCCAGGTCGGCCAGCTCGTCCCGGAGCCGGTCGGCCGCCGCCCAGTCGTTGGCCGCCACCGCCCGCTCCCGCTGCGCCAGCAGCTCGCCGGCCCCGGCGGGCGGCACCCGCGGCTTGCCGATCTCCGTGGACAGGTCGAGCGCCAGCACCTGGTCCAGATGCAGGAACGTCTCGAACTTCGACCCGGGCGCCACCGACTCGTCCAGCTCCAGCTCCCGCAGGACGGCCAGCGCCGCCGGGGTGTCCAGGTCGTCGTCGAGGGCCGCCCCGACGCGCTCGGCGTACGACGCGGCCATGGGCGCGCTGGGCGACTCCGACCACTCGGCCACCCGTGCCCGCCACCGCCGCACCGTGCGGTCGGCGGCCCGCAGGACGTCCCAGGAGAGGTCGAGCCGCTCCCGGTAGCGGTGCCCGAGGAAGGCCAGGCGCGCCGCCAGCGGGTCGAGCCCGGCCGCCACCACGTCGGACAGCAGCACGGCGTCGCCCGCGGACTCCGCCATCTCGCGCCCGTCGAACAGCGGGCGCTCGCCGTGCACCCAGTGGCGCACCACCTCGTGGCCGGTCGCCGCGTCCGACTGGGCGCGCTCGGCCTCGTGGTGCGGGAAGCACCGGGCGGCGTCGCCGACGTGCAGGTCGATCCGTTCGCCGAGGAAACGCAGGGACAGCGCCGAGCACGCCACGTGCGGGCCGGGCAGGCCCCGGCCCCAGGGCGCGTCCCGGCCCTGGTCGCCGTCGGCGGGCCGCCACAGGGCCCAGTCGGCGTGGAAACGTCGGTGCGGATCGGCGGCGACCGGGTCGGCGGGCTTGAGGTCGTCCAGGCCGATGCCGGAGATCTCGCCGTACGCCGGGAACGTCCGTACGTCGAAGTACACCGAGCCGTCCGGCGCCGGGTACGCGTGCCCGCGCTCGACGAGCCCGGCGATCAGCTCGATCATCAGGTCGACCGTCTCCCCGGCGCGCGGCGCGTGCTCCGGCGGCCGCAGGTTGAGCGCGGCCGCGTCGTCGACGAACGCGTCCTCGTGGGCGCGGACCGGCCCGGCCTCCCCGTCGGGACGCCCGAGGTCGGCGACGTGCCGGCAGGCCACGACCCGCGTACGCCGCCCCTCCAGGACCCTCCTGACCAGGTCGGACAGCACGTACGTGCGCAGGTCGCCCAGATGGACGCGGCGGTGCAGCGCCGGCCCGCACGTGTACACGCGCACCGCCCGCCCGCCCGAGATCTCCTCGACCTGCCTGGCCCGGGTGTCGTGGATCCGCAACATCACCCGAGCCTAGCCCTCACCCGCCGAGGAAGCCGAGGATGTCCCTGTCCCCGCGCTCGCGCAGCCTGGCCAGCACCTCCTCGCGGGTGGCCGTGTCGGGCAGCCCGATGCGGGCGCCGATCAGCCGCAACCCCTCCATCTCGGAGTGCACCGGTGCGGTGTAGCCGATGAGGTAGAGCGCCCGGTTCAGCGGCGGCATCGCCACGGCGGCCGCGGGCAGGTAGCGGGTCAGCAGCTCGCCGCCGTCGGAGACGGTCAGGAACACGTGGTCGCCCTCGCTCGCCTTGAAGTCGGCCAGCACGTTGCGGATGGACCCCATGGTCGGCTGGTTGTGCCAGCTGATCACCACGTCGCCCGAGGGGGTCGAGGCGGTCAGCGACCCGCCGGGAGCCATGCCCAGGTAGGCGGCGAACCCGGTCGGCAGGGGCGAGCCCGACCCGCGCAGGTGCTCGGCGTTGACGTCCACGCGGTGCCACCACCGTCCGTCGCGGGAGCGGAAGCTGCGCCGCGTCTCCGAGACGTCCTTGCGCGGCTGGTACGGCTCCGACTCCCCGGTCGGCGACGTTCCGGCCACCCTGATCCAGCCCCGCTGCGTGCGCTCGAACCCGGGGCCGCCCGAGTAGGCGCGCACCGAGCTCTCGCTCACGTCGTAGCGGGAGGTCAGGTTCGTCACGATCGTGCTCACCGAGGCCTCGCCGCCGGCCCGCTCGATCTCCCTGGCGATCATCTCCCTGATGCCCAGGTACTCGTCGCCGCCCCACCTGGTCAGCCCGTACTTGTTCCGGTCCACCCGGCGGAAGCGCTCGTCGGCGGTGAGCTGGTTGCGGATGCCGACCAGGCTGTAGTCCTCGCCGATGCGTTCCTGGATCTCCTCGGGCGACAGCGGCGTGCCCGCCACCGCCAGCACCGCCTCGGCCTTCTCGTTGATGCTGCGCGGCCAGGGCACCACGTGCCGGCCGAGCACCCGAAGCTGCGGCACGGCGAGGATCCAGCGCTCGGCGACGTCCTCGCGGACGCCGAGCTGGGCCACCATGGACACCGCCTCGCCGAGCGGCCGCGGCCCGTCGGTGAACAGCTGCCGCGTCTTCTCCCGCAGCTCGTCGGCCCCGCCGGAGACCAGCCACCCGTCGGCCTGCTCGTAGCCGGTCAGCAGCGTGCGGACGAACCGCCAGGCGGGGATGCCCAGCGTGCGCAGGTCGCCGCGGTGCCACGGCACGGCGGCGGCGAGGTCGTCGGCCGGGACCGCCGACCCCAGCCTGCCCCTCAGCCACGTCACGTGCGCCACCAGCCCCGCCGCCTCCGGCGAGCCCAGCCAGGCCTCCACGTGGTCGCGCAGGTCCCGCTCGATCTGCCTGATCCGCTCGCGGGTGACCGAGAAACGCTGCGCCAGCTCGTCGAGCGTGGCGCGCTGCGCCGCGTAGAGCCGGTCGCGGGCGATGGCGCGCTGCCGGTCGTCGAGCGCGGCGAACACCGCGTCGATCAGCTCGGGAAGGGGTTTGTCGGGCCGGGCCGGGACGGGCAGGGCGGCGGGCGCGGGTTCGAGCAGCCGCTCGAACACACCGGTGAACAGCTTCTGCACCACGTCCTTGCCCAGCGACTCCGGCGTGCGCTCGGCCTCGGCGGGGTCGGAGAAACGCAGCAGCGGCAGGATGTCGCCGAGCAGCAGGTGTCCCCAGCAGGCCACGGCCAGATCGGCCAGGTGACCGGCCACGGTCTGCGTCCCGACGATCGCGCACGCGCGGTCGAGGGGGATCGCCTGCCACCAGGCCTCGGGCAGCTGGGGCTCCTCCACGATCGGCGCGATCTGACCAGGGGAGGTCCAGCGCAGGGGTGGCGCGAGGTCGCTCAGGCTGAGGTTCATTGAGGTCCAACCGGCAAAGGGAAGATATCCGCAGTTCAGACTATGTGATCAGGGGGGCAGAAATGGGCTCCCCCTTCCGGAATGCGAGATATAGAGCATCGTTCGGGCCCGTGTGCAGGCGACGAACAGTATGCTCCGCTCGCGTTGCAGCGCCCGGGCCCGCGCGGCCGGCTCCTCGGGCAGCGGTCCGGGCACCACGCCCTCCGCCACGCCGACGAGCGCCACCCGTTCGAACTCCAGGCCCTTCAGCTGCTGGAAGGTCGCCACGCGCACGTCCAGCCCGTCCAGCGCCTCCCGGGCGGCACGGACCAGCGTGGGGGTGCGCGCCCCGACGGCGATCTCGCCCTCCGGCACGCCGTCCGCCAGCCAGCCGCCGACCGTGGCCCGCAGCCCGGCCAGTTCGGACTCGGGTGTGTCGTACGCCCGGACCACCGGCCGCCGGCCGTTGTGCGTGGCACGGTAGCCGTACAGCTCCGCCACGCCCTTGACCAGGCCGTTCGCCGGGCCGCCGCCGCGCAGCCGGACCACGTAGGACAGGATCTCCTGCGGCAGCCGGTAGGAGATCCGCAGGTCGTGCTGGACGGCCGGGATGCCCACCGCGCCGAGCGCCACCCGCGTGTCGGTCACCCGCTGGTGCGGGTCGCCCACCACGAACAGGTCGTCGTGCGCGTGCGGCGCCGCCGCCCGCAGCAGCCGCCACTGCGCCGGGCTGATGTCCTGCGCCTCGTCCACCACGATGTGCCGGTACGGCTTGCGCCCCGGCTCCACGTCGTCCAGCAGGTCGCCGGTCGTGATCGACAGCAGCCTGATCGCCTCGTCGGTGAGCTGGGCCAGCGACCGGGCCCCCGGGCCGACCAGGGCGGGACGGCGTCCCTCCGCGTCGGCGACGATCCGCACGGCCAGGCGCTCGGCGTTGTCCACCTCGACGCGCTTGCGCACGGTCTCGTCGTCGATCAGCACGTCCAGCCGGCCGGACAGCTCCTCGGCCAGGCTCTGTGAGAACGTCACCAGCAGCACCGGGCCCCTGCCCCGCGCCGCCAGGTGGGCCGCCCGGTGCAGGGCGATGATCGTCTTGCCGGTGCCCGCGCCGCCCACGACCAGCACCGGCTGCTCGTACCGTCCGGCCCTGGCCAGACGGTGCTGCGTCGGGTGCAGGAACGTGCACCAGTCCGGGGCCCCGAGCACCCGGTCGAGCTCCACCTTGTCGGCGGCGAACACCGCGCGGTCCGGGCTGCGCAGCAGCGCCGCGTGCAGGTCGTCGGGGTCGATCGCGCCCGTCTCCTCGTCGCGGGCGCGCCAGTTGTCCAGCTCCCGCCACGCGTCCGACAGCGTGCCGCCCCTGCCCAGGACGGCCAGCGGGGCGTGCTGGGTGGGCGGCAGCAGCGGTTCGAGCGCGGCCACGTCGGCCTCGGTGGAGATCAGCCGGACCAGGGGCAGCGCGTGCACGTCGATGCCGAGCGCGAGCAGGTCGCCGTCGCAGATCTGCTCGAACAGCCGCGAGGGGCGGGCGGACCTGCGTAAGGCGGGCTCGACCCGTTCCAAAGTCTCGGCGTCCCACTCCTCGACGACGCCGATCACGGGGTTGACGCCGTACCGGTGACGCTGGGCGTACGACCACGCCTCCGGATCGGGCCGCACGGCGAGCAGCCAGTAGACGTCGCGCTGCCGGACCACCACGCCGCGATGCCCGTCGGCCAGGCGCAGCGTGGCGACCTTGGCGTCCCGGCAGCCCCGCACCCGCTCGGGGTGCGGGGCTCCGGACACGTTCAGCAGGAACCGGCGCAGCGCGACCACGGCGTCCCTGCGCACCGGCTGAGCCAGTGCGCCGAGCTCCCCTGGAAAGTCAGGGCCGATCGCGAGCCGCGGCACGGGCGGTCAGTCCAAGAGGGCGAGCAGGTCGCGGTCGCCGCGTTCGCGGAGCCTGGTGAGCAGGTCGGGCAGCCCGACGGGGCCGGTGAGCCCGATCCTCGTCGCGATCACCCTGGCCGCCTGGTCCCGGGTGCCGCCCGGCGCCGTGTAGCCGACCAGGCGCAGCGCCTTGGTGATGCTCTCGGCGTTCTGGGCGGCGACCGGCAGGTGACGGGCGCGCAGGACGCCCTCGTCCGACAGCGTGAGGAACAGGTGGCCGCCCTCCTTGGCGCCGACGTCCACGAGCAGGCGCTCGATGGACTCCAGCACCGGCCTGCCGTGCCAGGTCATGGTCAGCTCGCCCGCCGCGCTCCTGACCGCCCGGCTCTCACCGGGGGACAGGCCCAGGTAGGCCGCGAAGCCCGTCGGGAGGGCGCACTCGCCGCCGGCCAGCTGCTCGGCGGTCACGTCGATCCGCAGCCACCAGCGGCCGTCCGGCTGGCGGAAGCAGCGCCTGGTCTGGGAGACGTCCTTGAGCGGCTGGTACGGCTTGTTGTGCTCCGCCCCGCCGTTGCCCTCCGCGGGCGGCGGCGGGACCGGCGTGAACGCCTGGAACTGCGGCGGACCGGGCGGACCGGCCGGACCGGGCGGTGTGGCCGGGGGCGGCGGCGGTGGCATGGGCGGTGGCGGCAGGGGAGGCGGCGGCTGCATCGCGGCGAACGCCGAGTGCGGCTGCTGGAACTCCACCGGCGGGTTCGGCTGCGCGGGCAGCGTGGCCAGCACGAACTGCCAGGCCGGCACCTCCAGCGCGCGGATCTCCCTGGCGTGCCAGTCGGCCGCGCCGATCAGCTGCTCCTTGGGCGCGGCCGGGCCCAGCGTCCTGCGCAGCTCGTCCAGGTGGGCGCGGTACGGCGCGGCCTCCTCGCTGGCCAGCCACTGGTCGAGACGGACGCGCAGCTCCTGCTCGGTGGCGGAGATGTCGGCCGGGGGGACGGCGAACAGCTTGGCCAGCTGGTCGACCGCCGAGGGCTCGTCGGTGAAGACGCGGTTCTGCGCCACGGCCCAGCTCTTGTCGTCGAGCCCGGCGAACGCGGCCTCGATCAGCTCGGACAACTCCTCGCCGCCCGCGGCGGGCTCGCCGTGCTCGGCGTCCGCCTCGTCGGGTCCGGCGTGCCCGGCGTCGGCCTCAAGCTCGGCGTGCCCGGCGTCGGCCTCGGCGTGACTGGCATCGGCCTCGGGCTCGGGGTGCTCGGCGTCGGCCTGGGAGTGCTCGAAGTCGGCCTCGCGCTCGGGCTCGGCCTCGCGCTCGGGCTCGGGCTCGGCCTCGGCCTCGGTTTCGGTGTCGTGCTCGGGGTGCTCGGCGTGCGCCTCGGGCTCGGCGTGATCGATGGATGCCTCGGACTGTGCGGCCCCGGCCGGCTCCTCGTCCCGCCCCTCAAGGACCTCAGGGACGTCGGCGGAGTCGTCGAGGTCGGCGGGTCCCCGCCGTTCAGCCTCTTCGTCCTGATCCTCCGGCGAGAAGGGCTCCGGCTCGCCGCCGACCCCCTCCGCCTCCAGCGCGGACGCCTCCGCGGCGGCGGGCTCGGACGCGGGCTCCTCGGCGGCGTCGAGCACGGGCTCGGCCTCGGGCCGCGGCACGTCCTCGACGACCGGCTCGGAGTCGGCGTCGAGCACCCGCTCGCCGTCACGGCCGGCCGCCTCCCCGACGGCCTCCGCAGCGGCCCCGCCCTCAGGAAACGCGGATTCGTGGGCGAGCTCCGCCGCCACGACGGCGTCCGCCGGGGCCGCGAGAGCCGCCGGTACGTGCGCCTCGGCCTGCCGCCCACCCGCGTACGGATGCGCCAGCCGGACGAGCACCGCCCCGAACAACGTGTTGAGCACCGGCCGGGCCTGGATGAACGGCTGGTCCACCAGCTCCCGCCCGGTCAGCGAGAGCAGCCCTGTCCACGACCCGGCGCGGTCGAGCGCGATGGCGACGGCGGGTTCGTCGGCCTCGTCCGGGTCCAGGACGTGCAGAGCCGGCAGGACGTCGCCAATGGCGGCGGCCGGCCAGTGCTCCAGCGCGATCTCGGTCAGCAGCTCGCCCAGCGACTCCGGGCCGATGGCTGCGAGCACCAGCGGCATGGGCAGGCTTCGCCACCACGCGTCCGGCAGATCCGGCTGCCCGGTCAGTAGCGTGATCGTCGACGCGTCGCTCCACCTCAACGGTGGAACGAGGTCGCTCAGGCAGAAGTTCATCCCGTTCCGTTCACCAGCCCCTCACGCCGCCGGAGCGGCGCAGCCAACATCTCGCCGCCCACGGAACAGACCATAGTCCGGCAAAACAGCCCTACGCATCATGCACTACGCATCAGCGCCGAACAGCGGCAAAGCGTAGACGCACGTAGTCGGCCATCCAGCCCGTCTCCCTCCGGAGGGCGGGCGCGGCCAGCTCGTTGACCCGTCCGAGCAGGGGGTCCACGATCTCCGGCGGCAGTCCTTCGAGCACGGACGAGGCGAACATGCGCACCCAGTCGGCGGCCCCGCCGGGGCACTCGTCGAGCGGCGTCGGCCGGTCGAAGTACTCCAGCAGCCGGACCACGAAGCCCTCCTGCTCCAGCCGGCGCGCGTACTCGGCGGGCGTGGGGAAGTACCACGGCAGATCGGGCTCGCGCAGGCCGTACTCGCGCCAGGCGGTCAGCATCGCGGCGGTCAGCTCCGCGCAGTTGCCCGCGCCGCCCATCTCCGCGACGAACCGGCCGCCGGGCTTCAGCGCCTCGCGGACGTTGGCGATCACGGTGGCGGGGTCGCGGCTCATCCAGTGGAGTGCCGCGTTGGAGAAGACGGCGTCGTAGGGGTCCACCACGGTGAAGTCGTGGCCGTCGCCGATGATGAAGTCGATCCCCGGGTACTGGGCCAGCGCCTTCTCGATCATCGCGGCGGAACCGTCGATGCCCAGGACGTCCGCGCCCCTGAAGGCGATCTGCGCGGTCAGCACCCCGGTGCCGCACCCGAGGTCGAGCACGCGCTCCCCGGGCTGCGGGTCGAGGAGGTCGACCAGCGGCGCGCCCTGGGTGGAGACGTACCCGAAACTGCTGTCGTAGGCGCGACTGTTCCACCGCTCCAAGCTCGGTGCGTCGTATCGCAAGACGATCAGCTCACATTCGTCAGACATCGGGCCCCCGTGGCCGTGCTGTCCGTTCACTTTAGAGCCTGATCGTCTCTACGACATATCAAGTCACAACGGACTCATCCCACGCTCTTGCTCCATTCCCGCTTGAGGTACGCCTTCGCCGCGTCCGTCTGCGGGATCGTCATGAGCACGGGAGGGCCGGCGGCCTTGGGCAGCCGGGCGGCCTGCTCGGTGTCGAGCTTGCCCTTCATGAGCATGGCCTCGCCGCGCGCCGGACGGGCGTAGCCCTTCTGCAGCAGGTTCTGGCCCTCGTCGGAGAACAGGAACTCCTGCCACAGCCGGGCGGCGGCCGGATGCGGGGCGGTCTTGCTGATCGCCTGGACGTGGTATCCGCCGAACGGCGCGTCGCGCGGGATCGTCACCTCCCAGGAGTCGGCGTGGTCGGCGCTGCGGGTCGCGTTGAGGTGGTCCCAGTCGATGATCACGTTCGCCTTGGCCGGCTCGACGAGCTGCCCGGCCTGCTTGAGCTTGGCGAACAGGTCCACCCCCTGCCTGGCGTCCGGTTTGGCGCCGGCCTTCATGGACGCGGCCATCACGCCGCCGAACGCCGCCGCCGAGCGCAGCGGGTCGCCGTCGAGCGCGACGCGGTAACCGGGCTTGAGCAGGTCGGCGAAGGAGGCCGGGGCCTTGACCTCGCGCGGGTCGTAGCCGATCGACATGTAGCCGCCGTACGCGCCGTACCAGGCCCCCTTGGGGTCCTTGACGAAGTCGGGCAGGTCCTGCCAGCCCGTCACCTTGTACGGCGCGAACTTGTCGGCCCCGTAGACGGCCATGTCCAGGGTGAGATCGAACACGTCCGGCTTGAGCTGGTCGGCGGCGTCGAGCTCACGCTTGCTGCTGGCGCCCGGTTCCAGTTCGTTGACCTTGATGTCGTACTTGTCGGCGAAGGTGTCGATGATCTCGCCGTAGTTCACCCAGTCGTGCGGCAGGCCGATCACGGTGAGCTGGCCCTCGCGCTTGGCGGCCTCGGCCAGGCGCGCCATCGTGCCGAAGCCCTGCTTCAGCGAGGCGGCCCGGACGTTGAGCACCGGAAGGTCCTTGGACCCCTCGGACGTGGACGGCGATGTGGACGCGCCGCATCCGGCGCTGGCGAGAACGGCTGCTACGGCGGCGCAGATACGTACGGTCACACGATGAATACTTACCGCTACTTCGCCCGAGGTCGAGGAGGCGCGACCGGAACGACCTTGGCCGCGACCAGCGATTCCTCGTCGATCTCCACCAAAGTGCCGTCTCGCTTGCGAACGCGCAACACGCCGTCCGCCCAGGACTCGAGCACGCCGACGGCGTCCCGGAAGCCTCCTGGGACGCGCCTTCGAGTGGTGATCCGTGCGCCTATGTCCTGAGTTGTGATGGCGACGACGAGGCGTGCGGCCATGAGTTTGCCACCCTCCGTTTCGGCCAGCTGGCAAGCACGGCAATACTAGGGCGTAGCAAACCGCGGTCAGAGTCATGCCATGGTGCGGAGAAAAAGGAGCTCGAGGTGACCTACGTCATCGCGCAGCCTTGCGTGGACGTCCTGGACAAGGCGTGCATCGAGGAGTGCCCCGTCGATTGCATCTACGAGGGCGAGCGCATGCTTTACATCCACCCCGACGAGTGCGTGGACTGCGGCGCGTGCGAGCCTGTGTGCCCCGTCGAGGCCATCTTCTACGAGGACGACCTTCCCGAGCAGTGGAAGGACTTCTACAAGGCGAACGTGGACTTCTTCGAGGACCTCGGCTCGCCCGGAGGCGCCTCGAAGGTGGGGAAGATCGAGAAGGACCACCCGGTGGTGGCCGCGCTGCCGCCGCAGGGCGAGGACCACTAGCGAGTCGCGTGCGCCGGGGCCGTCCACGTCGGGCGGCCCCCGCGCGCCCGCGTCCGCCGCAGGCGTGTACGGCCCCGAACGACCCTGGAGAACCGTGAACAAGCTGCCCGACTTCCCCTGGGACCGGCTCGAACCGTACAAGGAACGCGCCCTGGCGCACCCCGACGGCATCGTCGACCTCTCGGTCGGCACCCCCGTCGACCCGGTGCCCGAGGCCGTCCAGCAGGCGCTGCGCGATTCGGCGGACAGCCCCGGCTATCCGCTGACCCACGGCACGAAGGCGCTGCGCGAGGCCGCCGCCGGCTGGCTGCGGCGCCGCCACGGCGTCACCGTCGACCAGCAGGACGTCCTGCCGCTGATCGGCTCCAAGGAGTTCGTCGCCTGGCTGCCCACCTATCTCGGCGCCCGGCGGGTGGTCTTCCCCGAGCTGGCCTACCCCACCTACGACGTGGGCGCCCGGCTCGCCGGCGCGACCGCCACCGCCTCCGACAGCACGTTGTCGGTCGGCCCCGAGCACGTCGACCTGCTCTGGATCAACTCCCCGGGCAACCCGACCGGGCGCGTGCTGCCCGCCGAGCACCTGCGCAAGGTGGTCTCCTGGGCGCGCGAGCGCGGCACGGTCGTGGCCTCCGACGAGTGCTACATCGAGCTCGGCTGGGAAGAGCAGCCGGTCTCCATCCTCCATCCCGACGTCTGCGGGGGCTCCCACGAGGGGCTGCTCGCCGTCCACTCGCTCTCCAAGCGCTCCAACCTGGCCGGCTACCGGGCCGGGTTCGTGACGGGCGATCCCGTCCTGGTCAAGCGGCTGCTGGAGACGCGCAAGCACGCCGGCATGCTCATGCCGAAGCCGGTCCAGGACGCGATGACGGTCGCGCTCGGCGACGACACGCACGCCGAACGCCAGCGCGAGCTGTACTCCGCGCGGCGCGCCGTGCTGCGTCCGGCGCTGGAGCGGGCGGGGTGGACGATCGACCATTCGACCGCCGGTCTGTACCTATGGGCGTCGAATGGGCAGAACGCGTGGGATCAAGTGAGTAAGCTTTCCGAAATCGGGATTTTGGTCGCGCCGGGAGACTTCTACGGATCGGCTGGTGGACGGCACATCCGCGTCGCGATGACCGCCACCGACGAACGCATCAGTGCGGCCGTGCTCCGCCTCCAGTAGGATCGCCCGTCGTAACGCACGGACAAATTGAAAAAAAGGCGTCTGCCGAGACAGACCGCGAGTGGAGCGAGCTGACGGATGAGCATGACCTCCATGGTCGTACTCGGGCTGAGCATCGCCACCGTCCTGTTGTTGCTGGGGGCGTTCCTGGCCACCATGCGGCAGGACAGGAGGGGCCGGTCGAGCGCGCCGCCGCCACCGGCCGAGGTCGCTCCGGTCGAGACCCCGCTGCCGGCGCCGGTCGAGGCCCCCGGGCATGCCGGCACCGACTACGCCGACCCTCGCACGATCCAGGTCGCCGACCGGATCGAGGTGCACGGCTCCCCGTACCGGGTGCTCGGCGCGATGCACGTCTCCTGGCAGGGCCGGCAGTGGATCGAATACCTGCTGCGCGACGTCGCCCGCCGCCGCCTGTGGCTCTCGGTCGAGGTGCGCGAGGGCAAGGCCGCGGGCGAGGCGTCCCATCTTGAGGTGCTGCTGTGGACCGAGGTGCCGACGCAGGGCATGGTCCCGGCCAAGAGCATGCTGATCATGGAGGGCGTGGAGTTCTTCCCGATCCAGCGCGGCACCGCGGCCTTCAGGAGCGAGGGCGAGACCGGCAACCCCGAACGCGGCCTGCTCGACTTCGCCGACTACCACGCCTCCGACGGCCGCCTGCTCTCCTTCGACCGCATCCAGGGCCACGCCTGGAGCGCCAGCTACGCCCAGCCGCTGCCGCCGGGCTCGATCACCATCGTCACCCGCGCCACCTGACGGCCGGCGCAGACGCGGGCGGTCAGGACAGCTCGACCTCGCGGTCGCCCGCCTGGCCGCCCTTCTTCCAGCCGTCCGCCTCGACGTCGTTGACCCAGGTCGCGCCGCTGTAGCCGACGCGCCGCAGCTGGTACTTCTCCGCGTACGCCACCGACCAGGACGCCACCAGCCAGCCCCGCTTCTTCGTCGTGATCGACGGATCGCCGAGCGCCCTGGCCAGCTGCTTGCGTGCCTCGGCGGTCCTGGCCTGCGGCGCGGGCGTCTGCTTGGGCGGCGGATACCAGCAGTGGACGGACTTGGGCACCCGGCCGGTGAAGGCGGCGGCCAGGATCTTGGCGTCCTGCTCGTGCTGCGCGTACGCGTAGCCGCCCGCCGACCGCTGCACCTCCTGGGCCGCCTCGGCCAGCGGCAGCTTGCGGTAGTTCTTGACCTTCACCAGGGCGGCGAAGAACTTGTTGCTGGCGTAGACCGGGTCCATCAGCTGCTTCTTGCGCCCCCAGCCCTGCGACTCGCGCTGCTGGAACACGCCCACCGAGTCGCGGTCGCCCCAGGAGAGGTTGCGCAGCTTCGACTCCTGCAACGCGGTGCCGTACGCGATGACGACGGCCCGCTCGGGCAGGCGGCGGCGGGCCGCGACCGCGGCGATGGTCGCGGAGACCTGCGCCTGCTCCGGATCGAGGGTCAGGACGCCCTCGGGGGTGCGCACCATGCAGTAGGCCTCCGGGAGGACCAGCGGCGTCGCCCGCTTGAGCAGGAGGTAGAGCCCCACGGAGACGCCGACGGCGAGCACCACGACGATGATCGCGATGGTGATGACTCCACGGGAGAAGCGCAGGCGCACCCTGAAGAACCTACCCGGCCGGATAAGCTCCGTGGCCATGAGTCACGTGATGTCCCCGGTGGTGGACGAGCTGTGGGAACGACGCGCGGAGCTGTCCCCGGCCGACGTGGAGGCGCGCATCCAGGTGGTCGGCGCCGTCGACCTGCTGGACAAGGGTGAGGCGAGGGTCGCCCGCCTGGTCGGCGGCGAGGTCGTGGTGGACGAGCGGGCCAAGCGCGCGATCCTGCTCGCCTTCCGGCTGCTGGGCATGGCACGTTCCCAGGTGGGCGACTTCCAGCACCACGACAGGGTGCCGCTCAAGACCTCCTTCGAAGGGGTGCGGGTGGTGCCGGGCGCCATCGCGCGGTGGGGCTCGTACCTGGCGCCGGGGGTGGTGCTGATGCCGTCGTTCACGAACATCGGCGCGTACGTGGACTCGGGCACCATGGTCGACACGTGGGCCACGGTGGGCTCATGCGCCCAGATCGGGAAGAACGTGCACCTGTCCGGCGGAGTGGGCATCGGCGGCGTCCTGGAGCCGCCGGGCGCGGTGCCGGTCGTCGTGGAGGACGACGCGTTCATCGGCAGCCGCTCGATGATCGTCGAGGGCGCGCGGGTGGGCCGGGGCGCGGTGATCGGGGCGGGCACGATCCTGTCCGGCACGATCCCCGTGATCGACGTCCAGACGGGCGAGGAGCTGGCCAGGGGCAGGGTGCCCGACTGGTGCGTGGCGGTCGGCGGCACGCGGCAGAAGGAGTTCCCCGGCGGCACGTTCGGGCTGCCGTGCGTGCTGGTGATCAAGCGTCTGGAGCCGGAACAGCGGCACGACAAGGCGGCACTCAACGAGGTGCTGCGCGAACATGGAGTGAACACCTGATGCTGGACCTGACACAGGACGTACGCGCGCTGACCGCCGCGATCGTGGACATCGAGTCGGTGAGCGGCGACGAGAAGGCCCTGGCCGACGCGGTCGAGCGGGCGCTGTCCGCGCTGCCGCACCTGAAGGTCGACCGCTCCGGCGAGACGATCGTGGCCCGCACCGACCTCGGCCGGGCCGAGCGGGTGCTGATCGCGGGCCACCTCGACACGGTCCCGGTCGCGGCCAACCTGCCCAGCCGGGTGGAGGGCGACCTGCTCTACGGCTGCGGCACCTCCGACATGAAGGCGGGCGTGGCGGTCGCGCTGAAGCTGGCGGCCACCGTCCCGGCCCCCAACCGCGACGTGACGTACGTCTTCTACGACTGCGAGGAGATCGAGGCCGAGCGCAACGGCCTGACCAGGGTCGCCAGGGACCACCCCGAGTGGCTGGCGGCCGACTTCGCGGTGCTGATGGAGCCGACCGACGGCGTGATCGAGGGCGGCTGCCAGGGCACCCTGCGCGCCGACGTCACCGTGGCCGGCAAGCGGGCCCACAGCGCGAGGTCGTGGTTCGGGGTCAACGCCGTCCACGGCATCGAGCCGGTGCTGGCCAGGCTCAACGCCTACGAGGCGCGGCTGCCGGTGGTCGACGGGCTGGAGTACCACGAGGGGCTCAACGCGGTCGCGGTGCGCGGCGGCGTGGCCGGCAACGTCATCCCCGACGAGTGCGTGGTCACCGTCAACTACCGTTTCGCCCCCGACCTGACGGTCGAGCAGGCCGAGCAGCACGTGCGCGAGGTGTTCGAGGGCTACCAGGTGAGCTTCCTCGACGCGGCGCCCGGGGCGCGGCCCGGCCTGACGCATCCCGTGGCCGCCGCCTTCGCCGCCGCGGTCGGCGGCACCCCGCGCGCCAAGCTGGGCTGGACGGACGTCTCCCGCTTCTCCGCGCTCGGCGTCCCGGCCGTGAACTACGGCCCCGGCGACCCCAACCTGGCACACCAGCAGGGCGAGTACGTGTCGCTGCCGAAGATCACGGAGAGCGAGCGGGCCCTGCTCAACTGGCTGACAAAATGAAAGTGGCTTTCCTCGCCGGCCATTTGGCGGGGAAAGCCACTTTCAGTCCCGAGCAGCACCCTCGGCAGTTAGACGCAGGGGGGTCGAAATTCGGTTCCCTGCTTTTCCCAAGATTTTTTCGGCGCCTTCATCTGGCCTTCGACCTGCGCGTTCATCCTCGAAGTGTCCGCTTCGGCGGGCGCGGCCCAGGTCGGGAACGGCGCCGCGGGCCGGTACGGAGAGGACTAGCGTGACCACCATGGAACAGAAGCAACGAGCCGAACGCCGTCAGGGGCAGGCGGTCGTGCGCGGGAGTCTCGTCCCCAGCTCCACCCACGACCAGCGGCTGCTCGACCGGCAGGGTCCGTCCGACTGGGTGCACATGGACCCGTGGCGGGTGCTGCGCATCCAGGCCGAGTTCGTGGAGGGGTTCGGCCAGCTCGCCGAGCTGCCCGCGGCGATCACGGTCTTCGGCTCGGCCCGCACCCCCGAGGGCACCCCCGAGTACCAGATGGGCCGGCGGCTCGGCCGGGCGCTGGCCGAGTCCGGCTACGCGGTGATCACGGGCGGCGGCCCCGGCGTCATGGAGGCGGCCAACCGGGGCGCCTCCGAGGTCGAGGGCGCGGTGTCGGTCGGGCTCGGCATCGAGCTGCCGTTCGAGCAGCGCATGAACGACTACGTCGACCTCGGCATCGAGTTCCGCTACTTCTTCGTGCGCAAGACGATGTTCGTCAAGTACTCGCGCGGCTTCATCGCCCTTCCCGGCGGCTTCGGCACGCTCGACGAGCTCTTCGAGGCGCTGACGCTGGTCCAGACCCACAAGGTCACCTCGTTCCCGGTCGTGCTGATGGGCTCGGAGTTCTGGGGCGGCCTGCTCGACTGGATCAAGAGCACCCTGCTCGGCACCGGCAAGATCGCCGCCCAGGACCTCGACCTGATCTCCGTCACCGACGACCCCGACGAGGCCGTGCGGATCATCGCCGACTCCGACAGGGCCCGCTCCCACCAGCGGGAGGAGGAGCTGGAGGCCGCCGCCGCCCAGACCGCGGAGCCCCAATAGGCTGTCGGCCCGTGAACATCTGCGTCTTCTGCGCCTCCAGCCTCCGCATCGACAGGAAGTACGTCGACCTGGCCGAAGAGGTGGGCGCCGAGCTCGCCAGGCGTGGTCACACGCTGGTGAGCGGCGGCGCCACGGTCTCGTGCATGGGCGCGGTCACCTCCGCCGCCCGCGCCGCCGGCGGGTTCACGGTCGGTGTGATCCCGCAGGTGCTGGTGGACATCGAGGTGGCCGACACCGAGTCCGACGAGCTGATCGTCACCGACGGCATGCGCGAGCGCAAGGGCGTCATGGACGCCCGCTCCGACGCCTTCCTCGTGCTGCCCGGCGGCATCGGCACGCTGGAGGAGCTGTTCGAGATCTGGACGGCGCGGGTGCTCGGCATCCACGACCGCCCGCTGGTGGTCCTCGACCCCTGGGGCCTGTACCAGCCGCTGCGGCAGCTCGTCTCCGGCATGCACGCCGAGGGCTTCACCCGGGCCGACGTCTTCGACGCGATCTCCTGGACGACCACGGTCGAGGAGGCGTTCGCCCACCTCGAAGCGCGTCCGCAGCCGGTCCGTCCGAGCGTCGCCGAGCTGGGTGAGGCCACCGGCTGAGCAGCCTGCCCCGATTGCCCGCACTTGTGGTGGATCGCTGAACGTGCTCGTCCATATGAGTACGATGCCAATGTGCTGGTCATACTCGCCATCGCCGCGATCGCCATCCTGGCCTGCGTGGTCCTGGTCTCCCTCGGCAGAGGCGGGGAGCTGACCGAGTTCCCGCCGGACGTCCCGCCGCTCGACCTGCCCGAGGCCGGACAGCTCACGGCGGTCGACTTCATGGCGCTGCAACTGCCGGTCAACCTGGTCGGCTACCACACGCAGAGCGTCGACGAGACCCTGCGCCGGGCCGCCCAGGCCATCAGCGCCCGCGACACCAGGATCGCCGTCCTGGAGCAGCGCGTGTCGGAGCTGCTGTCCAGCCGCCTGCACGCGCGCCAGGAGATCTACGCCACGCCCGGGGCCGGGCTGCGCACCGACCACGAGCCCGAGGCGCCCGCCGCGCCCAGGGAGCTGCCGGAGTCCGGCGACCCGGTCACGTCGAGCGGCGCGACGGTGGAGTGGGCGGGCGAGCCGGAGCTGCGCGACCCGTCGGAGGAGCCGGACTGGCACGTCCCCGAGCAGGACGACCCCAAGACCGACGAGCCCGAGAAGGACGACGACGACTCCATGCGCGCGTCCCTGGGCGAGGACAAGGACAAGGACAAGGACGGGGACGAGCGCCCGTGACCGAACTCATCCGGTGCACCTGGCCGGGCATGGGTGACCCGCTGTACATCACCTACCACGACGAGGAGTGGGGCCGCCCGGTCAGGGGCGACGACGAGGTCTTCGAACGCGTGGCGCTGGAGGCGTTCCAGTCGGGCCTGTCGTGGCTGACGATCCTGCGCAAGCGGGAGAACTTCCGCGCCGCCTTCGACGGCTTCTCGGCCGTCAAGGTGGCCGCCTACACCGAGCGCGACGTCGAACGGCTGCTCGGCGACGCCGGGATCGTCCGCAACCGGGCCAAGATCGAGGCCGTCATCGGCAACGCCAGGGCCGCGCTCGACCTGCCCGAGGGCCTGTCGGAGCTGGTGTGGCGGTTCGCCGACCCCGACGCCCCGGTGCCCCGGACGATGGCCGACGTGCCGGCCATCACCCCCGGCTCCAAGGCCCTGGCCAAGGAGCTGCGCAAGCACGGCTTCAAGTTCGTCGGCCCGACCACCGCGTACGCGCTGATGCAGGCGATCGGGCTGGTCAACGACCACATCGAGGGCTGCCTGGCCCGCTGAGCGGCTCCTGAGCGCCGCCGCTCAGCGGCCCCTGAACACCGGCCGCTCCTTGGCCAGGAAGGCGCGGGTGGCGTCCTGGTGGTCCTCGGTGGCCACGCACGCGTCCTGCAGGTCGGCCTCCAGCGCGAGCGAGTCGGCCAGCGAGTGCGTGGCGGAGTGGGCCAGCGCGCGCTTGGTGGCGGCGTAGGCCGTGGTCGGCCCGGCGGCCAGGCGTACGGCCAGCTCGTGAGCGGTCTTCGGCAGGTCGTCGGCGGGCACCACGCGCGTGACCAGCCCCAGATCGAGCGCGGCGGACGCGTCGAGCGGCTCGCCGAGCAGCAGCAGCTCGGTCGCGCGGCCCCGGCCGACCAGGCGCTGCAACGTCCAGGACGCGCCGGAGTCGGGGGCCAGCCCGATGCCCGCGAACGCCAGCGCGAACTTGGCCTTGTCGGAGGCGACGCGCAGGTCGCAGGCGAAGGCCAGGGCCGCGCCCGCGCCCGCGGCGACGCCGTTGACCGCCGCCACGACCGGCTTGGGCATGGTCGCGATCAGCTCGACGATCGGGTTGTAGTGCTCGCGCACGGTGTCGGCCAGCCCGCGGCCCGCGGCCAGGTTGGCGGCGTGCTCGCGCAGGTCCTGGCCCGCGCAGAAGGCCCGGCCGGAGCCGGTGAGCAGCACCGCCCTGACCTCGGGGTCGGCCGCCGCCCTGCCGACCGCCGCCAGCAGCGCGGCCTTGACCTCGGCCGTGAGCGAGTTCATCGACTCCGGCCGGTCGAGGGTGACGGTGGCGACGGCGTCGGCCATGTCGTAACGGATCACATGAGCTCCCTGTCGACGAACGCGGCGGCTGCGGGCAGCAGCCTGGTGGCCTCCTGCTCGAAGAACGTGCGGGCCTTCTCGCCCGGCCAGCCCGCGGGCAGCAGCTCGGCCGGCAGCCCGGGGTCGCGGAACAGGAAGTTGCGCCAACCGTGCACCAGTCTGCTCCTGGTGGCGAACACCCGGTTGGGCGGGGCGTCCTCGGGCAGGGTGCTGATCAGCGTGACAGCTTCGGCGTGCCAGTGCTCGTACGCCTCGCCGATGGCCGCCAGGTCCCAGGCCCGCGCCACCAGCTCGCGCGGGTCGCCCTCCAGCGCCGCGTCGAACCGGTCGGCCCGCACGCTCTCGCCGTCCAGCAGGTTGTCCAGCTCGATGGAGGAGCGCGGCCCGATCCACGTCGTCTCCGACAGGCAGGCGTAGCCGAGGAAGGTCAGGTCGGCCCTGATCCGCTCCCGGCGCTGGCGCTCCCTGACCGGCTCGATGACGATCACGTGCCAGCGGCCGTGCCAGGCGAGTGTCCCTGATCGGTAAATTCTCAGCGCTGCCTCATCCAGGCGCCTGACACACTTCGGCGTGAGCCCGTAGCCGGCTCCCTGGGGCAGCCGCAGCGGGCGCAACCAGCCCTGCCGGACCATCCGCGAGACCGCCGTGCGGACGGCCGGAGCGGCGATTTCCAGGGGGTTCATGAGCCGTACGAGCGCGGCCACGGTCGCCTGCCCACCGCGTGAACGCAGGTGGTCTCCGTACAGGTCGAAGAGAGCGGCGCGAGCGTGCACGAAGTCCAGTTTGGACGCCATCGCCTGGCTCGACAACGCATTCTGGGAGGAGATCGTTACCCATGAGGGCTCTCGATGCGGGAGAATAGGACATCACAGAAGACGTGAATGCGCCGACCACCCCCTCGGGCGGTCGGAAATCGCGGGCCGCGGGAGCCCAAGGCAGGAAGGGATGCACGCATGGCGGCGATGAAGCCGCGGACCGGCGATGGTCCGCTCGAGGTCACCAAGGAAGGGCGCGGCATAGTCATGCGGGTCCCTCTCGAAGGTGGCGGCCGGCTCGTCGTGGAGATCTCCGCCGACGAGGCAAAGGCGCTCGGCGAGGCGTTGAAGAACGTCGTCGGCTGAGCGCTCCCGAGACAACCTGATCCTCCGACCCTGGCGTAAGTCCGGCGCCAGGGTCGCTGACGTTTGGAGGGTTCCGTGCCCATCGAGACCACCGTCTCCGCGGTCGCCGAGGTTCCTGAGGGCGCCGAGCTGCTGGCCGTGCCCTACGCCGCCGACCTGCGTCCCTCTGTCGAGCCGTACGTCGAGCTGCACCTTCCGGTCGCCGACCTGCTGGCCCACTACGAGGCCAAGGGCGAGGCGGGCGAGATCGTCGAGGTCCCGGTGGCGCGGGCGGGCGGAATCGGGCGCGTGCTCCTGTACGGAGTCGGCGACGGCTCGCCGCGGGCGTTGCGCAGGGCCGGCGCGGCGCTGGCGCGCAAGGTCAAGGGCCGCGACACGCTGACCGTGGTGCCGCCCGAGGGCGACGTCGCGGCCTTCGCCGAGGCCGCGCTGCTGGCCGGATACACCTTCAAGATCGGCAAAGAGGGCCGGAAGGGCGTGCGGGCGATCGAGTTCGCCGGCGCCGACGCGGAGCCGCTGCGCCGGGCCGAGGTCGTGGCGGAGGCCGTCGCGCTGGCCCGCGACCTGGCCAACATGCCGTCCTCGGTCAAGCATCCCGCCTGGCTCGCCGAGCGCGCCGCCGAGCAGGGCCTGCCGGTGCGGGTGTGGGACGAGGAGCAGCTCCAGGCCGAGGGGTTCGGCGGCATCCTGGCCGTCGGGCGCGGCTCGGTCCGCCCGCCCCGGCTGATCCAGCTCTCCTACGTCCCCGAGCAGCCGGCCGAGCGGCACGTCGTGCTGGTGGGCAAGGGCATCACGTTCGACTCGGGCGGCCTGTCGCTCAAACCGACCGAGAACATGAAGACCCAGAAGACCGACATGGCGGGCGGTGCGGTGGTGATCGCCGTGCTGGCCGCGCTGGCCCGGCTGGGCGCCCCCGTACGCGTGACCGGCCTGATCGCCGCCGCCGAGAACATGCCGTCCGGCACCGCCCAGCGTCCCAGCGACGTCATCAGGCACTACGGCGGCCGCACGGTCGAGGTGCTGAACACCGACGCCGAGGGCCGGCTCGTGCTGGCCGACGCGCTGGCCTACGCCGACGCCGAGCTCGACCCCGACGCAGTCGTGGACATCGCCACCCTCACCGGGGCCATCTCCGTGGCGCTCGGCCGGAACGTCGGCGCCGTCTACGCCTCCGACGAAGACCTGGCCGCCCAGCTGCTGGCCGCCGGTCAGGCCAGCGACGACCGGCTCTGGCGCATGCCGCTGATCGACGACTACGCCCCGGCCCTGGAGTCGTCGATCGCCGACCTGGCCAACGTCGAGAGCGGCTCCCGCTACGGCGCCGGGTCCATCACGGCGGCGCTGTTCCTGCGGGAGTTCGCGGGCAAGCGCCCGTGGGCGCACCTCGACATCGCCGGGGTCGGCCGCAGCACGGTCGACGAGGGCACCCTGACCAAGGGCGCGACCGGGTTCGGCGTGCGCGTGCTGCTGGAGTGGCTGACCCGGGGCTGACCCGGGCGGCTCGGGCTAGTCGGCGATCTTCACGGCGGCCAGCAGGCCGTCGCCCAGGGGCATGAGCACCGACCGCAGCCGGTCGTCGCCCTGCACCAGCTTGCCCAGCTCGCGCAGCGAGACCGTGTCCGGGTCGCGCTGCGTGGGGTCGGCCACCCGGTCGTGCCACAGGGCGTTGTCGAAGGCCACCACGCCGCCGACGCGCAGCAGGCGCACCGCCTCGGCCAGGTAGTCGACGTACTCCTGCTTGGCGCCGTCGGCGAAGACCATGTCGTAGCCGCCGTCGGAGAGCCGGGGCAGCACGTCGAGCGCCCGGCCCGAGATCAGCCGCACCCGCCCGCCGGAAAAGCCCGCCTCCGCGAACGCCTGCCGGGCCAGCCGCTGGTGCTCGGGCTCGACGTCGACGCTGGTCAGCGTGCCGTCGCCGCGCATGCCGCGCAGCAGCCACAACCCCGAGACGCCGCAGCCGGTGCCGATCTCGACGACCGACTTGGCGTTGACGACGGTGGCGAGGAAGCAGAGCGCCGCCCCGCCCCCGGGAAGGATGGGCACCGCACCCATCTCCAGCCCGCGCTGACGCGCCGCGTGCAGGATCTCATCCTCGTGATGGAACTGCTCCGCATAGGCCAGAGTGGCCTCCACCGGACTGGTCATCGGCCTCCTCCCCCCACTTTCGTGCGATTGGTCACCGATCGCAGCCTAGGGGAGTCACGCCTGCACGGGAACTCAGGACGGTCCGAAGGCGTTGCAGGTTTAAACGGGCTTTGCCGGTCCGGAAGGCAGGCAGTGCGCACGAAGGGACGAAACCAGGCACTATGACGGTAGCGGTGGTCCCAGAGAGAGGAGTGCTGGTGGACGAAAGCGACCACCAGGCGGATACTCCCGTGTCGTCTGATTGGATGCCTCCCACATGGGAGGAAGTGGTGCGGACTCACTCCGCACGCGTGTACCGGCTGGCGTACCGGCTTACCGGCAATGTCCACGATGCCGAAGACCTCACGCAGGAGGTCTTCGTCAGGGTCTTCAGGTCGCTGTCGAGCTACACCCCCGGCACGTTCGAGGGCTGGCTGCACCGGATCACGACGAACCTGTTCCTCGACATGGCGCGGCGCAAGCAGCGCATCCGGTTCGAGGGGCTGGCCGACGACGCCGCCGAGCGGCTGCGCGGCCGTGAGCCGTCGCCGGCGCAGGCGTTCGACGACGCCCACCTGGAGCCCGATATCCAAGCCGCCCTCGACGCGCTCGCCCCCGAGTTCCGGGCCGCGATCGTGCTGTGTGACATCGAGGGCCTGTCCTACGAGGAGATCGCGGCCACGCTCGGCGTCAAGCTGGGTACGGTCCGAAGCCGTATTCACCGTGGCCGGGCGCAGTTGCGGGAGGCGCTCGACCATCGAGCCCCCCGTACTACCCAACTCCCCCCGTCCGTGATCAGTGGGGAGGAAGTCTGATATGGCTCATCTAGGAGAACGCGTTTCGGCGCTCGTCGACGGAGAGCTGAACCACACCGAGCGCGATCGCGCGCTCGCCCACCTGACCTTCTGTGCTGACTGCCGGCGGGAGGTCGAGTCGATGCGGGCGCTGAAGTCGCGCCTGCGCTCGCTCGACGGCCCGGCGATGCCGGCCGATCTGACCATGTCGCTGCTGCGCATGGCGGAGCCGGGCGGGCCGCTGCCGCCGAGGGAGCGCCCTTTTCCTACCCGTACGTTCGGGGGGGTGCCCATTCCTGGGCCCCACAGCATCGCGCCCCTGGACAACCGCCCGCGCCGGGACGCCACCGCTGGGGCCTCGGGCCCTGGGCGGGGCGGTAGGCGACGCGGGGCCTACGTCGCGGTGGGCGTGGTGTCCGCCGCCGTCGCACTCGGCACCTTCTTCGCGGTCTCGGGCACAGGGCCCCAGACCTCGCCGCCGCCGGTCGAGCTCTGGCGGGTCCAGCACTCACCGGCCACCAGCGCGCCGCCCACCGCCACGCCTTGAACCGGGGGCTCGCCTGGGATACTCGGGTGGCGTAGTCGACGATGCCAGGGGCATACGATCTGGGTTCGGGATTTGTCGCAAACAAAGCCTTTTATGACCCTCGTATGCCGCCAGAGCAAAGATTGCGGTGGCCGAGCAAGGAGTGGTGAGACGTAGATGACCGACGAGACGCGCCCGGGCGAAGGACGCACGACGTCGGACTTCCCCGAGCCACAGGGGCGGCCGGAGTTCCTGCCCGCCGACGAGCCGGGCGAGCAGGCGGACCGCCGGTCCGACCCGCCCGCCTCGTTCGGCGCGTCCTGGGGCGACCCGTCGGGCCGCTCCGACACCCCGGGCGTGTCACCGTACGAAC
Source organism: Nonomuraea sp. NPDC049758 (assembly GCF_040674635.1). Taxonomy (NCBI): domain Bacteria; kingdom Bacillati; phylum Actinomycetota; class Actinomycetes; order Streptosporangiales; family Streptosporangiaceae; genus Nonomuraea; species Nonomuraea sp. NPDC049758. The sequence goes on from NZ_JBFAMZ010000013.1 coordinate 243,792, forward strand.
CGCCGGGCCGCTCCGACAGCCCGGTGTCGGCTTACGAGCCGCCGAGTCGTTCGGAGAGCCCGGCGTCGCCGTACGAGCCGCCGGGCCGTTCCGATGGTGTGCCGCCGCACGACGGGGGCACGCGGGCGTACGAGGGCCCGTCGTTCGAGAGCCCCGCCGGGCCGCGAGGGTTCGAGAGCCCGTTCGAGAGCCCTGGCGGCACGCGGGCCTACGACACCCCGTCCTTCGGGCCGGCGGACACCGGGCCGCGGCCGATGCAGCCGCCGCCCTTCATGGGCGCGTACGGCGGCAACCACCCGCCGCCGCCGCGGCAGGCCCTGGGCATGGGCCCGGGTTGGGCGCCCCCGCCCCAGGGCGGGCCCGGCGCGGGCGCGCTGCCCAGGCGCGGACTCAACGTCGGCGCGCTGATCGCGATCGCCGTGGCCATCGCGCTGGTGGCCTCCGTGCTCGGCAGCCTCGGCACGTACCTGCTGACCAGGTCGGGCAGCAGCGGCACCGACCCCTCCTACAGCCTCGGCCCGGCCCCGACGGGCGCGACCAACAGGGCGCCCGACTCGGTGGCCGGCGTGGCCGCACGGGTCCTGCCCAGCGTGGTCTCGCTGGAGGTCGGCAACGGCACCAACACCGAGGGCGCCTCCGGCTCCGGATTCCTGATCAAGAACGGCTACGTGGTGACCAACAACCACGTGGTCGCCATGGCCGCCAAGGGCGGCGAGATCAAGATCATGTTCAACAACCGCAAGACCACCGCGGGCCGCATCGTCGGCCGCGACCCGGGCTCCGACCTGGCCGTGGTCAAGCCCGAGGAGACCTTCGGCACGCCGGAGATCACCCTCGGCAACTCCGACCAGGTCGTGGTGGGCGACCCGGTGATCGCCATCGGCTCGCCGCTCGGCCTCAGCGGCACGGTCACCACGGGCATCGTCAGCTCGCTCAACCGGCCGGTCATCGCCGGCGACGAGACGGGCGCCGCCACCGAGGAGCCCGCCTACATCAGCGCCATCCAGACCGACGCCGCCATCAACCCCGGCAACTCCGGCGGCCCGCTGGTCAACGGCCGGGGCGAGGTGGTCGGGGTGAACTCGGCCATCGCCACCCTCAGTCGTTCGGTGAACAGCCAGAGCGGCAGCATCGGCCTGGGCTTCGCGATCCCGGTGAACCAGACGCGGCGGGTGGCCGAGGAGCTGATCACCACGGGCAAGGCCAAGCGTCCCAAGATCGGCATCGTGCTGGACAAGGACTACAAGGGCCAGGGCGTGCGCATCGCCTCCGAGCCCGCCGAGGGCCGCCAGCCGGTCGACGCCAACGGCCCCGCCGACAAGGCCGGGCTGAAGGCGGGCGACGTCATCCTGGAGGTCGACGGGCTGGCGCTGCAGGACGGCAACGAGCTGATCGCCCTGATCCGCAGCAAGGCGCCGGGCGCCAAGATCACCATCAAGTACCAGCGCGCCGGAGCGGAACGCACCGCCACCCTGACCGTCGTCGCCGACGATCAGCCGGCTCCCACCCCGTCCTGAGTGATATGACCCATGGGGGACGGTTCAGCCACGGGCTGGAGCCTTTAGTCTGTGGAGAGGATTGCGGACTGCGGGTAGGAGCGTACGGTGTTCGGACTCGGGTGGATGGAGGTCGGAGCGCTGATCGTCATCGCGCTCCTGGTCTTCGGTCCTGACAAGTTGCCGCAGGCCGCCTCGCAGGCGGGCAAGACGCTGCGCAACCTGCGGCGCATGGCCAACAACGCGCGCGACGACCTGCGGGCGGGCCTCGGGCCGGAGTTCCAGAACTTCGACCCCGCCGACCTCAACCCGAAGAACTTCGTCCGCAAGCACCTCCTCGACGAGCTGGAGGACGACTGGAACGGCCGCCCCAAAGATCTGGAGCCGGCCGCCGTCGCGTCCTACGACGCCGCTGAGCCGCCCTCGGAGCTCGCCTATGGCGAGCTGCCCCCTTACGACTCCGAGGCCACCTGACACACCCTGCAGACGCGCGACGGGCCCGCCCAGCTTCCGCTGGGCGGGCCCGTCTTCGCGTGAGCGGGTCAGGAACGGTTGGGCGCGAGGCCGAGCTGCATGCCCTTGATGCTGGAGGAGCGCTTGCTCAGACCGGCGGCGATCTTGCGCAGCTCCGCGGCGGCGGGCGAGTCGGGGTCGGTCAGCACCAGCGGCTTGCCCTCGTCGCCGCCCTCGCGCAGGCGCAGGTCGATCGGCACCTGGCCGAGCAGCGGGACGCGGGCGCCCAGCGTGCGGGTCAGGGCGTCGGCGACGGTCTGGCCGCCGCCCTCGCCGAACACGGCCACGCGCTCGTCGCAGTGGGGGCAGGGCAGCCAGGACATGTTCTCGATGACGCCGGCGATCTGCTGGTGGGTCTGGGCGGCGATCGAGCCGGCCCGCTCGGCCACCTCGGCGGCGGCCTGCTGGGGCGTGGTCACGACCAGGATCTCCGCCGACGGGAGCCGCTGCGCCACCGAGATGGCGATGTCGCCGGTGCCCGGCGGCAGGTCGAGCAGCAGGACGTCGAGGTCGCCCCAGTAGACGTCGGCCAGGAACTGGTGGAGCGCCCGGTCGAGCATCGGGCCGCGCCACACGACCGGCGTGTTGCCCTCGGGCTTGAACATGCCGACGGAGATGACCTTGATGTCGTGCGCCGACGGCGGCATGATCATGTCCTCGACCTTGGTGGGACGCTCGGCGGCGCCCAGCATGCGAGGAATGCTGTGACCGTAGATGTCGGCGTCGACGATGCCGACCTTGAGGCCGTTGGACGCCATCGCGGCGGCCAGGTTGACCGTGACCGACGACTTGCCCACGCCGCCCTTGCCGCTCGCGACGGCGAAGACGCGGGTCAGCGAGCCGGGCTGGTTGAACGGGATCTCCTTCTCCGGGCCCCGGTCGCCCCGCAGCTTGGTCTGCAGGGTCTTGCGCTGCTCGGCGCTCATGACGTCGAGCTCGATCTGGACGTCCGTCACGCCGCCGACCTTGCCGACCGCCGTCTTCACGTCGCGGGTGATGGTGTCCTTCATCGGACAGCCTGACACGGTGAGGTAGACGCCCACCCGGACCGCGCCGTCGGGGGCGATCTCGATGTTCTTGACCATGTCGAGGTCCGTGATCGGGCGACGGATCTCGGGGTCGATGACGGTGGCGAGGGCGGCCGTCACCTGTTCCTGGGTTGGTGCCATCGAAGTCTCGGCACGAGGGAGTGCCGTCCCTCCTTAGTCGGTCTATGTGTGACAGGCGCTGAAAGCCAGTGAGAAATGCCCCTCAATGGTATGAACCAGGGGCGCCGCTCAGTTAATCCGCGCTGTTAGGTGTCTGTGCAACAACGTCTAAGGTTACTGCGTGACTCTGCTGCGCGACGAGGGGCTCACCGCCGAGGAGCTGGCGGTCTGGCGGATGTTGCAGCGGGCCCAGGTGCGCATCGCCCGCCGCCTGGAGGCCGAGCTGCTGGTGGCCCACGATCTGCCGCTGGCCTCGTACGAGGTGCTGGCGCAGCTCGCCGAGGCGCCGGGGCGGCGGCTGCGCATGAACGACCTGGCCGGCCGCGTGCTGCTCTCGCGCAGCGGGCTGACCAGGCTGATCGACCGGTTGCAGCGCCACGGGCTGGTCGGGCGGGAGGCGTGCTCCGACGACGCCCGCGGGCTGTTCGCGGTGCTGACCGAGCCGGGCGCCGCGCGGCTGGCCGAGGCCACGCCGACCTACCTGCGCGGGGTCAAGAACCAGTTCCTCGACCTGCTGGGCGCTGGCGACCTCGGCGAGGTGCGGGCGCTGCTGGCCAGACTCGACGTCACTGACGTTTGTTGAGCTCCTCCAGCAGCCGGCCGAGCTCGGCGCGCAGGTAGTCGCGGGTGGCGACCTCGTTGAGTGCCAGGCGCAGGCCGGCGATCTCGCGGGTGAGGTACTCGATCTCGGCCTGGTTGCGGTCGGCGGCCTCGCGGTCCTGCTCGTACTGGATGCGGTCGCGGTCGTCCTGGCGGTTCTGGGCGAGCAGGATGAGCGGCGCGGCGTAGCTGGCCTGGAGCGACAACATCAGCGTGAGGAAGATGAACGGGTACGGGTCCCACTTGAGCGCCGGGGGAGCGGCGACGTTCCAGATCACCCAGATCGCCACGAACACCGTCATGTAGACGATGAAGCGGGCCGTGCCGAGGAAGCGGGCGATGCGTTCCGAGAGGCGGCCGAACGCCTCGGGGTCGTAGTGCGGGCGCAGCGAGCGGCGCAGCGCCCGAGGCTGGTCGAGCCGGTCAATGGTCACGGTCGTCCCCCTCGCGCCAGTCGTCGGGAAGCAGGTGGTCGAGGACGTCGTCGACGGTCACCGCGCCGACCAGCCGGCCCAGCTCGTCCACGACCGGGGCGGCGACCAGGTTGTAGTTGGCCAGGAAGGCGTGGACCTGGCGCAGGGTGAAGTCGGGCCTGATCGGGTCGAGCGAGGGGTCGAGCACGCGGCCGAGCAGCGTCGAGGGCGGCTCGCGCAGCAGCCGCTGGAAGTGCGAGACCCCCAGGTACGTGCCGGTCGGCGTCTCGGTGGGCGGCCTGGTCACGTAGACCTGGGCGGCGACGGCGGGCGGCAGGTCCTGCTGACGGATGTGGGCCAGCGCCTCGGCCACCGTCGCGTTGGGCGGCAGGACGACCGGCTCGCTGGTCATCACGCCGCCCGCGGTGTCGTGGGCGTAGGTCAGCAGCCGCCGCACCGGGGCCGCCTCGCCGGGCTCCATGAGCGCCAGCAGCCTGGCCGCCTGGTCCTCGGGCAGGTCGTGCAGCAGGTCGGCGGCGTCGTCGGGGCTCATCTCCTCCAGGACGTCGGCGGCCCGTTCGGGTTCGAGGGTGCCGAGGATGCCGATCTGGTCGTCGGGCGGCAGCTCCTCCAGCACGTCGGCCAGGCGGTCGTCGGCGAGCTCGCGGGCGATCTCGATGCGCCGCTTGCTGGGCAGCTCGTGCAGGGCGCTGGCCATGTCGGCGGCGCGCAGGGACTCGAACGCGGCGATCAGCCCGGCCGCGCCCTGGTCCTTCTGCAGGGTGTCGAAGCCGGACACCTCGGTCCAGCCGACCGTCCTGGGCTCGCGCCGGCGGCCTTTGAAGAGCGCGACCTTGGTGATCTCCCATCGGGACGGCAGGGTCTCCTCCATGGCGACGTCGTAGACGGTCATGGGCTCGTCGCCGACGCGCACGGGCAGGTCGAGCACCTCGCCGATGACCAGGGTCTCCGAGGCGCGCTGCTCGAACCTGCGCATGTTCAGCCGCCCGGTGAAGACGACCGCGCCCGCCTCGATGCGGCGCACGCGGGTGATCGGCAGGAACACCCGGCGGCGCGGCTGCACCTCGACGACCATGCCGTGCACCTGAGGGTTGCCGGTGATGCGCAGGCCCACGACCACGTCGCGGACCCGGCCGATCTGATCGCCCGTGGGGTCGAAGACGGGGGTCCCCGCCAGCCGGGCCACGAAGATCTTCACGTGGGCCAGGCTAACAGTGAGACGCCGTTGCGCCCCGGTTGCCTGGCATGTCAGTATCAAACGCATTTAACGCTGATTACTGGGCACTAGGGGTACACCATGAGGCTGGCGGGGCTCGCACTGGCATTCGTGTCGTCGTGTTGTTTCGCGTTCTCCGGGCCGATGGCCAAGTACCTCATCACCGCCGGGCTGGCGCCGGTCGAGGCCGTCTGGACCCGGATGGCGGGCGCCGGGCTGCTGCTGGTCGCGGTGCTGGCGGTGGTCAAGCCGCGGGCCCTGCGCATCCCGCGGGCCCGGCTGCCGTTCCTCGGGCTCTACACCGTGATGGCCGTCGCGGGCGTGCAGTCGCTCTACTTCGTCGCCATCACCCGGCTGCCGGTGGGGATCGCGCTGCTGCTGGAGTTCATGGCGCCGGTGATGGTGGTGGCCTGGGTCAGGCTCGTCCGCAAGGTACGCCTGGCCGGGGCGGCGTACGTCGGCGCGGTGATCGCGTTCGTCGGCCTCGCGATCGTCGTCGAGGCGTGGCAGGGCATGCGCCTGGACGCGGTCGGCCTGCTCCTCGGCCTGCTGGCCGGGGCGTGCTGCGCCGGGTACTTCCTGATGGGCGACAGCATGGGCCCCGACATCGACCTGCTCGGCCTCGTCGCCTGGGGCATGGTCGGCTCGGCCGTCGTGCTCATCCCCTTCGCGCGGCCCTGGGACATCCCCTGGGAGGCCTTCACGGTCTCCGTCGCCCCGCAGGGCGGCACGACGCTGCCGGTGCTGGGGGCGTACCTGTGGCTGGTGCTGGTGGCGACCGCGCTGGCGTACATCCTCAGCATGAACATGGTGCGGCGGCTGTCGGCGGCGGTGGGGGCGACGGTCGCCTCGCTGGAGGTCATCGGCGGCGCGGTGGTCGCGTGGGCGCTGGTCGGCGAGACGCTGGGGGTGTTCCAGATCGTCGGCGGGCTGATCGTGCTCGGCGGCGCGCTGCTCGCCCAGACCGCCACCTCGGGCGGCGGACCGGCCCCCGCCCCGGACCGGCCGGCCGAGATCACCGCCCAGGTGTGAGCCCGGCCGCCGCGGGCCGGGCGTGGCTGAGCGTCAGCGTTCCGGTGTGAGGCGCAGGACGGTCGAGTCGCGGGCCCAGCGCTCGGTCAGGTGCTCGCTGTCGGGGGCGTTGAGCCGCTCCTTGGCCAGCACCGCCACGGCGTCGGCCGCCGCGGCCTGGTCGACGACCGAGACCGCCGCGTCGAACTCCACCAGCCGCGCGCCGTTGTCCTTGCTGCGCAGCGTCACCCGCACCCGGTCGAGCGCGCCGAGCCCCGGCAGGTCCTGCTCGCCGCCGCCGGTCACGAGGTAGATGGCGCCGTCGTGCCAGGCGTGCCAGGCCAGGCGCGGGCGGTCGAGGGCGAGCCAGAGGATGCCGGACTTCTTGGCGCCCTCCTCGATGGCCGCGATGTCGTCGCTCACGATCAGACTGTAACCCTCCGAACCGCTCGGGGCCCGCGCGCGTTCCATCGGTATGCGGTCGTTCATCCTCGTGCTCCTCCTCGTCGCGGGCTGCGGCGCCGCCGGTCCGGAACCGCCGTCCGGGTGCGGGGCCTCCGCCCGTACGGGCCCGCTGGACCCGCGCGTCCTGCGGCAGACCGTGTACGACTACCCGGCGTCCCCGACGCCCGAGGCGCTGGCCGGGAAGGTGGAGACCGTCGTCACCGGCCATGTGACGGGCTGGGTCGCCGGGCCCGTGGTCGAGGAGGGCATCCCGGGGGACCGCACGCATTACGTCCTCATGCGCACCCAGGTCGGCGAGCGGCTCAAGGGCGCCGCAGCGGACGTCGCGGACGTCGCCTTCTACCAAGGGGCGGCGGTGGACGACGCGGGCACGCCGGTCCACAACGTGGCCGACTTCGCCCGCGCGGTGCCCCCGGGCACCCGGGTGCTGCTGTTCATGAACCGCGCCAGACCGACCGGCAAGGTCGTCGAGGGACGCCCGCTCGCCTGGTCGACGCCCCCGCAGGGCGTGATCCTGCACGAGGTGACCGACGACCCCGGCGGCCGGGCCGTCGGCGGCAGGGACGAGATCTTCTCCTCGACCGGCTGGAACCAGCCGTGCGGCATCGACGGCCTGATCGCCCGCCTGCGCGCCCACGGAGTCACCGGCTGAACACTTTGCCCTTTTCTGGTGTCCGCCGGGTGCTCTGTCGGGGAGAACCGCATTCATGGGGATCGTCTCACGCGGCTTCGCCGGAAAACACTTCCGGCGGCCGCGGCCGGAGCTGGCCGGGCGGGTGCCGCCGGGGCAGTACCTGGCCGAGGGCTTCCCGGTGCTCACCGCGGGGGCGACGCAGCACATCCGGACCGAGCGGTGGTCGTTCACCGTCAGGGGCGGCGCGGGCGAGCCCACCTGGACGTGGACGGACCTGCTGTCGCTGCCCGCCGAGCAGATCACCGTGGACATCCACTGCGTCACCCACTGGAGCAAGCTCGACACCACCTGGACGGGCGTGTCCCTCGACCGGCTGCTGACCGGCGCCGACCGGGCGGCCGGGTACGCCCTGGCCGTCAGCTACGGCGGCTACGCCACCAACCTGCCGGTCGAGGAGATCGTGGACGGCAAGGCGTGGCTGGTCTACGCCTACGAGGGCGCGCCGATCCCGCCCGAGCACGGCGGCCCGGTGCGGATGCTGGTGCCCGCCCACTACCTGTGGAAGAGCGCCAAGTGGATCCACGAGCTGTGGCTCATGGACGAGGACCGCCCAGGCTTCTGGGAGCGGTCCGGCTATCACAACTTCGGGGACCCATGGCGGGAACAGCGGTACTACGACGACTGACCTGGCAGCCGGCCACGATCGCCGAGGTCGTCCCGGAGACCGACCAGACGCGTACGTTGCTGCTCGACGTGCCCGGCTGGCCGGGACACCGCGCCGGTCAGCACGTGGACGTGCGGCTGACGGCCGACGACGGCTACCAGGCGACCCGGGCGTACTCGCTGGCCGGCGCGCCCGGCGAGCGGCCCTCGATCACCGTGGTCGGGGTGCCGGGGGGCGAGGTGTCGCCGTACCTGGTGGAGGTGGCCGAGCCCGGCGACCAGGTGGAGGTGCGCGGCCCGATCGGCGGCTACTTCGTGTGGGAGCCCATGCCGGAGCGGCGGCCGCTGCTGCTGGTCGCGGGCGGGTCCGGCGTGGTGCCGCTGCGCTCGATGCTGCGCCACCGCGCCCGGCTGGGCGACGGCACCCCGGTACGGCTCGTCTACTCCGTACGCGACCCCGGCCAGGTGATCTACCGCGACGAGCTGGAGTCCGCCGGCGCCGAGGTGACCTTCGTCTACACCCGCTCGGCCCCCACCGACTGGCCCGAGCCCGTCGGCCGGGTGGACCGCTCGCAACTGGTCCGGCTGGCCTGGCCGCCCGCCCACGAGCCGCTGGCCTACGTCTGCGGCCCGACCGCGTTCGTCGAGCACGTCGCCGCGATCCTCACCGCCCTGGGCTACCCGCCCACCGACATCCGCACCGAGCGGTACGGCTAGGAGAGACACCATGCAACAACCCGTGGACGGCAACGCCGCGGCAGGCCCGCTGGCCCAGTTCTTCGGCCGGGACATGACGGCGGCCCAGGGCGTCTGCGCGCAGTGCGGCATGAACGGCCCGCTGGGGGAGGCCACCGTGTACGGCCCCGCCCCCGGCACCGTGCTGCGCTGCCCGAACTGCGACAACGTGCTCATGACCCTCGTGGAGGCACCGGGCCGGATGATGGCCGCGATGCCGGGCCTCGGCCTGCTGGAGACGCCCGTGCAGGGAGGTGGCTGACCGTGGCCGTCGTCTCCAAGGGCTTCAAGGGACGCGGCGGGCACGACGACCGCCTGCCGCCCGGCCAGTACCTCACCCCCGGCTTCCCCGTGCTGTCCGCGGGCCCGACGCCCCGGGTCGACACCGCCGGCTGGACGTTCACCCTGGTCACCGAGGCCGGCCGGGAACGCGTCTGGACCTGGGACGAGCTGCTCGACCTGCCCCAGAGCGCCCCGCACACCGACCTCCACTGCGTCACCGGCTGGTCGAAGTTCGACACCGACTGGCAGGGCGTGTCGATCGACGTCCTGCTCGACGACGTGGACACGCAGGCGGAGTTCGCGGAGGCGTACTGCCACGGCGGCTACACGACCAACCTGCCGCTCGCCGACCTGCGCGGCGGCAGGGCGTGGATCGTCCACACCTTCGACGGCGACCCGCTGCCCGCCGAGCACGGCGGCCCGGCGCGGCTGCTGGTCCCGCACCTGTACCTCTGGAAGTCCGCCAAATGGGTGAAGGGCCTGCGCCTGCTCGACCGCGACCGGCCCGGCTTCTGGGAACGGGCCGGGTACCACAACCACGGCGACCCGTGGCGCGAGCAGCGCTACTGGAACAGCTGATCGTGCCCATAGACGGGGGACGCCTGCCGCGGGCCGCCCCGCAGCCGTTAGCGTGGGCGCATGCGCTCACGTCGTTCCGTGCTCTCCGTGCCGGGCAGCAACCCCCGCTTCCTGGAGAAGGCCCAGACCCTGCCCGCCGACGAGGTCTTCCTCGACCTTGAGGACTCCGTCGCGCCGCTGGCCAAGGACGAGGCCCGCAAGAACGTCGTGACCGCGCTGCGCGAGGGCGACTGGACCGGCAGGACCCGCGCGGTCAGGGTCAACGACCTGACCACGATGTGGACGTACCGGGACGTGATCGAGGTCGTGGAGGGCGCCGGGGAGTTCCTCGACTGCCTGATCCTGCCCAAGGTCCAGGACCCGACCGAGGTCGTCTGGCTCGACACCCTGCTGACCCAGATCGAGCGGTCGATGGGCTACGAGGTGGGCCGCATCGGCATCGAGGCCCAGATCGAGAACGCCCGCGGCCTGGTCAACGTCGACGCCATCGCCGGGTCGTCCAGGAGGCTGGAGGCCCTGGTGTTCGGGCCGGCCGACTTCATGGCCTCGATCAACATGCGCACCCTCGTGGTCGGCGAGCAGCCGCCCGGCTACGAGGAGGGCGACGCCTACCACTACATCCTCATGCGACTGCTGATGGCCGCCAGGATGCACGACCTCCAGGTGATCGACGGCCCCTACCTCCAGATCAAGGACGTCGAGGGCTACCGCCGGATCGCCCGCCGGGCCGCCGCGCTCGGGTTCGACGGCAAGTGGGTGCTGCACCCCCTGCAGGTGGAGGCGGCCAACGAGGTGTTCTCGCCGAGCCAGGACGACTACGACCACGCCGAGCTGATCCTGGAGGCGTACGAGCACTACACCACCGTGGAGCGGCGCGGCGCGGTCATGCTGGGCGACGAGATGATCGACGAGGCGTCCCGCAAGATGGCGCTCGTCGTGGCCGCCAAGGGCAGGGCGGCCGGTCTGGCGAGGACGAAGTCGTTCACACCTTGACGCCCACCGCGGTGAAGAACCACAACGACGAGGTCAGCCAGAGCCCGACCAGCGCCGTGAACGCCAGCCCGCCGAGCAGCGGCAACGTCCAGCCCGGCGCGTCGCGCTTGGGCAGCGCCAGCATCTTCGCCGTGAACAGGCCGTAGAAGAAGCAGCCGAGCAGCGAGTGGGCCAGCACGCGCGGCACGTCGAACTGCAGGCCCAGGGCGTACAGGCAGTGGAAGGCGACGGGGATCGTGAGGAGGAAGGCCAGCCGCCCCGACCAGCGGTGGACGCCGTCCGGCAGCTCGATCCCCAGCCTTCCCCACATCGACAACGCGGAGACCACCTGGACGATCGCCAGCGCGAACGCCCCGGTCGTCAGCCACGCCTTCATCGGCAGCGCGCCGGAGAACCCGGCCGGGCCGATCGCGAACCCCGTGGGCGTGTGCGCCCGGCCGTACACGCCGAGCCCCAGCGCCACCAGGCCGCCGGCCAGCAGCGGGATCAGGAGCACCGCGGCCGTGCGGTGCGAGGACCGGTGAATGGCGGTCATTGCATCTCCTCGATGAAGCCGTCCACGTCCTTCGGCAGGACGGTGGCGCCGGCGACGGTCACGGGGGTGGTGGGCCGTCCGGCGTCCAGCCGGGGGATCTCCACCTGGTCCTGGCCCAGGAACGCGGCGCCGACCTGGTCGTAGCCGCCGCCGGGACGCGGGACGCGGATCCAGCCCGCTCGCAGCTTCGCGCCTCTGACCTGCGCGGTCGCCCGGTACAGCCCGGACGGCCGGACCACGGCGGGCGCGGTGAACGTCCACTTCCCGCCGCCGACGGACAGGCTGCCCCTGGCGCGTCCGTCGCCGAGCGTGGCGGTCAGCCGGGCCGTGCCCGGGCCCTTCAGCACGGCCTTCCCGCCGGCCTCGCCGCCCTTGAACCAGGCTTCCGACCTGCCGTCGCAGAAGTAGCCGACGGCCTTGCCGTCGCGGACGGAGAGCGCTATCAGGCCGCCGTTGCCCTTCACGTACCCGCCGTAGTCGGCCTTGGGGATCTTCGCGGCCTCGGTGGGCGCGGGCGACGCGGACGGCGACACGGACGGCGACGGCGCGGCGGCGGCCTCGGTGGGGGATCCCGCCGCGGCCGTGTCGGTGGTGGGCGCGGTGTCGGCCGCCGGTGCCGCGGTGACGCTGGCGACGCCCAGCCCCGCGGCCAGGACCGCGCCCGCCGCCAGGGTGATGAAAGGTCCCAGCCTTGACATGGACTGCTCCCAAAGTCGGAAGGGCGAAATGCCGTACGACTCCGAGCATCCGCCCAAAGGGGCGGGTCGTCTGTGAACTAATGCTCACCCGGCAGACAGAATGTATGGATGCAGGAGAACCCTGGACCGAATCCGCCATATGGCAGTCAGCCGCCTGGGCCGCCCGTCTATCCTTATGGGCCGCCGCCCGTGCCGCAGCCGCGGTCCTGGTTCCTGCCGACGCCGCAGGGGGCGCGTTACGACCATCTCGCCCGCACTCCGGCGAACGAGCCGTGGCGGGCCGTCGTCGGCACGATCCTCGTGGGCGTCGGGTTCTTCGTCGTCGGTACCGGCGTGCTGCTCGTGGGCAAGGCCGCCGAGCTGATCCTCGGCCTGCCCGCCCCGACCGCCCCCGGGCAGATCTTCGGCGATCCGGTGTTCGGGCTGGTGATGGTGCTGCTGTCGATCGCGGCCGTGCTGCCGCTCGTCTTCGGCACCGCCGCGCTCGTCCAGCGCCGCAGGCCCGGCACGCTGTCGTCGGTCGCCGGACGGCTGCGCTGGTCCTGGTTGCTGCGCTGCCTCGGCCTGGCCGTGCTGGCGCTGGTGCTGGGCCAGATCGCGCAGGTCATGGCCCTGTCGTTGACGGGGGAGGGGTACTCCGACCTGTTCGGCTGGGTCGGCTGGGGGCGGTTCCTGCCCGCCCTCGTGGTGATCGTGCTGCTGGTGCCGTTCCAGGCGGCGACCGAGGAGTACATCTTCCGCGGCTGGTTCGTCCAGGCGGTCGGCGTGCACGTGCGCAATCCGGTGTGGGCGATCCTCATCGGGTCCCTGCTGTTCGCGTCGCTGCACGGCTACTCGTGGGTGGGGCTGCTCGACGTGTTCGCCTTCGGCGCGGTGATGGGCTGGCTGGCCGTACGGACCGGGGGGCTGGAGGCGCCGATCGCGTTGCACGTGATGAACAACATGCTGGCCTTCGGGCTCAGCGCCGCATCGGGCAGCCTGGAGGACGCGCTGGACCAGGGCAAGACGCCCATCCCGTGGCAGGCGTTGTCGGGAACGGTGGTGCAGCTCGCGGTGTATGCGATTGGTGTGTTCTATATATCCAAAAAGCGGGCAATTAGTGTTATTTCTGGATAAATCAGGCGAGTGGTTCCGGAAATCTCGCTAGAGAGGTCTCGCCAATCCGGCTCAGGCATGCTGGTCTGGTTCCTGTGGGACAGGCGAGGGCGTCACGGAGGTGATCGTTTTGGTGGGACGGGGTAGAAAATAGGCGCATAAGGTGGGACGGGATTTGTGGAACGGTCCGTAAAGAAACGGCCCGTTCGCTCACCGTTTCCCCGCGCAACCCGGTTGACCAGGTCCGATTCGACGGGTTCCACCTGTACGACGAGTTCGACTAGGAGGTGCGGCGCGTGGCCTCCGGCCCCAGCGATCCGCCACGGCGACCGCCGGACGACGACGACCCGCGTCCTGAGGACGCCGCGGAACCCCCCTCCCGGGAGGAGCCCGGAACCTCTCCCGGCCAGCCCAGGGCCTCTTCCGAGCAGGCCCGGGCCTCTTCCGGGGAGCCCAGGATCCGCCACTCCCCGCCCGGGCCCACCGACGACCGGGCCCGGGGCTTACCCTTGACCTCCCCTTGGGGCATGCCGCCGTTCGCGTCCCCGATCCCGGAGGAATCGCCGCAGGAGCCGCCCAAGGGGCGCAGACCGTACAGCTCGCCGACGGCCGAGCCCGAGGTCGAGCCGCGCCGCCGCCCCCGGCGCATCGTCAACCGCCCGGACAAGCTCGTCGCCGGCGGCCCGCCCCGCCAGGAACCCCCCGCCGCGCCCCCGCCCCCTGCGCCCCCATCCGCCGCTTCCCCGTCGGAGCCCCCATCCGGGCCCCCGGCCCCGCCCGCCGACGGCCCCCAGGAGGGCACGCCCCCCGCGGGCCCCTACCGCGAGCCGCCCTACCACCTGCCGCTCCCGGCCGACGAGGCCCCCGCCCCCGCCACACAGCCCCCGCCCGCGCAGCCGGAAACCCCCGGCCCCCAGGCGCGAGGACCGCACGACGTGGGATCCCGGGCCACCGGACCGCACGACCCCGAATCCCAGCCCCATGGACCGCACGACCCCGAGTCCGACGATTCCGAGTCCCGCGATCCCGGGGGCCGGGAAGCCGAGCCCGCGGCGGCCGGTGAGGAGGACACGGAGGTCCGGCGGGTGGGCCGGCCGCCTGGCGGGCGGCCCACGAGACCGGATCTGCTGGTCGCCACCGGCCCGCCGCGCCCCGGCGCCGGCGGCAGGCACCACAGGGGCCCGGCCCCGGCCGCCGTACGCAGGTCCAGCCCCGTGCACCGGGGCAGCAGGGCCGCCCCCATAGCCCTCACCATGGCCCTGGCGCTCCTGGTGGCCGCAGGGGTGCTCGTGTGGCGCTGGAGCGACACCGACGCCACCGGGCTGCGCCTGGAGGCCGGCACCGGCCGTTCGGGGGACGACCTCTTCACCGTCCCGGCCGCCGGCGTCGGCACCAACCAGAAGCTCAACGACATCGTCTCCGTCGGCCGCGCGGTGGTCGCGGTGGGCAGCGACACCACCAGCCCGACCCCGCGCCCGCTCTTCCTGTTCTCGCCCGACGCCGGCAAGCACTGGCAGCTCGGCCAGGTGAGCGGCGCCTCCACGCCCATCGTCCAGCGGGTGGTCGGCGGCGACGGCCGCTGGCTGGCCAGCGGCGGCGACGGCCCGTCCGGCGAGCGCGGCCTGTGGACCAGCGTCGACGGCTTCAGCTGGACGACGGTCAACGCGACCGGCATGGCCGCCTTCCGCCCCGGCGACCAGATCTACGACATCGCCAGGACGGCCTCCGGCTTCGTCGCCGTCGGCGCCACGCCCGGGGACGGCGGCCCCGCCCCGGCGGCCTGGCGCTCGTCCGACGGCCGGGCCTGGGAGCGCGTGGAGACCAGGGGGCTGGACGTCCAGGAGATCAGGGCGGTCGTCGCCCAGGGCGACACGGTCGTGGCCGTCGGCCGCCCGGCCGACGGAAGCGGCTCGCGGGTGCTGCGCTCCTCCGACGGCGGACGCGGCTGGCAGGCGACCGGCTTCCAGCTGCCCGAGGCCGAGCCGCGCACGGGCACGGTGGCCGTGCTGCCCAAACGGTTCGTCCTGGTGCCGACCAGGCAGCGTACGGTCGACGGCGGCGTACGCGTCTACTGCTCGCCCACCGGCGCCCAGTGGTCGCAGTGCGGTTCCATCGGCGGCCTGAGCGGCGAGAGCCCCGGGGTGGAGTCGCTGGTCTCCTACCGGTCCGGCGTGGCCGCGATCAGCCAGGCCACCTTGGGCAAGTACTCGGTCCTGACCAGCGCCGACGGACGCGGCTGGGCCAAGCGGGCCGACCTCGGCGACCTGGCGGGCGCCACGCTGCGCGGGTTCACGATCTCCGACGGCGGCACCCTGTTCGCCGGCGGCGACCAGGCCGCCTCCGACGTCGACAACCAGCTCGTGCTGATGACCGCGCCGCCGCGCGGCGCCGCCTCCCGCGTCCAGCTCGCCCAGGTCGAGGGCCTGACCAGGGTCTCGCGCGAGACCACCCGCCTGGCGGCCGCCGGCGGCCGGTACGTCGCGGTCGGCGCCGCCTCCGGCGACGCCGGCCTGTGGACGATCAGCAACTGGCAGCGCTGGAAGTCGATGAGCCTCGGCGGCCCCGGCAGGCAGATCCTGGAGGACGTCGCCCACGGCGCTCGCGGCTGGCTGGCGGCCGGCAGCACCCAGACGAACCTGGCCGTCACCGACCCCCTGCTCGTCACCTCCGACGACGGCGAGAACTGGCGGCGCGTGCCGGCCTCCGGCGACCTGGCCCGCGACCGCGACCGGCCCTACCTGGACACCCACGCCGTGGCGGCGGGCAAGAAGGGGTACGTGCTGGCCGGCGAGTCCCACGACCAGGCGGGCTCGGTGGCCGCCGCCATGTGGTTCACGCCCGACCTGCGCAAGTACACCCGGTCCAGGAAGCTGCCCCAGGGCGGTTCGGGCGTACGCGTCCACGACGTGATCGCGACCCAGGGCGGCTACGTCGCGGTCGGCGGGTCGGGGACCGCCGACCGGGAGAACAGCGTGGTCTGGTTCTCCGACGACGGCGTGAACTGGAGCGCCCGCAAACGGGTCACCCCGCCGGACGCCACGTCGGCCGGGCTGCGGCAGGTCACGACGTACCACGACAAGCTCGTCGCGATCGGCACGGCCGTGACGGACGGCTCACGCCGCGCCTTCTCCGCCGTCTCCGACGACGACGGCGAGAGCTGGACGACGGCCTGGCTGCCCGCGGACCAGGCGGCGGCCGTGCACGACCTGGCCGCGGGCGACCAGGGCCTGGTGGCGGTCGGCTGGCACGGCGTCCCGGGCGAGGGCGACAGCGCGGCCTGGGTCTCCCAGGACGGCCTGTCGTGGAACCGCATGGCCCTGACCAGGGACCGGCTCTCCGGCCTCGGCATGCAGGCCCTGACGGCCGTGGCGATCAGCGGCACGGAGGTGGTGGCGCTCGGCAGGTCCACGACGTACGACACCGACCACCTGATCCTGTGGACCTCCAGCCTCACCGCCAGCCGGTGAGCACGCCCCACTCGGTCAGGCAGCCGAGCAGCCCCTCGGTGAGCGGCAGGAGCGCCAGCTCGTCGGGGCCGCACCAGCGCACGTCGGCGGCGTCGTCACCGGCCACGGGCACGCCGCCGGCGCAGGTCGCCAGGTAGTCGCGGATCACGTACGTGACGCCGCCCGGCCCGGGACGCTCCGCCGTGCCGGCCAGGCGGCCCACCTCGACGCGCAGCCCGGTCTCCTCCATGACCTCGCGGCGCACGCCGGCCGCGTCGCTCTCGCCGGGCTCCAGCCGGCCGCCCGGGAGCGACCACAGGCCCTTGCCCGGCGGGCGGCCGCGCCGGATGAGAAGAAGCTGGTCAGAGGCGTCGAAAATGATCGCGCCGACACAATTTACGCGCACATGACCAAGATTACGACGGGATAACGGGTCCCGGTCTTGACGCGACCGTGCCGGAGGAAGCACCGTGGGTAGCTGTGAGAGCGGCTCCTACCTGCCCAAGGTGCTTCGGCCCGCTTCACGGGTCGAGCGCCCTGTCCGGTGTGTTCCATTGCGACACGCACGGCGACGTCCTGCCGTACCAGCCACCGCGACCGCCCACGGGCGAATCGCTGGAGGCCATGCGGAAACGCTCGGTGGTGCCCGTGTGGCTGCCCTGGCCATTGCCGCCCGGCTGGATGGTGACCGGGTTCGGCGAGGTCGGCGACGACCGTACCGGCTCGCGGGCCAGCGTGGTCGCGCTGAGCGGGCCCTCGCCGATCGAAGGGCCGGCCGACCTGCTGGTCATCGCCGAGGAACCGGGCGTCGGGCTCGGCGCGACGTTCGCGGGGCTCGACGGTCCCGACCCCGGCGAGGGGTTCGACTCCGGGCCGCCCAACGCGAAGATCGAGGTGCTGGGTCATCCCACGGCGATGTGGTGCCTGGCCGGCATCGACGACCGGGCCGTCTACGCCGGTGAGGCGCTGGGCAACTGGTTGTGGACCATCGCCTGGCCCGCCGAGGCCGGCTGCATGATCGCGCTGGCCGAGCTGTCCCTCCAGGACGCCCGCGACCGCGAGTTCGAGGTGCCGTTCGGCGGGTTCTCGCCGCTGCTGGAAGACTGAGGGCCGGAGATCGAGCGCCTGGCGGGCCGGGCGCGGAGCTGAGCACAGGATCGCCTCCCCCGGGCGGCCGGTTGGGGGAGCGGTGTCCGGGGTCAGGTTCTTCGTCGAGGCGTTCGTGACGATGTTCGTGATCATGGATCCGCCGGGCGTCATCCCGCTCTTCCTCGCCTACACCTTCGGCCGCACCCCGGCCGAGCGCAGGCGCATCGCCTGGCAGGCCGCGGTGACGGCGTTCTGCCTGGTGGTGGTGTTCGCGGTGTTCGGGCGGGCCATCCTGTCGTACCTGCACGTCGAGGTGCCCGCCATGCAGATCGCCGGCGGCCTGCTGCTCCTGCTGGTGGCCCTGGAGCTGCTGCGCGGCACGGCCGAGCCGCGCACCGACACCGTGCGCTCGAACGTCAACGTCGCCCTGGTGCCGCTCGGCACGCCGCTGCTGGCCGGGCCCGGCGCGATCGTGGCGACCATCGTCTTCGCCCAGCAGGCCGAGGGACGCGCCGACGGGCTGGCCGCGCTGATGCTGGCCATCGCGGCCGTGCACATCCTGCTGTGGCTGTTCATGCGCTTCTCGGTCAGCATCATCCGCGTCATCAAGGAGAACGGCGTGGAGCTGGTCACCAGGATCGCCGGCCTGCTGCTCTCGGCGCTCGCCGTGCAACTCATCATCAACGCGATTCGCGCTCTCATGCAGACGGGCTAAAGTTCGGAAGCGTGACAGCGCGTATCGAGCGAGTGGTGACCGAGGGCGTCGTCGACATCGACGGCACCGAGCACAAGGTCGAGAACAACACCTGGATCATCGGTGACGACGACGAAGTCATCGTCATCGACGCGGCGCGTGACGCCGAGAAGATCCTTGAGCAGGTCGGCGAGCGTGAGGTGCTGGCCGTCATCTGCACCGCGGGCCTGCCCGACCACGTCGGCGCGGCCATCGAGGTGGCCAGCAGAGACGAGGCGGTCGTCGCCCTGCACCCCAAGGACAAACCGCTGTGGCGGGAGACCTGGCGGGAGACCTGGCCCGACATCGACATGGAGGACGACGGCGTCTTCGGCGTCGCCGACGTCCAGCTCGACGTCATGGAGACGCCCGGCGTCACGCCCGGCGGGATCTCGCTCTACTGCGAGGCGCTGGGCGCCGTCTTCACCGGCAAGGCCCTGCAGGCCGACGGGCCGGGCAAGCTCGGCGGCGAGTACCCGGCGCTGGCCGACCAGCTCACCTCGATCGGCGGCCGGCTGTTCACGCTGCCGGCCGACACGCGGGTGCTGGCCAACCACGGTGACGAGGTCACCGTCGGCGACCTGGAGCCGCACTTCGACGACTGGGTGTCGGGCTCGCTGACCCGCGACCCGGCCGCCGCCCGCGACGACGAGGGCCCGCTGACCGACGGCACCAGGGTCTCCGGCATCAAGCTCGGCCCCGGCGACGAGTAGGTGTACGACCAGCTTCCGCTGGACGGGATGCCGCGGCGGCTCTACGCGTGCACGCCGTCGCGGTTGAACACCTGGCTCGACTGCCGCCGCCGCTACCGGTTCACCTACCTGGACCGGCCGCAGCCCTCCAAGGGGCCCGCCTGGGCGCACAACAGCGTCGGGGCCAGCGTGCACAACGCGCTGGCGGCGTGGTGGCGTGAGCCGTACGAGCGGCGCACGCCGCTGACGGCCGCCGTCCTGCTCACGAACGGGTGGATCACCGAGGGGTTCAGGGACGCCGAGCAGTCGGCCGAGTGGCTGGGCCGGGCCCGCGACCTCGTGTCCGGATATGTCACGACCTTAGATCCCGCGGACGATCCGGTCGGCGTCGAGCGCACGGTCGCCACGCGTACCAAGGTGGTCGCGCTGTCCGGGCGCATCGACCGGCTCGACCGGCGCGGCGACGAGCTGGTCGTGGTCGACTACAAGACCGGCCGCCGCCCGCTGACCCAGGACGACGCCCGCTCGTCCCTCGCGCTGGCCACGTACGCCATCGCGGCCTCCACGATGATGCGCACGCCGTGCCGGGCGGTCGAGCTGCACCACCTGCCCACCGGCGAGATCGTCGAGTGGCGCCACACCGACGAGTCGCTGGGCCGGCACCTGCGCCGCGCCGAGGAGATCGCCGTCGAGGCCGCCACCGCCGACGACCGCTACCGCGCCGTGATGGGCGCCCCGACCTCGACCAAGCGTTCCGCGGCGGGCCGGGGGGCGGGCGAGCGTCCCGTCGTCGGCCCGGCGCAGGTTCCCGCCGAGCTCGACACGGTGTTCGCCGCCAGCCCCGGCCCGCTCTGCTCGTGGTGCGACTTCCGCCGCCACTGCCCGGAGGGCCAGGCCGCCGGCTCCGACCGCAACCCCTGGGACGGCCTGGCCGACTGATCCCCGCGAAGCGGTCAGGCGGCCCGCGCCGCCGGCCAGCGACGGGGGTCGGTCAGGCCCTTCAGCCCCTTGCTGACGTCGTAGCCGGCCGCGCCGAGCCGGGCCCGCGCGCCCGCCAGCATCGCCCGCGTCGAGGGCATGAACGCCCGGTCGTGCACCGGCTCCGGCAGCGCGTTCATGCCCAGCCGGAACGCCTTCAGCGCCGCGGTGACCGTCGCGGGGGGCACCTCGGGCAGCACGCCGTACATGCGGCGGGCCCACTCCGGGAGCGTGTAGTAGCAGAGCGCGCCGAAGGGAAAGTAGGCCGGTTTGCCCGGCGACAACATGCGCAGCTCGCGCGGCAGCCGGGGCCACAGCAGGAACCGCACGGTCGCCGCCGCCTCCTCGGTCACCCGCAGGGCGGGCCGGGCCTGCTTGAAGTAGGCGTCCATCTCGGCGCACGAGCCCGGCACGTCTTCGGGGTGCAGCCCGACGTAGGAGGCGCTCCTGCGCTGCTCGCGCAGGTAGCGGTCGGCCTGCCGCTCGTTCAGCCCGAGCCCGCCGCGCCTGGCCACCTCCAGGTACGACGACACCTCCGCGCAGTGGACCCACAGCAGCAGCTCCGGGTCGTCCACCCGGTGCGTGCGCCCGGTGCGCGGATCGGTGATGCGCAGCGCCTTGTGGATGCCGCGCACCCGCCTGCCGATCTCGTCGGCCTCGGCCGGGCTGCCGAACGTCACCCGGCCCACGAAGTCGGCGGTGCGGCGCAGGCGGCCGAAGGGGTCGTCCTGGAAGGTGGAGTTCTGCCAGACGCCGAGCATGGCCAGCGGGTGCAGCGCCTGCAACATGAGGCCGCGTACGCCGCCCACCCACATCGAACGGTCGAGATGCACCTGCCAGGTCGCGCTCCGCGGCGCCTGGACGACGAGTTCGTCCGTCATAGTAAGTGAATGATTACATGGCGTTGGACCTTGTGTCCAAATAGTGCTTCTCGGCCGCGTTCCAGAACCTGACCAGCGCGGCGGCCGTCGTCTCCGGCGCCTCGACGGCGGGGGAGTGGACCGCGCCTGGCACGACCACGCAGTCGGCGCCGAGCCGGGCGGCCGTCTCCGACTGGGTCTCGGGCGACCAGCCGTCGTCGTGCTCGCCGTAGAGGACCAGGGTGGGGATCTCGATCTCGCGCAGCTCGTCGGTGCGGTCGTCGGCGTGCAGCACCTGCTCGGCCATCCGGGCCAGGCCGGTGGGGGAGTTGGTCAGCAGCCGCCTGCGCAGGAACGCCAGGATCTCGTCGGAGACGTCGGCGGCCAGCGCCTCGGGCTCCATCCGGTGGTGCCAGAGGTGTTCGAGCCCCAGGGCCGGGATCTCCTCCATGATCTCCCGGCCGTTGCGCGCCCGCCTGCCCTCGATGGCCGCCGGGCCCGAGCTCATCAGCGTGAACGAGGCGAACCGGGTGCGCCCGTCGATCACGGCCTCCCGTCCGACCAGGCCGCCGAAGGAGTGGCCCACCAGGTGGACGGGGTCGCCGCCGCCGATGGCCTGGGCCATCAGGTCGACGTCGGCCCCGAGGGCGGCGCAGGTGTAGGCGGCGGGGTCGTCGGGGCCCGGGGTCTCGTACTGGCCGCGCAGGTCGACGGCCACCACCCGGCGGCCGGACTGGGCCAGGGTCATCAGGACCGCGATGAAGTCCTCCTTGCTGCCGGTCAGGCCGGGGACCAGGAGGGCGGGCCAGCGCTCGACCACGCCGCTGACCGGAAGCGCCTCCAGAGCCGCGAACGCGCCATGGGGCGTTTCGAGCTTCTGCGGCGTCACACCGGGTGGCAGGTCGAGGAATCGCGGCGTACTCACGTGGGGCAACAATACCCAGAGGTCAGCGCCTCGACACCGGCAAAGCTTCGACCCTGGTGCGAGTTGTGGCGAGTTGTGAGCTTTGCGGCTTTCACGCTCCGGAGGCGGGTGGGCGACGTCCTCACCCCCAGTGGGGCGTGGCGGGCTCTGAGGCGGCCTCTGGGGTCCTGCGATGCCTGGAGGGCGCATATGTCGTGCGGTGCGTCCGTGAGGCCGTGAGGGGCGTGTAGGGCTCCCTCCCGGCGCCGGTGCCGTACGGACGAAAAAGGCGCGCACCCCGCGAACGGGATGCGCGCCTCCTTCTCGTCGTCGCTAGCCTGCGCGGCGGCGGTTGCCGCTACCGCCACCGCCACGGGCCTGGCGGCGCTGCTGCTTGCGCTCGGTCGCCGCGGACGGCGCGATGTCATCGTCGTCCGTGGCCAGGTCGGGTGACTGGAAGATCACCGCGAACGGGCTCGGCGGGATGATCCGCTCCGGCTCCTTGTGGACCGGCGGCGGAGGCGTGGCCAGGAAGCTCGGCTGCGGCACGGACTCCACGACCGGCTCGGGCGCGACCTCGGCCGCGCGGCTCCGGACCGGCTCCACCGGAGCGGCCTCGGCCGCACGGCTCCGCACGGGCGCCTCGGCGGCCTCCTCGCGCGGACGCGGGTCGGCGGCCTGGGGCTGGTCGGCCTTGCGGGAGCGGGTCCGCTTCACCGGGGTCTTCTCCGGTGTCTCGGCCAGCGCCTGCTCGATGGCCGACGACGCGGCCCCCCTGCTGCGGACGCGCGTGCGCTTCGGCTCGGCGGCCGCCGTCTGGACCTCGTCGGGCGTGAAGATGGCGGGAGTCTCCTCCGTCTTGGCGGCCACGATCTCGACCTCCGGCGTCTCGGCGGGTACGGTTTCGGCCAGTTCCCTGCCGCCGCGGGTGCGGCGACGCTGGCGCTGGGCGCGGGCCGGGCGCTCCCGCTCTTCGCGCTCCTCGCGCCGGCCCTTGCCGCCGCCGCGGGTGCGGCTCCGGCCGGTCTCACCGAGGTCCTCGATGCGCTCCGCGGCCAGCCCGGCGCGCGAACGGCTCGCGTGCGGCAGGACGCCCTTGGTGCCGGCGGGGATGTTCAGCTCGGTGTAGACGTGCGGCGAGGTGGAGTAGGTCTCCTCCGGCTCGGCGAAGTCGAGCCCGAGCATCTGGTTGATCATCTTCCAGCGGGTCAGCTCCTCCCACTCCACGAACGTGACCGAGATGCCTGTGCGCCCGGCCCGGCCGGTACGGCCGATGCGGTGCACGTACGTCTTGTCGTCCGAGGGGCAGTCGTAGTTGACCACGTGGGTGACGTCGTCGATGTCGATGCCGCGGGCCGCCACGTCGGTGGCGACCAGCACGTCGATCTTGCCCGCCCGGAAGGCCCGCAGAGCCTGCTCGCGCTGGCCCTGACCGAGGTCGCCGTGGACGGCCGCGACCGCGAAACCACGCGTGTCGAGCTGTTCGGCGACCATGTCGCAGGCCCGCTTGGTCTCGCAGAAGACCATGGTGAGCCCGCGGCCCTCGGCCTGGAGCAGCCGGGCGACGATCTCGATCTTGTCCATCCGGTGGGCGCGCCAGACGATCTGACGCACCTGCGGGGTGGTCTCGCCCTCGCCGCTCTCCATCTCCGCGCGTACGTGGGTGGGACGGTTGAGGTATTTGCGGGACAGCGTGACGATCTCGCCCGGCATGGTGGCCGAGAACAACATCGTCTGCCGCTCCGCGGGGATCAGCTTGAAGATCCGCTCGATGTCGGGCAGGAAGCCCAGGTCCATCATCCGGTCGGCCTCGTCGAGCACGAGGGAGGTGACCTGGCTCAGGTCGAGGTGCTTCTGCTTGACCAGGTCGAGCAGACGGCCCGGGGTGCCGACGATGACGTCGACCCCGGCCTTGAGCGCCTCGATCTGCGGCTCGTACGCCCGGCCGCCGTAGACGGTCAGGACTCGGGAGCCGAGCTTGCCGGCCGCGGTGACCAGGTCTTCACTGACCTGGACGGCCAGCTCGCGGGTCGGCACGACGACCAGCCCGCGGGGCTTCTTGCGGTTCTTGCGCGGCTTGCCGATGCTCTGGAGCATCGCGATGCCGAACGCGTAGGTCTTGCCCGTGCCCGTGCGCGCCTGGCCGATGAGGTCCTGGCCGCTCAGGGCGAGCGGGAGCGCCATCTCCTGGATGGGGAACGGTGTGACGATACCCTCGGTCTCGAGGGCATCGGCGATCTCTGGTGTGACTCCGAGGTCTCGGAAAGTCGTCAGCGTGGCCTGCCTCAGTCTCAAATGAAGGCGGGCCTGCCGGGACCGACGGGCGGAAAACAGCCCCCGTTACGTGGGTCCTCGCGGTAGAGCCAGCCCTCTCGCGTCATCAGCGACCGCGCACCCGGGGAATCGGGGGTTATCGGGGGAATCCCCCGAACTAACACAGTGCGGTCGCACTTTCACAGAGCAGTGTACTCGATACCACAACGCTGGCCGAGCTCGCTTATGTTCCCGCATATCTCGGGAAGTACGCTGCCTCCATGAACGAGTCTCCTGGAGTCGTCGACCTGCTCGGGGTTCTAGCTTACGCCGAGCTAAGCGCCTACGCCCGGATGACCGAGGACGCCGCCACCCTGGCGCCCTCGCTCGCCGACCGCGCAGCGCTCAGCGAGCTGGCCGTGGCGGAGTACGCCCACTTCCGCCTGCTGCGCGACCGCCTGGCCGAGCTGGGGGCCGATCCGGAGGAGGCGATGGCGCCGTTCGTGGCGGCCCTCGACGCCTGGCACACCCAGACGCGGCCGGCCGACTGGTTGCAGGCCCTGGTCAAGACGTACGTGGGCGACGGGATCGCGCTCGACTTCTACCGGGAGGCCGCCCGGCACCTGGAGCCGTCGATCGTCAAGCTGGTGGACGAGGTGCTGGTGGACGAGGCGCGCTCGCAGTTCGCCGTCGAGCGGGTCAGGGCCGGGATCGAGGCCGACCCGACGGCGGGCGGGCGGCTGGCGCTGTGGGCCCGGCGGCTCGTCGGCGAGGCGCTCAGCCAGGGGCAGCAGGTGGCGACGGCGCGGCCGGAGCTGGCGTTGCTGCTGGTGGAGTCGGCCAGGGCGGCGGGGGGCGAGACGCCTGACATCTCACGCCTCTTCGCGACGCTGACGGAGGCGCACAACAAGCGAATGGCCACCCTCGGCATCTAGCCCGGCTGGTGGACGGACGACCGTGGGTGGGCCTGCTGGCTCGGTCTTGCCGGGTGCCGAAGGAGACCGGTCTGGTCGTGGGGCGGTGCGAGGGTACGAAACGGATGTACCGTCCCAGACATGAGGGCCTGGCGCCGCTACGGCAGTTCCTTGACGAGATGTGGGCCGAATCGCTGGACTTCGCGCGTCGTGCTGCGGAGGGGAAGCGCGGGATGCCCGACGAACGACCAGAGCCGGGATCACGCCGACCACACACGGGATCAAGACCACACACGGGATCACGCCGACCACATACCGGATCACGCCGACCAGAGCCGCCACCACGCCGAGCAGAGACGGGATCACGCCGAGCGGCGCCGCCATCACGTCCGGGGCTGCCGCCTCGGACAGCCGGGCGGCCGCGAGGCCTGTGGCCCGTGATGCCGGTGCGGCCCCTGGGGCGTTCCCCGCGTGACCGGGTGGAGGCGTCGGGCGGCGTGCGCGGCCGGTGAGGGTACGGCTGATCGTGGCCGTACCCTCGTCGTGGGCCTTTGGGGTGGTTAGAGGGTGCCGCCGAAGCCGACCGGCCTGGCCTCGTCCTCACCGATCTCGACGAAACCGAGCGAGGCCACCGGCACGACCACGCGCCGGCCCTTGACGTCGGTGATGGCGAAGACGCCGCGATCTACCGACAGCGCGTTCCTGATCTCCTCTTCGACCTGTTCGGCGGAGAGGTCGGTCTCGACAACGAGTTCGCGGTGTACCGAGCGTACGCCGATCTTGACTTCCATCGTGGCTCCCTAGTCGACTGGGTTAGCGCTCGGTTCCATCGTCGCCGCTCGGCGGCCCGGAGGCGGTGAATGATCGCGCCCAGCGAACGGGTTATGCCGTACGCGGAAAACCGCTGATCCCGCGCCAGGCGAGCCGCGCCATGAGCTGCTCGGCCGCGTCCTTGGGGATCGAGCCCTGCGCGGTGACCCAGTAGCGCGCGCTCACCTCGGCCATGCCGACCAGGCCGACGCCGAGCAGGTGGGCCTCGTCGCTGGTGCAGCCGGTGTCCTCCTGGATGACCGCGCTGACCATCTCGGCGCACTCCTGCAGGGACCGCTCCACCCGCTGGCGCACCGGCGCGACGTTGCGCAGGTCGGACTCGAAGACCAGCCGGAACGCCTCCCCCTGCGTGGAGACGAAGTCGAAGAACGCGCTGAACGTGGCCTGCACCCGCAGCTTGTTCTCGTGGGTGGAGGCCAGGGCCTCGCGGCAGCGGTTGACCATGTCGTCGACGTGCAGGTCGAGCAGCGCGAGGTAGAGCTCCAGCTTGCCGGGGAAGTGCTGGTAGAGCACCGGCTTGCTGACCCCGGCCCGATCGGCGATCTCGTCCATGGCGGCCGCGTGGTAGCCGTTCTCCACGAACACTTCCTGCGCGGCGCTCAGCAGTTGCCGGCGTCGGGCCAGTCGGGGCAGCCGGGTGCCCCGGGGCTTCGCGTCCGGGGTTGCGGTCACGCGGGTCTCCATTGGTCTCTCAGCGAACTGTGCCGACATCCTACGTGCGGGTAGCCGACACCTCGGCGGTCATCGTCATACACGCTCGATCTGGCGGGCCGCCCGTGCTCAGCGGTAGTCGTCGTCGTCGTAGTCCACGACGCGGTCCTGGTCGGCCGCGTCGGCGGGGTCGGCGTCGAGCGGAAGCTCGCGGCGCGGCTCGGCGGTCTCCTGGCGGATCTCGCGATGCTGCTCGGCGGCGTCGGCCTCGGGCGTCTCCGGCGACAACTCCTCTTCCTCCTCCTCGTCGTAGACGTTCTCGTCCCCGCGGGTGTCCATCTCCGACATCTTCGGCCCCCCTCTTGGTGCGGACGGGTCCAGACTACGCCCGGCCGAAAAGGTCGCCGTGCTTCTCCACTCTGGCGAGTACGTCAGGGGCGGTGAACACCAGGTCATCGGCGTGTTCACAGTCCTCGACCTCCTTCCACAGCAGCGGCGTCGAGACCGTCGGCCGCTCCCTGGCCCGCAGCGAGTACGGCGCCACGGTGGTCTTGGCCGGATTGTTCTGACTCCAGTCGATGAACACCTTGCCCGGCCTGGCCTTCTTGGCCATGACGCTGACGATCTCCTTCGGGTGCTCCTTCTCCAGGACCTGGGCCAGCCTCTTGGCGTACGCGGCGGGCTCCTCGCGGCAGTCCCAGTCGGCGTAGAGCTGCATGCCCTTGTTGCCGCTGGTCTTGGGCCTGGCGTCGAGCCCCTCGCCCTTCAGCACCTCGCGCAGCGTGAGCGCCACCCGGCAGCACTCCACGATGGTCGCCGGCGCGCCCGGGTCCAGGTCGAACACGAGCGTGTCGGGCGGCAGCGCCGCGCCGTCGTCGTCCACGCGCCACTGAGGCACGTGCAGCTCAAGCGCGGCCAGGTTGGCGTAGTAGGCGAGCGTCGGCAGGTCCTCGATGACGGCGAAGTCGATGCTCTCGCGGCCCTTGGTGCTGCCGGGGGCGGGCAGGTTGACCTTCCTGACCCAGTCGGGCGTGTGCTCGGGCGCGTTCTTCTCGAAGAAGAACTGGCCGGTGACGCCGTTGGGGTACCGCTTGACGGTCAGGGGCCGGCCGGCGAGGTGCGGCAGCAGGACGGGGGCCACGCGGGTGTAGTAGTCGATGACCTCGGCCTTGGTGAAGCCGATCTCCGGGTAGAGCACCTTGTCCAGGTTGCTCAGCGTCAGCTCGCGCCCGTCGACCCTGACCGGCACCTTCTTCACAGCGTCACCTCCGCGGGGAGCTTGTCGGCGCGCAGCCCGCGCCACACCGGATGTCTCAGCCGCAGCTCGTCGGTCCACATGGTGTAGCCCACCTCCCCGACGAGATCGGGCCTAACCCACCGATTTCTCCACGGGACCGCGTTCGTGAACGGGCTGCGCGGGATCTCCAGAGGCTGGAGCGCCTGGTGGAGGTCGTCCAGGATGGCGTCGGTGAACCCGGTTCCCACGTGGCCGACGTACGTCAGCCCTTCACCGGTGAAGACGCCCATGACGAGCGAGCCGATCCCGCCGGCTCTGCGGCCCTTGCCGGGTTTCCAGCCGCCGATCACGACGTCACGCGTGCTGAGGTGCTTGACCTTGATCCACCACGATGAGCGCACGCCCGGCCGGTAGGGGGAGTCGAGGCGCTTGGCCACCACGCCCTCCAGGCCCTGCTCCCGCGTGGCGGCGAGCAGGTCGGAGTCCCCGGGGAAGTACGGGGGCGCGCCGACGTCCAGCTCGTCGAGGAGCGCGCGGCGGTCGCGGTAGGCCAGGTCGAACAGCGGCCGGCCGTCCAGGCAGAGCAGGTCGAAGGGCATGTACGTGACGGGGTAGAGCTCCAGCACGGCCGGCTCCGGGTCGGTCAGGTGCATACGGTGCTGGAGCCGGACGAAACTGGGCCTGCCGCGCCGGTCCAGCGCCACGACCTCGCCGTCGAGCACGGCGTTCTTGACCCCGAACCCCGAAATTTCGGGGTATCGCCGGGTGTACTCCACACCGTGTCGTCCCGTCACCCTCAGGACGCCGTCGAGGTGCACGAGCGCGCGGATGCCGTCCCACTTGACCTCCAGGCCGTACCGGTCGCGATCGGAGGGTAGCTCCCCAGGTACGGCCAGCATTGGTTCAATCGGGTATGGCATTGGTTGCCCCATGACGGGTATGTGCCCATATGGTGAGCCCGCTACTGCTGAGGAGTGCCCATGCGCAGCATCTGGAAAGGTGCGATCTCCTTCGGGCTGGTCACCATCCCCGTGAAGCTCTACTCGGCGACCGAGCAGAAAGACGTCAGCTTCCACCAGGTCCACCGGGACGACGGCGGCAGGATCCGCTACAAGCGCGTGTGCACGGTCGACGGCGAGGAGGTCCCGTACGCGGACATCGCCAAAGGGTACGAACTGGCCACGGGCGAGATGGTGGTGCTCACCGACGAGGACTTCGAGGACCTGCCGCTGAGCACGTCGCGCAGGATCGACGTCCTGCAGTTCACCCCGGCTGCGCAGATCGACCCCATCTACTTCGCCAAGTCGTACTACCTGGAGCCCGACGCGCAGGGCGCGAAGCCGTACGTGCTGTTGCGCGACGCCCTGGAGAGCTCGGGACAGGTGGCCGTGGTCAAGGTGGCGCTGCGCCAGCGGGAGTCGCTGGCCACCCTGCGCGTACGTGACGGGGTGTTCGTCCTGGAGACCATGTTGTGGCCGGACGAGATCCGCGCCCCCGACTTCGAGTTCCTGGAGGAGGACATCGAGGTCCGGGCGCAGGAGCTCAAGATGGCCGAGTCGCTGATCACCACCATGGAGTCGGACTTCGACCCGAGCGAGTACCACGACACGTACCGCGAGGCGTTGCAGCAGGTGATCGAGGCGAAGGTGGCGGGCAAGGAGGTCGTCGCGGCGCCGGAGGAGGAAGAGGCGGGCCCGGCGGTGGACCTCATGGCCGCCCTGCGCGCCAGCGTCGAGGCCGCGAAGCGGGAGCGGACCGGGGAACCGGCCAAGCCGAAGAAGGCGGCGGGCGGCGGCAAGTCCGCCAAGGCGTCGAAGGGGGCCGAGGGGGCCGAGGAGGAGGAGAAGGCCCCGCCGAAGCGCAAGGCCCGCAAGTCCGCCTGACCCCTTCCGCCACGACGGTCCGTACGACGACGCCCCCAGGACGTTCGAACCGGGACACCGAAGAGCTGGTGGCCGCCGACCCGCGTGACTACCCCGCTGGACAGTTCGCCCTGTAGCGCGGCCGCGAACCGGCGGCGAGGGCCAGACCGCGTTTGCGGCGCCAGACGGTGAGCAGACCTGGTCGCCCACGGCGGTCAGGATGGGGATCAGCAGGCCGTCCCTGGACGGCGTGCCCGGAGAAGATCGTGTGCCGGCCGGTGAGGCTGTCCAGCGGGGTGCCGACGGCCCTCCCCACGCTCAGGCCCAGCGTCACCCACGGCGGACGCCTTCCTGCCCGCGAGCGCTGTGCGGACGGCGAAGGACATCGCCATCGCTCTGGCGACAGACCCGCTGGCGTAGATGGGCGGCCGAGACGAGCTTCTCTGGCGATATGGATCGCCATGGCGAAGTAGCGCACCCCCATGGCTCCGGTGACGAACCGCATGGCCGGAAGGGCTGTGGGTGGCACTGAGGTGCGCACGGGGGCTTCACGCGAGGGCTGGCGAAGGCGGCCTGGTGGAGAGGGCGACGAGCGGCCGATCCCGGCCAGGATGATCCCGTCGCGCGGCTTGGCCGCTTCCCGATCCAGGAGACCGATCACACCGCGTACAACACCTGGCGGACCAACCCGGCGCGCCGGCGTGAGGCGATCACCGCGCGGGAGCCGGCGAGGCGGTTGGTCGGGTGAGACATCAAACGTCAGGTTGGCGCACGACAACCGGGCGGGGCAGGGGTTGGGCGAGTGGTGGTCGCGCATCCGAGCGGCGGGAGGTCGGGCAGGGCGTGCTCATGGCGGTGGACGCCCTTTCCTGGGGCGACGTGCCTGGGGGCTGGCCGTATGCGCCTACGTGCGTGGGCCGCCGGGCGGGCTTCAGCGTCGCGTGGCAGGGGGGCGCGCTGCCTGTTCGGCCCGAGGGGGCGCAGAAGGTGTCGGCTCTCGCGGTGTGCCGGGGGCGGTCGTCCGTGTTCCGGCTCACATAACGGCCATTAGCCATAAAGCGGACATTATCTTCAAATCACAAGAAGTCGCATCAATTGCCCCAGGTAAATCGGTCGATCACCGACACTTGATGCCGGTCGAGAGGCGGTGCTCGGGTCTCCGGGTCCGCTTATCCGTGTCGGACGCCCCCGCCAGGCGATCATGATAGATTCGGACATATCATGGCATATCAGTCAATAAATGTTTAATGCAAGCAATAAGGCTGTTAATGCATAGCAAAAAGGCGGCGGTTCTGTGTTGCCATGCCCGCGTCCAGGAAATGACATTTCACGGATGGCTCATCACAGGTCGTCCAAGGGCAGTTCCCTGGCAACCGGGGAGCGTTGAGAACGGGGCAACCAATCCTTTAGGGGGAAACGCAATGCCCAAGCTCAAGAGTATTCTCGCAGGCCTCGCCGTCAGCACGGCCATGGGCGGCGGTGTCGTAGCGCTCGGTGCGGCGACCACCGCGACCAGCGCCGACGCCGCCACCAGCGCCGGTGTCGTCACGTCCACCAGCTTCCAGGCCGGCTGCTTCCGCAGGTCCCGGTGCGGTGGCTGGGGATGGGGCAACAACTGGGGCGGCGGCTGGGGCGGCGGCTGGGGCTGGCGCCGTCACGGCAACCGCGTGGGCAAGGTGAAGGTCACCATCCACAACCGCAACTTCAACCGCAACCGGGTGACGGACACGGAGGCCGTGCGGCCGATGCTCCGCGACCGCGACCACGACCGCGACCGCGACTGGCGCTGACGGCGGACGGAACCGTCATCCTCATGAAGGCGGCGCCGCGCTGAATTCGACCATCGGGTACCGGGCTCGGAAAACGGTCTGAATTACGGCTCGGCGCGCCGGAGGGTTCATTCTCTCCGCGCCTTCGGAAATTCTGGTGAGGGCTTCACCGGCATCGGCCGGGGAGCCCTCACTTGCGTTTGCGCGCGAGTGGCCATGCAAATCTGTGCCCACTGGCAAAAGAGGACAATTGCGGTTTGCTGGCTATTCATGGGGATATATCAAGGTCATGGATGGCAGGCATGGCAAGCCATACCGTCCACGTCGTTTCCTGGGAATCCGGAAGCGTCGAGAAACGGGGCATCCAAACCTTTAGGAGGAAACGCAATGCCCAAGCTCAAGAGTATTGTCGCAGGGCTCGCCATGAGCACGGCCCTGAGCGGCGGAGTGATCGCCCTCGGCGCGGCGACCACGACCACCAGCGCCGAAGCCGCCACCAACGTCACCGCCGGGGCGACCACCGCCACTCTGTCCGGCTGCTTCCGCCGCTCGTGGTGCGGCGGCGGCTGGGGCTGGCGCAACAACTGGCGTCGCCACCGGCTCCCCAGGATCCGGATCATCATCGTCAACCGGAACCGTAACCGCGACGCGATCGCGCATGACGTCCGCCAGCAGCTCCGCACTGACGACGCCGAGCGCGACTGGAGCTGACCACAGGTTCTGAACCCGGGGCGCGAACCGTGATCGCGCGACCGAGTGCCCGCATCCCGCCGGACTTCCGTTCTCGTCGAGAACGAGCTCCTGGCAGGGAATGCGGGCACTCACTCGTTTCACCTTCTTGTCCGTACGGTCTTGGCACCGGATGACGATCCTGTGCGGCGCAGAGGGGGCGGGCCGGCTCGGGAAGGACGCGGGACACGTCGAGTGCCCGCATCCGGGAGGCGATTCTCGCTCTCCGTCGAGAGAGCGGGTCGGCCGGATGCGGGCACTCCTCTACGTCGGCGTGGTCTCACTTCTCAGGTGGGCTCTCGCTGGGCGGGCCGTCCCCGGGTGAGACCGCCGCCTAGTCGTCGTGGTGCTCGCGCTCGTCGTGCCGCTGCACGTTGAGGTTGTTGTGGTTGCTGTTGTGGTTGGAGTTGTGGATGACGACGCGGACCCGGGGGGCGTTGTTACGCCGCCAGCCCCAGCCGCCGCCGCGGCCCCAGCCCCAGCCGGCCCCGCGGCCCCAGCCCCAGCCGCCGCCGCAGCGACGGTGGCAGCCGCCGCCCCAGCGGTTGCCCCAGCTGCGGCCCCAGCCGCCCCAGCCGCACCGGACCTCCCGGAAGCAGCCGGCGAGGGTGGCCGCGGTGGCCGAGCCGGTGACGCTGGCGGCGCTCGCGCCGGTGACGGTGGTCGCCGCGCCCGCGCTGACCACACCGCCGGTCAGCGCGGTGCCCATGGCGAGCCCTGCGATAACACTTTTGAGCTTGGGCATTGTGTTTCCCCCTAAAAGGATTGATTGCCCCGTACTCGCCGCTCCGCGTAATCCGAGCCTTTCCGGATTTCTCTGGAGCGGCGTGGATGCCCGCTAGCGAACATCCATGCCAGGGATATATCCGACCGAATGCCCCACAAACGGACATTGTCCTCTCTTGTCCGACACTATGGAGCATCATGGTGCATAATCGGACATTTCGGACTGTCCGAGCCGCAGGGCCGGCATCAGGGGAGGGGGACCCCGCATTCAAGGGAGAACGCAGTGAGGGCCCCACCGGCAGAATGCCAGTGGAGCCCTCACCGGGAATTGCCGCGGTGACAGAGGAGAATGGATTCTCAGGCAGGACAGCAAGGTCCGGGTGCGGTCACTTCCTGAGAGCCCAGTACTCGCCGGTCGGATTCACTTCGCCGTGAAGAGCGACCATCCATGGATTACGGGCACCATTCCCGCGCGATCAGTCGTCGCGGTCGACGCGCGCCCGACGGTCCTCGCGCAGCTCGTTGTTGGTCCTCGTCTCGGTGTTGTCGTTCGTGTTCTCGTTGAAGATCTTGACGCAGACGCCGCCGCCGCGGTGCCGGCGCCAGCCGCCACCCCAGCCGCCGCCCCAGCCCCAGCCGCCGCCGCCCCAGCCGCCGCCCCAGCCGTGGCGGTTCCTGTTGCAGCGGTGGTGGCGACGGTGCCACCAGCCGTGACCGTCCCCATCGCCCCAGCTGAGGGTCGTCGGGCTGGTGACGTTGTTGGCGGTGCTGGCGTTGGCGGTGGTCGTCGCGCCCAGGCTGACCACGCCGCCGGTCAGCGCGGTGCTGACGGCCAGACCTGCGATAACACTTTTGAGCTTGGGCATTGCGTTTTCCCCCTAAAGGATTGGTTGCCCCGTTCTCGACGTTCCCGAGAGGCCGGGAACCAGGTCTTGAACGACTAGCTGATGAGCCATCCGTGAAATGTCATTTCCGGGACAGAGCTACACCAAACAGGAGTGGCCCTATTTTGCGATGCATTAGCAATCTTATTGCTTGCATTACAGCTCTATCGAATGAAATGCCATGATATGTCCGATTATGCGCATATGACGGAGTGCCCATCACATCGGGTTCCGACAGCGTCGGCCGTGCTTCTCTCGTGAAATGACGGCACGACCATAAACGCCGGAAGGCGGCGGCCATGCGTGTATTTACGGCTCGCAGAAAATGCTCGCCGGCACACCTGTGCGCCAGGCATGAGAAATGCTGGACGATGCTGTCGTCGGGATCGTTCGGGAAATGCCGTTACGCTTCCCCGATGGATTTCCGGTGACCACGATTTCCCGATCGCTAACCAGGAGTGTCCGGTAGGTCGCGCACCGTATCCGTTCCTGATGCTTACCCGTCTCGAACCTGGTAAACGGGGACAGACAGCTTTTGCCGCATACTTAAGCCGCCAAGAGATCGATTAGACATCTATGAGCGGAAATTTCGGGCCTGTCCCATGTCTGCTCGCGGACGGCGAACGATCCAGCCCCTGCCCCGCCGCGACGCCGCCGACGCGGGCCGGCGGGCACGACCCCCCCTGCGCGTCCCCTATGTCCAGTGCTGCTCTGATAGGTCACCGAAAGCGGCGTCTGTACGGAATGCAGACCCCGCCTGAGCGCGCTGGATATCGTGGAAGAGCGACAAGGAGGACGTATGACAGCGGTGGAGCCGGTCCCTCACTGGCCGGGACGCATGATCGGCCCGGTGCACGTGCGATCCACCCCCGACGGCGGCCCGGCCGAGCAGGCCGTGTTCGTCCACGGGCTGGCGGGCTCGGCCACCAACTGGACCGACCTCATGGACGAGCTCAAGGACACCGTCACCGGCCACGCCCTCGACCTGCCCGGCGCGGGCTTCTCCCCGGCGCCGCGGGACGGCGACTACACGGTGGCCGGCCACGCCGCGGCGGTGATCGGGCTGATGGAGAACACGGGCCCGGCCCATCTGTTCGGCAACTCGCTGGGCGGCGCGGTCGCGGTGCGGGTCGCCGCGGCCAGGCCCGACCTGGTCCGCTCCCTCACGCTCGTCTCGCCCGCCCTGCCCGACCTGCTCCCCAGGTACGGCCCGGTCCGCGTGGCCGCCGCCGCCGTGCCGAGGGTGGGCGAGTGGTTCGCCGGCAAGCTGCGCCTGCTCCCCGCCGAGCAGCGCATCAACGCCTCCTTCGCCATGGTCTGGGCGGACGTGAACGCCGTGCACCCGGTGCGCCTGGCCGACGCCGTGGAGGAGATGCGCCGGCGCGACGACGTCCCGTACGCGGGGGAGGCCATGATCGGCTCGGCGCGGGGCATCGTGGCCGAGTACTTCCGGCGGGGCGAGGACAACCTGTGGCGCCAGGCGGCCAAGGTCGAGGCCCCGACGCTCATCGTCCACGGCCGGCACGACCGCCTGGTGCGCCCGGCCATGGCGGCGAAGGCGGCCCGTACGTTCCGGCAGGTCAGGCTCGTGCTGCTGCCGACGGCGGGGCACGTGGCGATGATGGAGATGCCCCGCGTGGTGGCGGCGGAGGCACGCCGTCTGATCGGTGAGACGAGATTGGGGAATGCCCCACTCGCCGAGTAGGTTTCAGCTAGAGATGTGACCCCCTGAAACGGGAGCGTAGAACGTGTCGTTGCCACCGCTGGTCGAGCCGGCCACAGAGCTGACCGTAGACGAAGTGCGCCGCTACTCGCGCCACCTGATCATCCCCGATGTCGGGATGGCCGGGCAGAAGCGGCTGAAGAACGCCAAGGTGCTGTGCGTGGGCGCCGGCGGCCTGGGCTCGCCCGCCCTGATGTACCTGGCCGCGGCGGGCGTCGGCACCCTCGGCATCATCGACTTCGACGTCGTCGATGAGTCCAACCTGCAGCGCCAGATCATCCACGGCCAGTCCGATGTGGGCAGGCTGAAGGCCGAGAGCGCCGCGGCGTCCGTCCGCGAGATCAACCCGCTGGTCGAGGTCGTCGTCCACAACGCGACCCTGACCACCGAGAACGTCATGGAGATCTTCTCCGGCTACGACCTCATCGTCGACGGCACGGACAACTTCGCCACCCGCTACATGGTGAACGACGCCGCGGTGCTCCTCGGCAAGCCGTACGTCTGGGGCTCGATCTACCGCTTCGACGGCCAGGCGAGCGTGTTCTGGGCCGAGCACGGGCCCTGCTACCGCTGCCTCTACCCCGAGCCCCCGCCTCCCGGCATGGTGCCGTCGTGCGCCGAGGGCGGCGTGCTCGGCGTGCTGTGCGCGTCGATCGGCTCGATCCAGGTCAACGAGGCCATCAAGCTGCTGACGGGCATCGGCGACCCGCTCGTCGGCCGGCTGATGATCTACGACGCCCTGGAGATGAAGTACCGGGACGTCAAGGTCCGCAAGGACCCCGAGTGCGTGCTGTGCGGCAAGAACCCGACGGTCACCGAGCTGCTGGAGGACTACGAGGCGTTCTGCGGCGCGATCTCCGACGAGGCCGCGCAGGCCGCCAGCGGCTCCACGATCACCGCGCAGGAGCTCAAGTCCATGATGGACAAGGGCGACAACATCTACGTGGTCGACGTCCGCGAGATCAACGAGTACGAGATCGTCTCCATCCCGGGCGCCACGCTGATCCCGAAGGGCGAGTTCCTCAACGGCTCGGCCCTGGAGAAGCTGCCCCAGGACAAGCGCATCGTGCTCCACTGCAAGTCGGGCGCGCGCTCGGCCGAGGCCCTGGCGATCGTCAAGAACGCGGGCTTCGCCGACGCGGTGCACGTCGGTGGCGGGGTGCTGAGCTGGGTCAAGACGGTCGACCCCAGCCTGCCCAGCTACTGAGGCGTTTTCCGGGGAACCTCCCGCCGAGGCGCTTAAGGTCGGTGTCGTGAACCACGCCCGCCCCTGGCCCACCCTGGTGGTGTCCTCCGCGCTGACCCTGGTCTGCGCGGTGGCCGCCGGGGTGGCCGGGAGCGCGGCGGGCACCGAGCTGACCCGCGGCCCGAGCGCGTCCGAGCTGCGTGCCGCCGCCACGCGCGAGGTCGCGCAACGCTGGCGTGCCTGGCCCGCCGGGCGCGTCTTCCCCGCTGCTCTGCCGTACGCGGCCGAGCAGGGCGGGCAGGAGCGGGCCGAGCGCATCGGCATCTCGCCGCACACCGGCTGCGGCGCCGAGTCCGTCGACGCGAAGGCGGTCAGGACGTTGCGCGAGGCGGGATGCCGGGGCGTGCTGCGGGCCACCTACATCGACGCGCTGCGCGGGGTGCTCGTCACCGTGGGCGTGGTGGCGCTGCCCGACGAGTCACGCGCGGTCCGGGCCAGGAGCGCGTTCGCCGACAACGGCAAGCCCGTGCCGGGGTTGCGGCCGCTCAGCTTCACGGGCACGGTCGCCGAACGGTTCACCCCCTCGATGCGGCAGGCCGGGTCGGTGCGCCAGGCGGGGCCGTACGTCGTGCTGACCACGGCGGGTCAGGTGGACGGGCGGCCCGCGACCACGCCCGGCGAGTCACGTCCGGCGATCTTCGCCTTCGCCGCCGAGCTGTCCGAACGCGTGCTGCTCGACCTCAGCACGCCCCGCATGCCCGACTGCGCGGCCGAGGGATGGCGGTGCTGAGCCGGCGCGCCGCGAAGGCGCTGTCCGCCGCTCCCGCGGTCCTTCTCGCGGTTCTTCCCGCCGCCCTGCCCGCCTGCGCCCGCGCCGACGACGTGCGCGGCGGCCAGCGGGCCGTGATCGAGACGCTCGACCTGCCCGCGGCCTGGCGCGTCACCAAAGGCTCGGGGGTCACGGTGGCCGTGCTCGACTCCGGGGTCGATCCGGCCCACCGCGACCTGGCCGGCTCGGTGACCGTGGGCCGCGACTTCACCGCGGGCGCGAACCCGCCGGGCGTCGCGCCGCCGCGGCTGCACGGCACGTACATGGCCTCCCTGATCGCCGGGCACGGCCACGGGCCGGGCGGAAGGAAGGGCGTCATCGGCGTCGCGCCCGAGGCCGGCGTCCTGTCGGTACGGGTCATCCTGGAGGACGAGGAGCCGGGGTTCAGGGAGTTCAACTCGGCCGAGCGCTTCGAGGACGTCGTCGCCAGGGGCATCCGCTACGCCGTCGACCAGGGCGCGGACGTCGTCAACATGTCGATCTCCAAGGAGCTCGCGACCCGGGAGGAACGGGCGGCCATCCGGTACGCCATCTCCAGGGGCGTCGTGCTGGTGGCCGCGGCCGGCAACGAGGGCGACAGGAAGACCGCCGGCGACTTCGCGCCCTACTCCTACCCGGCGTCCTTCCCCGGCGTGGTGTCGGTGGGGGCGACCGACCGGCGGCTGCGCCGGGCCACGTTCTCCAACTGGAACTCCTCGGTGCTGGTGGCCGCGCCGGGCGTGGACATCATGGGCGCGGGGCCGGGCGACGAGTACTGGGTCGGCCGGGGCACCTCGCAGGCGACCGCGCTCGTCTCGGGGGTCGCCGCGCTCATCAAGGCAAAATATCCGCAGATGTCGCCGCCGCTGGTCGTCCAGGCGCTCGCCGACAGCGCCGACGACCGGCCGCCCGGCGGCTACGACACCGGCACCGGCTTCGGCGTCGTCAACGCCCGCAGGGCCCTGGCCGAGGCCGCCCGCCTGGCCACGCACACCGAGACCGCGACCGGCCCGCAGGCCCAGGACCCCGCCCGGCCCCTGGCGGGCGGGCCGGCCGGGCCCATCCGGGTCACCACGAGGGACCACCGGCGCGTGACGATCTACGCGGCCGTGGCCGCGGGCGCCGCGGGCGGGGCGCTCGCGTCGCTGGCGGTCATCTTCTTCCTGGTCAGACGCGTACGACGCGACCACGGCGCACACGACGCATGATCCGCCTGCTAACGGGGACGAAATAGACACCGACCAACCGCGGGAACGAGGCCAGGGTGGTGAAGGCACGTAGGTCGACCTCAGGGCTACCGCGCGCCGGCGAGGCCACATCGGGACGCAGCAACCCGCTCGGGGCGTCGACCGGCCGCCGGGCCCGCGTGCGCGCCTGGCCGGCGGCGAACTCCCGGACGCGCACCGCGGCCAGGGAACGCGCCGAGCTGGCGGCCCTCCAGCAGGGCGTGCGCTTTCGGCGTATCTTCGTCGTGCTGGTCGGCGCGGTCGTGGCCGTGTCGGCCCTCGTGGTGCTGCTGGGCACGATCGGGCTGCTCAACGAGACGCGCTCGCGTCCGCTGACTCCGTCCGAGCAGAACCAGTACAAGCAGGAGGAGATCGCCCGGCGCTGGCAGGCGTGGCCGGCCACGGGCGTCTTCCCCGAGGAGGTCAAGTACCTCGGCCTCGACCGCGCCCAGCAGTACGCCAGGCGGGTCGGCATCGCCCCCGAGACCGAGTGCGGCAAGGGCGTGGACGCCTCCGTCGCCGGGGTCCTCGACAGCCACGGATGCGTCACGCTGCTGCGCGCCACGTACGTCGACCAGACCTCCACCTTCGTCATCACCGTCGGCGTCGCCGTGCTGAAGGACGAGGAGTCCAGGGTGTCGGCGGGCGAGCAACTGGGCCAGGACGACCGGGTGGGCGTGCTGCCCGTGGCCTTCCCCGGCACCGTGACCGAACGTTTCGGCACCGAGCAGCGCCAGCGCACCGGCTGGGTGGGCGCCGGGCCGTACCTCGTCTTCTCCACCGCCGGGTACGCCGACGGGCGCACCAGGGCCGCCATCCCTCCGGAGGAGATCCTGCACAGCGAGCTCTGGCCGGCGGCCAAGTCGGTCGGCAACCAGATCGCCTACTTCCTGGCGGATCCTCCCAAGGTTCCGCCGTGCACCCAGGGGAACGTGTGCTGACCGCCGTACGGGCGCTCGCGGCCACGTTGCTCGTCCTCCTCGCGCCCACGGCCGCCCCGATCAGGGAGCAGCAGCAATGGGTGCTGGACGCGCTCAACGTCGAGCAGGCGTGGAACGTGACCAAGGGCGAGGGCGTCACGGTCGCCGTCGTGGACAGCGCGGTGGACGCCGGGATCAAGGAGCTGAAGGGCCGCGTCACGGCCGGGCCCGACATGAGCTCGGGCGCGGTGGCCCGCGAGGTGCAGCCGGGGCGGCACGGCACCGCCATGGCCGCGCTGATCGCCGGTTCCGGCGCCGGCGACGGGCTGATCGGCGTCGCGCCCGCAGCGCGCATCCTGTCGCTGCCCCTGGCCACCGACGACGAGCCGGCGTTCGACCTGCTGCCGCCCACGGACCTCCAGTCGCCCGAGAGCTCGCTGGCCCGCGCCCTGCGCTACGCCGCCAACCACGGCGCCCAGGTCGTCAGCATGTCGATCGGCTCCTACGGGCCGATCAGGTCAGAGCGGGAGGCGGTGTCGTACGCGCTGAGCAAGGGCGTGGTGCTGGTGGCCGCCGTCGGCAACGACGGCCAGACGCCCTACGCCAAGGAGAAGGGCACCTCGTTCTGGAGTTTCCCGGCCGGCTACTCGGGCGTGATCGGCGTCGGCGCGACCGACAAGCAGGGCAGGAAGGCCACGTTCAGCAGCGACAACCTGTCGGTCCTCGTCGGCGCGCCCGGCGTGCAGGTGCCCGTGGTCAAGCGGCCCAGCGGGTACGAGCTGTCCGACGGCACCAGCTCGGCCGCCGCGCTCGTGGCCGGCGTGGCCGCGCTGGTCAAGTCGCGCTTTCCCGATCTGCCGCCCGAGCAGGTGGCCCAGGCGCTGGCCTCCAGCGCGCGGGGCCGTCCGGCCGCGGGCTACGACGACAACACCGGGTTCGGCGTGGTGGACGCCGGGGCCGCGCTCAACGCCGCCGAGCGCCTGACCGGTCAGCGGCGCAGCGTGACCGCGCCCGGAAAGGACCACTTCGGCCGGGGCGAGGACTCCCCGGTGCCGACCCGTCCGGGGGCCGATCCGTGGCGGTTGTGGCTGTACGGAGGGGGTGTGCTGGTCGCGCTGGTGACGTTCTGCGGAGCGATCATCGTTCTCAATCAGCGCAAGGAGTGATGAACCGCCCGTACTTCGCCCGCGTGGACGGTAAAGATCCGCTATGGTCGCGCGTCATGGGATACGAGCTGCGGGTGGTGCGCGAGTCGCCACTCGCCTTCGCGGAGCTCGCGAAGGCCATCGCGCCGGCCGGTTTCGAGCTGCGCGGATCTGAGGAGATCGTGGCCGGCCACGACGGCGGCCGGCACGCGGTGGCGCGCTGGCAGGGCCAGGTCGTGGGCGAGCCCGGCTCCGACTGGCAGGTGGCCCAGCTCCTGCGGCTGTCGGCCGCACTCGGCGCCCGCCTGGTGGGCGAGGACGGCGAGATCTACGCGCTGCGCGACGGCGTGATCGAGGTCCTGTCCGGCGGGACGGTGATGGAGATCGGCAAGTTCGACGAGATCATCGACGCGGGCCCGGCCGCATGGACCCCCTGAACCCCTTCGCCGAGCGGGTGCTCGACCTGGTCGAACGCATCCCGCCCGGCAAGGTCATGGCCTACGGCGACATCGCCGAATACCTGGGCGAGGGCGGCCCCCGTCAGGTGGGCAAGGTGATGTCCACCCTGGGCGGCGGCGTCCCGTGGTGGCGGGTCGTGCACGCCGACGGCAGCGGCGCCGCCCCCGACCACCTGCGACGATGCCTGGCCCACTGGCACGAGGAGGGCACCCCGCTGCGCGGCGAACGGGTCGACATGAGGCGGGCGCGCTGGGACGGGCGTTCAGCCGATTTTCAGTAAGGGGCCTGACCTGCGGTTTCGCTGTTGAGGCGATTCTGTGACATGTGACTCCCATTACCATGGGCTGAACACTGACAGGCCCGAAAGGCGGTGCCTCCACGATGGCCACCGGCGTCACAGCCCAGCGCCACAGCGGCGACACGCTCGCCGACCGCCTCAAGGCTGTCCAGGATCTCTGCGATCGTGGCGAGCCTCTTGAGGCGGTCATGCGTGCCGTCGGGCCCGGCGGCCGCGACGCGGCGTTCGACACCGAGGTGCTCAGCGGGCCTCTGGGGTCGCGCATCGACCTCGCGGTCAAGCGCGGCCCGGCCCGGCGCCGCGAGCTGCTCACCCTGATCCGCCCCTACCTGGCCGGCGTGTCCGCGGAGGTCAAGCGCGACCTGCCCGTCGCCCGCCGGGTGATCTGCCACCTGATCGAGCACCGTCCCGACGACGAGCTGGTCGACGGCGAGACGCTGGTCAAGGTCGTCACCGCAGCGGCCGAGCCGTCCAAGCGCATCCGCAAGGGCCTGAGCTGGTACGCCGACCTGCCCTTCCGCGACGAGCTGCCGCCCGACCTCTACCGGCTGCGCCGCGCCGACATGGTGCCGGTGACCCACATCGACGACATCGTGTGGGTCGACGGCAGGCTGCGCGTCACCGGCTTCGCGTACCTGGCCGGGTTGTCGGTCCGCAGCCGCAGGTTCAACTGGGCGACCGTGGTGCTGCGCGGGCCGCGCTGGCTGCCGCCGATCCGCATGCGCACCAAGCGGGTGCTCGCCCCCGAGGCCACCCACGGCGCGCGCGAGCCCGGCTGCAACTACGACTGGTCCGGCTTCACCGCCGAGCTGAGCCCGTGGCCGCTGCGCTGGCGCGGGGCCGTGCGCGGCATGGTGCACGCCGTGCGGCGGCGGTTGCGCCACCGTCCGGGGGTGCCCGACGCGACGACCTGGCGGGCCGAGATCGTCTTCTGGAGCCGTGGCGCGCGGGCGACCGGCCTGCTGCGCGGCTCGGCCATCGGCAGGCCCGAGCGCCCGGCCGGCCTCAAGCTGAAGCCCGGCTGGTGGGTGCGTCCGGTCTGGACGTCCGACCGCGCGCTGCAGGTCGTGCTCCAGCCCAACAGGGCCGAGCTGACCGGTGTGTCCGTCCAGGACGAACGCCTCGAACTCAAGATCTTCCTGCCCGGCCGCAGCGTGACCAAGGGCCACGCCAGGCTGGGCGGCCACCGCATCGCCGCCGACTTCACGCCGTCCGGCGGCGGCACCGAGG
Organism: Nonomuraea sp. NPDC049758; assembly: GCF_040674635.1. Classification (NCBI taxonomy): domain Bacteria; kingdom Bacillati; phylum Actinomycetota; class Actinomycetes; order Streptosporangiales; family Streptosporangiaceae; genus Nonomuraea; species Nonomuraea sp. NPDC049758. The sequence continues at coordinate 286,502 of NZ_JBFAMZ010000013.1, forward strand.
TGCTGATCGGGCTCGCCGTGCCCGCGCTGCTCCAGGAGAAGGACGGTCGGCGGCTGTGGGTCGAGCCCAAGGGCGACCCGGCGGCCTCCGTCATGCTCGCCGACCTGGTCGAGACGCGCACTCCGGTGGGCGACCGGGAGATCACCGTGCTCGGCGACCGGCGCGACCGCGTCGTGGTCTCCGCCCACCGCATCCGCCCGGTGATCACCTCCGCCGTCTGGGAGGGCTCCACGCTGGTCCTGCGCGGCGACTACCCCGACGCGCCCGGCCCCCGGGTGCTGACGTTGCGCCACCGGTCGGGGCTGTCGTACTCGCTGCCCATGGAGCGGTCGGGCGACGACTTCTCCGTCCGGGTGACGCCCTCGTCCATGGACCGCTTCGGCGAGTCCGTGCCGCTGGCCTCGGGCACCTGGAACATGTCCTTCCGGCACCCGTCGGGCGAGATCGTGCCGTTCCGGATGGACCACGCCGCCCTGCCGGGGCTCGACGAGGAGCCGCGTACGGTCGACAGCCGGGCGTACCGGATGATCTCCACCCGGTTCGACGTGCCGGTGATCACGGTCGAGGAGGGGCGTCCCAACGACGAGCGGGGCGTGGCGGGCACCCACGTGCTGCGCCGCGTCTTCTATCCGGCCCAGCGCACCGAGCCGCTGCACGACGCGACCGTCTACGTCGTCAACGACGGCCGGCTCTACGCCGACAGCGTGCGCGCCATCTACGAGGAGCGGCTGCGCAGGGGCGACGACCGCGAGCACATCTGGATCGTCAAGGACGCCGCGTTCGTGCCGCCGGGCGGCGCGCGGGCGGTGCGGGCGGGCAGCCGCGAGCACCACGCCGCGCTGGCCCGCGCCGGCCACATCGTCACCAACTCGTTCCTGCCCGCCTGGTTCCGCGCCCGCGAGGACCAGGTTGTGCTGCAGACCTGGCACGGCACCCCGGCCAAGCGCATCGGCAACGACCAGCCGCACATGGCCCGCGACCCCCGTCCGCCGATCTGGTACCGGCAGGCGGCCGAGGTGCGCGGCTGGGACCTGCTGCTGTCGCAGTCGCCGTGGGCCACCACGGTGCTGCGCCGGGCCTTCGGTTACAAGGGCGAGATCCTGGAGAGCGGCCTGCCCAGGAACGACGTGCTCAACTCGCCCGAGCGCGAGGTCAGGGCCGCCGCGGTCCGCGAGCGGCTCGGGCTGGCCGAGGGCAAGCGGGTGGTGCTCTACGCGCCGACCTGGCGCGACTACGACCGCAAGAACGCCATGGTCAAGCTCGACCTGGCCAAGGCCCGCGAGGCCCTGGGCGCCGACCACGAGATCCTGGTACGCGCCCATCCGATGCAGGCCATGCCCGCCGTCCCCGACATCGCCCACGACGTCACGACTTATCCGGACATGGCGGATCTGCTGCTGGTCGCCGACGTCCTCGTGACCGACTACTCCTCGGTCATGTTCGACTTCGCCGCCACCGGCCGGCCCATCGTCTTCTACGGCTACGACCTGGCGAAGTACTCCGCCAAGCGGGGGCTCTACCTCGACCTGGCCGAGCAGGCGCCCGGCCCGGTGCTGCCGACGTCGGCCGAGGTGATCGACGCGCTGCGCTCCATCGACGAGGTGGCCGCCGCGCACGCCGACCGCTACGAGGCCTTCCGGGCCACGTACGCGCCCAAGGACGACGGCAAGGCGACGGCCCGCGTGGTCGACCACCTGTTCTCCTGAGGGCGCGGCCTCAGAGGTCGATCGGCAGGTCCGAGAGCATGAAGGGCTTGCCGGGCTCGTACCCGAGGGGACGCGGCGCGGCCGGAAGGCGCTCGACGAGCAGGTAGAGCAGCGCCGACAGGGTCGTGGCGCACACGATCTCGCCGGCCTCGACCAGCCGCCGGACGCTCGACAGGTGCACCCACTCGATGCGCTCGGCCTCCCAGGGGTCGCTGGGCGGCCCGATGTGGGTGGCCGTGTCGGCCCGGTAGATGTGGTTGAGGCTGTCGGTGAAGCCGTTGGTGGGCTGGACCGACATCAACGGACGCAGCGGCCCCGGACGCCACCCGGTCTCCTCCTCGACCTCACGGGCGGCCGCGGCCATCGGCATCTCGCCCTCGTCGACCTGGCCGAGCGGGACCTCCCAGCCCCAGCTGTCGGTGATGAAGCGGTGGCGCCAGATCAGCAACACCCGGTCCTTGTCGTCGGTGACGACCGCGCCCGCGGCCGGCGCGGTGCGGACCAGCCGGTGATCGAGGTGCCGCCCGTCGGGCAGCTCCACATCCGCGATCCGGATGTCCAGCCACTGGTCGGCGTAGAGCGACGTTTCGGAGTGGACCTGCCAGCGCATGTGACCAACCCCCTAGCAGAGGCGCGGGTATCAACCCAACGTTACAAGAGACAACGCTGCGTGTGTGGGGCAATCGTGCGGATCGTCGCATCGCCCCAGGCAGCGCCACGCCCACGGCGAAACCGTGGCCTCGGCGTGTCGCACGATATTCGGATATTTGCCTCGATACGGTAGGCGGATCGAGGCGGGAGACCGGGTAAGTCGGCACGATCTGTCCGTGTGGTCTGGTGGAATCTAGTGCTGTGAGTGGTCAGACCTGGCGGTTGGTGCGGCGTGGCAGCGGAGGCCCTGTTGAGCCTCCTGCGCTGGATGAACATCAGCGTGCCGTGGTCGAGCACCGGAGCGGCCCGCTCCTCGTCCTCGCTGGGCCCGGCACGGGCAAGACGACGACGATCGTCGAGAGCGTGGTCGAGCGTATCGAACGGCGCGGGGCCGACCCCGAACGGGTGCTCATCCTCACCTTCAGCCGCAAGGCCGCCGAGGAGCTGCGCCGGCGCGTCACCGGGCGGCTGCGGCGCACCACCCGCTCACCCCTGGCACTGACCTTCCACTCCTACGCCTACGCGCTCCTGCGCCGCGAGTCCGTGCTGGAGGGCAAGGCGCCGCCGCGCCTGCTGACCGGCCCCGAGCAGCTTCTGGAGATCCGCCGGCTGCTCCACGGCGAGCTGGAGAACGGCGCGCTCGACTGGCCGCCGTCGCTGCGCGAGGCGCTCAAGACCCGCGGCTTCGCCGAGGAGGTGCGCGACTTCCTGTCCAGGGCCGCCGAGCGCGGCCTCGACGGCGAGCGGCTGGTCGCGCTCGGCCGGCTGCACGGCAGGAGCGACTGGATCGCCACCGGCCGGTTCTACGAGCGCTACCAGGACCGGTTCGACCTCGACCCCGAGGAGACCTACGACTACGCCGAGCTGATCGGGGCCGCCTCGGCGCTGCTGACCAGGCCCGAGGTGCGCGAGCGCGAGCGGGCCGCCCACGACGTCGTGTTCGTCGACGAGTACCAGGACACCGACCCGGCCCAGGAGTACCTGCTCGACCAGCTCGCCGGCGACGGGCGCGACCTCGTCGCGGTGGGCGACCCCGACCAGTCGATCTACGGGTTCCGGGGCGCCGACGTCCAGGGGATCATGAAGTTCCCCGAGCGGTTCAGGACGCTCGACGGGCGCGAGGCGCCGGTCGTGGCGCTGCGCGTGTGCCGCAGGAGCGGGGCCGACCTGCTGGAGGCCTCGCGCCGGGTCGCCGCCCGCCTGCCCATCGCCCCGGCCCCCGACCACGACCAGCGGCACGGCCACCGCGACCTGGTCCCGGCGGCCGGCGTCGAGCCCGGCGACGCGCGCGTCCTGCTGGCCGACAGCACCAGCCAGGAGGCCGCGATCGTCGCCGACACGCTGCGGCGGGCGCACCTGATCGAGGGAGTGCCCTGGCGCCGCATGGCGGTGCTGGTGCGCTCGGCCAAGCGCCAGGTGCCGCTGCTGCGGCGGGCGCTGGTCAACGCCGGGGTGCCGACGATGATCGCCGGCGACGAGGTGCCGATCGCTCAGGAGCCGGGCGTGCGGCCGCTGCTCACGATGCTGCGGGTGGCGCTCGACCCGGCGCAGCTCGACGAGGGGGTGGCCGAGGAGCTGCTGACGGGCCCGCTCGGCGGCACGGACATGATCGGCGTACGCCGCCTGCGCCGGGCGCTCAAGATAGCCGAGAACGAGGCCCTGGCCGCGGAGGAGGAGCCGGCCGCGGAGGAACTGGCCGCGGAGGAGGAGCCGGCCGCCGAGAAGGAGCCGGTCGCGGAGAGGCTGGTCGCGGAGGAGGACCCGGCCCCCGAGGAGGAGCCGGTCGCCGGGAAGGCCGGGGCGCGGTCGTCCGGCGAGCTGCTGGTGGCGGCGATCCTGGACGCCCGCGAGCTCACCCGCGTCGAGCCGCACGTCGCCCTCCCCGCCGAACGCGTCGCCAAGCTGCTCGCCGCCGCCCGCGAGGCCGCCGCGCAGGAGGGCACCGCAGAAGACCTCCTGTGGGCCGTGTGGCACGCCAGCGGCCTGGGCGGGCGCTGGACCGAGCAGAGCCTGTCCGGCGGCTCCCGCGGCGCGCAGGCCGACCGCGACCTCGACGCGGTGGTGGCGCTGTTCGACCACGCCGCCAAGTTCGTCGACCGCATGCCCAAGGCGGGCCCCGAGGTGTTCCTCGACAACCTGGCCGCCCAGGAGATCCCGGGCGACACGCTGGCCGACCGCGCCCCCGACGGCGACGCCGTGCGGGTGCTGACGGCCCACCGCTCCAAGGGCCTGGAATGGGACATCGTGGTCGTGGCGGGCGTCCAGGAGGGGGTCTGGCCGGACCTGCGGCTGCGCGGGTCGTTGCTGGGCGCCGACGACCTGGTGGAGGTGGTCGAGGGCGCCGAGCCGAGCGCCGCGTCGCTGGCCTCCAAGCTGCTGGCCGAGGAGCGGCGGCTGTTCTACGTCGCGGCCACGCGGGCCAGGCGGCGGCTGGTGGTCACGGCGGTCGGCGGCGAGGACACCGACGAGCGGCCCTCCCGGTTCCTGTCGGAACTGATGCCGGGCGCGGTCGAGTCGGCCACGGTCGACGACCGGGCGCGCTGGCTGACCATGTCGGCGCTGGTGGCCGACCTCCGCAGCGCGGTGACCGACCCCACCAAACCGGCCAAGGTCCGGCAGCGCGCCGCGCGGCAGCTCGCCCGCCTGGCCGCCGCCGGGGTCCAGGGCGCCCACCCCAACGACTGGTACGCCCTCACCCCCATCACCGACGACCGCCCGCTGAGCTGGCCGGACGACATCGTCAACATCTCCCCGTCCGCGGTCGAGAGCTTCACCAAGTGCGGCCTGCGCTGGCTCCTGGAGACGGCGGTCGGCGCCGCGGGCACCAGCACCGCCCAGGGCCTCGGCAACGTCATCCACGCGCTGGCCATGCTGGCCGCCACCGACCTGCCCGGCGAGGACGCCCTGGGCGACCGGCTCGACCAGGTCTGGAACGAGCTCGACTTCGGCGGCGTCTGGTACAACCGCAAGCAGCGCCAGGTCGCCGAGCAGATGATCGGCAAGTTCCTGCGCTGGCAGAAGGACAACCCGCGCGAGCTGGTCGCCATCGAGGAGTCGTTCGTCGCCATGGTCTCCGAGGGCGTGCAGATCAAGGGCCGGGTCGACCGGGTCGAGCGCGACGACGACGGCCGCGCGGTGATCATCGACCTGAAGACCGGCGGCTCCAAGCCCAAGGCGGGCGAGCTCGACCGGCATCCGCAGCTCGGCGTCTACCAGCTCGCCGCGCTGCTCGGCGCGTTCGCCCGGCACGGCATGACCGAGCCCGGCGGCGCCGCGCTGGTCCAGCTCGGCAAGGCGGCCGGCAAGAACGCCGCCACCGAGCAGCGGCAGGGCGCGCTGGCCGACGACAAGAACCCCGGCTGGGCCGGCGACCTGGTCGACACCGTCGCCACGGGCATGTCGGGCCCGTTCTTCCAGGCCAAGGTGAACGACGGCTGCCGCACGTGCGCGGCGCGGGCGAGCTGCCCGGTCAACGACAACGGGGGCCAGGTGTGCTGAACCCGGTCGAACTGGCCGACAAGCTCGGCATCCTGCCGCCGACGAGCGAGCAGGCGGCGGTCATCGAGGCGCCGCTCGAACCGATGGTCGTCATGGCGGGCGCGGGCTCGGGCAAGAGCGAGACGATGGCCGGGCGGGTGGTCTGGCTGGTGGCCAACGGCCTGGTCAAACCGGAGAACGTGCTGGGGCTGACGTTCACCCGCAAGGCCGCGGCCGAGCTGGCCGTCCGGGTCAGGGAGCGCCTGACCGGGCTCGCCGAGGCGGGCCTGGTCGCGCCCGGCGCGCTCGACAACGAGCCGACCGTCTCCACCTACCACGCCTACGCCGCCCGCCTGGTCACCGACCACGCCCTGCGCGAGGCGCTCGAACCCACCATGCGCCTGGTCACCCCGGCGGTGTCGTGGCAGCTCGCCTCGCGCGTGGTGGCCTTGTACGACGGGCCGATGGACAAGATCGAGCTGGGCCCGCCCTCGGTCACCGCCGCCCTCCTGGAACTCGCCGGCGAGCTGTCGGAGCACCTGCGCGGGCCCGCCGACGTGCGGCGGGTGGGGGAGTGGCTGGAGGCCCGGCTGGCCGCGCTGCCCGGCCGCACGACCGTGGCGCAGCGCAAGCCGGTCGGCGTGCACGCGGCCAGGGAGCAGCTGCTGCCGCTGGTGGAGGCGTACGAACGGCTCAAGCGCCGCCGCGAGGTCATCGACTACGGCGACCAGATGTCGCTGGCCGCCCGGATCGCCGCCAACCACAAGGAAGTGGGCGAGATCGAACGGTCCCGCTACTCCGTGGTCCTGCTCGACGAATACCAGGACACCAGCCACGCCCAGCTCGTCCTGCTGCGCTCGCTCTACGGCGGCGGCCATCCGGTCACCGCCGTCGGCGACCCCTGCCAGTCCATCTACGGCTGGCGCGGCGCCTCGGCGGGCAACCTGCGCCGCTTCCCCCGCGACTTCCGCACCGGCGCGGGCGAGGTGGCGCCGGTCCGCCAGCTCAGCGTCAGCTTCCGCAACGGCGACCGGGTGCTCGACGTCGCCGCCCGCGTCCAGCTCCCGCTGCGCATGGAGGCCCGCGAGGTGCCCGTGCTGGTGCCGGGGCCCAACCGGGTCGACCGGGGCCGCGTCACCTGCGCCTTCCACGAGACCGCCGAGGACGAGGCGAAGTGGATCGCCGACGGCGTGGCCCGGATCCTCGGCCAGGAGACCGCCCCCGACGGCCTGCCCTGGGGCGAGAGGGAACGCAAGAAGACCCTCGCCCTCCAGCCCCAGGACGTCGCGATCCTGGCCCGCAAGCGCTCGCAGTTCCCCGCGCTGCGCAAGGCGCTGGAGGACCGCGACATCCCGGTCGAGGTGGTCGGGCTGGGCGGCCTGCTGACCGTGCCCGAGGTCAGCGACATCGTGGCGACCCTGCGCGTGCTCTACGACGCCACCGCCGGCGACGCGCTGGCCAGGCTGCTGGCCGGGCCGCGCTGGCGGGTCGGGCCGGCCGACCTGCGGGTGCTGGGGGAGCACGCCAGGGAGCTGGCCCGCGAGCTGAGCGAGAGCCACCGCGCCGACGACCCGCTCGACCAGGTGGTCGCCGACCTGGCCGAGGAGCGCGGCAGCCTGGTCGACGCGCTCGACGAGCTGCCCGACCGGCCCGAGTGGCTGGAGTCGTTCTCGCCGCTGGCCCGCACCCGGCTGGTCGCGCTCGCCCAGGAGCTGCGCAGCCTGCGCGGCCACACCGCCCAGCCGCTGCCCGACCTGGTCACCGAGATCGAACGCCGGCTCGGCCTGGACATCGAGGTGGCCGCCCGCAGCGGCACGGCCGGGGCGTTCGCCGCGCGGGCCGACCTCGACGCCTTCATCGACGCGGCCGCCAGGTTCGCCGGCGACGCCGAGGACCCGACGCTGGGCGCGTTCCTGGCCTACCTCCAGGCGGCCGAGAGCGAGGAGTTCGGGCTGGAGGCGGGCCGGGTCGGCGAGAGCAACAGCGTCAAGCTGATGACCGTCCACGCGTCCAAGGGGCTGGAGTGGCCGGTCGTGGTCGTGCCCGGCCTGTCGCAGCTCCTCAGCTCGAAGGGCACGATCGCGACGGGCAGCGTGTTCCCGGCCACGCCGGTGATGAACAGCCGCTGGACCGACAACCCGCGCAAGCTGCCCTACCCGCTGCGCGGCGACGCCGCCGACCTGCCCCGGCTGGGCGGGCTGAGCAAGGAGGAGCTGGCCGCGTTCGACGAGCAGTGCCGGGAGCGCGATCTGATGGAGGAGCGGCGGCTGGCGTACGTCGCCGTCACCCGGGCCCACTACCACCTCATCGCCTCCGGCTACCGCTGGGGCAGCGCCACCAAGCCGCTGGAGCCGTCGGAGTTCCTGCTGGAGATCCGCGACACGGCCGACCGGGTGTCCTACTGGGCCGGCGACCTCGCCGAGGGCGCGACGAACCCGCTGCTCGCCGAGCCGGCCGAGGCCGTCTGGCCGGTCACCCCCGAGGGCCTGCGCTACGAGTCGGTGCTCGACGGCGCCCGGCTGGTCGAGGACGCCCTGGCCGGCAACCTGGCCGACGAGGACGACGAGCCGCTGCGCCCGTTCGAGGAGGAACGCCTGCGCGCCTGGGAGCGCGACACCGACCTGCTGCTGCGCGAGCGCGAGCTGAACCGGCGCAGGCCGGCGACCGTCGTCGAGCTGCCGGCCAAGCTGACCGTGTCGTCGCTGGTCACGCTGGCCACCGACCCGGCCGAACTGGCTCGCAGGATCCGCCGTCCGGTGCCGCGCAAGCCCGCGCCGCTGGCCCGCCGGGGCACGTCGTTCCACAAGTGGCTGGAGAGCCGGTGGGACCAGCAGCGGCTGATCGACGACTTCGACCTCGACCCGCTGGAGGAGCTGGAAGAGGCCGACGTGCGGCTGGCCGAGCTGCAGGAGCGGTTCGAGCAGAGCGAGTGGGCCGACCGGCGGCCGGTCGACCTGGAGGTGCCGTTCGAGACCATGATCGCCGACCGGCTGGTGCGCGGGCGGATGGACGCCGTCTTCGAGCTGCCCGACGGCGGCTACGAGGTGGTCGACTGGAAGACCGGCGTCCCGCCCAGGGGGAAGGCGGCCCGTACGGCCTCGGTGCAGCTCGCCGCGTACCGGCTGGCGTGGTCGCACCTGGCCGGGGTGCCGCTGGAGAAGGTGAGCGCGGCCTTCCACTACGTCCGGGCCAACAAGACCGTGCGGCCGGTCAACCTGCTCGACGCCGACGGGCTGGTCGCGCTCGTCGAGGCGGTCCCGGCGTCAGAGTCCTAGGTAATGGAAGGCGGGGCGGGGGTGCATGAGGAAGTCGTGGTGGGAGATGTTCCAGGCATAGGCCCCGGCCATGCCGAACACCACCCGGTCCCCTGCCCGCACCGAGGTCACCACGTTCCGGGCGAAGACGTCCTTGGGGGTGCACAGCTGGCCCGTGAACGTCACGGGCTCCCCGGCGACCCCGGGCCCGCCGCCTGTGGGCAGGACCGTGAACGGCTGGTCGTGGCCCTTGGTCACCGGCGTGCGCAGGTGGTGCGTCCCGCCCAGGACGATCGCGTACGCCTGGCCGCGCACCCGCTTCACGTCCACGACCTCGGTGACGTAGTGGCCGCAGTAGGCGGTGAGCGACCTGCCCGGCTCGACCCGCAGCCGCCGCCCGGCCCGCAGCGCGGCCAGGCCCGCGCCGTAGGCCGCCCAGTCGAAGCGTTCGCCCGACGTGTACGACACCGCCATGCCCCCGCCCAGGTTGACCTCCCGATGCCCGGTCTCCAGCAGGGCCCCCGCCAGCCGGAGGAGCTGGGCGGCGTTCAGGCCGCTGGCCAGGTGGGCGTGCAGGCCGCGCAGCCGTACGCGGCCGGTGAACAGCGGCAGGCACTCGGCCAGCCCCGCCTCGTCCATGCCGAAGGGGCCGTCCATCGTGAGCGCGGCCCCCTCGACCGGCAGGTCCGGGTTGGCCCGCAGCAGCACGTCGGCCTCCAGCCCGGTCGCGAGCAGGCGGCGCAGCTCGTACGGCGACTCGACGTGCAGGCGGTGGTGCGGCAGCCGCAGCTCGGCGTCGGTCTTGCCGGGCCCGCCGAGCGCCAGCCGCGCGCCCGGGAGCAGCGCGGAGACGTGCGCGTGCTCGCCCGCCGACGACACCTCGAACCCGTCCACGTGCCGGGCCAGCACCCGCAGCAGCTCGGCGTCGGGGTTGGCCTTGACCGCGTAGTACAGCTCCACCTCGCCCAGCGCCGCGCGCACCGACGCGGCGTGCTCGTCGAGCGCGGGCAGGTCGTAGAGGTAGGCGGGCAACGCGGGCAGCCGCGCGGCGGCCTCCAGCACGCCGCTCATGCGAGCGGGTTCGCGATCGGGACGTAGCCGGCGCTGCGGTCGGCCGCTCTGGCCCACCGCACGCGCAGGTTCGCCTTGGCGGGCAGCGGCGCTCCGGCCAGCAGGTCGCGCAGCGGGAGCGGTTGCCCGAGCTCGGCGGCCTGGCGGGCGAGCAGGTCGCGGGCGGCCCGCCACAACGCGCGCAGCAACTCGTCGTCGGGGCCCGCCAGGGTGGCGGCGATCTCGGTGAGATGGTTGACGAACAGGCAGTAGACGACGCGGGCCCAGCCCCGCGCCGGGTCGTGGGTGAGCGCGGCGGCCACGGCCGGGTGCAGCCCGCCCAGGTCGTGGCGGCCCGCGACGAGCTTGACGCCCTCCAGGTCGCGGAAGATTGCCTGGACGGGCCGGCCGGCGGCGTCCAGGCCGACGAGCACGTTCTGCAGGTGGGGTTCCAGGACGACGCCGTGGCTGACGTACAGGTCCAGGACCGGCAGCGCGACCGCCGACACGTACGCCGTCCACCAGGCCAGGGGGTCGGCCGGGGCGGCGTCCAGGGCGAGGGCGGCGGCGAGGACCGGGGTGACGCCGGGGTCGCAGGCCGTCCACGGGCTCGCCCGGACGATCACGCCCAGGCCCTCGCGCTGCCCGAGTGCCGTGCGGTAGCCGGGCTCGGGAAGCCAGCGGACGGCCGGGTGCCGCGCCGCGACCTCGGCGATCAGCGGGGCCAGCCGGGAGGTGAGCTCGACGGCCCCGGCCAGCTCGTACCAGGCGTTCTTGCGCACGCAGTTCGTGATCCGCACGTCCAGGGAGAACTTCAGGCACACCTCGGCGTCCGGCACGTACACGGTCCGCACCGACGAGGTCGGCACCGCGAGCGGCCCCGGCCCGAGATCGACCAGCTCGGAGCCGAGAGCGGGACGCAGCAGGGCGAGCTGCCACGGATGGGCGGGCAGCAGCCGGTGTCCGGCGGGCGCCGGGCCGAGCGCGTCCAGGGCCGTCAGGTCGCCCTCCTCGGCCAGCGCGTCGTCGCGTACCGCGAGCAGCCGCAGCGGGAAGGCGGCGTGGGCCTCGGGGGCGTAGCGCAGCCAGTCCGCGCCGTCGCGGGCCTTGGGGGTGGGGTGGAACGGGTGCCCGTACACGAGCGCCTGCTCCGAGGCCAGCCAGGGATCGGCGGGCGGCTCGGCCCGCGCCCGGGCCGCCAGGATCGCCGCGATGGCGTCCCTGCTGGCGGCCACCTGACCGGCGAACTCGCCGTTGGGTTCGACGTCGAGGTGCGCCGCTCCCCTGCCTGGGCGCGCAGGCTCGTCCGGCCGGTCGGCCAGGTCGGTCTCGGCCAGGTGGACCAGCTCGGCGACCGTCAGCGGCTGCCAGGAGCCGCCCTCCAGGCGTTCCGGAGGCCCGTCGAGGCGCAGCGCGGCCCCGCCGTGCGTACGGGCCCGCAGCAGCGTCCCGGCCACCCGCAGCAGCACGTACGGCGGCGCCGGCCAGACCAGCCCCCTGGGCCCGGCCACCTCGCGCACGCAGCACCGCAGCAGGGCCGCCAGCGTCGCCTCCTCGGCCGGCGCCCCGATGGCCAGGACGTCCATTCACGCTCTCCTCAGGTAGTTGGGCCCGCTGATGCCGTAGAACTTGTTCACGTCCCGCGCCCCGGACCGTTCCTTGGCCACGAGCGTCCCGGCGGTGACCATCGACTTGCCGGTGAGCCTGGCCGCGTCGAGCGTCCTGGCGCGCAGCAGCCGGGCCATGGGGTGGTCGCCGTGCTCGTCGAGCGCCTCGGCGAGCGTGCCGCGCACCAGGGCCGCCGCCCGCGCCGGCGGCAGCACCGCGAACGCCACCGCCGCGGCGGCCAGGTGCAGCGTGATCGTGACGAACACGTCGGCCAGCGCGTGCGGGTCGTCGGTGAGCATGCGCCCGTCGCAAAAGGCCGGCACGTCGATCCCGGCCGCCGCCAGCCTCGACGGCGAGGCCAGCAGGCCGTCGTTGTCCTTGACCAGCAGCCGCAGGTCGCCGTCCCGCAGGACGAGGGCCAGGTTCTGCTGGTGGGCCTCCAGCGCGACGCCGTACCGGACGAACAGCCGCACGTTCCAGCGCAGCAGCAGGCGCAGGTAGCGGGGCAGCACGTCCGGGCCGAGTTCGTCCAGCACGCCGGGCACCGCCAGCGCCGCGACCGGGACGATCCGCCCCTCCGGCAGCCGCCGGACCATCCATGCCAGGTACTCGTGGCCCGCGTGCGCGTAGGTCTGCTCGTCGGCCAGCAGCACGCCGGGATCGGCGAGCCGGCGCAGCAGCAGCTCGGCCCGCGCGCCGTCGTCCAGGGTGCCCGCCCTGATCGAGCGCCGGTTGCGCACGCCGAGCGTGCTCACCGGCAGCGGCAGCTTGAGGTGCGTACGCGGCCCCACCTCGACGGTCCGCATGGACAGGGTGGGCCGTACGGCGACCGCCTCCTCGTCCAGCACCCGGACCCCGTCGATCTTCCGCACCTCGCCGACGGCCATCGGGTGCACCGGGAACAGCACACCGTGGCCCACCGGCCGCGGCACGTCCGCGGGAAGCTCTATGGCCGCGTGGGGGACGATCGCCCACCGCAGCGCGAACGAGGGCGCGAACTCCGGCGCGTACGCCAGCAGGTCGCGGTCCGAGGCGCCGATCCTGGCCCGCGAGGTCGGGTAGACGGGATGGTCGGCGAAGGCCGCCAGCGACTCGTACGACGGCCCGCGCCGCAGCACCTCCTCGGCGTGCGCGTCGTGCAGCTCCAGCGCGGACAGGGCGGTCAGGCACTCGTCGAAGAAGGCCGCCACCCCTTCGGCGTCGGCCGCGTCGGACACCTCCACGAGCGTCTCCAGCACCTGCTCCAGCCCCAGCCGCTCGTCCGGCGCCACCACGAAGTCCTGGAACGGCGACCCGGGGACCATCCGGACCCACCGCCCGTCGGCCAGCAGCAGCCCGGCCCCGGACCTGGTCCGGTCGAGCCGGGCGGCCAGCCCGCCGTAGTCCTCGCGGACCAGCGCGTCCAGCACCCGGGCGGCCAGGTACGCCTCCCGCGACCTCACCCGACCGCCCACGGCCGGGCCGTCCGGTACCGCTCGACGGCGGCGTCCACGCGGGCCCGGTCCGGTCCCACGGCCCGGATGACGCCCAGGTAGTCCCGGTTCGTATGGGTCAGCTCTATGACGTCCCCGACGGCCCGCAGCGGCCGGTGCCACAGCCGTACGCCGCTGTCCTCGACGTCCTCCTCCGGCGGCCCGTCCTTGACGACGCCCGGCCGGTCGGCGACCACGCTGACCGCGCAGCCGTGCCCGGACGCGGGCGGCGGCTCGGGCGCCGGCTCCCCGAGGTGGGTGCGCAGGATCCACTCGAACAGCGGCACGCCCAGCACGTCGGCCAGCAGGAAGTCGCAGTGGTCGCCGATCGCCCGGTAGTTCACCTCGACGATCCGCGGCCCGGCGGGCGTCAGGACGTACTCGGTGTGGCAGGCGCCGAAGCCCACCCCGAGGGCCCGCAGGGCGGCCAGCACGTGGGCGTCGGCGGCGGGCGCCCAGTCGAGCCGCTCCTCCACGAAGTGCGGCAGCGGGCCCAGCGTGGTCGCGAAGCCGCCCAGCACCCGCGTCGTGGAGCCGTCCCCGAGGGTCTCCAGGGTCCGCAGCGGCCCTTCGAGGTACTCCTCCACGACCAGCGTCTCGCCCGGACGCCGCCGCCTGGCCGCGGCCACGGCGCGCGGGAGGTCGTCCTCGACCAGCACGACGTCCTCGCTGGCCACCCCCTCGCGGGGTTTCAGCACCACGGGCCGGGGCAGGCGCTCGGGCACCGGATCGGCGGGCGCGATCCGCAGCGAACACACCGTCTCGATGCCGGCCGCCGCGAGCCCGCGTCGCATCAGGAACTTGTTCTTGGCGGCCAGACAGGCCCGCCAGTCCTTGCCCGGAAGTCCGAAGTACGACGCCGCGAGGGCGGTCTCCGCCTGAAGGTGGTCGGAGTTGGAGAAGATCGCGTCGGGCCTGCCCAGGTGCTCGACCGCGTCGATCAGGGCGCGCGGGTCGCGTACGTCGCACCGCACCGAGCCGGGGTGCCGCTCCGGCCGGTCGGTCAGGACGGTCACCTCGCACCCGAGGGCCCGCGCCGCGGGCAGGAAGCCGTACGTCACCGAGTCCGTCGGCTTGAGCGCGGTCAGGTAGAGCCGCAACGCGAAGGCACCCCCGCAGGAATCAGGTAAGGCTAACCTAACTCGATGATCTTAGCCTGAGAATGATCGCTCCGGGGCCCGCACACCCTAATCGGCGGCTAACTGCGAGGTCATAGGATGACAAGCGACTTGGGGAGGGGCGGCCAGTGGAAAAGACCGCGGAAGAACAACTCATCGGCCCACTGCTCCTGGCACGGGGGACCATCGACAGATCGTCGGCGCTGCGTGCCGACGACAGATGGCTGGAGAAGGCGTGGGCCGACCCCGAGACCAGGGTGCTGGTGATCGACAACGGCCACACTCTCGTGCGGCGGGCCGGTGACGAGGTGCACGCGGTGCTCTACACCTCCGCCCAGGCGCCGCCGGGCGAGCGTTACCTGCTCGGCGTCGAGGGCGGCACCGCCTACTTCGCGGTGGCCGCGCCGCTGCCCGGCACGCCGGTCGGCGACCTCAACGGCCGGGTGACGATGCCGATGAGCCTGAACGACACACCTGAAGGCCATCCCGTTCCGGCGGGTCTGCGCCAGGTGGGCGGGCTGCTCGGCGACCGCGACGCGGGCCTGCTGGTCCACGCGGTGGCGCTGGAGGCCTGGCATGCCACCCACCAGTTCTGCCCCCGCTGCGGCGCCCGTACGTCGGTGCAGGCCGGCGGCCACGTCCGGGTGTGCCCGAAGGACGCCAGCCAGCACTTCCCGCGCGTCGACCCGGCGGTCATCATGCTGATCAGGGACGAGGACGACCGCTGCCTGCTGGCCCGCGGCCCCCAGTGGCCCGAGGGGCGCCTGTCGATCCTGGCGGGCTTCGTGGAGCCGGGCGAGTCCCTGGAGTACGCGGTGGTCCGCGAGGTCGCCGAAGAGGTCGGCGTTCACGTCGTCAACCCGCGCTACCTGGGCAGCCAGCCCTGGCCGTTCCCGCGCAGCCTCATGCTCGGCTTCTTCGCCGACGCCACCACGACCGCGCTGATCCCCGACGCCGACGAGATCGCCGAGGCGCGCTGGTTCACCCGTGACGAGCTGGTGGCCGCCCTCCGGTCGGGCGAGCTGCGCCTGCCGCCCCCGGTGTCGATAGCCCGCCGCCTGATCGAGACGTGGTACGGCGGCGAGCTCGTCGGCGACTGGTGATCAGCCCGCGCCGTGACCTTCCGAGCGGACTGGGGGAGTCCGAAGCAGGGCTCCCCCGTCCGCGTCCTAGGAGTCGAGCAGGCGCTTGACCTCGATGACGCTGGGGTTGGTCCTGACGTGTTCCACCCCTGAACGGGAAACCGCCACGACCGTCGGAACGGTCTGGTTGCCGTTGTTGACGCTCATGACGAATTCGGCGGCGGCCGGGTCGCGCTCGATGTCGACCTCCTTGAACGCGATGCCTTCGCGGGCGAGCTGAGACTTCAGCCGCTTGCAGGGGCCGCACCAGGTAGTGCTGTAGACCGTGAGCGCCATGTCGGGTTGTCCCTCCAAGGTCAGGAAAATCAGGCGCTCGGTGCAACAACGCGGAGGCGCCCGCTTAATCCCTACCCGGGGCCCTCTAGCCGATGCGCTCGGCGATCCAGGCCTGCACCCGCTCGGCCACGCCCGGCTCCCGGTACAGCGGAGCGCTGTGGTTGGTGCCCGGCGCCGTCATGATCGTCATCGGCACGCCCACCTGGCCGAGCATCTGCTTGAGCAGCTGGCTCTGCGTCGGCGGCACGAACTCGTCCTCGGAGTGCACCGTGAGCATGGGGGCGTCCTTGGCGCTGGCGTGCCAGGCCACCTCCATGCTCGCCCAGACGCGCGAGCACTTGCCCTTGGGCTCGCAGCCGCCGGCCAGCCGGATCGCCGCCTCGCGCAGCTTGCGCTTGTCGTGGTCGGCGGTCTTCTCGCCGTCGGCGTACGCGCGCAGCGGCGAGATGATCGGCGACAGCCCGACCACGCCCTTCAGCCCGGCGATGCCGTTGCCGTACGTGCCGACCGAGGCGGCGATGTGCCCGCCCGCCGAGAAGCCGACGACGACGTACTTGCTCGCGTCGAAGGCCCAGCGGTCGGCGTGCTTGCGCGCCAGGGCGATGGCGGCCAGCGCGTCGGTGCGCTGCGCCGGCCAGGCGGCCTCGCCGGAGAGTCGGTAGTTCAGGTTGAAGACCGTGTATCCGAGGTCGGCGTAGCTACGGGTGATCTCCTTCATGTACTTCTTGTCGCCGCCGGACCACCAGCCGCCGTGGATCAGGAAGACGCCGGGACGCTTCTGGCCGTCGGGCGTCCACCACACGTCCATGTCCTGGTTGCGCTGGCGGCCGTAGGAAAGGGTCTCCGTGGCCAGCCCGCCGAGGCCGTCGGGGTCTGTGGGATTGGTCACCACGGGGACGGGCGGCTCGGCCGCGAACGCGACGGCAGGTGTGAGCGCCACGGCAGCGAGCACCAGCGCGCCCGCGAAAACCGCTGTTCGCACGGCCTTCCTTTCCCCCATGCGGCATGGTCGGCCCCATTGTGGGGGAAGCAACCATTCCTTTGCATCTCGGTGACTATGAACATACGTCGGGCCGCATGTTGCCAGAATAAAGTGCTTCGGCGCCACTTGCGGGGAGGAAGATCGGGTGAACAGCGTGGATGACGTCCTCAGCGGCCTCGACCCGGAACAGCGGGAGGTCGCCGAGGCGGTGCGCGGCCCGGTGTGCGTGCTCGCCGGCGCCGGCACGGGCAAGACCAGGGCGATCACCCATCGCATCGCCCACGCCGTGCGCAGCGGGGTGGTCGACGCGCCCAGCGTGCTCGCGGTGACGTTCACCACCCGGGCGGCGGGGGAGTTGCGGCAGCGGCTGCGGGCGCTGGGGGCGCCGGGCGTCCAGGCCCGTACGTTCCACGCGGCCGCCCTGCGCCAGCTCACCTATTTCTGGCCGCGGGTGATCGGCGGCGAGGCCCCTTCGGTCATCGAGTCGAAGTTGCCGGTGCTGGTCGAAGCCTGCCGCCAGATCCGGAAAAATCCCGACCGGTCCGAGCTGCGGGACATCGCGGCCGAGGTCGAATGGGCCAAGGTCTCCCAGATCGGCCCCGAAGACTACGTGGCCGCCGCCGCCAAGCACCACCGCACGCCGCCCGGCTCGCCGGAGGAGGTGGCCCGGCTCTACGAGTCGTACGAGCGCATCCGCCGCGAACGCCACCTGGTCGACTTCGAGACCATCCTCGAACTGACCGCGGCCGTGATGACCGAGCACCAGGAGGTCGCGGCCCAGATCCGCCAGCAGTACCGCTACTTCGTCGTGGACGAGTTCCAGGACGTCAACCCGCTCCAGAAACTCCTGCTCGACACCTGGCTCGGCGGCCGGGACGACATCTGCGTGGTCGGCGACCCCAACCAGACCATCTATTCGTTCACCGGCGCCAGCCCCCGCTACCTCACCAACTTCGCCGTCGAGCACCCGAAGGCCGCCGTCATCAGGCTGGTCCGTGACTACCGTTCCACCCCGCAGGTCGTGAACCTGGCCAACCTGGTCATCGCCAAGTCCAAGACCCCCAACCGCCTCGAACTCATCGCCCAGCGCCCCGACGGCCCCAAACCGGTCTTCTCCGACTACGACGACGAGCCCGCCGAGGCCGCCGGCGTCGCGCGGGCCATCAGGAAGCTGCTGGACAAGGGGGTGCCCTCGCGCGAGATCGCCGTGCTGTTCCGGGTCAACTCCCAGTCGGAGTCCTACGAGGAGGCCCTGTCCAAGGCCGAGATCCCGTACGTGCTGCGCGGTGCCGAGCGCTTCTTCGAGCGTCCCGAGGTGCGGCAGGCGGTCGTGCTGCTGCGCGGCGCCGCGCGGTCGGCCGCGGGCGAGCCGCTGGCCTCGGAGGTGCACCACATCCTGACCGGGGTCGGCCTGACCCCGTCCCCGCCCGGCGGCGGCAAGGCCAGGGAGAAGTGGGAGTCGCTGAAGGCGCTGGCCGACCTGGCCGAGGACATGGCCGCCGAGGGCGCCGACCTGCCCGCGTACGTCGCCGAGCTGGAACGCCGCGCCTCCGAGCAGCACGCGCCGCCGGTGGAGGGCGTCACGCTCGCCTCGCTGCACGCCGCCAAGGGCCTGGAGTGGGACGCGGTCTTCCTGGTCGGCGTCACCGACGGCATGCTGCCGATCATCTACGCCGAGACCCCCGAGCAGATCGAGGAGGAGCGGCGGCTGCTCTACGTCGGCGTCACCCGTGCCCGTGAGCACCTGTCGCTCTCCTGGGCGCTGGCCCGCGCGCCCGGCGGGCGCAAGAGCCGCCGCCCCTCCCGCTTCCTCGACGGGCTCACCGGCCGCGCCTCGACGCCGCCCCGCATGACGACTCCGGCCGGCGAACGCCGCACGGTCGCCGCGCCGGTGAGCTGCCGGGTGTGCGCCAAGACGCTGGTGGCAGCGGCCGAGCAGAAGCTCGGCCGCTGCGCGACCTGTCCCGCCGACTACGACGAGGCCCTGCTCGAACGCCTCAAGGTCTGGCGCACGGCCACCGCCAAGGAGGCCAAGATCCCGCCGTACGTCGTCTTCACCGACGTCACCCTCCAGGCCATCGCCGAACGCGCGCCGGCCACCGAGCAGGAGCTGCTGTCGATCGCCGGCATCGGCCGGGTCAAGGTCGACCGCTACGGCGAGGCCGTCCTCGGCCTGTGCCGCGGGTGAGATCCCTCACGTACGGCCGGCCCCCTCGCGCGTGAGCCCCTTCCCCACCGGGCGAAACGGTGGGACGGGAGCATTCCGGCAAGGCAGGGCGGGTTTGGGGGAACCGGCGTGGCACGTCAGACTTGTCCATGGAAGGTTCGTCTGTGAGGGGGCCCTGTGAACGAGGCGCTGAAGGAGCTGCTCGACCTGCTCGACCTTGAGCAGATCGAGCTGGACATCTTCCGGGGCAGAAGCCCGGAGGAGCGCATCCAGCGCGTCTTCGGCGGCCAGGTGGCCGCGCAGGCCCTCGTGGCGGCCGGCCGTACCGTGCCCAAGGACCGGCACGTCCACTCGCTGCACGCCTACTTCATCAGGCCGGGCGACCCGTCCATCCCCATCGTCTACAACGTCGAGCGCCTGCGCGACGGCCGGTCGTTCACCACCCGCCGGATCGTCGCCGTCCAGCACGGCAAGGCGATCTTCACGATGTCGGCCTCGTTCCACATCTTCGAGGAGGGCGTGGAGCACCAGGCGTCGGTGGCGCCCGTCGTGCCCGCCCCCGAGACGCTGCCGACGTTCCAGGACAGGATGTCGGAGGTGCTGGGCGATCACCCCGAGCTGCGGGAGTGGCTCTCGCGCCCGCGCCCCGTGGACGCCCGCTACGTCTCTCCCCTGACGTGGGAGGCGCACCTGAACCCCGAGCTGCGCAGCGCCCAGACCAACGTGTGGTTCCGCTACGACGCCGACCTGCCCGACGACCCGCTGCTGCACGTCGTGCTGGCCGCGTACGCCTCGGACTTCACGCTCGTGGACACGATCCTGCTGGCCCACGGCATGGCCTGGGGAGCCTCGAATGTGATCGGCGCGTCCCTGGACCACGCGATGTGGTTCCACCGCCCGTTCCGCGCCGACGACTGGCTCCTGTACGCCCAGGAAGCCCCCTGGTCGGCGGGGGCTCGGGGGCTCGCGCGCGGCGAGATGTTCACCGCGTCGGGCGAGCTCGTGGTCTCCGTCGTCCAGGAGGCGATGATCCGCGTGGCGAAGTAGTCGGTTCGCAGCACGTTGTGACACCGTGGTTGTGTCACAAAATCGCAGGTAGAAAATATGTTGCCCCTTCCCGGCTTCCCGGTTTAGGGTCATGGACAAGCAAGTCGGACACTCCTGTTTCCGACGATCTGATGAGTGGAGGTGAGCCCCGGTGATGAGCATCCAGATGTCGGCCACGCAGTGGCTCGCTTCCGCGTGCCGTGACTCGGTGAGGCTCGCCGATGGGCCGGCCAAGCTGCGGCAGGAGAAGTCTGCCCGTAGCCAGGCCCCCGCCGTCCGTGCGAGGGCTCACGCGGGTGTCGCCGCTCCGCAAGGCGTTCCTGTCTATGGCGCAGGTATCGCTGCCCCGACCAACCAGCTCACCAAGGGTGGACTGTGCGGTCCGCAACCCTGGAGGGATGCTCCGGTCATAACCTGACCGGCACATAGCAGCCCCCAGGCCGCGGATCCGCACACAGGATCCGCGGCCTCTTTGTTTTCCGCGATCCCCGACCACCTCCGAGGTGCCCGACCAAGATCAAAAAGCTCGATCAAAAGGAGAAGCAGATGGGGGCCAAGACGATCATGGACCTGATCGACGAAGCCAAGATCCCCTGTCGTACCGACCCTGACCTGTGGTTCGCAGAGTCACCCGAGGACGTCGAGTTCGCCAAGGCTCTCTGCGGCGGCTGCCCGATCCAGCAGGCCTGCCTGGCCCGCGCGCTGGAGCGCGAGGAGCCCTGGGGAGTCTGGGGCGGCGAACTGATCCTCAGGGGAACGGTTGTTCCCCGCAAGCGTCCGCGCGGGCGTCCCCGCAAGCACCCGGTCGCTGCCTGACCATCCACCAGCCCGACGAGCGAGAGAGAACAAGAACACCGATGAGCACTTCTTCCACCAGGAGCCTGGCCGTGCCGTATCTGTTTCATGACTTGGTCAACGACCGAATACAAACTCTCCACCGCGAAGCGGAGGAGCAGCGTCTCATCCTGCGCGTAAGCCGCGTACAGCGGGCGCGACGCGAGGTCAAGCGGGCGAACGACCGCTTGCGGAAGGCGCTGAGCCAGCAGGTGTGATCAAGGAGGTCCTGCCGCCGGCGCAGGATCTCCTGATCCCCACCTGCCTCTGAAGAGCCGGGCGCACCCAGCGCCCGGCTCTTTCCATGCCCAGACGTCTGCGTTCTGCCGGGTGAGCCGCGGGCCTCTGTGCTCCGTCGGTTGAGCTGCGGGACGTCTGCGCCAGGTCGGGAGTGCCGGGAACCGGGACCTCTGCGCTCTGTCGGATGAGCTGTGGTCCGGTCGCCTGGGAGCACGGCGCAGCCTGTAATCGAGGGCCTTGGCCTGTCTGTCTCCTTCCGAGATTCGCGATCCGGCCCTCAGGTGGTCTTCTTGCGCGGCCGGGAACCTGGCCTTCCAGCCTTTGTCTTCGATGCCTTGCTCTTTCCGGCATGTCGGACTCGTGTCGAGGGCGTTCGTAGGGCGGAGAGTGCGCTGTGAACTGGGTGGCCGGCGGCCCCGGCCGACCTCGGGCCGACGTACGATGGCGCATGTGACCAGCAGACCCGCCGAAGCGCAGCACCTGCGTGACCTCGCCCTGCTGCGCCGCGTCCGCGACCGCATCGATCGCGACTACGCCCAGCCGCTCGACGTCGAGGCCCTGGCCCGCGGCGTGAACATGTCAGCCGGCCACCTCAGCCGCGAGTTCCGCCGCGCGTACGGCGAGGCCCCGTACGGCTACCTGATGACCCGCCGCATCGAACGCGCGATGGCGCTCCTGCGCCGCGGCGACATGAGCGTCACCGAGGTCTGCTTCGCGGTCGGCTGTTCCTCGCTGGGCAGCTTCAGCACCCGCTTCACCGAGTTGGTCGGCGTGCCACCCAGCGTCTACCGTCGCCGCGCGGCGAGCGCGACCGCGGGGATGCCGTCGTGCGTGGCGAAACAGGTGACCAGACCCATCAGGAACCGAGAGACCGCGCTTACCTGACCCCAATTAGCGTGACTTCCATGGACATCACCATCCACTCCAGCTTCCTCCCGCACACCGACCCGGAAGCCTCCCTGGCCTTCTACCGTGACGCCCTCGGCTTCGAGGTACGCAACGACGTCGGCTACAAGGGGATGCGCTGGCTCACGGTGGGCCCCGCCGGTCAGCCGGACACCTCCATCGTCCTGCAACCACCGGTCGCGAACGGCTACGGCATCACCGACGACGAACGCCGCACCATCACCGAAATGATGGCCAAGGGCACCTACGCCGGCGTGAACCTGGCCACCACCGACCTCGACGGCACTTTCGAACGCCTTAAGGCCAGCGGCGCCGAAATCGTCCAGGAGCCGATGGACCAGCCGTACGGCGTCCGCGACTGCGCCGTCCGCGACCCTTCCGGCAACCTGATCCGCATCCAGGAACGCCACCCCTGACCGGCCCCCGGCACCATCACCCTGGACGCGTCCTTTGGGGGCGTCCCTGACCCACATTCAGGAACATCATCCGTGGTCCATACTCGGTTCCATCGCCCTGGATGCGTGCTTCTGCGTCGTCCCCCTGCCCCACGCGCAGGAACGTCATCCCTGGTCGGCGCTCGGTTTCGCCCTGGGCGTGTCCTTTGGGGGCGTCCCCCTGTCTCACGTTCAAGAACGTCATCCCCGATCCGCAGTCAGCACCATCACACCTGACACGTCCTTGGGCCGCCCCTCTTGATCGGTGATCAGGAAGGTCACCCTTGCCCCGCCGGCCCGGCGACGACCTTGCTGTGCGCAACCCTCAAGCGCCACCACTGCGACCTCCGACAACACCCCTTCGAGACTCCGCCTGCGACCGATACGACGGGTGTGCTGCGCGGATGCGCGGATGCGGGCATGCTCCCCGACGCCCAAGCGTCCAGGCACGGCGTCTCAAGGGGATCCGCCCCAACGACCTCACCGCTGGGATCTCACAAGGACCAATCCGGGCCGGACGAACGGCCATCCCAGCCTGCGCCCTGCCGCCCATGCCCAATCTCGATCGACACTTGGCTGTGCCCCACGCCGGAGCACTTTCGCGCTGATGAAAGGCCCATGGCACGATGGCGACATGATCGCGATCCGAAGGGACGATGCCGCGTAGGGCGCCAGGCGTCGTACGCGCCCTGCATCGATCAGGGGGTCAGGCCCCAAAGCCCAGCGGCCACCTTGACACCACCCGGTCCGGCACCGGAGACGTCCGGAGGCGATGGTCTCCATCGACCGCCCAGGCGCTTGAGCATTATGAAGAGTTCCTGCGCAAGCCGGGTAGGAGGTTGCTACTTCCTCGGCCAGACTGCCCATGTTGTGATCTGGTCTACTCCCGCGACCTCCTGCAGTCGGAGATCGACCGTTTACCGGCACTCGCGCGTACCGAACTGCGCCGCATCGTGAGCAGGCTTGATCGACAATTACGCCGTCGCACTCTGCCCGATCCGGACCTCGAACCAACAGAGCGGCACCTGGACGCCTGGTGGCGACGAAGGCTGCACGAACGGACCTGAACGTCAGATCACAGACGGCCTACCGCGGAGCCGTACCCTCCTGCCGAAGCCCGAAGCCCGAAGCCCGAAGCCCGAAGCCCGAAGCCCGAAGCCCGAAGCCCGAAGCCCGAAGCCCGATCTCCTGTGCCGCCGTGGGTCTCCTGCGCCGGTCGTGCATGTCCACAAGCAAGGCGTCGCCTCCGCCCACGGAGCGCAGGCGGCGCCTGATCATCCGATCGCCAGTGCCTCGCCGTTCGGGTCGTCGGCGAAGCCCGGAACCCAGCGGATCACCTCGTCACGGAAGCGCGCCGTGGTGCCGAGCTGGCAGAGGACCCCGACACCGGCCGCATGCACCCGATGGATGAGCACGTACGACGGCGGCAGGTTGAGCTGGCGAACCACGTTCGTCGGGCGGAGGTCGGTGACACTGGCCGCCTGGGCCTGCAACCACTCCCGGCTGAAGGTGAACTCCTCCACGGCCGTCGGCTCCACGTACGGCGCCAGGAAAGCGCGCAGGGCGTCGGGGTCGATGTCGATGTCCTGACGGATGAAGCCCTCGTCACGGAGACCCGTCATCACGGTGTCCATGTCGCCCTGGTTGAAGATGCGCGTGAGCTGCCCGAAGACCTTCGGATAGCCGCCGGGCAGACGGTTGACCGCGCCGAAGTCGAGGACGCCGAGCTTGCCGTTGGCCAGCACGCGGAAGTTGCCCGGATGGGGATCGGCATGCAGCATGCCGACCCGGGCAGGCGAGCTGAACAGGAACCGGACGAACAGCAGCCCCGCGTGATCACGCTCCTCCTTGCTGCCCTCGGTGATCACCCGCGACAGGGGAGTGCCGTCCATCCACTCGCTGACCAGCACCATCTCGTTGGCCGCCACCACATCCGGGACGTGGAAGTCGGGATCGCCGTTGAACTCCAGCGCGAAGGCGTGCTGTGCCTCGGCCTCGCGCAGGTAGTCGAGCTCCTCGGCGATCCGTTCGCGCAGCTCGGCCAGCAGCGCCTTCATGTCGAGGCCGGGCAGCAGCGCCCCGAACATCTTTCCCAGCCGGGCCAGCTGTGTGAAGTCGCCGAGCAGCGCCTTGCCGGCCCCCGGGTACTGGATCTTGACGGCCACCTCGCGCCCGTCGTTCCAGACGGCCTTGTGCACCTGGCCGATCGAGGCGGCGGCCGTGGGCCGGTCGTCGAACGAGAGGAAGTGCTTGCGCCAATCGTCCCCCAGCTGCTCGGTGAGCACCTTGTGGACGGTGGCGACCGGTAGCGGAGGAGCGGCGTCCTGGAGTTTCGTCAAGGTGGCCCGGTAAGGGCCGACGATCTCCGGCGGAAGCGCCGCCTCGAAGATCGACAGTGCCTGGCCGAGCTTCATCGCCCCGCCCTTGAGCTCGCCGAGCACCTTGAAGATCTGCTCGGCGGTGCGCTGCTGAACCTCCTGGGCCACGATTTCTGCTGATTTGCCGCCGATGCGCTTGCCGAGGCCGAGGGCGGCCCGCCCGGCGAACCCGAGCGGAAGGGTGGCCAACTTGGCTGAGCGGGTGACTGCCCGGCGCGGAAGATCGCTCACACTCATGCGCGGAACCTCGCCCGAGATGCCGCTTCCCCCCTTCGTGGTCGTCCCCTGAGCACGTCAGTCGCTGGTAGGTGACATGTCCATTGTTAGCGAATAAGGATTGTTTCGCATACAACGACATTGCGGATGACCGCTCCACGACCGTCTTTTCCAGCACCAATCAGGCATTACGTCCATTGTGCCGTTCGTCACAGAGGACGCCCGGCCTTCGAGATGAGCAAGCGCCTGGCCGGTCGCCGCGGCCGCGACGAGCGTGGCGAGGGTCGTGTCGCAGGCGATCTCGCCGGGCGGATAGCCGCCCAGCCTGGCAGTGACGATAGGCCAGGCGGGATCGTGGTCGCGGCGCGTCAGGTCGAGACAGTGCAGGCACGTCGTCTCACCGGGAAGCACCAGCGGGCCGACGGACCCGTGCCCCTCGAAGGCCGACACCAGCAGATGCGGGATGCCGAAGTCGGCCAGCTCGTTGACCAGCACCCCGTCCAGAGGCCCCACGGGCGCGAGGATGGCGAGGTCGGGACGCGCCGTGCCGTCCCCCAGATGCGGAGCTCGGGCCAGGACGTTGGACGACGGAACGGCGTCCTGACTCACCTCCGCACAAGTGGATGGCACAGCAGGAGAGACCCGCGCAGCGGCCGTGCCGGACGGCGTGACACCCGTCCGCCTGGGTCGTGCGGTCGTGCCGTCGGGCGGCGACGGCGCCCCGCGTGCGGGCCGGCCGGTGGCGTCACCGGCGGGTGTCACCTTCCGGCCTGTGGAGCGAGGGGCTGGGGTGCGATCGCGCGGAGGCGGAACGGTCGGCGTGTTCTTCGGCGGGGGAGCAAGCAGCCGCCGGGCGACCGCCGCCGCGCCCTCCTCCCGGGACAGCCCCACCTCGGCCCACGTCAGCCCGCCCGGCGTGATGTCCCCAGGCCGGACCGGCCCGGGATCGATCACCCGGATGTCGCCGACCCCGCCGGCCGCGAGCAAGGCGACGATCTGCGCCCCCACGCGCCCGGCCCCGTAGACCCTGACCTTCGCCTCCCGCCGACGCCGAAGCAGCTCGACGCCGCCCTCAGGGCCGTTGGAGGCCAGGTCGAGCGCGTCGAGGTCGGGTTTCAGCCGATCCCTCTCGGCGAGGGAGAGCTTCCGCAACGGCGCCGGGAACGGGCCGGCGTCGTGCAGGGCGCCCCGCGTGGCGAGGTAGTCGAGCAGAGCCTGGGCGCACGGCTCGTCGAGGCCGGCCGCCGCCGCGTCGCGCATCACCCGGCGCAGGTCGCGGGTGCCGTCGAGCCCCTCGATCCACTGACGCACCGATCTCGTCAGGCCGGTCAGCGTGATGGCCCGGAGGGGATGCACGCCGTACTGCAGGGTGTGCTCGTCGCGGAGGATTCGCCGGAGGGCCGGCTTCACACGTGGCCTCATGGCCGGAAGGTTCGCACGTCCGGCCAAGATCCCGAGCGGGTTCCGCGCCCCCTGTGGACAACCTCCGGCCGCGACGCCCGCCCTGTGGATAACGTCCGACCGCGGAGTACACCCGCGACGGGCCGCCGATCACATCCGCACCTGAGGCAAGCCCAGCGCGGTGGCCAGGAACCACATCCGCACCTGAGGCAAGCCGGGGACCACCGCGGCTGGCTCAGGAACACATCCGCATCCGCGCCCCCCGGAGCGTTACGCTTCGCCGCATGAGCGAGATCTTGGTCGACCGCACAGACGACGGAGTAGTCGTCCTCACCCTCAACCGCCCGGAACTGCGCAACGCCATGACCGACACCATGACGGCCGAATGGCGCGAAACCATGACCACCCTGGCCGCCGACCGCGACCTGCGCTGCGTCGTCGTCACCGGAGCGGGCAGCGCGTTCTCTTCAGGCGGTGACCTGTCATGGATCGGCGAGCGGGGCGCCGAGGCCGTGCCGCCGCTGCGCGACCGCATGCTCGCCTTCTACCGCACCTGGCTGATGATCGCCGACCTGGAGGTGCCCACCGTCGCCGCGGTCAACGGCCCCGCCGTCGGCGCGGGCCTGTGCGTGGCCCTGGCCTGCGACCTCGTCTACGCCGCCGACGATGCCAAACTCCTGGCCCCTTTCACCCGGCTCGGGCTGCACCCAGGCATGGCCGCCACCTACCTGCTGCCCAGAAGAGCCGGTACGGCACTGGCCCGCGAGATGCTCCTGACCGGCCGTCTCCTTACGGGTACGGAAGCGGCAGATAAAGGCTTGGTAAATCAATCTTTCCCGAAGAATGACCTTCTCTCCGAGGTTTCGGTCATCGCCAAGAAGATCGCAGAGATGGCTCCAGTCGCCACCCGCCTCACAAAGGTCGCGCTGAACCAAGACCATCAAGACCTGGAAGCCGCTCTGAGGTGGGAATCCTTGGCCCAGCCCGTGACCATGGCATCATCCGACCTGCTGGAGGGCCTGGCGGCGCATCGGGAAAGGCGCATGCCCAAATTCACCGGCTCTTAATCATCTGACCAGCGAAAACAACGTCCACCCTCTGTGGAATTTCGCCAGTCTCGGCTAACGTGCTTATGTGCCCCCCGAGACAGTCGAGGTCCGTCGCAGTTCTCGTCGCCGGCGTACGGTCTCCGCCTACCGCGACGGCGACAAGACGATCGTGCTCCTGCCCGCCTGGCTGAGCGGCGAAGACGCGGATGAATGGGTGAGCCGGATGCTCGACCGGCTGGCCGCCAAGGAAGAACGACGAAGGCCGACCGACGAGGCCCTGCTCGAACGGGCGAGGGAGCTGTCGGTGAAGTACCTCGACGGCCGGCCCGACCCCGTGAGCGTTCGATGGGTCGACAACCAGCAGCATCGCTGGGGCTCCTGCACCCCGGAGAACGGCACCATAAGGATCTCGACCCGGCTCAAGGGCCTGCCCGAGTGGGTCATCAACTACGTCATCATCCACGAGCTCGCGCACCTGATCGTGCCGAGCCATGGCCCGGGGTTCTGGGCGCTGGTAGAACAGTATCCGAAGGCGGAGCGGGCGCGCGGGTTCCTCGAAGGATTCTCCGCGGCGGCCCACACGGCACCGGAGGAGTGTTGACGCGCATCGTCGCCGTCCTGGTACGCGGCCGCATGGCCGAAGCGGCGCCCCCCGGCGTCGACCCACGGCAGTTCCTGGCGGCCGTGGCCGAGGACACCTACGAGATGGTCGCCGGCCTGGAGTTCGTCACCCCGGTCCTGATCACGGCCGTACCCGGCCTCGACGACATCGTGTGGCCCGGCACGGAGATCATCACCATCGACGAGGACGAGCCGCTGCGCGCGGTCCTCGGCCGTCTGTCCGGCGACCAGGCCGCGGTGATCAACGCCGACGCGCCCGATCTGCCCTCGCTGCTGGTCGGCAAGCTGTTCAGGGAACTGGGCCGGGCCGAGATCACGATCTGCCCCGCGGCGGACGGCGGCGCGGTGGCGCTGGCCTCCTCGCTGCCGCTGCCGACCTGGGCCGACCCCGACCTCGACGACCCTGACGTCGTCGCCGTCCTCCGGGAGCAGGCGCCGGGCCCGCGCAGGGTCGCCACCATCTCCGGATGGCACCGCCTGCGCACGCTCGACGACGTCGCACGCCTCGACCCGGGTCTCGAAGGCTGGGACAACACCCGCGCCCTGATCGCCGGCCGCTGACCCCGCGTCAGGGAACGGTGAGCTCGGCCAGCACGGCCCGGTGGTCGGTGCCCGGCACGTCGCGCACGCTGACCTCCCTGACGCCCACCCGCTCGTCCACCAGCACGTGGTCGATGGTGATGATCGGCGGCACCCGCTTGTTGGCCGGCCACGTGGGGATCAGCCCCGCGCCCACCTGGTCGGCCGCGTCTTTGTACCCCCGGGCCAGCAACCTGCGCAGCGAGGCGTGGTCGAGCGAGGCGTTGAAGTCGCCGGCGAGGATCCGCACGGTTTCGCCGCCGGCGGAAGGAAGGCCGGCGAGCGCCTCGTTCCAGTTGACCACGTTGGGGCCGAGCGGCGGGTAGGGGTGGACGTCGACGAACTCGATCGGCTTCCCGCCCGGCAGCGCCACCATGGCGGCGGGCATCTTGTGCCCCACCGGGGGCACCACGTCGTCGAGCGGCTGGAGCGGGTGCCTGGAGTAGAGGCCGCTTCCGCCGGCGTCCCATTCGTCCTCGAGCACGCGGTGGGGCATGAGGTCCTTCAGGCCGGCCGCGTCCATGTCGGCCACGGCGCCGGGGGTCAGCTCCTGCGTGCTCAGCACGTCGGGCCGGAACTCGCGCACCAGGTTCACGATCACCTGCGCGTCGGCCCTGCCGAACAACATGTTGATGGTCATGACCTTGAACGGCCTGCCGGTCGTGGCCTCGGCCGTGCCCAGCGCGCGCGGCAGGACGCTGAACCCGAGCGCGGTCGTGGTGAGCAGCGCGACGGCCGTCGCGGCCCGCCTGCGCCCGAGCGCGGCGATCAGGAGGGGGACCAGGGACCCGGCCGCCGCGTACGGCGTCGCCGTCATCAGCTGCGTGGGCAGCGAACCTCGTTCCAGCCCGGCCACCCTGGCCACGGCCCAGGCCGCGAAAGGTGTCACGGCCAGCCAGGTCAGGACGTTGCCGGGCAACTTCCGCGGCTTGCGGGCAGGCGTCACGATCGTGCCGCCAACGGCAGAAGTCTCCACGCGGCCCCCCTTGGAACGATGCGAAGGACTCTAGCCCAGCGAACGCGAGCGCGAGCTGAGCGCGGCGCGTCCGCGTGCGGCCAGCCGGCGCGTGGCCTCGTCGGACAGCTCGGGGATCTCGTCGACGGGGAACCAGCGCAGGTCGAGCGACTCGTCGCTCATGACGGCCTCGGCGCCGGGAGGTGCCACGGCCGCGTACTCGACGTCGAGGTGCCAGCTGCGCGGCGGATGGCACCAGACCTCGTGCTTGTCCACGGCCAGCGGGCCGAGCAGCAGCTCAAGTCCGGAGATTCCCGACTCCTCGGTGGCCTCGCGCAGCGCCACCGCCTCCAGCGTGGCGTCCAAGTCCTCGCAGTGGCCGCCCATGGGCAACCACTTCCCGGCCTTCGGATGCAACGTGAGCAGCACCCGGGCGCCGTCGTGGCTGAGCACGGCGGTGGTGGCCGTCAGGTGGCCGGGTGCGCACGCGCGCCACATGGCGTCGTCGTACGTCCGCAGATGGCCGAGGAACTCGGCGCGCAGCGCCTCCTCCTCGGGGGTCGGCGCGGTCCAGGAGGACAGCACCGCCACCGCGTCGTCGTGCAGGGTCACCGGCCGCCGTCCTGGCCGCCGTCCTCGCCGTTCTCGTCGCCGGGCTTGGCCTCCAGCTGGGAGATGTCCCAGGCGGCCTCGCCGCGGACGAACGCGTCGGGGTCGTCGAGGTCCTCGGCCGTCGGCATGAGGTCGGGGTGACCCCACAGGGCGTCGCGCCCGTCGACGCCGCGCTCGGTCTCCAGCGCCCGCCACAGCGCCGCGGCCTCGCGCAGCCGCCGGGGCCGCAGCTCCAGCCCGACCAGCGTGCCGAACGTCAGCTCCGCGGGCCCACCGGTCGCCCGGCGCCTGCGTACGGTCTCGGCCAGCGCGACCGCCGAGGGCAACTTGCCGTCGGCGGCCCGGTCGACCACCGTGGCCACCCACCCCTCGACCAGGGCGAGCATCGTCTCCAGGCGAGCCAGGGCGGCCTTCTGCCGCTCGGTCTCCTCGGGCTTGAGCAGCGCGCCGCCGCTCAGCGCCTCCTGGATCGCCTCGGGGTTGTTGATGTCGAGCCCGCGGATCTGCTCCTCCAGCGCGGAGGTGTCCACGGTGATGCCCCTGGCGTATTCCTCGACGGCCCCGAGCAGGTGCGAGCGCAGCCACGGGACGTGCTGGAAGAGCCGGTGGTGCGCGGCCTCGCGCAGCGCCAGATAGAGCCGGATCTCGTCGGCGGGGATCTCGAGGCCCTCGCTGAAGGACGCGATGCCGCCGGGCAGCAGCGCCGCGGTGCCGGACAGCGGCAGGCCGATGTCGGTCGTGCCGATGACCTCGCGCGCCAGCGAGCCGAGCGCCTGGCCGATCTGCTGACCGACCATCATGCCGCCCATCTGCTTGAGCATGCCCATCAGCGGCCCGGCCATCTGCTGGGCCTCGGGCGGCAGCCCGGAGCCGCCGAGCGCGCCGCCCATGGTCTCGACCATGCGTTCGGCAACGGGCTCGCAAAGCTTGCGCCAGACCGGGACCGTGTTCTCGATCCACTCGGACCGGCTCCAGGCCTGCGGGTTGGACACGCCGCTCGGCAGCGTCGTCGCCTCGTTCAGCCACAGGTCGGCCAGGCTCAGCGCCTCGACGATCTGGCGGCGCTCGCCTTCCATGACGCTCGGATCGCCCTGGGCGACCACGGCGTGTCGTGCGATGTTCTTGGCCATGTCCCAGTTGACAGGGCCTGAACCCTGGGGCGCCGACAACATGTCGGCGAACTGGCGCATCGCCTGAGCCATTTGCTCAGGGTTGCCGAACATGGCGAACGGGTTCTCGTTAGGGTCGTTTTCGCGACCTGGCAGGTCAGTCACCGCTCTACCTCGTGCAGGATGGAGGGGTCCACATCCGCCACGTTAGTCGTCCTACGGCGGATCAGTGCAAAGTGAGGACCTGGTGCCTACCTCGAAACGCCCGCGTCAACCCGTCGTCGCCGTCACCGGCGCGGCCTCCGGCATCGGCCGCGAGTTGCTCGTGAGGCTCGCATCCGCCGCGGATTTCCGCAGAGTGGTGGCCATCGACGAGGAGCGTGGCGACGTTCAGGAAGCCACGTGGAGAGTGATCGACGTACGGGATCCGCTCTTGGCGAACCGGATCTCCGACATCGACGTCCTGGTCCATCTGGCCGGTGACTACGCCGTCGACTCCGACCCGGGGGAGCGGCGCGCGTACAACCTCAGAGCCGCGCAGACGGTGCTCACCGCCTGCGCCGCCGCCCGCGTGCGGCGGGTGATCCTGGTCACCAGCGCCATGGTGTACGGCGCCGCGCCCGACAACGAGGTCCCCCTGCCGGAGGACTCCCCGGTGGCCGCCGAGCCCGACACCGGCGTGGTGGGCGACTATCTGGAGATCGAGTCGCTGGTCCGCAGGTCGCTGCGCAGCCACCCGGGCCTGGACGTCACGGTGCTGCGCCCGGCGGCGGTCGTCGGTCCGGGCGTCGACACGGTCATCACTCGGCACTTCGAGTCGCCGAGGCTGCTCACGGTCAAGGGCTGCAACCCCAACTGGCAGTTCTGCCACATCGACGACCTCATCTCGGCGCTGGAGCTGGCCGCCAAGGGGGCCGTCACCGGCGTGGTGGCCGTGGGCTCCGACGGCTGGCTGGAGCAGGAGCAGGTCGAGGAGCTGTCCGGGATCCGGCGGTTCGAGCTGCCGGCCGGGCTCACGTTCGGCACCGCGCAGCGCCTGCACCGGCTCGGCATCACCCCGGCCCCCGCCACCGACCTGCACTATGTCGTCTATCCGTGGGTGGTCGACTGCTCGGCGCTGCGCGAGGCGGGCTGGAAGCCCACGTGGACCAACGAGGCCGCCTTCCGGCAGCTCCTCGAACTCCGCGAGAACAGGACCACCGTGGTCGGCAGGCGGCTGCCGGTCAAGGAGGCCACGCTCACCGCGGCCGGCGCGACGGTGGCCGTCATCGGCACCGCGGCGATCGTCCGGCAGGTCCGCAAAAAGCGTCGCCAGTAGGAACGTGAGGTTAGGCTCTTTCCGTGGACGTCATCCGGTTGCTCGGCATTCGTGACACCCCGTTGTCCGTTGACGAGGTGCTGGCCGCGGTGGGAGACCACGCGGCGGGCGGCACCGCGATCTTCATCGGCACCGTGCGCGAACAGGACCACGGCAAACCCGTGACCCGGCTCTCCTACTTCGCCCATCCCTCGGCGCCCGACGAGCTGCGCCGGGTCGCCGAGAAGGTCGCGGCCGACTTCCCCGTCACCGCGATGGCCGCCGTCCACCGGGTCGGCGACCTGGGGCTCGGCGACACGGCGGTGATCGTCGCCGTGGCCGCGCCACACCGCGACGAGGCCTTCAAGGCCTCGCGCAGGCTCATCGACGACCTCAAGGCCGAAGTTCCCATCTGGAAACACCAGGTGTTCGCCGATGGCGAGACCGAGTGGGTCGGCGCCTGCGAATAAGCTCATCACCATGTCACGACGCGTCCTCACCCTGCTGCTCGCGGGGTTCTTCGTGCTCGCGCTGGGCGTCCTGGGCGCGTTCCGGCCGGTCCCGTACGTCGTGCTGAGCCCCGGCCCCACCGAGAACACCATCGGCGAGATCGACAAGAAGCCGGTGATCTCGATCAGTGGCCGGCAGACCTACCCCACCAGCGGCGCGCTGAGCCTGGTCACGGTGGCCTACCAGGGCGGCCCGGCCGCCCAGATCGACCTGCTGACCGCGTTGCGCGGCTGGCTCGACCCGACCGTCGCGGTGGTCCCGCAGGAGACGATCTTCCCGCCCGGCCGCGACGCGAAGAAGGTCGACGAGGAGAACGCGGTC
The DNA here is from genome assembly GCF_040674635.1 of Nonomuraea sp. NPDC049758. NCBI lineage: Bacteria > Bacillati > Actinomycetota > Actinomycetes > Streptosporangiales > Streptosporangiaceae > Nonomuraea > Nonomuraea sp. NPDC049758. The sequence continues at coordinate 319,914 of NZ_JBFAMZ010000013.1, forward strand.
GAGATGACCAACTCCCAGGACTCCGCCAAGGCCGCCGCGCTCAACGAGCTCAAGATCCATTACGACCGGGTCGTCACGGTGCTGTCCACCGAGAAGGGCAAGCCCGCCGACGGCAAGCTGCAGAAGGGCGACCAGATCAACGCGGTCGACGGCAAACCGGCCACCGACTCGCAGTTCGTCGGCGACACCGTCAAGGCGCACAAGCCAGGCGAGACCGTGACCTTCAACGTGACCAGGGGCGGCCAGAAGCTCGACGTGTCGCTGCAGCCGATCGCCAGCAAGGACGGCAAACCCCTCGTCGGCGTGCTCATGCAGGAGAAGTTCAAGTTCCCCTTCGACGTCGAGATCAACGTGGGCGACGTCGGCGGCCCGAGCGCCGGGCTGATGTTCTCGCTCGGCATACTCGACAAGCTGACCCCCGGCGAGATCACCGGCGGCAAGCGCATCGCCGGCACCGGCACCATCGACACCGAGGGCCAGGTCGGGCCCATCGGCGGCATCGCCCAGAAGATGGTGGGCGCCCGCGACTCCGGCGCGACCGTCTTCCTCACCCCCGCGGACAACTGCGCGGAGGCCATGAAGGCCGTGCCCGACGGCTTGCGGCTGGTCAAGGCCGACACGTTGCACGACGCGGTGCTCGCGCTCGACGCGCTGCGCACCGGAAAGGGCAATGTGCCCGCTTGTGAGGCCGGATGAAACTTCCGGCGAGCGCCGTGCGTTAGCCGTACGGCTGGCACTGCGGTGTAAGTTGCCAGACACGGACCGTTTCTTCATCACGACGAGGGGTTGGCCTTGAGCTTCCGGACCCCAGGGGCCGGCAGGGCGATGCGCTTGCCACGCCGGCCGCGGCTGCTTCTGCCTGTGGCCATCGCGCTGGTCGCGATCGTGGCCCTGTTTTTTCTCTTTTCTGGGATTTATACCGACTACCTGTGGTTTGACACGACCAACTACACGTCGGTCTTCTCCGGGGTGCTGCTGACCGAGATCGTGCTGTTCCTCGTCGGAGCGGTGCTCATGGTCGGCATCACGGGCGGCAACATGCTGCTGGCCTTCCGCACCCGGCCGATGTTCGGCCCCGCCGTGTTCGGCGGCGGCAGCGGAGCCGACCGCTATCGCATGGCGCTCGACCCCCACCGCAAGCTGATCTTCATCGTCGGCATGGGCCTGCTCGCGCTCTTCTCCGGCTCCTCGTTCGCGGGGCAGTGGAAGACGTGGCTGCAGTTCGTGAACGGAGCCTCCTTCGACAAGAAGGACGAGCTGTTCGGCATGGACATCTCGTTCTTCATGTTCGACTACCCGTTCATCAGGATGGTGCTGAACTTCCTGTTCACCGCCGTGATCATCTCGATCATCCTGGCCACGATCACCCACTACCTCTACGGCGGTTTCCGGCTGCAGTCGCCGGGCGTGCACGCCTCCAGGGCCGCGCGGATCCACCTTTCCGTGCTGCTCGGCGTGTTCGTCCTGCTCAAGGCCGTCGCCTACTACATCGACCGGTTCGGTCTGGTCTTCTCCGACCGCGGCTACGTGCACGGCGCGTCCTACACCGACGTCAACGCGGTGCTCCCGGCCAAGAACATCCTCGCGATCATCGCGCTGATCTGCGCCGCGCTGTTCTTCGCCGGCGTCGTGCGCCCCGGCGGCATGCTGCCCGGCGTCTCGTTCGGCCTGCTCGTGCTCTCGGCCATCCTGATCGGCGGCGTCTACCCGGCGCTGGTCGAGCAGTTCCAGGTCAAGCCCAATCAGCAGGGCAAGGAAGCCCTCTACATCGACCGGAACATCCAAGCCACCAGATCAGCCTACGACGTGCAGAACGCCGAAGTGATCGACTACAACGCCCAGGCCGACCCGACCAAGGTCAGCGCCGGCGGCGACGAGTCGGTGACCGGCGTGCGCCTGCTCGACCCGGCGCTGGTGTCGTCCACGTTCGAGCAGACCCAACGCATCCGCGGCTTCTACGGCTTCCCCGACCAGCTCGACGTCGACCGCTACCCCGGCAAGGACGGCAAGCTGGTCGACCACGTGGTCGGCGTCCGCGAGCTGCTCGGCCCGCCCGCGCCCCAGAACAACTGGATCAACCGCGCGCTGGTCTACACCCACGGCTACGGCTTCGTCGCCGCGCCGGGCAACGAGGTCGACGCGGGCGGCCTGCCCGCCTACGACAGCAAGGACATGCCGGTCACCGGCGACCTCGCGGCCTCGACCGGGCTCAAGGAGTCGCGCGTCTACTTCGGCGAGAACCCCGGCTCCACCGAGTACGTCATCGCCGGCGGCAACCCCAAGACCCCGCAGGAGCTCGACTACCCGGTCTCCGGCGGCCAGACCGGCCAGCAGAACACCACCTACACCGGCAAGGGCGGCGTGCCGATCGGCTCGGCCCTCAACCGGCTGGTCTACGCCGCCAAGTACGGCGAGATGAACATCCTGCTGTCGGGCGACATCAACGACAACTCCAAGATCCTCTACGTGCGCAACCCGCGGGAGCGGGTGGAGAAGGTCGCGCCGTTCCTGACCCTCGACGGCAACGCCTACCCGGCGATCGTCGACGGCCGGATCACCTGGATCATCGACGGGTACACCACGTCCAACGCGTACCCGTACTCGCAGAGCGAGAGCCTCGGCGACATGACCCGCGACCTGGCCACCGACCGCCGCGTGGTCGCCCAGCAGCCGCAGGACGAGATCAACTACATCCGCAACTCGGTCAAGGCCACGGTCGACGCCTACGACGGCACGGTCACGCTCTACGCCTGGGACGGCAACGACCCGGTGCTGAAGACGTGGTCCAACGCCTTCCCCGGCACGATCAAGCCCGCCTCGCAGATGAGCCCCGACCTCCAGGCGCACATCCGCTACCCGGAAGACCTGTTCAAGGTGCAGCGCTACATGCTGTCGCGCTACCACGTCACCAACGCGGCCGCCTTCTACAGCGCCCAGGACTTCTGGAACATCCCCAGCGACCCCTCGCAGGGCAACCAGTCGGTCAAGCAGCCGCCGTACTACCTGACGGCGACGATGCCCGACGAGTCCGAGCCGTCGTTCTCGCTGACCACGACCTTCGTCCCGAGGGAGGGCCCCAACCTGGCGGCCTTCATGGCGGCGGGCTCCACGGTGGGCAAGGACTACGGCAAGCTGCGCATCCTGCGCATGCCGTCCAACACCACGGTCCCCGGTCCGGGTCAGGCCCAGAACAACTTCCAGAACAAGTTCTCGGGCGAGCTGGGCCCCCTCGGCCTCGGCCAGGCCAACGTCAGGTACGGCAACCTGCTGACCCTGCCCTACGCGAACGGCCTGATCTACATCGAGCCCGTCTACGTGCAGACCAAGGCCGGCACCGGCCAGGAGCCGTACCCGATCCTGCGGCGGGTGCTGGTGGCGTTCGGCAACAAGGTCGGCTCGGGTGACACCCTCGACCAGGCGCTGGAGCAGGTCTTCGGCGGCGAGCAGCAACAGCCGAACACCCAGCCCCAGCAGACCACGCCCAACCAGACGAACACGTCGGCGATGAACACCGCCATCTCCAACGCCCAGAAGGCCTACGAGGACGCCCAGAAGGCCCTCCAGGCCAGCCCTCCGAACTGGGACGAGTACGGCAAGGCGCAGAAGCGGCTGGAGGAGGCGCTGAAGCAGATCGAGAGCGCCAACGCCAAGCCGGCGGCCACCCCGTCGCCCTCGGCCTCGCCGTCCGCCTCCCCGTCGGCGACGCCGTCCGCCTCGCCGCCGGCCACGTCCACACCGACGCCGACACCCTCGGGCACACAGGCGGGAGGCACCACCTAGCCCCTTCGGTTTGCGCCCGCACCCCTTCGCCGATAGTCTTGAAAAGCAAGACAGCGACGCGGGGTGGAGCAGTTCGGTAGCTCGCTGGGCTCATAACCCAGAGGTCGCAGGTTCAAATCCTGCCCCCGCTACCAAGATTCGAGGTCCTGGCCGATGGCCAGGACCTCGTTGCTTTTCAGCGGCACCGCAGGTCCCATCCGGCATCGTCGGTCTCCAGGACCTCGACCACCGCGGACGCGGGATCGCCGTCCTGGAAGTACACCCTGCCGTTGATCCGGTCGTAGTAGCTCGTGAGCTCGGCCTCGGACAAGCTGGTGAGCAGCGAGAACCTGACCAGGAAGTCACAGTGGTCGCCGTTGCCCTCCTGCACGCCCACCGAGCCCTGGGCGCCGGCGGCGTTGAACGAGGTCTCGGGCGGCAGCGGATGGGCCAGGAGCCGATCCTTCCTGTCCGCCAAGCGCAGGTCATCGGCCCATATGGGCACCATGACGAGCAGGGCCAGCGCGACGGGCGACGCCAGGAGGAACATCCGCCGCCAGCGAAGCCGGCGGGGTGGTGGCAGGGGTTCGAGCAGCATGAGGTCCATGGTCATAGCCGTCGACGCGCCCGGACAAGCGCGGCCGGGTCGGAGGAGTCCAGAAGGGCGGTATAGTTGATAACAACACACCGACGCGGGGTGGAGCAGTTCGGTAGCTCGCTGGGCTCATAACCCAGAGGTCGCAGGTTCAAATCCTGTCCCCGCTACCAATCCGAAGTCCCCGGTCGCCACACGGCGACCGGGGACTTCGTCGTTTCCGGACCTCGTCGGGCCGGGTCTTGTCCTACGACTCACGTGCTGATTACATGATTACATGACGGAAAAAGACGTCCCGACCATCTACGAGTGGGCGGGCGGGACCGAGGCGTTCGAACGGCTGACCGCGACGTTCTACCGGACCGTCCTCAAGGACGACCTCATCGGGCCGCTGTTCGCCCACATGGACCCCGACCACCCCAAATACGTCGCCATGTGGCTCAGCGAGGTCTTCGGCGGTCCCGACCGGTACACCCACGAACGCGGCGGATATTCCCACATGCTCGCCCACCACCTGGGCCGAGCCATCACCGAACCGCAGCGCCGCCGCTGGGTGAACCTCCTCATGGACGCCGCCGACGAGGTCGGTCTGCCCGACGACCCCGAGTTCAGGGCCGCGTTCGCCGGCTACATCGAATGGGGCACCCGGCTGGCCGTGCACAACTCCCAGCCCGGCGCGACGCCGCCCCCGGAGGCGCCGGTTCCGCACTGGGGCTGGGGAGTCGCTCCTCCATACCAGCCGTAACCTGGAGAAATGGGAAGCACGTCGCGCGGGCGGCTGCGGGTCTACCTGGGTGCGGCGCCCGGCGTCGGCAAGACGTACGCCATGCTCAGCGAGGCGCGACGGGCCAAGGAACGCGGACGTGACGTGGTCGTGGGCCATGTCGAGACCCACGGCCGCGACCAGGTCGCCCGCCTGCTCGACGGGCTGGAGACCGTGCCGGGCCGCACCGTCGTCCATCGCGGCGCCACGTTCACCGAGCTCGACGCCGACGCGATCATCGCCCGCCGCCCCAAGGCCGTGCTGGTCGACGAGCTCGCCCACACCAACACGCCCGGCTCCCGGCACGCCAAACGCTGGCAGGACGTCCAGGACATCCTGGACGCCGGCATCGACGTCATCTCCACCCTCAACATCCAGCACCTGGAGTCCCTGCGCGACGTGGCCGAGCAGATCACCGGCCTGCCGCAGCGCGAGACCGTCCCCGACGACCTCGTCCGGCGGGCCGACCGGCTCGAACTCGTCGACATGTCACCCGAGGCCCTGCGCCGCCGCCTCGCCCACGGCAACGTCTATCCGCCGGAACGCGTCGACGCCGCCCTCGCCAACTACTTCCGCGTCGGCAACCTGTCCGCTCTGCGGGAGCTCGCCCTGCTCTGGGTGGCGGACCGGGTCGACCGGCAGCTCATCGCGTACCGGGCCGACCACGACATCGCGGGCACCTGGGAGGCCCGCGAACGCGTCGTCGTCGCCCTCACCGGTGGCCCCGAGGGCGACACCCTCGTCCGCCGCGCCGCCCGCATTGCGGCCAGGACCAAGGGCGCCGACCTGCTCGCCGTGCACGTCACCCGGGCCGACGCCCTGTCCACCGCGAGCGACCCGGCCAACCTGGCACGCCAGCGAAGACTCGTCGAGGACCTCGGCGGCACCTACCACCAGGTCGTGGGCGACGACATCCCGCGCGCGCTGATCGCGTTCGCCGACGGAGTGAACGCCTCGCAACTCGTCCTCGGCGCCTCCCGGCGAGGACGGCTCGCGCAGTTGCTCACCCGTGGCGTGGGCATGACGACGGCCACGCTGTCCGGCTCGATCGACGTGCACATGGTCCCGCACGAGGCCGTCAGCGGCGGCTCCGGTCGGCCGCAGCCCGGGGGAGCGCTGACGCGTCGCCGCAAGTCGGCCGGCTGGGCCCTGACCCTGGCCGCCATGCCGGCGCTCACCGCCGTGATCGCGCCGCTCGACCTGAGCCTGCCCAGCGAGATCCTGCTCTTCCTGCTGCTGGTCGTCGGCGTCGCGCTGGTGGGCGGGATGTGGCCGGCGCTCACGGCGGCGGTGCTCGCGTTCGGGCTGCTCAACTGGTTCTTCACGCCGCCGGTGCACACCCTGACCATCGCCGAACCGGAGAACGTGCTCTCGCTGGCCATCTTCGTCCTGGTCGCCGCCATGGTGAGCACGGTCGTGGACCTGGCCGCCCGGCGCAGCAGGGAAGCGGCCCGGTCCAGGGCGGACGCCGAAGTCCTCGCCACACTGGCCGGACACGTGTTGCGCGGGGAGTCCGCGGTTGCCTCGCTGCTCGGACGGTTGCGCGAGACGTTCGCGCTGACCGCGGTGACGCTGCTCGAAAGGGACGATCCATCGGATGACTGGCGCATCGTCGCCACGTCCGGCGGCCCCCCGATCACCACCCCGAACCACACCCGACCGCACGGCGGGAGCGACGTGGTCACTATCGACAACCGGCTGGTGCTCGCGACCCGCGGCCGGCTGCTCGACGCCAGCGACCGCCGCGTCCTGGAGGCGTTCGCCGCCGAGGCCGCCGTCGCCCTGCGCCAGGAACGCCTGCGCGAGGCGGCCGAGCGCGCCGAGCCGCTGGCCGAGGCCGACCGCATGCGCACCGCGCTGCTGGCCGCCGTCGGCCACGATCTGCGCACCCCCCTCGCCTCGGCCATGGCCTCCGTGGAGAGCCTGCGCAACACCGACATCATCTGGTCCGACGACGACCGCGCCGAACTGCTGGCCACCGCCGGCGAGTCCCTGATCAAACTGAACCGTCTCGTGTCGAACCTGCTGGACATGAGCCGCCTCCAGGCCGGGGTCCTGGGCGTCACCTTGCGGCCCGTCGCCGTCGAGGACGTGCTGCCACGCGCCATCGACGACCTCGGCCCGCTGCGCGACCGGGTCAGAAGTGACGTCCTGGCCGACCTGCCGGAGTTCCAGGCCGACCCGGCGCTGCTCGAACGCGTCCTGGTGAATCTGATGGCCAACGCCGTCCGCTACAGCCCCGAAGCCGAGCCCGTGCTCGTCACCGCGAGCTGGCACGGCGAACGGGTCGAACTGCGCGTCATCGACAGGGGACCAGGAATCCCCACGGAAGCGCATGAAAGGGTGTTCATGCCCTTCCAACGACTCGGCGACCGCGACAATCACACCGGTGTGGGCCTCGGCCTCGCACTCTCGCGCGGCCTCACCGAGGCGATGGGCGGCACGCTGCTCCCTGAGGACACCCCCGGAGGAGGGCTCACCATGACGGTCTCACTGAGGAGGGCCCTGTGACCCGCGTGCTCGTCGTCGACGATGAGCCCCAGATCCTGCGTGCTCTGCGCATCAACCTGGCGGCCAGGCACTACGAGGTCGCGGTCGCCCCCGACGGCGCATCGGCGCTGCGCCAGGCCGCCGACTGGCATCCCGACCTGGTCGTCCTCGACCTCGGCCTGCCCGATCTCGACGGCGTCGAGGTGATCCAGGGGCTGCGAGGCTGGACGAAGGTTCCGATCATCGTGCTGTCAGGACGTACCGACAGCACGGACAAGGTGGACGCCCTCGACGCCGGAGCCGACGACTACGTCACCAAGCCGTTCGGCATCGACGAGCTGCTGGCCCGCATCCGCGCGGTGACCCGCCGCACGAACCAGCACGAAGAGGAACCCGCGACGGTGCGGCTGGGCGATCACGTGATCGACCTCGCGGGTAAGACGATCTCAGGTGGCGTACGGCTGACCCCGACGGAGTGGCACTTCCTGGAGATCCTGCTTCGCAATCCCGGCAAACTGATCAGCCAGCGGCAGCTGCTGACGGAGGTGTGGGGCGCCGGCTACCTGAAGGAGACGCACTACCTGCGCCAGTACATGGCCCAACTACGCCGCAAGCTTGAACGCGACCCCGCCCACCCCGTGCACCTGCTGACCGAGCCCGGAATGGGATACCGGTTTCAGCCCTCCTGATTCCTCACCAGGACGACCGCCTTGAGCACGGCCCACCCGAGCAGCAAGGCCCCGAAGAGCACCTGAGCGGCACGCACCCACAGGGAAGACGTCTGATCCGCATAGATCACAACACCGATCCACATCAGACCAAATATCCCGACCAGGATGATTGCCGACCAGTTCAGCCCACGTTGCCACATACGCGCAGTCTTACAGCCGGGTGGCCAAGACCGGGTATGGCCACAGTCCTCATCCGGTCGAAGCCTGAGCCCCTGGCGGATCAGCGTTGAGCGATCAGCGGCTGGGCCGGCCGGCTCAACGGGGGAGCGTCCGGTGCGCACCGACGCACCGCCGCAGACGCATCCCGCGCATCCGCACTACCGGCGGCTGTTGCTGCTGCTCCTCGTGCATGCAGGCGAGCAGCGCCTCAGCCGTACGGGCGTCGGACAGGATCTGTTGCACGGCGTCCTCGTCCTCGGGCAGCTGACCGCGCTCGGCCAGCTCGCGCGTGAGGAAGGCGAGCGGGTCGGGCGCGCCGACCATGTCCGCGGCCACGGTCGTCCGCGCCGCCGTGAGCAGCCGCAGGTAATGGGTACGCAGGAAGGCCTCGCGCACGCGTGCCTGCTCGAGGTCGTCGATCAGCGTCCGGGCGATGCGCAGGAGGTCTCCCGCATGGGTCGCCGGGTCGGCGAGGAAAGCACGGATGTCGTCGAACTCCGAGCGGGTCATGGCGGGCACCTCCGAGAGCGCAGTCTGCTCGTGGCTACCTTCGTACCGAGGCACGATTGCGGATGACTTGCTGACCGCTTGACTTCGGGTGTCGTACGGACGGCGATGACCAAGGTTTGACGATCTTGTGACGAGGGAAGGACCCTACGATTACCTGTGTGGCGCGAAGTACGCCCGGGAGACTGCTAGAGTTGCTTCGCGCAGGGCGGCCGAGGGGCTCGCAAGAGCCTCAACAGAAGCCCGGCAAATCCCACTTCCTTCTGGTTCATTCAAGACGGTTCAGAGCGGTCTGAATGAGCTGGTAAGTTAGAGGGGTTGTCCCGGAAGCGGGGCGCGACTTAATTCCAGCAGGTCGAGCAAGTCCGGTCAATTTGACAGAGACTTGAACGGCTGAAAGAATTAAGACACAACGAAAGAACGCAAGACGAAATGAACGCCTCTGAGCGGGGATCCGGGAACGGGTTCTGGTGAGGAAGTACGCGTCC